>NZ_CADIJO010000009.1 GCF_902859705.1 Achromobacter deleyi | reverse complement strand
CGGCCTTGCTCAAGCGCACGGCGCTGGCCGCGCAGCCCGCCACGGCGCGCGCCCAGGTCGCGCCGCTGGCCGGCGCAGCCTGGCTTGCGTACCTGGAACGCAGCGCAGGGCAGCGCTTTCCGGGCGATGCGCCGCAGTTGCTGACCCAATTGGCCTATGCGCCGGACGAGGCCGTGCGCCAGTTGGACCGCGCCGCCCTGACGCAGTTGATCCAGTCCTGTCGCGCCTGGATGGTGAATCACCATGTGGCGCCTTGATTACCCCTGGCTGCTCGCCGCGGCGCCTCTGGCGCTGGCCGCCTATCGCTGGCTGCCGGTCTACGTGCAGCCCCGCAGCGCGCTGCGCGTGCCGTTCTTCGATACCGTCGCCGCGCTCACCGGCCAGACGCCGTCGCGCCCCGGCGTGCGCATCCGGCGCGGCCAGCTATGGCTGAACGTGGCCGTGTGGCTGCTGCTGGTGCTGGCGCTGGCGCGGCCGCAGTGGGTCGAGCCGCCGCTGACGCACACGCAGGCGGTGCGCGACGTGCTGCTGGCTGTCGATATCTCGCAGTCGATGGACACCGCCGATTTTCACGACCCGCAGGGGCAGCCGCAGAGCCGCTGGCGAGCGGTCAAGGCGGTGGTGGCCGACTTCATCGACAAACGCGCGAACGACCGGCTGGGGCTGATCGTGTTCGGCACGGGCGCCTATCCGCAAGCGCCGTTGACCGAAGACCACGTTGCGCTGCGCCTGCTGCTGGACCGCACCGAGGTCGGCATGGCCGGGCCCAACACGGCGCTGGGCGATGCCATCGGGCTGGGCATCCGCATGCTGGACGCGGCCAAGGAGCGGGACAAGGTGCTGATCCTGCTGACCGACGGCAACGACACCGGCAGCGCCGTGCCGCCCGCGCGCGCGGCGGCCCTGGCCAAGACGCACCACATCACGGTGCACACCATCGGCATCGGCGACCCGGCTGCCACCGGCGAAGATCGGGCTGATTTCAACGTGCTGCAAGGCATCGCCCGGGCGACCGGCGGGCAATTCTTCCAGGCAGAGGACCTGGCCAGCCTGCAAGCGGTGTACGCCACGCTGGACCGCATCACCCCGCAGGAGGTCAACACGCTGCGGCACCAGCCCAAGCGCGACTATTTCTGGTTGCCGCTTGGCCTGGCGCTGTGCCTGTTGACGGCCTGGCACGGCATTGCCGCGCTGGCGGGCCAACGGCCGCGCGCCGACCGGCGCGTACGCAACGAGGAGGCCTCATGGACGTCGACCTGAGCGCCTTTCATTTCCTGCGCCCGTGGTGGCTGCTGGGCCTGCTGGCGGCCGCGCTGGCAGGGTGGTCCGGCCGCGGCGACCGGGTGGCCGCCGGCCGGGGCAGCCGGATCGCGCCCGCGCTGTTGCCGTACCTGCTCGTGCGTACGCCGGGCAGCCGCGGGCCGCGGCCGATCGATGCTTTGGCCGCCCTCCTGGCCGTGGGATCACTGGCCGCGGCCGGGCCGGCGTGGCAGCGGGACCAGCCCGATTTCCTGGACAACGTGGCGCCGCTGATCGTCGCGGTGGCCTTGGGGCCGTCCATGGATGGTTCTGATGTACCGCCGTCGCGGCTGGAAGCGGCCAAGCACCTGGTGCGCGACCTGGCGGCCCGGCGCGCGGGCGCCAAGACCGGCCTGATCGCCTATGCCGGCAGTAGCCACCTGGTCTTGCCCCCCACGGACGACACGCATCTGCTGGACCTGTTTGCGCAGGCGCTGGCGTCGGACCTGATCGGGCCGCAGGGCAGGGATGCGGCCGGCGCCATTGGCCTGGCGGCGCAAGTGCTGGCGGCTGAACGGGCGGGCGGCACGTTGCTGTTGCTGACCGACGGGGCGGATGCCAGCCGGTTCGGCGCGGTGCGCCAGCGCGCGCAGCAGGCGGAGGATCTGCAGGTGCTGGTGATGGCGGTGGGGCAGACCGGCCTGGACCAGGCTGCGCTGCGGGGCTTGGCCAGCGCCGCGGGTGCGCCGCTGGGCAGCCTGACGCGCAGCCCCGACGACCTGGACTGGATTTCGCTGCACGCCCAGCAGCATTTCCAGGCGGTGCAAGACGTCCGCTCGGGCGCCATTCACTGGCGCGACGCGGGCTATTGGCTGTGCTGGCCGCTGGCCCTGCTGGCGCTGCTGGCGGTGCGGCGCGGCTGGAATGTCGGCTGGACGGCCGCTGTTGTGCTGGCCGTCTCGCTGGGCGCGCCTGCGGACACGCGCGCCAATCCGCTGGCCGATGCCTTCCTGACCGCGGACCAGCAAGGCCGCCTGGCATTCGACCAAGGCCATTACGACGAGGCCGCGCAGCGCTTCCAGGACCCGTACTGGAAAGGCCGGGCCGCGTACCAGGCGGGGGACTACCCCACCGCGCTCGCCGCGTTTTCCAAGGTGGATAGCGCCGAAGGCCGGTTCTACGTCGGCAACACGCAGACGCGGCTGCGCCAGTACGACGCGGCGCTGGCCGCCTACGACCGGGCATTGGCCCTGGCGCCGGGCTGGGATGCCGCCGTGGTGAACCGCGGCATCGTCCAGCGACTGCTGGCGGCGATGACTCAGGAGGCTCAAGGGGATGTCGCCGAGCGGCCCGACCAGACCATCGCCGACCAGTCTGCCAGGCAGGGCCAGAAGACCGCCGCGCCCGTGGCGCAGGCGGCCTCGGAAGAACAATGGCTGAACAACCTGACGCTGTCGCCGGCCCGCTTCCTGCGTGGCCGGTTTGCGGTGGAAGATGCCGCCGCGAATTCCGCCACGAATTCCGCCACCAAGGCCCCGACAAACGCCGCAGGGGTGCGCCCATGACGACCTGGCGCAGACCTGGGCCGTGGCGCAACCTGGCGTGCTTCCTGGCGCTGGCGCTATCCGGCTTGGCGTTCGCCCAAGCCGCGCTTGCCCAATCCCAACGCCAGCCCCAACCCCAGCCCGCGCCCGCCTTGCGCGTCACCGCCAGCCTGCAAGCGCCGGCCCAGGTGCGCATCGGCACGACGCTGCAGCTGCACCTGGACGTCATGACGCCCACCTGGTTCACGCAACCGCCGCAATTGCCCGCGCTGGACCTGCCGGGCATCGCGGTCACGCCGCCGACGGGGCAGGGCGAACTGCGGCGCGACAACATCGACGGCGTGGCCTACAGCGGGCTGCGCTACACCTATCTGCTGAGCCCCACGGCCGCGGGCGCCGTGCAGGTGCCCGCGCTGGCGGTGACCGCGCAGGTCGGGCCGCACAACGACATCGCGTCAGGAACGAGCCAACCCCTGACGTTTGCCGTGGCCGCGCCAGCCGCGACCGAAGCGCCCGGCCTGGTATCGACCCAGCTGGCGGTAACGCAAGACTTTTCGCTGGCGCCCGATCCGCTGGTGGTCGGCGGCCGCATCACGCGGACCATCACCCAGCGCGCGCCCGGCGTACCCGCGCTGATGCTGCCCGCGACCGTCATGCCCGACGTGCCGGGATTCACACGCTATCCGCTTGAACCCCAGGTGACGCCGCTGAACGACGGCCGCGGCCAATTCGTGGGCGGGCAGCGCATCGACCGCGCCGATTACGTGGCGCAGCAGGCCGGTTCCTACCGCCTGCCGGCGATCACCGTGCGGTGGCGCGACGAGGCCACCGGCCAGCCGGCGCAGGCGGAACTGCCTGGCCGCGAATTCACGGTCGCCGCCGCGCCGAAAGCCACGCCGCCTTTCTCGTTGGCCGATGACCTGGCCCATCTGCGCCATGGCCTGCGCTGGGTGATTCCCGCCGCCTGGATGCAATGGGGCGCGGCGCTGCTGGCGGCCATTGCCGTGGCGTGGCTGACCGGGCCGCGCTGGCGGGCACTGGGCCGCCGATTGCGCCAGCGTACCGAACACGCGCTGGCGGCAAGACGCGCAAGCGAAGCCTGGCATTGGCGCGCCTGGCAGCGCGAGGCGCGCGGCCAGACCGTTTTCAAGACGGCTTCCCAGACCGCCTCTTTGACCGCCTTCTATCGCTGGCTGCGCCTGGCGGCCGGCGCGCACGACTTGCGCACTGGCGTGGCGCCGTTGGGCGACGACGCGCGCCGTATCGCAGCCGACGTGTTGCGCAGCGCCTATGGCGCACCACCCGCGGGCACGGCGTGGCGCCAGACGCTGGGCCAGGCATCCCGCGCATGGCGGCACACCTGGCGAACCCGGCGCGCGCCGCTCGCCCCGTATTCCTTGCCTGGCGCGTTGAATCCGCAGGCGCCCGATGAACGACGACCGCGCCCCGGGGCGCAGGGGAGTGCATGATGCAAGCGATCCTTGGACAGCGGGTGCGGCGCTGGGCGGCGCAATGGGCGGGCATCGCTGCGATGCTGCTGCTGGCCGCCTGCGCGTCGCCCCAGAAAGCGGTTACGCCCGCGGCGGCATTGCCTTCCTGGAACGAGGGGCCGTCGCGCACCGCCATCCTCGACTTCGTGCAGGCCGTGACGCAGCCGGGCAGCCCGGACTTCGTGGCGACCGACGCGCGCATTGCCGTGTTCGACAACGACGGCACGCTGTGGTCCGAGCAGCCCTTGTACTTCCAGGTGCTGTTCGCCCTGGACCGCATCAAGGCCATGGCGCCGCAGCACCCCGAATGGGCGACCCGCCAGCCGTTCAAGGCAGCCATCGAAGGCGACAAGGCCGCGCTGGCCAAGTCGGGCCAGGCGGGCCTGTTCAAGATCATCGGCGCCACCCACACGCAGATGAGCGTCGACGACTTCACCCAAAGCGTCACCCAGTGGACGGCCACCACGCGGCACCCGCGTTTCAATCAGCCCTATACCGCGATGACCTATGCGCCGATGCGCGAATTGCTGGATTACCTGCGCGCGCATGGCTTCAAGACCTACATCGTGTCCGGCGGCGAGACGGAATTCATGCGCCCCTGGGCCCAGGCCGCCTACGGCATACCCCCCGAACAAGTCATCGGCAGCAGCTTCGTCACCACCTTCGAGCAGCGCGGCGGCCAGCCCGTGCTGTGGCGCCAGGGCAAGCTGGAATTCAACGACGACGGCCCCGGCAAACCGGTAGCCATCCAGCGCTACATCGGCCGGCGCCCGCTGCTGGCGTTCGGCAATTCGGACGGCGACCTGCAGATGCTGCAGTGGACCGCCGCCGGCCCGGGCAAGCGCTTTGCCGGCATCGTCCACCACACCGATGCCCAGCGCGAATGGGCCTACGACCGCGATTCCGACATCGGCCGGCTGGACCGCGCGCTGGACGAAGCGCGCCGCAGCGGCTGGACGGTCGTGGACATGAAAACGGAATGGCGCCGCATCTACGCCTTCGACACCCCTTGATCGAGCTGTACCGGGAGTACATACGGCCCCTATGGGCGAGGAGAGCAGTCATGAAAGCAAGACGATGGTTGGGAGCGGCGCTGGTGGCCGCCAGCGGGCTTGCGGTAATGGGAGGGGCACACGCGCAGGCCCAGAGTGCGCAGCCGTCCAGCCCCTCGGCGCAGGCATCCGGCAAGAAGCCGAACATTCTCGTCATCTTCGGCGATGACGTCGGCCAGGCCAATATCAGTGCGTACACGCGCGGCGTGGTCGGCTACCGCACGCCGAACATCGACCGCATTGCCAACGAGGGCGCGATCTTCACCGACTACTACGCCGAAAACAGCTGCACGGCGGGGCGGTCGACGTTCATCACCGGGCAGTCCGCCCGCCGCACCGGCTTGTCCAAGGTGGGCATTCCGGGCGCGCCGGTGGGCTTGCAGGACCGCGACATCACCATTGCCACCGCCCTGAAGGGGCAGGGCTACAACACCGCCCAGTTCGGCAAGAACCACCTGGGCGACCGCGACGAATACCTGCCCACCAAGCACGGCTTTGACGTCTTCTTCGGCAATCTTTACCACCTGAATGCCGAGGAAGAACCCGAACGGCCTTATTTCCCCAAGGACTCGAAAGACCCCGTCATCAAGGCATACATGCCGCGTGGCGTGATCCGGGCCTCGGCCGACGGCAAGATCGAGGACACCGGCGCCCTGACCACCAAGCGCATGGAGACCATCGACGACGAAACCGTCGGCGCGGCGCTGGACTATCTGGACAAGCACGGCAAGGAAGACAAGCCGTTCTTTGTGTGGATGAACACCACGCGCATGCACATGTTCACCCACATCCGGCCAGAGCATCAGGGCAAGAGCGGCATGCCGGGCAATGACTACGCCGACGGCATGTGGGAACACGACCAGGATGTCGGCAAGCTGTTGAAGAAACTGGATGACCTGGGCATCACCAAGGACACCATCGTGATCTACACGACGGACAACGGGCCCAATCAGTTCAGTTGGCCCGACGCCGCCACCACGCCGTTCCGCAGCGAGAAAGACTCGAACTGGGAAGGCGCCTTCCGCGTGCCGGCGATGATCCGCTGGCCGGGCCACATCGAACCCGGCACGGTCAAGAACGACATCGTCTCAGGCCTGGACTGGTTTCCGACCCTGCTGGCCGCGGCCGGGGACGACGGCGTGAAAGACCGCTTGCTCAAGGGCTGGCGGCCCGGCGGCGCCAACCGCGACTACAAGGTGCACCTGGACGGCTACAACCAGCTGGCGTACCTGACGGGCAAGGACCCCAAGAGCGCCCGCGACGACTTCTATTACTTCAACGACGACGGCCTGCTGGTGGCGATGCGGTTCGACAACTGGAAGGTCGTGTTCTGCGAACAGAAGGCGCCAGGCGGATTTGCGGTGTGGAAGGAGCCGTTCGTCTGCCTGCGGGTACCCAAGGTGTTCAACCTGCGCATGGACCCCTATGAGCGCGCCGATATCGTGTCCGATCAGTACAACGACTGGCTGACCAAGAACGCCTATCTGGCCTTCGTCGGCTCGGCCAAGGCGGGCGAATTCCTGCAGACCTTCGTGGAATGGCCGCCCAGCCAGAATCCGCCCAGCTTCAGCACCGACCAGGTGCAGAAGGCGGTGGACAAGCAGATCGACGAGTACTTCGAGCAGCAGGCCAAGAAGCAAGGCAAGTAAGGCGTGACGGGCGGATGCGGCGTGCGGCCGCATCCGCGCAATGACTTTCCCTGGACAAGGACCCGACGATGACAGCCTCTGTGCGCCCGATGACATCGCTTCACGGCAGGGGCGAGGCCGCGCAGGCCGGCACGGCCCTGTGGCCCGCGGCCGCCTTGCTGGCCCTGTCGGGGGTCGCGGCGCTGGTCTTCCAGATTCTGTGGATCAAGCAACTGTCGCTGATCGTCGGCGTCGAGGTGCACGCGATTGCGGTGGCGGTGGGGGCCTTTTTCCTGGGCCTGGCGGCCGGCAGCTGGGTACTGGGCCGACGGGCGGATGCCAGTGCGCGCCCGTTCCGGCTGTACGCGGCCATTGAAGGGGCGATTGCCGCGCTGGGCATCGGCGTCACGCTGGCGCTGGGGCAGGGCGCCGCGGCGTTTGCGCAAGGCCAGGCGATCAGCCCCGGCCTGGCATGGCTGGCGATTGTCGTGATCGTGGGCATCGCGCCGTTTTTCATGGGCGGCACCTTGCCCGTGCTGCTGCGCGCCACGGGTGCCGCGCGCATCGGCCGCGCGGGCGCCACGCTCTATGCCGCCAATACGGGCGGCGCGATCATTGGCGCGCTGTTACCGGCTTTTTTCCTGATTCCGGCCCTGGGCGTGCGCGGCAGCGCCTGGGCGGCGGCCTGCCTGAACCTGGCGGCGGCTGCGGGCGCGTGGGCGCTCGACCGGCGCCATGCGCACGCTGCCGACGCGCCGGCGCCGTCACCCGTGCACGGCCCGCGGGAAGCCCTGTCCCGCCAGGCCCGGCTCGCGCTGGGCCTGTACGCCGTCGCGGGCGCCGTGGCCATGGGCTACGAAGTGCTCTGGTCGCAGATGGTCGTGCCATTCATGAGCACCCGGGCCTTTGCGTTCTCGATCGTGCTGGCGGTGTACCTGGCGGGGCTGACGATCGGCGCCGCGCTGTATGCCCGCTGGGAACGCGCGCTGGGCGACCCGTGGCGCGTCTTCGGCTTCCTGATCGCCGGGGCCGGCCTGCTGGCGCTGATCGAAACCGCCTTGTTGGGCCGCTGGCTCATCAGTGCCCAGGGGGTGGCCGAGGCGGCCATCCTGGGTTGGACGGGCAGCCCCCTGGCCGGCATGAGCGCGCGCTTTGCCGTGGCAGCCGGCGCCGTGGTGCTGCTGCCCACCTTGCTGCTGGGCGCGGCATTTCCCGCCGTGCTGCGCCTGGCCGTGCCGCCGCAGCGCCGCGGGCAGGGGGCTGGCGCGGTGCTGGCCTGCAACACGCTGGGCGGCATCGCCGGCACCGCCTTGACCGGGTTTGTCTTGCTGCCCCACCTGGGCACGGTGCGCAGCCTGGCGCTGCTGACGGTGGTGGCCTGCGTCGTGGGCGTGGCGGCCATCTGGCAGGCGCGTCCGGCATCGTCGATGACCAAGGGCCTGGGCGTGGCCCTGGCCGGCGCGGCGGTGATCCTGGGCGCGGCAATCCCCATCCAGCACCTGGCCCGCCTGCTGCCGGGCGCGCAAGGCGGCGACCTGGTGTTCTACGAGGAAAACCACGGCGGCACGGTGGCGGTGGTGGAGCAAGGGCAGGGCACGCAACGCTTTCGCCGCCTGTATATCCAGGGGGTGTCCAATTCGGGCGACGCCATGCCGTCACTGCGCTACATGCGCCTGCAGGCCCTGTTGCCGCTGATCGTGCATGCCGGCGAACCGCGCTCGGCCCTGGTGATCGGCTATGGCACCGGCATCACGGCGGGCGCCTTGTCGCGCTATCCCGGGCTGGAACGCCGCGTGGTGGCCGAACTGTTGCCCGCGGTACTGCATGCCGCGCCGCTGTTCCACGGCAGCTACGGCGCGTCGCAAGACCCCGGCCTGCAGCGGCGCCTGCGCGACGGACGCCGCGAACTGCTGGGCAGCGCCGAACGCTACGACCTCATCACCCTCGAACCGCCGCCGCCCTCGGCGGCCGGCGTGGTCAACCTGTACTCGCAGGACTTCTATGCGCTGGCCGCCACGCGCTTGCAGCCGCAGGGCATCGTCGCCCAGTGGCTGCCGCTGCCCACGCAGAACCTGGACGACACGCGGGCCCTGGTGGCCAGCTTCATCAACGTGTTCCCGCATGCGTCCTTGTGGACGACCGAGCTGCACGAAATGCTGCTGGTCGGGTCGATGGATCCGCTGCCGCTCGATGCCCGGCGCATTGCCGACCGCTACGCCGCACCGGCCGTCGCCACCGCGCTGGCCGAGGTCGGCGTCGGCTCGGCGGCCGCCTTGCTGGCCACCTGGGTGACTGACCGCGCGGGACTGGCCCGTTTCGCCGGGGCCACGCCAGCCGTGTCCGACGACCGGCCGGCCATCGAATATGCCACCTGGGTGCGCCCGCGCGAAATCTCACGCACGCTGCCGGCGCTGCTGGCGCTGCGCACCCCGGCTCCGCTGGCCGGATCGGATCCGGCCCTGGCGCAGGCCATCGAACGTGAACGCGATGGGCTGGATCTGTTCTATCAAAGCGCGCTGGCGGCGTACGACGGCAACCGCGAAGCCTGGGCGCGCAACGCGGGCCGGCTGGCGGCAGTCAGCCGGGACAACCCCTATCTACGCTGGTTCACGGGCGGCGCGGCCGAATGAGGCATCAAAGGGACAGGTGAGGGCGGGGATGGCCACACGACGCAAAACAAGCTTGCTCACCGTGCTGATCGCACTGGCCGTGGCCAGCGTGGTGATCGGGTTTTCCAACGCGCTCTTTGCCGGCTACCTGGTACAGAAGGCGCAGGTCATCACGACTGTGCTGGATTCGAATCGGGCCTACGCCGAAAAGCTTGCCGAAGTCATCGACCTGTACGTGGACGCGCAGCACCGTCAGTTGCAGGCTGCGGTGCCGCGCCTGGCCGAGATGCCGACGGTGCCGTCAAGCGGCGATCTGTCGCCGATCATCGGCCCCGCGCAGGGCGTATCCGCCGTCTTGCTGGCCGATGCCGCCGGCACCATCACGGCCCGGTTCGGCCCGACGCCCACGCCGCTGGCCGCCGTCGACACGCTGGCCGCGCTGGGCGTGAACCAGCTGCGGGCCGGGGAATGGGTCATGCCGTGCTGCCTGGCCAATACCGCGTTCGGCGCGCTGACGCTGGTAGAGCCGATCATGGGCCCCGCCGCCACGCCCAAAGGATTCGTGGCGGCCGTCGTGATCCTCGAACGCGGCAGCCGGCTGGACCGGTTGGTCGGCCGCCATGCCTATGCCGACGGCACGTCGGTGTACCTGGTCAACGTCGCGGGCCAGGTGCTGTACCACCATGGCGACGGCGGCCCCGACGCCGGCCTGATCGCGTCGCTGCGGGCCGCGCTGGCGCCGGGCGCGCCGTCGGGCGCCGTCGACCTGCAAGACGCATCGGGCAGTCGGATGCTGGTGGGCTACGCGGCGATGACCCGCGGCAAATGGGCCGTGGTGGTGCAGCGGCCGCTCGACCAGGCGCTGTCTCCCGTCAAGACCCTGCTGGGCGAATCGCTGCGATTCGCCATTCCCGCCGTCGGGCTGACCCTGCTGCTGGTGTGCGTCCTGGCCTACGCCATCGCCCGCCCGCTGGCCCGCCTGGCCCGAGCGATGGACAGCGCGGGCGCCGTAAGCCAGGACGGCGCCCGGGCGCTGTCCATGAGAACCTGGTACTTCGAGGCCGACCGTCTGCGCCAGGCGCTGGCCGCCACCGTGGCCCAGCATCGGCAAGAGGTGGGCCGCCTGAATACCGAGTCGATGACGGACCCCATGACCGGCCTGCGTAACCGCCGCGCCATGCGCCAGCGCATCGACATGCTGGTGGCGGCGGGCAGCCCCTTTGCCGTCATTGCGTTGGACCTGGACCATTTCAAGCAGATCAACGACACCCACGGGCATCCTGCCGGCGACCAGGTGCTGATCGCGGTTGCCCGGGCCCTGGAAGAGGGCGTGCGGCAGCAGGACAGCCCCTTTCGCGTGGGCGGCGAGGAATTCGTGGTGCTGGTTCCCGTGTCGTCGGCGACGGCGGCGCGGCTGGCGGCCGAACGCCTGCGCAAGCGCGTGGCGGGCGCGGCCATGCCGCCGGGCGTGGGCCCGGTCACCGTGTCGGTCGGCGTGGCGTTGTGGCCGCAGCAGGGCGCCTCGCCCCAGGCCGTCATCCAGCGCGCGGACCAGGCGCTGTATCAATCCAAGCAGGCCGGGCGTGACCGGGTCACGCTCTGGCAGCTTGACCCTTCCCCGAACACCGACCCCGCGTAGGAGTGGCATCTTGAACTATTCACTTGTGCTGGCCGCCGGCGCCATCGTCTTTTTCTTCCTGTTGCTCGCGGCCATCCGCCTGGGGCAGGCCCTGGGCCGCCATGGCGATGCGGACGATCACGGCAAGGCGGGGTCCGCCGCCATCGAGGCCTCGGTGTTCGCCTTGCTGGGCCTGTTGATCGCCTTCACCTTTTCCGGCGCCGCGCAGCGCATGGCGGACCGGCGCAACCTGCTGGTAAGCGAAGTCAACGCCATCGGCACGGCCTGGTTGCGCATCGACCTGCTCGACACCGTGGACCAGCCCCAGCTGCGCGACCAGTTCCGGCGCTACGTGGACGAACGCGTCAACTATTACCGGCATGTCGCCGACCTGGACCACCGCGACCAGATCGCCGTCCAGGTCGGCGCGCTGCAAAAAGACATCTGGACCCGCTCGATGGCCGCTGCGCGCAATACCGCGCCGCCGTTTGCCGCGTCATACATCGCCGCCGTGAACGACATGTTCGACGTGGCCAGCGCCCAGACCGTCGCCCAGAAAGTCCATCCCCCGGTCATGACCTATCTCTTTTTGGGGTTCCTGGCGCTGATCTGCGCCTGCCTGATCGGCCTGAACCTGGCCCAGGCCAGGCGCGCCACCTTGTTTCACCAGGTGATCTACGCGCTGGTGATGACCGCTGCGCTGTACATCATCATCGACTTCGAATTTCCGCGCATCGGGGCCATCCGCATCGACCAGAGCGACGCCTTGCTGCTGGCGCAGCGCCAGGCGATGGGCGGCGCGATGCCCGCCGCGCAATGACGGCGCCCGGAGACCATCATGATCAAGCGCCTGTTGCCCTGGCTGATCGCGACGCAGGTCTGCGCCGTGGGCGCCGACGCCGCCGCGCAACCCACGGTCAGGTTGAACCACGACGATCTGCAAAAGCGCGCCAACGGCGTGCTGGCGATCATGTCGCTGTCCATCGTGCCCGACATCACCACCAGTTCGCTGTCGATCGGTTCGGGCGGCGGCACCACGTCCGGCTCGACCGAATTCTTCATGACCCAGCTGGGCGGCGGCGACACGATCTCGAAATCGGTGCCCATCTACCTGGAAGGCGTGCTGGCCGCCAGCCGCTATGACCCCACCTTCATTGCCTCGCAGGGCGCCGAAACCCGCAAGATACCGACCAAATGGAACAGCGTGTCGGCCACGGGCGGCATCGGCTGGGATTTCAAGCTGGCCGACGAACTGAAGCTGCGGCCGATTTTCAACGTCGCCCTGGGCAACGTCACCAGCGACCTGCGCGCGGCCAGCTGGTACGTGGGGCAAAAGACCGGGCAGGACGTGACGTTCCTGGACAAGGGCTCGCTGAACGCCTACGGCCTGGGCGGCTCGCTGATGCTGGACTACGAGCATTACCGGCCGGGCTACGAGGTGGATGTCGAACTGCGCTATTCGGACATCCGCTTGAAAAGCTTTTCCAGTTCGGCCGCCGTGCAGGGCAACGCCATCGCCCAGTCGGCCAACCTGTGGGCGCGCTACCGGGCGCCCACGGGGCTGACGATGCTGCAGCGGCCGTTGCGCTACGTGCTGGAACTGACCCATTCCGAGTTCCTGGGCGACCAGCGCGGCGTGCTGGGCTTTGACCGCCTGACGTCGGTGGGCGCCGGGCTGGAACTGGATTCCAGCGCCTACAACGTCATCGTGACGCGGACCCGGCTGGTGGGCCGGTATGTGTTCGGCACGGGGGTGTCCGGCTTCTCGGTGGGGCTGGCAGTCAGTTTTTGACGCGGTCGGCTATAGCGACGGGCAGCCTATTTCCCCAGCGTCAGCCCGCCATCGATCAGCACCACGCTGCCGGTCATGAACAGGAAGGGCGGCTTGGCCAGCGCGATCATCGCGGCGGCGATTTCCTGGGGCGAGGCCAGCCGGTTCAGCGGATGCATCGCCGCCAGCTTGCCTTCGTCCAGCTCGCCCGCCTCGATCGAACGTTCGATCATCTGCGTCTTCACGTAGCCCGGCGCCACCGCCAGGACGCGGATGCCGTCCGCCGCCCACTCATTGGCCAGCGACCGGGTCAGAGTCGCCACCCCGGCCTTGGACACGGCATAGTGCGCGCGGCCCTTCATCATGGTGATGCCGGCGACCGACGCGATGTTGACGACCACGCCGCGGCGCGCCTTCAGGTGGGGATACAGGGCGTGGGCGCAGTGGAAGGTGCCGGTCAGGTTCACGGCCAGCACCTGCGCCCATTCGGCCGGGTCCTTGTCGGCCACGGGTTCGCGTCCGCCCGCGATGCCCGCGGCGTTGACCAGCAGGTCCACGCCATCCAGCCGGCGGGCAGCGGCCGCGACGCTGGCGTAATCGGCCACGTCCACCGCGGGATCATCGCCATTGCCCGCGCGGTCCCACACCGCCACCCGCCAGCCGTCCTCGCGCAGTTGCCTGGCGCATTCCTGGCCGATGCCGCTGGCGCCGCCGGTGACGACGGCGGTCTTGATCGGGTCGTTGGTCATTTTTTTGTCTCCTGGTTGCAGTCGGTGCGATGAACGGGTCAGGCCTTCGAGGCGGCCAGCGGCTTGACGCCGGCCCGGGCGTTGCGCACGCAGATGACCGCCAGCGCCGCGCTGGCCAGGGTGGTCAACGCGAAGATCCAGGCGGCCAGCTGCCATTCTCCACCCGTCTGCTGCATGACCCAACCGGTCAGCGTGGGGCCGAAGAATCCGCCAAGTGCGCCGATGCTGGTCACCAGGGCCAGCGGCCCGGCATGGGCGCCGATCCGGTTCTGGATAGCGGCGTTCAGCGGCCCGTAGTAGGCGATGGTGTAGCCGGTGATGAGCGACACCACGGCCAGGAAGGCGGCAATCGACGCCACGGCCGCGCTGGGCAGCAGCAGAAAGCCGCCCGCGCCGGCCAGGCACACGGCCGCCAGGTGCCAGCGCACATCGCCGCTGCGCTCGCTGCTGCGGCCCACCAGGTAGCTGAACACGGCCGCCACCAGGTTCGGAATCATCAGCGCCGAGCCGATCTGCAAGGGCGTGATGTGGTACAGATTCTTCAGGATGAGCGGCAGGAAATAGGCCAGGGCGAAGGTCGCCGCGTACGCGATCAGCAGGATCAGCAACAGACCCCACAAGAGCGGCTGGCGAAACACCTGGAAGCCATGGCGCCACGATGCCTGGGCGGCAGGCGCGCTGCCCGCCGTTTCACTGGCCATCACCGCCTGCAGCGATTGGCGCTGGGCGTCGTTGAGCCAGCGGGCGTCGGCCGGCGTGGCGGGCAGATAGCGCAGCACCGCCAGGCCCAGCAGCACCGTCGGCAAACCTTCCAGCAGGAACAGCCAGCGCCAGCCGGCCATGCCGGCGTTGATGCCCATCAGCCCGCCGGCCAGCGGCCCGCCGATGATCATCGCCACGGGTAGCGCCATGATGAACACCGAATTCAGCCGGCTGCGATAGCGCGGCGGAATCCACGAGGTGATGTAGAAGTTCACCGCGGGAATGAAGCCGCCTTCGGTCAGGCCGAGCAGAAAACGCATGGCGTAGAACGACTTTTCGCCCTGTACGGTGGACATCAGGCAGGCCACCAGGCCCCAGCTGAGAAAGACGAAAGCCAGCCAGCGCTGGATGCCGACCCGTTGCAGGGCCAGGTTGGCCGGCACGCAGACGCAGGCATAGCCGAAGAAGAACAGGCCCGCGCCAAAGCCATAGGCGGCCAGCGACAGGCCGATGTCGCTGCCCATCTGCAACTGCGCATAGCTGATGTTGGTGCGGTCGATGAAGTTGAGCAGGTAGCCGGCGAACAGCAAGGGCAGGACCCTGCTGCGAAAGCCGGCTACCGCCTGGTCCGCGCCCGCGGCATTCACAAGGGTGGTCATGGTTGTCTCCTGGATCTATGTTCTTGTTGTCGACAGTCAGGCTTCGGCAACGACAGGGTTGCGCAGTACGCCCAGCTGTTCGATTTCCACTTCGCAGACGTCGCCCGGCTTCATCCAGACCTGCGGCGACCGGGCCAGCCCGACCCCGGCGGGCGTGCCGGTGATGATGAGATCGCCGGGGTGCAGCGTCATGGCTTGCGAACATGCGGCCACCAGGGTCGCGACGTCGAAAATCATGTCCGCCGTATTGGCGTCCTGCAAGGTCTGGCCGTTCAGCCGGCACTGGATGCGCAGGCCGCGCGCGCCGCCCGGCAGTTCGTCGCGCGTGACGAATTCGGGACCGAAGGCGCCGCTGGCGTCGAAGTTCTTGCCCAGCGTCCACTGATTGGTGCGCAGCTGAAAATCGCGCACCGACCCCTCGTTGAATATCGAATACCCGGCCACGTGGTCCAGCGCCCGTTCGGCCGGGATGTGGCGGCCGGCCTTGCCGATCACCGCGACCAGCTCGGCCTCGTAGTCGAACTGCGTCGACACCCGCGGGCACACCAGCGCCTCGCCGTGCGCCACCCACGACGACGGGTAACGCGCGAACACCACCGGGTACGCGGGCGCATCGAACTGGCTTTCGGCCGCATGGTCGCGGTAGTTCAGGCCGATCGCCAGCGCCTTGCCCGGCCGCGTCAGCGGCGGCAGTATGCGCACCTGCGACAGCGGCAGCACGTGGCGCGCCGCCGCCAGGTGCTGCGCCGCGGCGCGCAAGCCCTCGTCGCCTTGCGCCAGCAGCGCCTCCAGGTGGCGGGGCAGGCCGGCCGCGGTCAGGTCGACAAGGTGGTCGGCGTCCCGCCGCAGGCCCAAATGGGCGCCGCTGTCGCCAACGGAAAAGGTGATGAATCGCATCAGGGGCTCCTTCAGGTTCGCGCCCGTTCATGATTGATGAAAAAGGCGTCCGGCACCGCCGGGCCCCACAGGTACAGCGCATCTTCCGGCGGGTGGTCCGCCGCGGTCCAGGCCAGGCCCGCCGGGATGTGATCGATATCGAACGAGTATTCGGCGTAGCTGCCCCAGGGGTCCTGCACGTAATGGAAGTAGTTCGATCCCAGCACGTGCCGGCCCAGGCCCCAGCCTTCGGCGTAACCCGCCGCGCGCATCTGCTCGGCGCCCGCGCCGACCTCGTCGATGCTGCCCACGTCCCAGCTGGAATGGTGCAGCCCGGCGTGGGTGGACTTGGCAAAGGCCACCAGGTGGTGGTCGGACCCGTGCGGGCCATGCAGGAAAGCCACCAGGTCGCCCGACCGGTCCGACAGCCGCAGGCCCAGCACCCGTATCGCAAACTCCACCATGCGCGACACATCGGGCGTGAAGAACAGCACGTGCGACAGACGCCGCGGACGCACCTGGGCGGCCTGGCTGCGCAGGCCGGCCGCGCGTTCGCCAGTGGGCACGGCTGCGTGCGGCAAGGGCAGCGATTTGGCATCGGGCGACACCTTGGGCGCCTTGATCAGCTGGATCGGCAGGCCGTCGGGATTGCGCAGCCAGAGACCGTCGCCGTCCGATAGCGGATGCGGATCCGTCGCCACTCCCAGCGCCGCCACGCGCGCCTGCATCTCGGCCACGTCGTGCTCGTAGAGCCCGAAGCTCACGTATTCCAGCTGCTTGTCGCCGCCGCCATTGGCGTACACGGAGGCCCAGCAATGGCGATGGCCTGCCGCGTACAGGTCCAGCCGGCCCGGGGTGGCGCGCACGTCCAGGCCGAAGTGGCGGTAGAAGCGTTCGGCCGCATTCAAGTCCGGCACGGACATGACGTAACGGTTGACGGAATGCACGGCAGCGGTGGAAGGCATCATGGCGCGCTCCTGAAGGTCGTGGCGCCCGTGACGTGGGCGAACAGGCTTGCGCCCGGCCAGCCGTCGCCGCGCCAGGCCACCTGCTGGTCCGGCCGGATCAAGGTCAGCCGGGCAGGGTAGTGGCCGGCCACGGCGCCTTCGCGCGGCTGGATGATGGTGAACGGCAGCCTGTGGGCGCGGGCCTCGCCGCGGATCTCTTCCAGTTCGCCCGGTGGCACGGACTGCGCGGCCAGCAACGTGAAGCCGAAGCCGAAGTGGTCGTACAGCGAACTGCCGTCGTGCAGCCACAGGTGCGGCGCGCGCGCGCCGGGGCGGGAACTGGGTACGTAGTTGATGAAGTCGCGCTCGGGCGCCGGGCCGGCGTCGCCGGCGATCACTGGCGAATCGTCGTAGCGATAGCCCAGCACCACCCCCAGCGTCGCGAACTCGCGCATCTTTTCCACTTCGATGCGTGCGCGGATTTCCTGGCGGATACGCTGGCCGGTTGGCCCGGTGTCTTCGATGCCGTCGGCCAGCAGCTGGTTGCCCAGCGTGGCGTGATTGACCTCGGCCTCGTCCAGCACCCACTGGTGCAGCGGCCGGCGTTCGGCCTCGTAGCTGTCGAGCAGCGCCGGCCCGCCCCAGCCTTGCAGCGTGGCGGCCAGTTTCCAGCCCAGGTCCACGCTGTCGGCGATGCCCATGTTCATGCCGTAGCCGCCGAACGGAGGGTGCTGGTGGCAGGCATCGCCCACCAGGAAGATGCGGCCGCGGCGGTAGCGGTCGGCCAGCAGCTTGCTCGCCACCCATTCGTCGCGGCTCAAGACTTCGTAGGGCAGGTCGATGCCGGTGGCGCGGCCGATCAAGGCGGCCACGTCCACGTCGTCGATGCGGCCGTGGCCGTCGGCGTGGGTCGGCATGAAGAACCAGGTGTCGCCCCGATCCATCGGGCCGATCAGGCTGGGCACGTCGCGGTTGACCTGCCAGTACATGATCGCCGGCCCCAGGCCGTGCGCCCGATCCAGGCCTGGCGCCCGAAATACGATGTTGAAGTTGCGCGACAGGCCATAGCGGCCTGCCATGCGCGCGCCGATCAGCTCGCGGACCTTGCTGCGCGCACCGTCCGCACCCACCAGGTAGTCGGCCTGGACCTGCCGTTCGCTGCCATCGACGCCCTCGCGCATGCGTACCTGCACCCCGGCCGGATGCTGCGACACATCCAGCAGTTCACAGTTGAAGCGGATCTGCACGCACGGCAACGACTGGGCGTAGGCGCGCAGCGTTTCTTCCAGCGTGTACTGCGGAATCCATTGCGCATGCTCGGCGTAGAGCGGGTTGCGGCCCGGCGCGCAGTACATGGCGTTTTCGTGGCGCGCCAGTTCCATGCCCGCCAGCCGGGTGCAGAACACCACGTTCGACGGGTAGTCCACGCCCAGCGGCGAGGCCGCGCGCAGGCGGTCGGCGATGCCCCAGCGGCGCAGGTGTTCGCGGGTGCGCACGTTGGTGGTCTTGGCGCGCGGCGCGTAGCCCACGCGGTCGTTGCGTTCGATCAGCAGGCACGGAATGCCGCGCACGCCCAGCTCGATGGCCAGGCCCAGTCCGGCCGGCCCCGCACCCACGATCACCACTCGAAACGATGCCTGCTGTTGCACGGTGTTGTCTCCTGTGCCGGCCGCTCGGATGGCGACGCCTGGACGGAATCCTAGAACCCCCCGATAGATACCGAAAGATGGCAAAATTGTCTTACCGATACCGGATTCGCATCACTTTGGCGGAGTGGCCCCAGCGATGAAACTGAACACCTTGCGTGACTTCCTGGCAGTGGCAGAACGGGGCGGCGTGCGGGCGGCGGCGCGCCACCTGGGACTGGCCCAGCCGGCCATCACCCGCAGCATCCACGAGCTGGAAAAGGAACTGGGCGTGGCGCTGTTCGAACGCCACACCAAGGGCCTGCGCCTGACGCCCACCGGCGAAGTGTTCCTGCGGCGCGCCAGCGCCATCCGCCACGAGATCGAACGCGCGCGTGACGAAATCGAGCAGATGCGCGGCGCCACGCATGGCCGGGTGGCGCTGTGCATGTCCACCGCGCCGCACCTGGGCCTGTTCGCCGACGTGCTCAAGCCGTTTCGCGCCCGCTATCCCGACACCCACCTGGAAATCATCGACGGGGTCTATCCCCTGGCCGAGGCATCGCTCCTGGACGGCGCGCTGGACTTCTACATCGGCCCCGTGCCCGCGCGCGTGCCGGGCGAGCTGCAATCCGAAAAGTTGTTCGACAACACCCGCGTCATCCTGGGCCGCAAAGACCACCCGCTGGCGCAGGCCCGCTCGCTGCGCGACCTGGTCGGCGCCGAATGGATCACCACGTCCATCACCCACAAGGCCGAGGAAGAACTCGGCCCCTTGTTCGAAAAGCACGGGTTGCCCGCGCCGCGGCTGGCCATGAAGGCGCAGTCCGCCCTGACGTTCCTGACAGCGCTGGTCAACTCGGACCTGCTGATGATGCTGCCGATCCAGTGGTTGCAGCATCCGCTGCTGCATGGCGTGCTGCAGGAAATCAAGGTGCGCGAAGCCTTGCCGGCGCCGCCCATCTGCATCGTGCGGCGCACGGGCCTGCCGCTGACCCCGGCTGCCGAGCACTATTGCACCCTGGTGCGGCGGGTCAGCGCGCGGCTGGCGGCCAAGGCCGGTTCAGGCCGTTAGGCCCGCGCCCGGGCCGTCGCCCAGCGTGGCCCCGACCCAGTGCCGGTCGGTGACCAGCTTGCGCGCCACTTCGAACACCATCTTGCCCGTCACGGCGACGGCAGGCGAGGCTTCTTCCTCTGCCAGGTTCACCAGCACGTTCTGCACGCCGACGCCGGTGTTGGCGATGCGCGCGAAACTGAGCCCGGGGCGCGGCGAGCAGGACGCCACGGCGCTTTGCTGAATGGTCACGCCGTAGCCCAGCCGCACGGCTTCCAGCAGCAGGCCCAGGGAGTCGATTTCGGCTTCGATGCGCGGCGCGCAGCCGATCTGCGAAAACGCCACGTCCAGCAGCAGGCGCAGGCCGTGGGCGCGGCTGGGCAGCAGCAAGGGCTTGTCGGCCAGGTCTTCCAGCCGCACGCTGGACCCCGCAAAGCCGTGGGGCGAGGCCGGCGAGCAGATGGCAAACAGGCTTTCGCGCAGGATCGGGGTGCAGTGCCAGCGCTGCGCGATGTCGGTCTGGAACACCACCGCCAGGTCCAGCTTGCGGGCATTGAGCATCTGCGACAGAAAGCCGGAAAACGCCTCGACCAGATGCAGCCGGACTTCGGGATAGCGCTCGCGCATGCCTTGCAGCAGCGGCCCGCCCAGCACGGCCGCCGTGGCCGGGGTGAAGCCCAGCGTGGCCGAGCCGGTCAGGCGGGCGCCGCGCGCTTCTTCGGCGGCCAATTCGGTCTGGCGCAATATCTGCCGCGCACGGCGCAGGAAAGCCTCGCCGGCCGCGGTGGGGGTGGTGCCTTGCACCTGGCGCAGCAGCAGCCGCACGCCCAGCTCGCCCTCCAGGCGCGACACCTGCTGGCTGAGCGCCGCCGTGGCCACGCCCAGGGCCAGCGCCGCGCGGCCCATGGAACCGTGTTCGACGATGGCGACGAAGTAGCGTAGCTGGCGTAGTTCCATGATGCCCCCGTCTGCCGGCGTGGCGGACCGGCGGTCCGCCCGAAGCTAGCGTTGATCGTGCGTGGCCACGGCACTGCCGTGCTGGTCCGGCGTGTCGGCCCAGGCCTGGAAACTGGGCGATGGCGTCACCGCGCCGGCCTGCATCAGCGCCAGCCAGATATCGCAGGCTTCGATGAAGCGATTGATGCCGCAGGGCCACAGCGCCAGGCTCAGCGCCTGCACCATGCGCGGCTCGGCCACGCCGGCAGCGTAGCAGGCGCGGATCGCCTGCTCGACGCCCCAGTGGTCCGAGCGCGCCGAATGCGCTGACAGCAGCGCCAGCCGCGCCAGTTCTTCAGGCACGTCCAGGCCAGCCAGCAGCGTGCGCATCGCATCCTGGTAGGCCGCGGCAGCGGGCACGTCGGGAAAGTGGCTTTGCCAGTGGCGGTCCAGAAAGGCATAGGCGCCGGTGCCCGCCGACCAGGCCGCCACGCGAAACGCCGCCTGCGCCTGCCGGCCGGTGCCGCCATGGCGGTAGAACAGGTCGACGTGGTGGGTGCCCAGCGCTTCGCCTGCGGCGGTCAGCAGCACCAGCCAGACAAATTCGCTTTCGAAGGCGGTCAGGTGCTGCGGCTCTTGCACCAGGGTGCGATAGAACGGGCCGTAGGCATCCTGCAAGGCCGGCAGCGCCGCGGCCAGCGCACCCTGGTGGGGCAGCAGGTAGCCGCGTTGCTGGCGAAAGGCCTCGAGCCTGCGCCGGACATCATCGGGGGGAGTGGGGCCGGGCTGCGCGGGCAATGACATGGCAGATGCTCATTCCAGTGTGATATTCGCGCTTTTGATCACCGCGCTCCAGCGCTCGCGATCCTGGTCGATACGTTCGCGGAACGCCTGCGGCGATCCGCCCATGATCTCCATGCCCAGCTCGGTCATGCGGCTGCGCGTGTCCGGCTCTGCCAGAACCTGCTGCAACGCCTGGCTCCAGGCTTGCAGCACGTCGGGCTTGAGCCCGGCGGGCGCAACGATGCCGAACCAGTTCGTGACACTGTAGCCGGGAAGCCATTGCTTGATCAATGGAACGTCGGGCAATTCCGGCGCGGCGCGTTCGCCGGCAAAGGCGATGGGCCGGATCTGCCCGCCGCGCACCTGCGGCAGGAAATCGGGCAGGTTGCCGATCAGCATGTCGACGCGGCCGGCGATCAGGTCCACCACCGCCTGCGAACCGCCTTTGTACGGAATGTGGACGATGTTGACGCCGGCCTGGCTGCGGAACAGTTCGGCCGCCAGATTGGGCGCGGACCCGATGCCGGTGGACGCGTACGACAGCTTGCCCGGGTTGGCCTTGGCATAGGCGATCAATTCGGGCACGTCGCGAAACGGCGCCTGCGGCGAGGCCACCAGCAGCGAATAGATGCCCGCCACGCCGCAGATCGGCGTCAGGTCTTTCTGCACGTCCAACGGCAGCGTCAGCCCGCGCAATTGCGACGAGATCGTCAGCATGCCCATGGTGGCCAGGCCCAGCGTGTGGCCGTCGGCCGCCGACCGGGCCACGGCCGATGCCGCCACGAAACCGCCCGAGCCCGTGCGGGTTTCGACGATCACCGGCTGGCCCAGCCGCGCCGCCAGGGGCTGCGCCAGCACCCGGCACAGCTGGTCGGCGGACCCGCCCGGGCTGAAACCGTTGATCAGCCTGACGACCGTGGCGGGGCGCCATTCGGCCTGCGCCATCGCGGGACGCAGGCGCAGCGATGCCAACGCGCCGCCGGCCACCGTCAGCCCCATCAACCTGCGCTTTCCGTGTTCGATGCTGCTCATGTGACGCTCCTTGCCGCCCCGTGTCGGGCTGATCTCGGCCGCACTATAGGGCGGCGGCGCACGGCGCTCAACGCCGCGCCGGGCAGGGGGGGTTAAGTTTTCGTGAAGGCTGATGCAGGGGCTGTAGGCCATCTGGCCGGTAGGTGGCTTTTGATGATGGGGGGTATCAAAATTCCTTAGTAGGCCGCGTGCTTTTCGGTGCCTAGAATGCCCTGCATCCCAACAAGATCAAAGGGGCAGGCAGATGACCACGCAAACGATTTCAAGCCCGCAGCCGCAGCGCGAATACGGCAGGAATGGCCTCATCGGCATTCTGATTCCGCAAGCCAACACCGTGGTGGAACCCGAGCTTGCCGCGCTGCTGCCCGGCGGATTCACGATGCTGTCGTCGCGCCTCACCGGCAGTCGCACCGATTCTCGCACCCGCCTGACGGATTACTTCGGCAACCTGGGCCACACGCTGGACAGCTTTGACACCGCGCCGCTGGATGCCGCGGGCTACGCCTGCACGGGCAGCTCGTACCTGATCGACCCCGAGCTCGAACGGCGCCGCCTGGACGCGCTTGAGGTTCGCCATGGCTATCCCGTGGTGACGGCGTCGCAAGCCATCAAGTCTGCGTTTGCGCATCTGGGCATCCGGCGCATCGCGCTGGTGTCACCGTATCCGGCCTGGATGACCGCACTGTGCCAGGCCTATTGGGCGGCGGCCGGCATCGTCGTGGCCGACACGGCCGCCATCGATCTCGATACCGCCGATACCCGCGCCATCTATGCCATCACCACGCCCACCGTCATGGCGGCAGTCGACGCCTTGCGCTGGCAGGACGCCGACGCAGTGCTGTTCTCGGGCACGGGCATGCCGACGCTGCCGGCCATACAGCGCGTGGCGGCGCTGACCGGCAAGCCGGTGCTGTCGTCCAACCTGTGCCTGGCCTGGGAACTGCTGCGCGTGACCGGCAATGGCCAGCACCTGCCGCCGCCGGACGCGACCCAGCCGCTGTTCGGCGGTTGGGCCGAACGCGTGCCGGGCCAGGGCGGTCTCTCGGCACACCCCTGACCGCAGTCCCCTTGATTTGCGCCGGCGCGCCTGCCGGTCGTCACAGGAGCGGCATCATGCCCATCTTTTCATTCCCGGCCCGGCCCTTGCGCCGCGGGCCGTTGCCGGCTTGCGCCCTGGCTGTCCTGATCGGGCTGGCGCCGTGCGCGGCGTGGCCGCAGGAATTTCCCGACCGGCCCATCACGCTGATCGTGCCGTTCTCGGCGGGCGGGCCGACGGATGTGACCGCCCGGTTGTTCGCGCAAGCCATGGCCCGCGAAGCCGGCAAGCCGGTCATTGTCGAGAACCGCCCCGGCGCGGGCGGCGCCACCGGCGGCGGCATTGCGGCCCGCGCCAGGCCCGACGGCTACACCCTGTTGTGGGCCGGCACCAGCACGCTCACGGTGGCGCCGGCACTGTATGCCTCGCTGCCGTATGACGCACATACCTCGTTCCAGCCCGTGGGCCGGGCCATGACCGGCCCGCTGGCGCTGGTGGTGCACGGCAAGCTGCCCGCGCGATCGGTGGCTGACCTGGTGGCACTGGCCCGCGCCAAGCCCGGCACGATCAATTTTGGTTCGGCCGGCATCGGGTCGATCATCCACCTGACCGGCGAGATGTTCCGCCAGCGCGCGGCCATCGACATCACGCACATTCCCTACAAGGGCAATGCCGAGGTGCTGACCGATCTCAGCGCCGGCCGCTTGCAGATGGCCTTCATGGCGCTGGGCCAGGTCATGCCGCAGCTGGGCAAGGGCGACATCCGGGTGCTGGCCGTGACCAGCCTGGACCGCGTGGCCAGCCTGCCCGGCGTGCCCACCGTGGCCGAAAGCGGCTATCCGGGATTCGAATCGGTCGAATGGTTCGGCCTGCTGGCCCCGGCCAAGACCCCGGTGGACGTCCTGCAACGCCTGCAGCGGCTGTACGCCGCCGTGGCCAGCCAGCGCGCGGTCGCCGACGCCATCACGGCGCTGGGCTACGTGGCCATCCGGGACACGCCGGAACAGTTTTCCCGAACCATCGCGCAAGACGCCGACAAGTGGCGCCAGACGGTGGCCACCGCCCACGTCACGCCGCAGTGACGGGCGCCGATCATTCCGTTCAAGAGAGGTTTTCGACATGACTTCGACTTACCCCGTCATCATCGTCGGGGCCGGCCCGGTGGGCCTGGCCCTGGCGCTGGACCTGGGCTGGCGCGGCATTCCCAGCCTGGTCCTGGAAAAGGGCGACGGCGCCGTGGCGCATCCGCGCACCGGCCTGATCGCGGTGCGCACCATGGAATTCTTTCGCCGCTGGGGCATGGCCGACCGCCTGCGCGACTGCGGCTTTCCCAAGGATTACGCGCTGTCCATCGAGTTCTGCACCAGCCTGCAAGGCCATACGCTGGAACGCGACGACTATCCCAGCATGGCGCAGATGCCCACGCCGGCCTGGACGCCCGAAAAGAAGCAGCGCTGTCCGCAGCAATGGATGGACCCCATCCTGAAGCAGGAACTGCGCCGCCAGGGCCAGGCCGAGCTGCGCTTGCATACCGAGGTCACCGGGTTCGAAGACACCGGCGACGACGTGATCGTCACCGCGCGGGACCACGCCCGCGGCGAACCCGTGACGTTCCGGGGCCGCTACCTGGTCGGTTGCGATGGCGCCGGCAGCGTGGTGCGGCGCCAGCTGGACATCCCCATGGTCGGCAATGCGCACATCAACTATTCGATGAGCATCCTGTTTGCCTGTCCGGGCCTCTTGGGCCTCTGCCGCCGCGACGCGGCCGAACGGTTCCTGCTGATCGGGCCGGAAGGCACCTGGGGCAACCTGACGGTCATCGACGGCGATGCGCTGTGGCGCCTGACCGTCTACGGCACGGCCGACAAATTCGACCTGGAACACTTCGACGCGGCGGCCTACGTGCGCCGCGCCCTGGGCGAGACGCCGGGCGCGGCCATCCCGTTCACGATCCAGTCCGTATTGCCCTGGAAGCGCACCGAACTGGTGGCGCAGCGCTACCAGATGGGGCGGGCGCTGCTGGCCGGCGACGCGGTGCACACCATGTCGCCCACCGGCGGCATGGGCATGAACACGGGCATGGGCGACGCGGTCGACCTGGGCTGGAAACTGGACGCGATGCTGCGAGGGTGGGGCGGGGCGTCACTGCTGGCTTCGTACGGGCTGGAACGCCGTCCCATCGCGGTGCGCAACGCCGCCTATTCGACCCGCAATTTCCAGACCTGGACGTCCGCGCCCCGTTATGACCGCGTGCTGGAAGACGACCCGCAGGCCCACGCCCAGCGCCGCCTGATCGGCGCGGACCTGAAACGCGCCACCACCACCGAATGGCAGTCGTGGGGCTTGCAGGTCGGCTACCGCTACGAGAATTCGCCGATCTGCATCCCCGACGGCACGCCGCCCACGCCCGACGACTATTCGCGCTACCAACCCACCTCGCGTCCGGGCGCCCGGGCCCCGCATGCCTGGCTGGACGCCGGGCGCTCGACGCTGGACCTGTACGGCCGCGGCTATGCGCTCCTGGCCTTTGCCGGCGCCCATACCGGCTGCGTGGCCAGCCTGCACAGCGCCGCCGCCTGCCGCGGCGTGCCCCTGGCGGTCACGCCGATTGCGGACGAATCCATCCACGAACTGTACGAAGCCCCGTTGGTGCTGGTGCGGCCCGACGGCCACGTCGCCTGGCGTGGCGCCCACGTCGACAACGCACCCATGATCATCGATATCGCCCGAGGAGCCCTCTGACATGAAGCCCTTCCATACCGGCAACGACCGCTATCCGTTCAGCGCCATCGTCAATCGCCCCACTTACCACTGGCCGGGCGGCAAGCGCCTGGCCGTGTATTTTGCAATCAACATCGAAGCCTTCGAGTTCGGGCTGAACCCGGGCAAGGACTTCACCTCGTCGCCGGCCGCGCCTTACCACCGCGGCTATGCCTATCGCGACTATGGCAACCGGGTGGGCGTCTGGCGCCTGCTGGCGTTGTTCGAGGCCTTCCGCATTCCGCTGGCGGTGCTGGTCAACGGGTCGGTGTATGACGTGTGCCCCGACGTGCTGGCGCCGTTTCGGGCGCGCGGCGACGAATTCGTGGGCCATGGCCGCACCAATTCCGAACGCCAGATCGACATGGCGCCCGACGAAGAACGCCAGATGCTGCAGGAGGTGCGCGAACGCATCACGCGCGAAGAGGGCGCGCCGCCGCAGGGCTGGCTGGGGCCGTTCATCTCGCAAAGCCCGCGCACGCCCGAACTGTTGAAGGACGCGGGCTTCTCTTATATGCTGGATTGGTGGTTCGACGACCAGCCGAGCTGGTTTCGCACCGACCACGGCCCGATTCTTGCGATGCCATATCCGTCCATGGAACTGAACGACCTGCCGGCCTACATCAACCGCGGCGCCAGCGATGGCGATTTCGCGCAGATGGCCATCGACGCTTTCGACGAACAGCTGGCCGAGTCCGTGAAGTTTCCGCAGGTATATTGCGTGGCCCTGCACACCTTTCTCAGCGGGCAACCCCAGCGCATCAAGCGCCTGCGCGACGTGCTGCGGCACATCAGCGCGCGGCGCGACGACGTCTGGCTGGCCACCCCGGGCCAGATCGCCGCGCATGTCGCCGGCCTGCCCCAGGGCATCGTGCCGGGCGGCCCCGCCTAGCCGGGCAGGGCGGACACGACGCCATGGATATCCGCCAACTGCAGTATTTCGTGGCCTTGTACGAAGAGGGCAGCGTCACCCGCGCCGCGCGCCGCATGCATGTGGTGCAGCCGGCGATCAGCCAGCAGATCAAGCGGCTGGAAGCCGATTTCGGCGTGCAGCTGTTCGAGCGCGCGGCCCATGGCACGGCGCCGACCACCGCCGCCCGTGACTTCTACGCGGTCTGCCTGTCCATCCTGAACCAGCTGCGCCAGGCCGAAGCCGTGCTGCGCGAGGCCTCGCGCCAGCCGGCTGGCCGATTGACGCTGGGCGCGCAGGCCTCGATGAACCAGCATATCGTGCCGACCGCCCTGAGCCAGTTCCATGCGCGCTATCCGGCGATCGCCATATCCGCCCGCGACGGCTATCGGGCCGACTTGGTCGACTGGCTCAACCGGGGCGAAATCGACTTCGCCTTGCTCAGCGCCACGCAGGAAAAGCTGCATCTGGCCAGCCTGACGCTGTGCCAGGAAAGCCTGGTGGCGGTGGGGCATCCCGATACCCTGGCCGGGCGCGACGCGATGCCGGGCGAAGCGCTGGCCGGCTTCAAGCTGGTGCTGCATTCGCGCAGCAAATCCCTGCGCACGCTGATCGACAACCAGTTCGGCCTGCATGGCCTGGACGTTCGGCCCGACCTGGAGATCGATGCCTTGCCCAGCGTGCTGGCGCTGGTGCGGCAGCCGGGCTGGCTGTCGATCGTGCCGCGCACGGCGGTGGCGCCCGATGCCGCGCAAGACGGGCTGGCGTGGCTGCCGCTGCGCAAGCCATCGCTGCACCGCGACGTGATGGCCGCCTGGTCGCCGCAACGCCCACCGGCCGTCTATATGGCGCCTTTCCTGGAATTGCTGCGCCTCGGCCTGGCGGGCGTGCAGGGCGTCACCCTGGCGGGCCGCCCGGCCCAGCCGCTGGACGGCGCTCGGGCGGGCGGCTAGCCAGGCGCCGCGTTCAGGGCTGCGGCAGGATGGCCGGCGGCAAGGCGGCGCAGTGGTCGTAGATCTCGCCGGGCCGCGTGAACCAGAGTCGGTCGCGCTGGGGATGCCGGGCGATGTACTTCAGCGCCCGGCGCAACGACCGCAGCCGATAGGGCTGGCCGACGATCATGGTGTGCAGCGCAATGCCGAACACCAGCGGCTGGCGCGTCGACTGTTCCAGCATTTCCTCGAACTGCTCGATGATCATGTGCTCGAAGTCCTGCGGCGTATGCCGGCGCACCAGCATCTGCGGCGAATCATTGATTTCCAGCGGGTAGGGCACCGACATCAACGGGCCCTGGCCGGTGCGCATCCACAGCGGCTGGTCGTCCGCCGGCCAGTCCATGACGAACTTGTAGCCGGTCTCGACCAGCAGTTCCGGCGTCTGGTGGCTTTGCGACATCCACGGCCCCATCCAGCCGCGCACGTCCTGGCCGGTGTGGCGCTTGATGGCCTCGCGCACTTCGGTCAACAGGCGCTTTTCGTCGTCCGGCCACAGGTGGCCCTGCGCTTCGGCATTGGTGCGGCCATGGCCGATGATCTCGTCGCCGCGCGCCATCACCCGCTCGGCAATCTGCGGCGCGTAGTCGAAAATGGCGGTGTTCAGCAGGTGCGCGGCCGGCAGTTCCAGTTCGTCGAACAGATCGAACAACCGCCAGACGCCCACCCGATTGCCATAGTCGCGCCAGGCAAAGCCGCGCGCATCGGGCTGCGGCAGTTCGGTGCCCAGGTGATGGCCGCGGCCGGCGCCAAAGGCAAAGTGTTCGATGTTCAGGCCGATGTACACGGCCAGGCGCTTGCCGCCCGGCCAGTCGTAATTGCCGCGTTCGACGATGGCGCTGTACGGGTAGCGGTCGTGATACGGAAGCTGCATGGTGGTTTCCTCAGGGTGGTTTCCTGTCAGACGCCAAGGAACGCCGTCTGGACCCGCGGGTCGGACAGCAGCGCCTCGGAGGGATCGTCGTAGACTTTCTCGCCCAATTGCAGGATGGCGGTGCGGCGGGCCACGCGCATCGCCCAGTTGGCATTCTGTTCGGCCAGCACGAACGCCAGCCCCTCGCGCGCCTGGATCTCCAGCAGGATGTCGCCGATGCGTTCGACCACGATGGGCGCGAGACCCAGCGACGGCTCGTCCAGCAAAAACAGCTGGGGCCGGCTCATCAGCGCACGGCCGATCGCCAGCATCTGCTGTTCGCCGCCGGACAGGCTGCCCGCGGCCTGACGGCTGCGTTCCTTGAGCCGGGGAAAATAGCGGTGGATCTCTTCCAGCCGGGCCGTGGCGCTTTCGCCGCCGCGGCCGAACGCGCCCATCTTCAGGTTCTCGGCCACCGTCAGCGACGGAAACACCCGCCGTCCCTCGGGCGAAAAACCGATGCCCAGCCTGACCACGTCCGATGCCGGCAGCCCCTTGATGCTGCGGCCTTGCCACAGTACATCGCCGCCATAGTGGCGCGCCAGGCCGACCACGGCGCGCAGCGTGCTGCTCTTGCCGGCGCCGTTGGACCCAATCAAGGCCAGCGTTTCGCCCGGCTCGACCGTCAGGTTCAGCTTGCGCGTGCCGGCGACCGGGCCGTAGCGCACCTCCAGATCACGCAATTCCAGCAGTGACATTCTTCGTCCCCAGATAAGCTTGCACCACCCGCGCATCGCGCAGCACATCGCCGGGCAGGCCGCGCACCAGCTCGCGGCCGGCGGCCACGACCAGCAGCCGGTCGCACAGGCCGGCGATGAAACGCATGTTGTGGTCGATGACCACCAGCGTGACGCCCGACGCCCGCACTTGCAGGATCACGTCGCGCACCTGGTCGGTTTCCGCGGCGCTCAGGCCGGCCACCGGTTCATCCAGCAGCAGCAGGCGCGGCCGCGCGGCCAGGGCGATGGCGATGCCCAGGATCTTCTGCACGCCATAAGGCAGGCTGCCCGCCGGGGTGTCGGCAACGTCGCGCAGCGCCATGTCGTCGAGCAGGCGTTCGACCAAGGCGTCCGCCTCGGCGCGCCGCAAGCGGGCCCGGGCCGAGCCGAACAGCGCAGCCATCACGCCGGGGTAGCGCGTCAGGTAGCTGCCGCGCACCAGGTTCTCGCGCACGGTGCAGGCGCCGTACACGGCGGTGGACTGAAACGTGCGCACCAGCCCGCGCGCACTCAGGGCCGACGTCGCCAGCCCCGTGACGCGTTCCCCGGCAAAGGCCACCGCGCCGCCGGTCGGGCGCAACACGCCGCTGACCAGGTTGACCAGGGTGGTCTTGCCGGCGCCGTTCGGGCCGATGATGCCGAGGATCTCGCCTTCGCGCACGTCGAAGCTGACGCCGTCCACCGCCTTCAGGCCGCCGAAGCTGCGGCCGATGTCCTGGACTTCCAGCAGGGCGCTCATGCCGTTTTCCCCTGGGCGCGGCGGCTGCCGAACCAGCCCGCCAGGCCGGCGATGCCCGCGGGAAACGCCGCCATCACGACGATCAGCGCCACTCCGAACAGGATCCGCTGGATCTCGACATAGCCGCGCAAGAGTTCAGGCAGCGCCACCAGGAACACCGCGCCGAGGATGGGGCCGACCACGTTGTACATGCCGCCCACCACATTCATCACCACCAGGTTCAGCGACTCGGCCATGCCGAAGGTGGACGGATCGATGTAGCGCATGAAAAAGGCCAGCAGACCGCCTTGCACGCCGGCCAGCGCGCAGCCCAGCACGAATACGCCGACCTTCAAGGGCAGGCCGCGCACGCCAGTGCACTCGGTCAGCTGCGGCGCTTCGCGCACCGCATCGATGGCGCGGCCCGTCTCCGACAGCAACAGGCGCACGCACAGCAGCACCGTCAACGCGGCCGCGGCCAGCGCCACGTAGTACTGCGCCAGCGGCGACGTCCAGGCGGCATTCAGGGGCGGCAGGTTCGACAGGCCGCTGGCCCCGCCGGTGACGCTTTGCCATTCGACCAGCACCAGCCGGATGATCTCGCCCAAAAGGAAGGTCACCAGCACGAAGTATTTGCCGGTCAGGCGCAGCAGCACCGGCCCGACCAGCAGCGCCAGCGCACCGGCCGCAGCCGCGCCGATGGCCAGGCCGATTGCAGGCGGCAGGTCGAACCGCAGCACCGACAGCGCGCAGGCATAGGCGCCCACGCCCATGAAGCCGGCATGGGCCAGCGAGATGTGGCCGGTGCGGATGATCAGGTGCAGGCTCACCGCGCCGATCACATTCAGCAGAATCAGCGCGCCGGTCGCCAGCAGGAAAGGATTGTCCAGCGCCAGGGGCGCCAGGCCCAGGATGGCCAGCGCGGCCGACCCGGCGGAGAGCGCCAGGCTGGCGCGCCGCGGCCGGGCGGCCATGCCGGGCAAAGACAGGGGATGAGGCATCATGGAATGGTCGTCCTTCAGCGTTCAGGTTTGCCCAGCAAGCCCCACGGGCGCACCACCAGCAGCGCGATCACCACCCCGAAGGACACGAAGGTCGATACCGCCGACCCATAGAATGTCGACAGCAGGCTTTCGCCAAAGCCGAACAGGGTGCCGCCCAGCGCGGCGCCGGGAATGCTGCCCATGCCGCCCAGGATGACGACGATGAACGCCACCATCAGCGGCCGTTCGCCCATGAACGGCGACAGCGCATACGTCTGCGCATAGATGGCGCCGGCCACCGCCGTCATGAACACCGCCAGAAAGAACGCCAGCTGGTAGATGCGGCGCGTGTTCACGCCCTGGGCCTGGGCGATCTCGATGTCTTCGGCCGCCGCCCGCATGGCCAGGCCATGGCGGGTAAGGGCCATGAAGCCCCAGAACGCCAGCAGTACCGCGATGGCCACGCCGATCACCATCAGCCGGTCGGCGGGAATGACCGCCGGCCCCAGCTGCACCATGGCGCTCAGCGCCGACGGCACCGAGCGTTCCTGCACGTCCCAGACCAGCACCGCGGTGTAGACGATGGCGATGTCCAGGCCAAGCAGGCCGATCATGCTCTGGAACATCTTCTGGTAGAAACGCCGGAACACCAGCCATTCCAGCACCAGGCCCAGGGCGGCCACGGTCAGGGCGGCCAGCACGATGGCCGCCACATAGGGCAGCGACCATTTCCCGAAGTAATAGAAGAGGGCGTAGCCGCCCAGCATGGCAAAGCTGCCATGCGCGAAATTGACGACCTTCATGATGCCGAACAGCAGCGTGAACCCCAGCGCGATCAGCACATAGATCGCGCTCAGGCTCAGGCCGTTGACCAGCACCTGCGTCAGGACAGGTAGGGAGAACATGGCGATGCCTCGGGCGGCGGGGCCGCGTTATTCGCGGGCCGGCGACAGCGTCGCCAGGGCATGCGGCTTGCCGTCGCGGATCTCGGTGACCCAGAACCGGTTCAGCAGCTGGTGGTTCACGCCATAGGCCTTGGCGCCGCCCCAGACCACCGGGCCGTAGATGCCGGCGTCAAAGCCGCCCAGGTTTTCCAGCGCGGCCCGCACCTTGTCGGTATCGGTGGTGGTGCCGGCGGTTTCCATGGCCTTGAACAGGATGCGCGCCGAGTTGTACCAGCCGGGCGTCTGTGCATTGATGACGCCGCTCCAGCGCTGTTTGTAGGCGTCGACGAAACGGCGCGCGGCCGGCTCGTTGAAGTCGAACACGTCATACGACATGAAGCCTTCGGCATAGGGGCCGGCAATGTCCGCGACCTCGTCGATGCCGGGGCCGCCCACCTGCCAGATGATGCCCTTGAAGCCCACCTGGCGGGCCTGCTTGGTCAACAGGCCGGCTTCACCCGGCGCGTTCAGGTTCAGGTCCAGCACGTCGACGCCCTGGGCCAGCATCCGGGTCAAAAGCGGTGCGAATTCCTTGGACCCGCGCTCGTAGCTTTCCGACCAGACGGTGTAGCCGGCGTCCTGGTAGGCCTTGCCCAGCGTGGGCATGACGACCTGGCCGGTGGCGTCGTTGGGCACGATCAGCGCCACCTTGCGGGCCTGGGGCCGGTTTTCCTTCAACCACTTCACCATCGCCGGGCCGAACTCGACGTTGCTGTTCATGGTGCGGAAGTTGTAGCCGTTCTGGCCGCCTTGCTTGAGGATGTCCGGCGCGTAGCCGTTGGACAGCATGATGACGCGGGCCTCGTTCACGATCGGCACCACCGCCATCACCGAGGGCGTGCCGATCGGCCCGATGATGAACTTCACCTTGTCCAGGTTGACCAGCCGTTCGGCCGCGCTGCGGCCGCCGGTGGCGCTGTACTTGTCGTCGTACATGACCAGTTCCGGCTTGTAGGTCTGGCCGCCGATCTTCAGGCCGCCCTGGGCGTTGACCTCGTCGATGGCCATCTGCACGCCGCGCTGCACGGCCAGGCCCCAGGCGGTGCCGCCGCCGGACAGCGGACCGATGCCACCGATCTTGAGCGTTTCCTGGGCCTGCACGCCCAGCGCGGGCAACGCCAGCGCCAGTGCAGCCAGCCATTTTTTCGTTTGCATGGTATTTCCCCTTGTCGATGCTGCGGTTGAATCTGTTCAGGACGCGGACGGCAGATCCAGCGCCTGGGTGGCGAACCTGGCGGCCGCCAGCAGGCGCGTGTCCTGCCCATACGGGCCGATCAGTTGCGCGCCGATCGGCAGGCCGCCCGGCCCGATGTCCAGCGGAAACGAAATGCAGGGCACGTGCAGCAGCGTCCAGATCGCGCCGTAGCGGGGCGAGCCGGCCGAGTCATATCCGGCCTCGGCCTCGCCTTCGGCCGCCGGGTAGAGCAGCACGTCGTAGCGGTCGAACAGCAGGTTCACCTGCGCCCGCATCCGCGCGGCCTCTTGCAGCATCAGCGCGTGTTCATCCAGGCCGATCTCGGTGCGCAGCCTGGCCGCCAGCCGCGGGCTGAGCTGGTCCGCGTGGTGCAGCCGTTCCTGCGCCAGCGATTGGCGGGCTTCGAAGGCAAATATCCGCAGTTGCAGGGCCTCCAGCGCCTCGAATTGCGGCGGCAGCCAGAAGCGTTCCACCTGTGCGCCTGCCTGTTCCAGGCGGGCGGCGGCGCGGTCGATGGCGGCAACCGTGGCCGGCTGGGCGTAATCCCACTGCCGCGACAGGCACAGGCCGATGCGGGGCCGCAGGCCGGCCGCCGCCGACACGTCGCGGGCGGCGTGCAGGCCCAGGGTGAAGAAGGCCGCGTCGGCCACGTCGCGCGTAATGACGCCCACGGTGTCCTGCGACGGGCTCAACGCCTTCATGCCGCCCGGCGCGATCAGGCCGAAGCTGGGCTTGTAGCCCACCACGCCGCAATACACCGCCGGGCGAACGATCGACGCGGTGGTCTGGGTGCCGAACGCCACCGGCACCATGCCGTCCGCCACCGCAGCGGCCGACCCGCTGGACGAGCCTCCCGGCGTATGGCTGGTGCGCAAGGGATTGGTGGCCCGGCTGGGCGTCTGCGTGGCGAACTCGCCGGTGGCGACCTTGCCCAGCAGCACGGCGCCGCGGTGACGGGCCAGGGCGATGCAGCCCGCATCGGCCGCAGGCCGGTGGCCGCGGTAGATGGGCGAGCCGTATTCGGTGGGGTAATCGACCGAATCCAGGATGTCCTTGGCGGCGAATGGCACGCCGCGCAGCGGCGCCTGCGGCAACTGCGCGGCCTGGCGGGCATCGGCCAGCGCGCGTTCGGGGTCGAACGCCACGAAGGCCTGGATCACGTCGTTGCGTTCGGCGATGCGGTCCAGGCAGGCGCGCACCACGGCTTCGGGCGTGATCTCGCCGCGGGCGACGGCGGCCGCCGTTTCGCAGGCGGTCCATTGATTGAGAGGCTTCACAGTGAGATCCATGAAAAGGAAAGGAGGTCACCGAGAACTCTATTGATGGGCGATTGGGTTGTCTAATACAATAAAAACGGCTGATTAAGTTGAATACTGACCTAATTGCCATGGGCCGACCGCCCTAGAGCCGACCCCGCCAACCCGATCCCTGCCAAACTGCCCCCGGAAACGCCATGCCCCTGATCTCGCGTGCGCTACGCGCCTTTGTGGTGGTGGCCGAAGAGCTGCATTTTGGCAATGCGGCGGCCCGGCTCAACATCAGCCAACCGCCGCTCAGCCAATTGATCCGCCAGTTCGAGGCCCAGGTGGGCGCTGAACTCTTCGTGCGCTCGACCCGTTCGGTCAAGCTGACCCGGGCCGGCGAAGTGCTGCTGCAGCACGCCCGGCGGCTGCAGGCGGAAGGAGATGCCGCGGTGCATGCCGCGCGGCGCGCCGGCAGCGGCGATGCCGGCCGCCTGACGGTGGGCTTCGTCAGTACGGCGGCCTACCAGGTGCTGCCGCCCGCGCTGTCGCGCTATCGCGCTGAATATCCCGACGTCGAACTGGCGCTGGAACACGCCCTGACGGGCGAATTGGCCGACAAGCTGGCGGCCGGCACCATCGACCTGGCCATCTTTCGCCGCCTGCCGCGCGCCGAAGAGCCAGACTTCGTATATGAACGGGTGCACCGCGAAAAGATGATCCTGGCGCTGCCGGCGGACCACCCCCTGAACCGCTACGAGCGCGTGCCGATGGCCCGGCTGGACGGCCAGGACGTCGTCGGCTTCCAGCGCGAGGCCTCGTTCTATTTCCACAGCGTGCAGACACGCCTGTTCCGCGACCACAATGTGCGGCCGCACATCGTCTACGAAAGCGTGCTGCCCACCTTGCTGTCGATGGTGGAATGCGGCATGGGCGTGGCGCTGGTGCCCGAATCGGCCGCCACGCTGCGCGGCACGGGCGTGCAGTACCGGCCGCTGTCGGGGCGGGCCAACGCCTTCGACGTGGACCTGTACTGCGCCCGCCGGGCCGACAACCTCAATCCCACGGCCCAGGCCTTTGCGCGCGTGCTGCGGGAATCGACACGCGACGCTACCCGCGAGCCGCCGGCGCGCTGACGTCGCCGCGGTTGGTGCCAAAGCCGTCTTCCTTGCCCAGCACCAGGGCAGGGTGGTGCAGGTCTTCCTGCCACAGCAGCGATTCCATATAGATGTTCAGCGGCTGGTCCTGCACCGTCAGCTCGTACACGTAGTCGTCATAGGATGCATGGTTGTGCACGGCCCAGCCTGGCGCCGACAGCATCAGGTCGCCCGCCTTCCATTCGTACCGGTTGCCGGCCACCATGCTGTAGCCGCTGCCCGAGAAGTAGTAGTTGATGGCGGCCGATACGTGGCGATGCGGCCGGTCCACGATCTTCGGCGGCCGTATGGTCATGGTGGCAAAGAAATTGGGCGTGATGCCATTGAACCGTCCGGTCGCCGGGTTGTAGTACATGTACAGCCGGCGGCCGATGTAGTCCTTGCCCAGCGCTTCCAGCTTGTCCAGCTGCGGCTTGACCTTGTCCCAGGCGAAATGCAGCGGCCGTGACGCCACCGCCGTCGGATTGATCAAGGTCTCGTAGGGCATCAGCAGGCCGCCGTCTTCCGACACCGGAAAGGTGCCGAACGGATTGCGCCGGCGCGGGTCGGCCGGGTCGCTCGCGGACTCGGCCCGGGCGGCCGGCTCGGGCCACTCGCTTTCGGCCACGTAGATGTCCATGAACTGCAACAGCGGCACGTTGGAATACGTCAGGCGCACCTGCAGGTCAGTGCCGTCGTTGATGTGCGCATAGGCGCTGTAGCTGGGATGGTTCCAGACGTCGTACTGCTTGAAGGCGATGCTGCGCCCGCCGACCTCGCAGCGGCCGGAACCGGCGATGCAGAAATTCACCTCGGTGGCGTTGTGGCGGAAGGGCTCGGTACGTTCGCCGGGCTTGAGCACCGACAGGCGCACCTGGATACCCGGCGCCATGCCTGGGGCGAAATCGCGGGCGTCGGGATGCACGATCAGCGATTCGCGGCGGCCCGACGGCGGCAGGGCGATGCTGGCCAGGCGCTGCACCTCGGCGTCGATCTCTTCCTTGGTGATCACGATCGGGGCCCACTGGGTGTTGCGCGATTGCGGCGCGGCGCCGCCCAGGTCGAGAAAGCGGCCGTTCACGCGATCGAATTCGCGGCGCAAGGGATTCATGCTCGTACTCCAGAAGAGGCTGATGACGGCGCATCGGCTGCGCCAAAGAAACGGGGTTTGCTTTTGACGGGCACGGCCAGCGGCTGGCCCAGGCCGGCCTGGCGGGCGCGCACCAGCACGTCGATGCCCAGCGCGACATCCGAAATGCCCATGCCCATGGCCTTGAACAGCGTCAGGTCGCAGCCCGCATTCCGGCGCCGGCCGGCCAGCACCAGATCGGCCAGGCGCGTCACGCCGTTCCAGCCGGCTTGCTGCGCATCGCCGTAGCGGCTGCGAAATTCCCGCGACAGGTTCTTGACGCTGGTCAGGTCGTCCACGGCCACCACGGCGGCCCGGTCGAACACATCCTGCGTGAATTCTTCCCGGTCGGGCGCAATGGCGCCCACGGCGTTCAGGTGCGCGCCGGGCGCCAGCATGGCAGCATCCAGGAAGGGCTCGTCGGCCCGCGTGACCAGGGTGATCACGTCGGCGCCTTCGGCCGCCCGCGCCATGGTCGCGCAGCTGCGGGCGCGCACGCCGCGGCTGGCGAATTCCTGCGAGATGCGCTCGGCAAAGGCATCGCGGGACGCGGGCGTGGGGCTGTAGACGCGGACTTCGTTGATCTCGCGCACCGCCAGCACCGCCGCCACCTGCGACAGCGACTGCTTGCCGGTGCCCGCCAGCGCCATCACGCGGGCATCGGGCCGCGCCAGCCAGTCGGTCGCCACGCCCGACGTGCCGCCGGTACGCAGATTGCCCAGGGCAAAGGCCTCGATCACCGCAGCCAGCTGCCCGTCGGCGGCGTGCCACAAGAGCAGCAGGGGGCAGGTGCCGCCCTGGGTGTGTGCCCAGGTCTTGGTGCCCACGTAATCGCCCACCCGCGCGCCCAGGGCGTGCAGGTTATTGCGGTCGAACTGCAGCATGGTCTTGGCCATGTTGGCCGCAGCGGCCTCGGCCTGCAACCGCAAGCCGCGTTCGAGCGCGGGGATGGCCTGTTCCAGCGACAGCAGCTGCGTCACCTGGGACTCGCTGATCCAGAGGGGAGGGGACATCATATTGTTCCTAAAAGGTCGGGGAAGCGGGCTGCGCGCCAAAGCCGTCATCCCAGATGGACGGCACGGGCGGCGCCAGCTGCAGGGTGTTGACCACGAGCGCATGGGTCACGTAGCGGCCGATCAGCATGGCCAGCGCCACCGCCTGGGGCGCGGGCAGGCGGCTCGCCACCTCGTCGAATACCGCCTGTGCCTGCAAGCCGCGCGTCTGCACGGCGGCCATGGCATAGCGCTGCACCGCGCGCTCATCGTCGGAAAGCAGCGACGGCGCATCCGGCTCCAGGCGCTCGACGTCGCGAATCCAGTCGCGCGTCAAGCCGGTGCGCACGCACAGCCGTTCGTGCTGGTTGCGTTCGTAGGCGTTCTGCATCAGCGTGGCGGTGGTCAGTACCGCCGTCTCGGCCAGGTTGTCGGGCAGTGCCGCCTTCAGCGCGTCCGTGAACCGCATGAACGTCAGCAATACGTCCGGCGCGTGGCCGGCCACCTGGAACAGCTCGCCCAGGTAACCCAGCCGTGCGACGCGCGGCGTCAGGTACTGCGTCAGCTCGGGCGTGAAGTCCGCCATCTGCAAGCGAGGAATCGTCGGGCGCATCGCAGTTCAGTCCACGGTGATATGGTATTGGTCGGCCAGCTTCTTCCACTTGACCAGTTCGGCGGCGATCTGTTGGCGCAGCTGGTCGCCGTCCAGCGACACCGGCACGAACAGGCGATCGGTCAATGCCGATTTCATCTCTGCGGACGCCGCCAGGTCCAGCGTTTTCTTGCGCAGCACATCGGCCACCGCGGGCGGCGTATTGGCCGCTGTGAACACGCCCAGCCAGACCGAGAAGTCATACCCTTCAAACCCCGGCAGCTCAGCAATCGAGGGCACGTCGGGATAGAACGGCACGCGGTCCTTGGTGGCCACGGCCAGCAGCCGGATGCGCCCGCCCTTGACCTGCGGACTGATGTTGGTGATGGCGTTGAACATCACCGGCACCGTGCCGCCCAGCCCGTCGTTCAAGGCCGGCGCGCAGCCTTTGTAGGGCACATGCACCATATCGATGCCTGCGCGATGCGAGAATTCCACCCCGGCGAAATGCTGCGCCGTGCCGTTGCCGCAGGAAGAAAAACTGAGCTTGCCCGGATGCGCCCGGCCATAGGCGATCAGTTCCTGCACCGTGCGTACGGGCAGGTCGGCATTGACGGCCAGGGCCACCGGCGTCACGGCGATGGCGGCGATCGGCTGCAAGTCCTTTTGCAGGTCGAAATTCTGCCGCACGCCCAGCGCCGCGTTGATCGTCATGGTGTTGTTGCCGACCAGCACGGTGTAGCCGTCCGGCTTGGATCGCGCCACGTATTCGCTGGCGATATTGCCCGACGCGCCTGCCCGGTTTTCCACCACGAACGACGTGCCGAGCTGCTCGCCCAGCCGCGGCGACAGCAGCCGCGCGACCACGTCGGTGCTGCCTCCGGCCGGAAAGGCCGATACCAGCGTCACCGGATGGTCCGGGTAGGCCGCCTGGGCCGTGCCTGCGGCGGTCAGCACCATCAGTGCCACGATGCGCCGCCATGCCGCCGACGCCCGTACCGGGGCCACGGGTTCGATGATCCACATGCTTGTCTCCTTGGATTCTTATGGGTGCCGCTTGTGCAGGGCCCGGGGCGCTTGCCGACGGACGCTTTGCGGATGAGTGGATCTTAGATATGCAATCAATGCTCGTATAGATTGATTTACAATCAATGCTCATTCGGCCAGACGCCCGTTCATCCCTGGGGAAACCATGGCGGCACCCGCATCCACCGGCAAGCAGCCCCGCGCCAAAAAGCCCGGCAGCATCAAGAAGCCGCGCACCGAGCCAATCAACGTCAAGTCCACCGACAAGCTGGTCGATGCCGCCACCGCGGTCGCCATGCTGGGCGTCAAGCTGCAATCGCTCTATGCCTATGTCAGCCGCGGCTGGGTGCGCGCCGTGCCGGCCGCCAGCGGCAAGGGCAATCTCTATTTCGTCGAAGACCTTGAAGCCCTGGGCGCGCGCGGCCGCAGCCGCGGCGACAGCGTCAGCGCCGAACGCGTCATCCGCTGGGGCGGCGGCGCCATCATGCAGACCGCCATCACGTCCATCGGCCCCGATGGCCCGCGCTATCGCGGCAACCTGGCCGCCGACCTGGCCGCCTCGCAACGCCCGTTCGAAGACTGCGCCGAATTGCTCTGGAACGGCATCCTGCCGGACGCGTCGGTGCTGTGGCAGCCGGTTGCGCCCGGACCGGAGTTCCAGGCGCTCAGCGCGGGCATCGCCGGCATCGCGGGCCGCAACCCGTCGCGGCGCCTGCTGGCCGTGGTGGTCGAAGCCTATGCCGCCAGCCTGGGCAAGCATCCCGAATTGACGCTGGGCGCCCCGGCACTGGCCGGCCGCCAGCTGGTACAGGTCATGGCGGCGGCCCTGGGCTTGCTGGGCGAGCAGCCCGAATACGTCTTGAGCCAGCGGCCGCAGGCCATTGCCGCGCTCGTGGCCGACCGCCTGCGCGTGCGCACAGACGCCGACGCGCTGTGGGCCATCAATGCCGCGCTGATCCTGTCGGCCGACAACGAACTGGCGCCCGCCACCTTTGCCGCGCGCATCGCCGCATCGGCCGGGTCCGACATCTTTTCCTGCGTCACCACGGCGCTGGGCGCGTTCGAAGGCATGCTCACCGGCGTGGGCTGCGACGAAGCCGAGGCCATGCTGCGCCAGACCGCCAACGACCCCGACAGATACCTCGCGCTGCTGGCCGCGCGCATCGACCGCAAAAGCCCGCTGGCCGGCTACAACCATCCGCTGTACCCGGCCGGCGACCCGCGCGCGCGTCTCTTGATGGACATCGCCCGCCAGGTGGTGGCACCAGGCGGGCAGGGCGCCGCCGCCTTGCATTGCATCGACCAGGCGCAGGCGCGGCTGTCGCTCAAGCCAAACCTGCCGCTGGGCCTGCTGGCCGTATGCCTGGCGCTGGAAGCGCCCGCGGGCGCGGCCGGCGCCGTGATGGCGCTGGGCCGCACCGCAGGCTGGATCGCACACGCGCTGGAACAGCGCCTGGCAGGCTTTCTGGTGCGGCCGCGGGCGCGGTATGTGGGGCCTTGATTTATCGTTTTGAACGAATAATCGTTCTCAATTTTTCATTGGATTTGAAGTAGGCCGATTCCTATCATGACTCCCGTCACTCAGACGTTTCGGGAGAACAGCAGTGAATTCATGGGCGGTGGGAATCGATATCGGCGGCACGTTCACGGACGTGGTCGCGGTGGACTACGGGGCGGGGCGGCTGCACAGCCTGAAAGTGCTGACCACGCACGGCGACCCGGCACAAGGGGTGGCGGACGGCGTGGCCCGCCTGATCCGCGACAACGGCATCGACCCGGCGCACGTCGCCCGCGTGGTGCACGCCACCACGCTCTTCACCAACGCGCTGATCGAACGCCGGGGCAGCCCCACGGGCCTGCTGGTCACGCGCGGCTTCAAGGACGTGATCGAGATCGGCCATGAACGCAAATACGATCTGTACGACCTGACCCTCGAAGCCGCGCCGCCGCTGGTCGAACGCCGCCTGCGCGGCGAGATCTCGGCGCGCATGAATGCCGCCGGCACGGAGATCGCCCCGGTCGATGCCGCCGAAGTCCGGGACGCGGTCGCCGGCCTGGTGGGGCAGGGGGTGGAATCCCTGGCGGTATGCCTGCTGCATTCCTATGCCTCGGATGCGCACGAACGCCAGGTGCTGGAGATCGTCCGGCATGCGTTTCCGGGCCTGGCCGTCACCCTGTCGTGTGATGTGGCACCGGTGGTGCGGGAATTCGAGCGCATGTCGACGGCCACGGCCAACGCCTATATCAAGCCCCTGGCCAACCGCTACCTGGACACGCTGCAGGCCCGGCTGGCCGACCTGGGCTTGCGCGCCGGGGTGCTGATGATGCTGTCCAACGGCGGGCTGTCGCATATCGACGAGGCCAAGCGCACACCCATCGAACTGCTGGAATCGGGGCCGGCGGCCGGTGCGATCTCTGCTGCGCACTACAGCTTGCGCGACGGCCAGGAAAACCTGCTGGCCTTCGACATGGGCGGCACGACCGCCAAGCTGTGCCTGGTGGAACACGGCCGTCCGTCGATCTCGTTCGGCTTCGAGGCCGCGCGGCAAAAGCGCTTTGCCGAAGGCAGCGGCCTGCCCGTGCGCATCACCACGGTCGACCTGATCGAGATCGGCGCGGGCGGGGGCAGCATCGCCCACCAGGATGCGCTGGGTCTGCTCAAAGTGGGACCGCAGAGCGCCGGATCCGAACCGGGGCCGGCTTGCTATGGGCGCGGCGGCCAGGCAGCCACCGTCACTGACGCCAACCTGCTGCTGGGTTACCTGAACCCCGCCTACTTTGCCGGCGGTACCGTCGCGATCGACCCGGCGCTGGCCCGCGAAGCCGTGGGCGCCATCGGCGCCAGCCTGCAGCGCAAGGCGCTGGAAGTCGCCTGGGGCATGCACGACATCGTGGCCGAGAACATGGCGGGCGCCGCGCGCGTGCACGTGGCCGAGCGCGGCCGCGATCCGCGCGATTTCGTGCTGCTGTGCACGGGCGGCGGCGGACCGCTGCATGCCTACTACGTGGCGCAGAAGATCGGCGTCAAGACCATTCTCTGCCCACCGGCTGCCGGCGTGGCGTCGGCCTACGGCCTGCTGGTGGCGCCCGCGCGCGCCGACCGATCGCGCACGGTCAGCATGCGTCCGGGCGAAGATAGCCTGGACGAGCTGGAAGCCGCCTACGCCGACCTGCAAGCGCAGGCCCGCGAGGCGCTGGCGCCGCTGGATGCCACGTTTGGCCCCGTCGCGCTTACCCGCCAGGCCGACGGCCGCTATGCCGGCCAGGGCTTCAACCTGACGGTGCGCATGCCGGACGGCCCCTATGCAGGCCCCGGCGCCCGCACGCCGCAGGCCTTGCGCGCCGCGCTGGTGGCGGCGTTCGAATCCGGCTATCGCGAGAAGTTCGGCCGCATTCCGCCCGATGTGCCGGTGGAACTGATGAACCTGCGCGTCACGGCCGAAGCGCCGCCGCGCCAGGCCTTGCAATGGCAAGCGCTGGCGCAGGGCGGGGCGCCCGAGCCCAAGAGCCGCCGCCCGGTGTACTTCCACGAGGCAGATGCCTATGTGGATACCCCCGTCTACGACCGCGACGCGCTGCGCAGCGGCTTCCAGGCCCGCGGCCCGATGTTAATCGAAGACGCCGGCTCGACGCTGGTCGTCGGCCCCAAGGGCCAGGTGGAACAACTGCCCACCGGCAATCTCGTGATCACGATTGAGGAACCGTAAATGCCTGACCTGCAACCCACCCCCCTGGCGGCGGCCGCCGACCCCATCTTCCTGGAAGTGTTCTGGACCCGCGTACGCTCGGTTGTCAACGAAGCCGCCAAGCTGATCGTGCGCACGTCCTTTTCGACGCTGTCGACCGAAGCCAACGACTTCGCCGTGGTCCTGACGGATTCGGCCGGACGCGCGCTGGCCGAGAACAACGGCAGCATTCCCTCGTTCATCGGCACCTTGCCGCGCACGGTGCAGGCCGTGATCGAACGTTTCGACCCGCGCGCCATGCAGCCGGGCGATGTGTTCATCACCAACAATCCCTGGATCGGCACCGGGCATCTGAACGATGTCAGCCTGGTCAAGCCGATCTTCCACCAGGAGACGCTGGTGGCCTTTTCGGCCACGGCGGCCCACGTGCCAGACATCGGCGGCAAGATCCGCTCGGTGGATGCACGCGAGCTGTATGAAGAAGGCTTGCACATTCCCCTGATGCGTTTCCTGACGGCCGGCGAGCCGGACGAGACGCTGCTGCAACTGATCCGCACCAATGTGCGCACCCCCGAGCAGACAGTGGGCGACATCTGGTCGCAAGTGGGCGCGGTGGAACTGATCGGCACGCGGCTGCAGGACATTCTGCGCGAATACAGCCTGCCGGGCATCGACGACCTGGCCGGCGCGCTGTTCGAGCGCAGCGAGGCCGCGATGCGCCACGCGATCCGTGCCTTGCCCGCCGGGCAATACCGTTATGAGATGCAGACCGACGGCTTTGACGAGCGTTTTCGCTACGCGGTGAACGTACGCATCGGCGATGGCGAGATCGAATGCGATTTCGCCGGGACCTCGGCGCAGCAGCCGCGCGGCATCAATTGCGTGCTGGCCTACACCCGTGCCATGACCGTCTACGCCATCAAGTGCCTGCTGCTGCCGAACCTGCCGAACAACGACGGCCTGTTCCGCCCGATCCGCGCCGTGGCGCCCGAAGGCACCATCCTGAACCCGCGCATGCCGGCGCCCGTCGGCGGGCGCGCCTGCACCGGACACTACGTGCCCACCGTCATCTTCGGGGCGCTGTACCCGGTGCTGCCGCAGCGGGTCATGGCCGGGGTCGGCTCGCCCCTGTGGATCGCCAATCTCAGCGGCACCCGCGCCAATGGCAAGCCCTTTGCCACCGTGCTGTTCTACAACGGCGGCATGGGGGCCACGGCGGGCAAGAACGGGGCGTCCGTCATGTCCTGGCCCAGCAATATCTCGGCCACGCCCATCGAGGTGGCCGAGCGCGAAGCGCCGCTGATGTTCCGGTGCAAGACGCTGCGCCAGGACTCGGGCGGCGAGGGCGCCCACCGCGGCGGCCTGGGTGAAGAGATCAGTTTCGTCAGCACCCACGACACGCCGCTGTCGATCGTCTTCCTGACCGAACGGCTGAAGGTGGCTGCGCCCGGGCTGGGCGGCGGCGAACCCGGCGCGCTGGGCCGCGTGCTGATCAATGGCCAGGCCATCGACAGCCGGCGTACGCACGTCTTGCAGCCGGGCGACGAGGTCACCCTGTGCACGCCGGGCGGCGGCGGCTATGGCCCGGCGGCCCAACGCGATGCCGCCGGCCTGCGCCAGGACCGCCTGCAGGGATATGTTGCAGCACGCTGACCGCTCTTGAGGGCGGCAGCTTCTTTCAACGTAGCAAGGGGAAAACAAAAAATGAAGCGCATTGCATTGCAGTTTGCCCGGGGGGCCATGCTGGCGGCCACGATGGCGTCGGCGACGGCGCTGGCGGCGGGCTATCCCGACAAGCCCATCCGGCTGATCGTGCCATACCCGGCCGGCGGCTCGACCGACGTGCTGGCCCGCGCCCTGGGCCAGAAAGTGGGCGACGCCCTGGGCCAGCCTGTCATCGTGGAAAACCGGGCTGGCGCCAGCGGCAATATCGGCGCCGCCTACGTCGCCAAGTCGGAACCGGACGGCTACACCTTGTTCCTGGGCACCTCGACGGCGTTGTCGGTCAACCAGAGCCTGTACGCCAACCTGCCGTACAACGCCCAGAAGGACTTCAGCCCGATCGTGCTGGCGACCCTGTTGCCCAGCCTGGTAGTGGTGAACAAGGCCGCCGCGCCCAAGACCCTGCAGGAACTCACGGCCCTGCTCAAGCCGGGCGGGGCAGGGGGGACCGTCAACTATGCGTCTGCCGGGGCCGGCACGCCGTCGCATCTTGGCGGCGAGCTCTACAAGCGCATGACGGGCGCCCGCGCCACGCACATTCCGTACAAGGGCGGGGCGCCCGCGCTGCAGGACCTGATCGGCGGCCAGACCACCTATATGTTCGCGATCCTGCCGGAAGCCATGCCGCTGGTGAAAGGCGGCCAGCTGCGCGCGCTGGCGGTCACCACGGCGCAACGCCTGGCGGCCTATCCAGACCTGCCCACCGTGGCGGAATCCGGCGTGCCGGGGTACGAACTGATCGGCTGGTACGGTTTTCTGGCGCCCGCCGGCACGCCCGCGGCCATCGTGCAAACGCTCAACCGGGCGTTCAACCAGGCCTTGCAGGACGAGGCCACCAGGAAGAAGCTGTCCGAGATGGGCTTTGAAATCGCCGGCGGGCCACCCGACAGGCTGGCCGACATGATGCGCAGCGAAAGCCGCAAATGGAAAACCGTGATCGACGAGGCCGGCATCAAGCTGGACTGAGCCTAGCCCTGGCCGGTGCCACCGCGCTTGCGCGCTTCCAGGATGCGCACGCCGGGAGGCACCGGCTTTTTGCGCATTTCCTCGCGGATGAAGCGCAGCAACTGTTCGGAACTGGGCGACAAGGACCGCAACCGCCGGGTGATGAGGCAGACCTCGCGCGCCAGCTTGGGACCGGTCAGTTCGCGGAACCGGAACTGGGCAAATTCCCCCACGCTGGCCGGCAGCGCCGGCAAGATCGAATAGCGGCCGCCGCAGCGCAATACCGCGTACAGCGACGTCGTGCTGGAGATTTCGTCGCGGGTGCCGTCGAACAGGGCCGAATTGGGCGTATTGGCGCGCAGGTAGGCGCCAATGCCGGTGTCTGCCGTGAAACCCACGTAATCGGCCGGGTCCAGCGCATCCCAGCGCAGCGGGCCGCGGCCCGCCGCCAAGGCATGATCCTTCGTGCAGACCACGCCGTAGCGGTCTTCGAACAAGGGCGTGTAGATCAGGTCGTCATAGCCCTTGTGCCGGCTGGTCACCGCAAAGTCGATCTCGCCGGCCGAGACCATGCGCTCGACCAGTTCAGCGCCTGCGTCGCGCAACGAAATCGTGATGTTGGGGTAGGTCTGGCGAAAACCGTGGATGGCGTCGGCCAGGAAATGGTTGATAACCGACGCCGCCGCTGCGATGCGCACGTGGCCCTGGTGCCCTTTGGAGAACGCCTGCAGGTCGCTCAGGGCGCCATCGAACTGGCTGAGGATCTTTTCGGCTTCGACCTTGAAACGCACCGCTTCCTGCGTCATGGCGACCCGGCGGGTATTGCGGTCGAACAGCTTCACCCCCACCGATTCCTCGAACTGCTGGATGGTCGCGGTCAGGGAAGACTGCGTCAGGAACAGGCGCGAAGCCGCCACCGTGAACGAGCCGGCGTTGGCCACCGCCACGAAGCAGCGCAGATGGCGCAGGGAGACGTTTCTCAGCATGCGGGTCACCAGTAGCGGGCAGCCCAACGCCGCCCGGGATGTCTGGCCGGATCATATATTTGCAAAAACGAATAATCAACAAAAACCAATTATTTGTAGCGATGAAAACACTTGCCTAGAATTTCCAGCAGGCGGCGCTGTCCGCCATCGCCCACCGCGGCCCGGCCGCGCCTTTTCAGGAGAGTCGCTTGATGAACGCCAAAGGAACCCTGCAGATCGAATCCATGCAGGCCAGGTGCACGCCCGAGGAATGGGAGGCGCGCGTCGACCTGGCGGCCTGCTACCGGCTGGTGCACCTGTACGGCATGTCCGACATGATGGCCAACCACATTTCGGCGCGGGTGCCGGGCGAGGAGGGCGCCTTTCTCATCAATGCCTACGGCATGATGTACGAGGAAATCACCGCGTCCAGCCTCATCAAGGTGGACCTGGCAGGCAAGATCCTGGCCCGGCCGGATTTCGGCGACCTGAATTACGGCATCAACAAGGCGGGCTACGTGATCCACAGCGCCGTGCACGAGGCCCGCCCCGAAGTCGCCTGTGTCATCCACACCCACAGCTGGGCCTCGATGGCCGTCTCGTCGCTGGCGTGCGGCCTGCTGCCCATCACCCAGACCGCGATGCGCTTTCTGCACATCGGCTACCACGACTACCAGGGCGTGGTGCTGGACACCGCCGAGCAGGCCTCGCTGCTGCAGGACCTGGGCCGCGGCGAAGCACTGATTCTGCGCAACCATGGCGCCCTGACCGTGGGCAATACGGTGGGCGAGGCGTTCAACTGGATGCATAGACTGGAACTGGCCTGCCGTTCGCAACTGGCCGCCATGGCCACCCACAGCCCGCTGCAGGCCGTGCCGCAGGCCGTATTGCAGGAAACCTGGAGCAATTACCAGCCCGGCACTCGCCGGCCATACGGCAAGATGGAGTGGCCGGCGCTGCTGCGCAAGCTGGACCGCATGGACCCTTCGTTCCGGAATTGATCCCATGCCCGCCGCTGACCCTTTACGCATTCTGCTGTCGGCCCAGGCCTGGGACCGCCTGGGCCCGGCCATCGCCGCCACGCTGGGCCCGCGCCCGTTCGAAGCCGTCGTCGCCAGCCCGGTACGCGGCCAGGCGCCCGGCAATGTCGACCTGGCCTTCATTTCCCGCGACGTGACTGGCCTTTCCACCAAGCACGTCATCCAGGAAACCCTGGAAGCCTTCTACGAATCGCTGCGCCAATCGCCGTCGCTGCACTGGGTACACACGCACTCGGCCGGCGCCGACCGGCCGATCTTTGCCGAGCTCAAGACCCGCGGTGTCACCGTCACGACCTCGTCGGGCGCCAATGCGGAAGTGGTCGCCCAGACGGCCCTGGCGGGCGTCCTGGCGCTGGCGCGCCATTTTCCGCGCCTGTGGCGGGCCCAGCGCGAACGCACCTGGGCATCGTTGATCGCCCAAGCGCTACCGGCTGACCTCGCGGGGCAAACCGCCATCGTGGCCGGCTGGGGCCCCATCGGGCAGACGCTCACCGCCTTGCTGCGGGCGCTACGGGTCAATGTGATCGTCGCGCGCAGTACCGCCGCCAGCGCCGGGCCCGGGCTGGAAACCCTGGCATTCGAAGACCTGAACCAGGCCGCGGCCCGGGCCGACTGGCTGATCCTGGCTTGCCCCTTGAGCGATCGCACCCGCCACTTGGTCGACGCGCGGACATTCTCGGCGCTCAAGCCGGGCGCGCGCCTTGTCAACGTGGCTCGAGGCGAGATCGTCGTGCAATCCGACCTGGTCGACGCGTTGCGCGACGGCCGGCTGGCCGGCGCCTACCTGGATGTCTTCGAATTCGAGCCGCTGCAACGCGATTCGCCGCTCTGGGACCTGGACAACGTCATCGTCACGCCCCATTCCGCTGGCCATTCCGACGGCAACGAAGGGCGGGTCGACCAGATATTCCTTGATCACCTGCGCCGCTGGCCTTGACGCCGGCACGACGATTCATCGATAACGCTCCTACACCCATCCCCGCATCCCTTGCACAGGAACCCTCATGGCTTTCATCGCTTCAAGAATGGACCGCATCAAACCGTCGCCCAGCTCGATGGCGGGCCAGCGCGCCCGTGAATTGCGCGCCGCCGGCCGCGACATCGTCGGCCTGACCGCGGGCGAACCGGACTTCGACACGCCGGACAACGTGGCCCAGGCCGTCATCCGCGCCATGTCGCAGTCCAAGACCAAATACACCGACATCGGCGGCACGCCCGAACTGAAGGCCGCCATTGCCGAAAAATTCAAGCGTGACAATGACCTGGCCTACAGCGCCAACGAAATCATCGTCGGCAATGGCGGCAAGCAGATCATTTTCAACGCTTTGCTGAGCACGGTGGAAGAGGGCGATGAAGTGCTCATTCCCACCCCGTACTGGGTGTCGTACCCGGATATCGTGCTGCTGGCCGGCGGCACGCCCGTATTCGTGCCCGGCCCACCCGAAAAAGGCTTCAAGCTGCAACCCGAAGACCTGGAACGCGCCATTACGCCGCGCACCCGCTGGCTGATCCTGAACGGGCCCAACAACCCCAGCGGCGCCGCCTACAGCCGGGAGGAATTGCAGGCGCTGGCCGACGTGCTGCTGCGCCATCCGCAGGTCTGGGTCATGACGGACGACATCTACGAACACATCCTTTACGACGGCCGCTCGTTTCACACCCTGGCGCAGGTCGAACCCGCCTTGCAGGCGCGCACGCTGACCATCAACGGCGTCTCCAAGGCCTATGCCATGACCGGCTGGCGCATCGGCTACGGCGGGGCGCCGGCAGAGCTGGTGCGCGCCATGACCAAGCTGCAATCGCAAAGCACCTCCAATCCGTCGTCCATCAGCCAGGCGGCCGCGCAGGAAGCCCTGTCCGGCCCGCAGGGTTTCATCGCCGAGCGGACGGCCATCTTCCAGACGCGGCGCGATGCCATCGTGGCGCAGATCAACCAGATGCCCGGCTTGTCGTGCCATGTGCCGGAGGGCGCGTTCTACGCATTCCCGTCCTGCGCAGGCGTGCTGGGCCGCAAGACGCCGGCGGGCAAGATCCTGCAGACGGACGAGGACTTCGTGATGTACCTGCTGGACGAGGAAAACCTGGCGGTACTGCAAGGCGCGGCCTATGGCGTATCGCCATTTTTCCGGCTGTCGTATGCGACATCGATGGACGTGATCGACGAAGGCTGCCGCCGGTTGAAGCGCGCTTGCGAGAAGCTGGCGTAGTTCGCATTTCTGGCATCGCTGCGCGTCAAGGCCGTTGCGCAGGCCGCCGGCTGCGGGGCAGCGCAACCGAGGATTCCGACCCGCGCGGCGATGGGCGCGCACCGCAGCCGCCGCACGGGCCGCAGCCCTGATCGCAAGCCGCATCCGCCGATGCAGCCGGCAGGCGGCCACCCGTCACTTTCTTGCGCAGCCAGGCGCGCAGGGCAGGCGACAGATGGCAAGCGAATGCGATGGCGCTGGCTGCCACCGCCATCGCCACCACGGCGTATTGCCAGACTTGCGTATCGGTGGCCGGCGTCATAGCAGCCACCCCGCAAGCCGGTAGGTCACGAAAGACGCGGCATAGGCCAGCGCGAACATGTAGCCGAAAGACAGCGCCACGTTGCGCCAGTCACCCGTTTCGCGCTTGATGATCGCCAGTGTCGACATGCACTGCGGCGCAAAAGCAAACCACACCATCAGCGACAGGGCGCTGGCCAGCGGAAAATTGCCGGCCAGCACCTTGCCCAGGGCATCCTCCTGGCCCTCGGCCACGCTGTAGATCGTGGCCAGGGTCGCCACCGCGGATTCGCGCGCGGCAAAGGCGGGAATCAGGGCCAACGTGATCTGCCAGTTGAAGCCAAGCGGCGCGAACAGCGGCTGCATCCACTGGCCCAGCATATTGGCGAAGCTGTACTCGATGGCCGGCCCCGCAGCGCCCGCAGGCGCGCCCGGAAACGTGGCGATAAACCACATCAGCACGGTCAGCGCCAGCATGACACCGGTCAACTTCTTCAGAAACAGCCACCCGCGCTCCCACAGGCCGATGCCGAGGTCGCGCCATCTGGGCAGGCGGTACGCGGGCAGCTCCATCAGCAATGCCGCGGTCTGGCCGGCCGGCCGCAGGCGTTTGCCGATGTAGGCGACGCCCAGCGCCGCCAGGATGCCGCCCGCGTACAACGCGAACAGCACCGCGCCCTGCAGATTGAAGATGCCCAGCACCGGCACATCGGGCACGAAGGCGCCGATCAGCAGGGCATAGACCGGCAGGCGGGCTGAGCAGGTCATCAAAGGCGCCACCAGGATGGTCACGAGACGGTCGCGCCGGTCGGGAATGCTGCGCGTGCCGACGATGCTGGGAATGGCGCACGCAAAGCTCGACAGCAAGGGAATGAAGGCGCGGCCCGTCAGCCCCACGGCCACCATGGCCTGATCGAGCAGGAAGGCGGCGCGCGGCAGATAGCCGGATTCCTCCAGCACCAGGATGAACAGGAACAGCACCAGGATCTGCGGTAGAAAACCCAATACCGTCCCCAGCCCGCCGAACAGGCCTTCGCGCAGCATCGCCTTGAACGGACCGTCGCCCAGGGCAGCCGTGCTCCAGGCGCCCAGGCTGCCGATTCCGTCGACGATGGCGTCGGTCAGCGGCTTGCCGATCGCATAGACCGCCTGGAACGTCAGGAACATGATCAGCGCCAGGATCAGCGGACCGAACACCGGATGCAGCGTCCAGCGGTCAATGCGGTCATCCACGGCGGTGGCGGATGCCGGCGTGCGCACCGTGTCGGCCAGGATCTGCCTCAATTCGGCCTGGGGATCGGCCGCGCGGGGCAAGGGAGATTGCGGCGCCAACGGTTGGTCCAACAGCTCGCGCAGCGCCCGGGCGCCTTGCCGCCGCACCGCGACGGTCTCGACCACGGGCACGCCCAGGTGGCGGGCCAGCCGGGGCACGTCGATGTCGATACCGCGCCGCCGCGCCTGGTCCGACAGGTTCAGCGCCACCACCATCGGCAGGTCCAGGCGTCGCATTTCCAGCAGCAATCGCAGGTGCAGGCGCAGGTTGGTGGCATCAACGACCATCACCACCAGGTCCGGCCGCACTTCACGGGGATAGCGGCCTTGCAGGACGTCCTGGGTGATCTTCTCGTCGGCGCTGGCCGCCGTCAGGCTGTAGGTGCCGGGCAGGTCAAGAATCCGCGCGCGCCGCCCGGCGGGCGTGGCGAAGAATCCTTCCTTGCGGTCGACCGTGACGCCAGCGTAGTTGGCGACTTTCTGGCGGCCGCCGGTCAGTTGATTGAAGAGGGCAGTCTTGCCGCAGTTGGGGTTGCCCACCAGCGCCAGCCGCAATGCATGGTCAGCCATGGGGCACCTCGCGCTTGACCATCACGCGGGCCGCTTCCTGGCGACGCAGCGCGAAACGGGTGGCCCCGATGGCCACCAGCAAGGGGGACGCGCCGAACGGACCGCGGGCGGTCAGCCGTATCGGCTCCCCGTGGACGAACCCCAGGTCACGCAGCCGCGCGGCAATGGGATCCGAGGGGCGCTCGTGGGCGATATGGTCGACCACGGCGCGCTCTTGCAACGCCAGGTCGCAAAGACGTAGGACAGAATCAATCATGATAGGAATCGGAATGGCGATCGCGCGGCCGGAAGGGGCCAGGCGGTCGCGGGCAAGGCAGGACGGACGCGCCATGCCTGGCGCGCCGCATGAGTGCGGATCAGCCGAGAGAGGAGGGCGGGGCGCGAGAGCCCAGCGGCGGCCCCTGACCCGGCAGGGGAGGCAGCGCTTGCGACGTGGCAACCACCGGCACGACCGCAACCGCCACGCGTAGCGGGGACGGCGCCAGATCGGACGGCGGCGGCGCGGAACCGTCGTGGGCAAGCAGCCCGTATGGGCAATCCAGGCTGGAAGCCGACGGGCCGCCATGGCCAGACGTATCGTCGCGCTTGTCTGTCAGGGACAGCAATACCGTGGACACGGTGCCCACCGACGTGCAAAGCGTCAGGGCGATGCGCCCGTCATCCCGGCTGCGGGGGTCCGGCATGTATCCCGGCGGCACGAAGCCGCGCAGCACCAGCGCCAACAGCAGCGCCCACAGCACGCCAGAGGCATGCCAGGACGTGAGCGCGAGGGATGGGCCCGGACGGGCGGAAACGGCCATGGCCGGATTCTAAGCCGGATTTCTGGTGCGACAAGCCACCGCGGCCGACAGCGCTTCGATCAGGCCCAGCGCGGCAGTGATGAAGACACGGTCGGCGGCCAGGATCGTCTCGGCCGCCTGCTCGCAGGCGCGGGCGTCCAGGCGCTGCAAGCTGTGCTGGGCGTTGCGGATGTCTTCTTCGAGCGTGGCGGTGACGACCTGCGCCGCGCCGGCAGGATGCGGCGGCCCGGCCGGTCGCGCGTCCGCCGGTTCCAGCGTCGCCTGGAAGCCGCGCGCCAGTTCGGCTCGAAACTGCGGATAGCCCGACAGGTCCAGCGCGCGCGCAAACCGGCTGGCAGTCGCCACGGACACCTGGGCGGCCGCCGCGAATTCCTCGATGGTCATGGTGACGACGCGGAATGGGTGCGCCAGCACATACTCAGCCATCTTGTGCTGCTTGCGGCTCAGCGCGGGCTGGGCCCGGGCGATCCGATCGACGATGGTCATGGCGGCTTGGGTCATGGCAAGAAGCAAAACGGGGGACGATCCAATCTACGGAACTTCGAATCGGGGGGCAATTCGCGTCGCCATTCGCGTTTCCGGGCAGCACGGCGAATCACGCCGACCCCTGGCTACCCGGCCTGCCGCCGGCGGGTCGCCGGACGGGGCTTGCCCGATGCCTTGAACTATTCAGGTTTTCCGTCAAAAAGCGGCTGTCTTGCCGCCGTACGAGAGGGCGTTGAAACGGTAGAAAACGCCGCTGCCGCGTGCTAACGTAACGCCCAGCGCTCGGGCATTCAGCCCTTTGCGCCGTAAGCGTTCACGTCATCCAACGCGCCTGAAACCGCCTTCGCCGCGGTCGGGCGTGGCCGCGTGTACGCAGGGGCCAGGTCGGATCGGCGCAGGCGTTTCTCATCGGAAACGCTATTCATGGCTCAAGATTCCACCCAAACCATTTCTCCGCCCGCAGCCAGCGGCTATGCGGGCAGACGCCGCAATACCCTGACCGCCTTGCTGGTGGCCACCGCGTTCTTCATGGAGAACCTGGACGGCACCGTGATCACGACGGCCGTCCCTGCGATGGCCCGCGACTTCGGCGTCATCCCCACCGACCTCGGCCTGGGCGTCAGCGCCTATCTCTTGACGTTGGGGGTGTTCATTCCCATCAGCGGCTGGATGGCCGAACGCTTCGGCAGCCGGCGGGTGTTCTGCTCGGCCCTGATCCTCTTCACCTTGGCGTCCCTGGCTTGCGGGCTGGCCGACAACCTCTGGGCGTTCATCGCGTTGCGCGTGTTGCAAGGCATCGGCGGCGCCATGATGGTGCCCGTCGGACGACTGGTCCTGCTGCGCAGCACGCCCAAGCACGACCTGATGCGGGTCATGTCCATCCTGATCTGGCCGGGGCTGTTCGCACCGGTCCTGGGGCCACCGTTGGGCGGTTTCATTACCGAGTACACGTCTTGGCGCTGGATCTTCTATCTCAACATCCCGGTCGGTTTCGCCGCGCTGGCCGCGGCCTGGCTGTTGATTCCCAACGAGATCGACGACACCCGGCGTCCGTTCGATTGGCAGGGCTTTTTCTGGATCGGCGGCGGACTGGCCAGCGTGCTGTGGGGGGTGGAACTGTGCGGACGTGCCGTGCTGCCCTGGCAGGAGATGACGCTTTTCCTGGGCGTGGGCGCGGCCATGCTCGCCATCGGCATCCGCCACCTGAACCGCCATCCTCACCCCATGCTCTTGCTGACACCGATCAAGCACCCGACCTATGCGGTGAACATCCGGGGCGGGTCGCTGTTTCGCATGTCGGTGGGCGCCGTGCCGTTCCTGCTGCCGCTGATGTTCCAGGTCGGCTACGGCATGGATGCCTTTCATGCCGGCCAGCTGGTGCTGGTCGTCTTCGCCGGCAACCTTGCGATGAAGATGTTCACGACGCCCGTGATGAAGCGGTTCGGCTTTCAGCGCATCCTCTTGTGCAACGGCGTGATCAACACGCTGGCCCTGGCAGCGTGCGCGCTGATCGGCCCGGCCATGAGCTTCCCGACGACCGCGGCGATCCTGTTCATCGGCGGGTTGTCGCGGTCCATGCAGTTCACCGCCTTGAACACCTTGGCATTCGCCGACATGCCGCAAGAGGAACTCAGTGCGGCCAGTTCGCTGTTTTCCACGATGTCGCAGCTGGCCTTGGGGATGGGCATTGCGCTGGGCGCGATCGCCATTCGCATTGGCGAGTGGACGGCGCCCGTACTGGGGGTGGATCAGGCGCCTGGCGCGGCCTATCGCCTGGCATTCCTGGTGGTGGCGCTGGTTTCCCTGGTCGGCATGCTGGATCTGCTCGGCTTGAAGCGTGACGCCGGCAGCTCGGTCAGCGGCAGGTAGACGCCATGGCAACCCGACGCCTGCCCCAACTGACCAGTCGCCGGCAGCCACAACAGGTCCGCTCGGCGGATCTGGTGGCGGTCATCCTGCAGGCCGCCAGCCAGGTGCTGGCCAGCGCCGGGGCGCAACGGTTCACGACCGCGCGCGTGGCCGAGCGGGCCGGCGTCAGCGTCGGGTCCGTGTATCAGTACTTCCCGAACAAGGCCGCGATCCTGTTCCGGCTGCAAAGCGATGAATGGACGCGGACGGCGGAAACGCTGTGCGCCATCCTGACCGATTCGGCGCAATCGTCCGACGCGCGCCTGCGGGCGTGGGTCCATGCCTTCATCGCATCGGAATGCGAGGAAGCGGCGGTTCGGGCCGCACTGAGCGAAGCGGCGCCCCGCTATCGGGAGACGCCCGGTTCCGGGCAATCGCGCGAGTCCATCGGCCACGCCCTGGAAACGTTCATGGCTGGCGCGTTGCCGCATGCGGCTGCCGATACGCGCAGGCGTATCGGCGACCTGCTGCGATCAACCCTGAATGCGGCCGGCAAGCAGTTCTCGATGCGTCCGCGTACGCCAGCCCAGATTCGAGAGCATGCCGATTCCCTGTCCGAGATGTTCAGCGCCTATCTGCACGCCATGAATGTCAGGTGAGGGCGCGGGCGCCTGGCGCCGAATGATGGTGGCGATACACCGCCCAGGCGGCATAGGCGTGCAGGGCGCCCATCATCATGGCAGCCAGGTCAAAGCCCACGAGGCTCCATTGGCCTCGCGCCAGCGCTTGCGGTAGCGGCGCGCCTCCTGTGACCCCATTCAACAAGGGAAGCAGGAGGAGGGCAGCGGCCGCCACCGCCAGTTGCTCCAGCCAGGCCCGCCAATGCTGGCGCAAGACTGCATGCAGCAAGCAAAAGGCCCACACGGCGAAGAAGGCGGCGATTTCAGATTCGGCGCGCTCAGGGGCGTTGGCGCCGATGAGTCGATTGGCCCAGAAATAGGCCGCCGTCGCGACAGACAGGCCCGCGATCGCCGCCACGTTCAGCACTTCCACCAGGCGGTGGCCGCCGGGCGTGTAGCCCAGCTTCAGCCGGGCAGGGTGGCGCTTGACCACGAACAGCGCCAGGCCGGTCCCGGCCATCAGGGTTCCCGACACGCCGCAAAAGAACAGCAGCCAACGCAAGACCGGGTCGGCAAAGCGGCCCAGGTGAATCGCTAGCAGAACTTGATACACCGTCTCGGCAGGCCCGCGCGGCGCCACATCGAGCCGGCCAATGGGTTCACCCGTCCTGGCGTCGAAGACCAGGCCACGGCTGGCTGTCTCGGGCGCCGTCAGGCGGCTGGCCCAGCGTTCCCGCAGCACGATCCGGGCATCGGCAGTGCCGGGGTGGTCGATGCGGATGCTGCCGACGCCGCGAGGCCAGGCCTGGTTTGCCTGCGACAGCAAGGGCGCGAGCGCGGCATACGCCGACGTTTGTCCCACGGCGGCGTCGCCCCGCGTGCTGGCGATGTCCTGTTCGATGACATTGCTGCGGTTCAACGCTGCGCGAAAGCGCCGTTCATCCCCCTGATAGGCCGCCTGGGGGGCCCAGGGAATCAGCGTGAACATCAGCAGCAACAGGCCGCTGAAGGTGATGACGATATGAAAGGGCAGCGCCAGCACCGCCAGGGCGTTGTGGGCGTCCAGCCAGGACCGCGGGCCTTTGCGCGGGCGGAAGGTGAAGAAGTCGGCGAATATCCGCCTGTGGGTGATCACGCCGCTCACCAGTGCAACCAGCATGACCATCGCCGCCACGCCGACGATCCAACGGCCCAGGCTGCGCGGAATGCCATAGAGCCGGAAATGGAAGTTGTAGAAGAAATCGCCGCCGGACGTGGCACGGGGATGCAGGATCGCACCCGTGCCGGCATCGAGGTCGGCCCGCTGGACCGCCTTGCGGTCGGCGCCCGCGCCCAGCAGGTTCCAACTGGCCCGCACGGCAAGATGGCGGCTGTCCGCCAGGTCCAGCGTCCACTGGGCCGCGTCGGGCGCGATCTGCGACATGCTTTCCAGCACGCGTTGCCAGGCATCCGGCGACGGGACGGAGCGATGCAGTTCGGGCTGCATCCAGTCGTTGATCTCGTCACGAAAGAAGCTCAGCGTGCCGGTAAAGAAGATGGCGTACAGCAGCCATCCCAGCACGAGGCCGCTCCAGGTGTGCAGCCAGGCCATCGATTGGCGCAGGCCCTCGGTCTTGCCATCGGGTCTCATCGGCGGATCAGAACGAGAGGTTCACGCCGGCCCACAGGCGGCGGCCATCGCCCACGGTGTTGTAGTCCAGCGAGTCCAGGCGCCTGTCGCCGACGTTATAGAGCGCAAGATTGAACGTGGTGTGCTTGTTCAGTACGTAGGATGCGCCCAGGTCGACCGTGCCATAGCCCCCGTATTTGCGCACGCCATCGGCCACTTTCGCGCCATTGGTCCCGACGCGCAGGCCGGCGTCGATCTCGCTGCCGTGATAGACATAGGCGGACCACAGCGTGAGCGCCGGCGTCGCATCCCAGTCCGCCCGCATGTTGAACATGTTCTTGGGTGTACGCGAGAGGGCGTAGCCGTCGTAGTCGCCGCCTTTTTGCCGGGAGTCCGTGTAGGTGTATCCGGCCTTCAGGCTGAGCGTCTGTGAAGGTTTCCAGCGCGTGGCCAACTCAATGCCGCGGATCGTCGCATTGTCGATGTTGTAGCTATAGAAGAGCCGGTAGTTGCGGTCTTGCGCCCAGCGTGCCGGCTTGCCATCGGCGTCAAGGACAAGCGCATCGGAAATCTTGTCGTTGAACTGGGTGTAGAAAAAGGTGGCGCTGGCGGACAGATCCTGGTCGTTGTCCCACAGGGCGGCGAACTCGTAGCTGGTGCTGGTTTCCGGCCGCAGGCCAGGATCGCCGATCTTCACGCCGCAAGTCCCGTTGGGGCCGTACGTGCACGACGGCCCGCCGGTGGTGTACGCATAGCCCGGGGCGATCGTGCGGATGTCCGGCGCGCGAAAACCGCGGGAAACGCCGCCCTTGATCGTCCACTGCTCCGCGGCATGCCACACCGAGTACAACCTGGGGCTCCAGTGATTGCCATAGATTTCGTGGTCATCAAGGCGCAAGCCGCCGGTCAGCGCCCACGCATTGGTCAACCGCCATTCGTCTTCGACGAACACGCCTTTCTGGGAAATACGGAAGCGATGGTCGACGTTGTCGCGCAGCCCGGGGTTGCGGTCCGTCAGCTCGCTCTGGTTCCATTGGCCTCCGGCGACCAGCTGGTGGTTGCCCAGCGGCAGGTTCAGCTTGGCGTCCAGCACCGTGTTGTCGATCTTCGGCGCCCGCGGATTCCTTTCCCAGTCGCCGGTCGCGCCATTCTGTCCATACTTGGTTTGGCGGGCGGATTCGCGCGCAAGCGACAGTTCGGACGTCCCCCAGCCCCAACGGCCCGTATAGGAAACCGAGGCATGGTCGCGGCTGTTGTCGTTGTAGGCCGCGGTGCTTTTGGGCCCCAACGTGTCGCCCGGCGTGCTTTTGCGCCGGAGCTTCGTCGTACCGGCCTCAAGCAGGATGTCATTGAAGGCGTTGGGCGTCAGCGTGAGCCGAGCCGTCACGTCGCGGTCGCGCGCGCTCGAAAATCCGTTGAGGATCCTGTCTTCGTCCCGGTCGTAGAGGCGGCCCCAGATCTGCAGCCCCAGCAGGTCGCTTTTGATGGGCCCGGCCAGGTAGAACTGTTCCTGATGCGAGTTCCCGGAATCCCCATGCTGCTGGGCCGTGTAGTCCACGCCGATCGAACCGAGCCAGCGGGAGGAGGGGACACGTCGGGTGATGATGTTGATCACGCCACCCATGGCATCCGACCCATAGAGCGACGACATCGGCCCACGGACGACCTCGATCCGCTCGATCGCCTCCAGCGGCGGAATGAATCCCTGTTCGAAGCCCGAATTGCCGTTGACCCGCGCATCCCGGGTACTTTGGCGCTTGCCGTCCACGAGCAGCAGCGTGTAGGCGCCAGGCATGCCCCGGATGTAGATGTCTTTCTCGTTGCTGATCCCGGTGACGACCACGCCCTCGATGCTGCCGAGCGCGTCAGTCAGGTCGCGGAACGCACGCTTTTCCAACTCCTCGCGGGTGACGACGCTGATCGACGCAGGCGCGTCGGCGATGTCTTGCTCGATCCCGCTTGCCGTGACGACGACGGGCCACAGCACGGCGGGCGTATCCGAGGCCTGGGCCTGACCGGCGAGCGCCGGCGTCGCGCACACAAGCATGGCGAGAAACTGCGTTGAAACCTGGCGAAACGCCATCTGAAATCTCCTGGCCGATAGCGGCAAAATCGGCTTGCGCACCGGGGCGTGCAAGCCTGTTCGCGGCTGTGGGACTACCCACCGCACAGGGGATTTCGTCAATCAGCATGATTCAGCAAGGTCAGGAAGATTCGCGCATCCGAGAACAGCCTCGGTCCGTGGGGGCAAAATTTACGGAAGTTCGAATGGGGCGACAATTCGCGTTGGACGTCGCGTTCTGGCTGCGCCAGGCGTATCGCGCAGACGCAGGGATATCAGGCCTTGCAGGGTTTTTTCACCACGAGCGGCTGGATCGAGGGGCTGATTTAGTTGTGTATTGGGTCAAGAACGGCGGTCGGATCGCTGAATGGCGGACACGCCGGGGCAAGGCCCACCGCTGGTTACCCGTAATTCGCATAATGTATATTATGTAAAATACTAGATAGGCGGCAATCACTCAAACCGAGTCATTGCCTCCTTTAGCCCAACTACGCCATCCCCGCTTTCTCCCTTGCGCCCGGTTCAACGAGCCCAAAGCCCACAGGCATGCCGCTCGTCGAATGCGCCATCGGCTTCGTTCCTGTCGCCATTGGGATCCAGGATTCGGATGCCCGAGGCCGGCCAATCGGTTGCCGGCACGCCAGACGCCGAGAACCGCGCGTAATACCCGAGCATGCGATCGGACAAGGCCTTCTGGGGCGCCGTCCATGCGGGCGGCGCCGCCTGCTGCTCGTGCGGATAGCCGCTCTGGAAAACGTATGGGATGTCCGAATTATGGAACGGCCCGTCCTTGGGCTCGTCGACATGGAAGATCGTCGCCGGCGCGTTCGGATCGGCGAACTCGTACATGAAGACCGGCGTCGACTTGGCCACCACCCTGGCCCACTGCTGCACCTGGCAGCCCCAGCGGTCGCTGGCCATCATGATGGCCGCCTGGGTCGGCGAGCCGTAGGCCTGGACGGTGTAGCGCGCCTGGACCCGCGCGCTGTCCGGCAACGCGGCGACCTGCTTGGCCAAGGCGGCCGCATTCAGCGGCGGCTGGCCCGCGGCACGGCGTGCTTGCAGGAAAAATCCGTTCTCCTGGCTCGTGAAGCCCACCAGGATGGGCACCCTGTGGAATTCGCCGCGCGCAAACCGCGCCATCTGGTTGTCCGGAATGATTTCGCCGTCAATGACCATACGCCAGCCCGCTGCGCGCGTCGCCGCGCCGCCGCCGGCTTCGAAAACCGCCTCGGTGGATTTGGCACGCATGCAGGCCAGCACGTCCGGCGCCTGGGCGCAGCCCGCTTTGTAGACCATCGTTGCCGTGGGTCCGCTGCTGCGTTCTTGTTCGGCCGTGACGGAATCATGGATGGGGCCGACGGGCAGACTCATCGCGATGGCGCGCACGAACAGCCCAGCGCTGGCCGGCGACACCAGGTGCGCAGTGACCGAATAGGCGCCGGCGGACTGGCCCATGATCGTCACTTGGCCGGGATCGCCGCCAAACGCCTTGGCGTTCGCTTGGACCCAACGCAGCGCCGCCTGCTGATCGCGCAGCCAGAAATTGCTGCCCGATTCTGCAAACGACGCCATGCCGAACGCGCCCAGGCGGTAGTTGACGCTGATCACCACCTGGCCTGTCTTCGCGGCGAAGGCCGAGCCGTCAACATCCTGCGAAGAGCCCGCGACGGCGGCACCGCCATGGAACCAGACCAGCACCGGACGCGGCTGTGCGGCCTGCGCGGCCGGGCGATAGACATTCAGATAGAGGCAGTCTTCGTTTCGGTATTGGCGAATGGGCGCGACCCAGCCGTTCTGTACGCACTTGCTGGCGTACTGCGTCGCGGGCCGGATGCCTGTCCATGGCGTGACCGGCGCGGGTGCGGCCCAACGCAACGGTCCCACCGGCGGCGCGGCAAAGGGAATGCCCAGGAACTGTTCGACAGCCCCCTGCCCGGTTCCTTCCAGCTTGCCCTGCTGGATTGAAACGATGGGGCCCGCCAACGCGGCGGAAATGCTGAAACCCAGGACACAGACTGCGGCCCACAGCCGTCTCATTGCCCTGCCTGCAAAGCCGTCAACCATGCCATCCTCCCGGTCTCGCCATCGTTCAGTGCGGGCGCGCGGCCACGCCCGCGGCGCCGCTCATGATAGCTGAGCGCCGCCGTGGCCAGGGGGTTGACGGACATCGAAAAAAGTATCGCTTTCAGCTATTGAAGCATCGCCATACAATACTTCGACACAGCTGATATCGATCCCATGACCCGCCCTGATCCCCTCTTCGTCCAGTCCCTGGCCAAGGGCTTCGAATTGCTCGAAGCCTTTGCGCATCACCCGTCGACCCTGAGCATGAACGAGCTCATGGAAATCACGGGCTTTGACCGCAGCACCACCCAGCGCATGACGCACACCCTGGTGCAGCTGGGCTACCTGGAACGCGGCCCCGGCGGCAAAGGCTACACGCCCGGCAAGAAGATCCTGCAGCGCAGTTTCGACTACATGCGCAGCGTGCCGCTGCTGGAACGCGCCACGCCGCTCATTGCCGAAATGCAGCGCGAAACCAATGAACGGGTCGAGCTCAGCCTGATTTCCGACCTGTACATCATCTTTGCGCTGCGCCGCCAGACCAAGCGGCAAACCTTCAGCAGCACGCTGGCCGGCCGCGAATTGCCGCTGGTGCAGACGGCCGGCGGGCGCTCGATCATGGCCAATCTGCCCGACGACGAAGTCGAAGACATCCTGGCGCGTTCGGCCCTGATGCCGATGGACAACATTCCATCCACGCCCAAGACCAATAACGATCCGGACCGCATCCGGGCGCTGGTGCACCGCGCCCGCGAAGACGGCTACGCCACCGCCGTGGAAGAAAGCCTGCTGGGCGAGCTGAACGTGGCCACCGCCATTCTGGACAACCGCCACCGGCCGGTGGCGACCATCCAGATTGCCGGCCTGACTTCAGAATGGGATACGCCCGAAGACTTCGCGCGCCGCTACGCGCCGTTGTTGCAGACGGCAGCGCGCGCGCTAAGCGGCAAGGTCGGGCTGGCCTGACGGGCCCTTTTCTTCAGGCCATTCTGCCAGGCCCGCCGCCCGCCGGTCACGCGCGGACCACGGGCAACCTGCCATCAATCACTGCCCGCGCCAGAACAAGGGCATGGGCGCATGCACCATGCCCTTGAACTTGCCGTCGTACGCCTTGAACTCTGAATAGCCGCCCAGCGGCACGAACGTCACGACCTCGTAGGCACGCTTCTGCAGGGCCTGGGCAATGCGCTTCTGTTCATCCAGGCCCGAGGCGGTTTCGAACTCGGCGCGCAGCTTTTCGACCTCGTCGTCCTTGGCCCAGCCGGGATAGCCGGGGTCCATGAGCGGATTCACGATGGGATTGATCAGGTCCATGCTGGTCAGGCTGGAATGGAAAATGCTCCAGCCCCCCTGCTCCACCGGCGCGTCCTTGCTGCGCCGGCTCAAGAGCGTGGCCCAGTCCATGGATTGCACGTCGACCGTCATGCCGATGCTGCGCAGGGCCTGGGCCGTGACCGGGGCCAGCGCCGACAGGCTGCGCACGTCGGTCGGATGCAGCACGACGATCTTTTCGCCCTTGTAGCCGCCCTCTTTCAAGAGCGCGCGGGCACGCGCCAGGTCGGCCGGTCGGGTCTGGGTGGCGCCGACGTCGCTGCGATAGGCCGAGATACAGCTGAGCATGGCGCCGCACAGGCGATAGAACTTGGGGTCGCCCAGCGACGCATCCAGGTAGTCGGTCTGGTTCAAGGCGGCCAGCACCGCCTGGCGGATCTTGGGATTGTCCAGCGGGGGCTGCTTCCAGTTCATGCGCAGCATATAGGTGTCGGTGTTCTCGCCGTAGCGTTCCACCGTCACACCCTTCGCCTGCTCCAGTTGCGGCAGCAGGTCGGGCGCGACGTTCTCGACGAAGTCGATCTCGCCCTGGCGCAGCGCATTGACGGCGGTCTGGGCGTCGGGCACGTTGATGACCTCGATGCGGTCGAACATGGGCACCTTGCCGCCCGAGAAATAGGCGGCCGGTTCCTGGCGCGGCACGTAATCGGGGTTCTTGATATAGACGGCCTTGACGCCCGCCTCGAACGCCTTGGCGTCAAAGCGGTACGGGCCGGACCCGATGGATTCCTTGATGGCTTCGGTGGCCGGCGTCTGGGCGATGCGCCTGGGCATGATGAAGGGCACGGGCGAACCAGGCTTGCCCAGGGTTTCCAGCACCAGCCCGAACGGCTGCTTGAGCACGATGCGGAAACGGTCGGCCGACGGGCTGTCCATCGTCTGGGTGGCCGCCGCCAGCCGCTTGCCCATGGGGTCGCGCTGTTCCCAGCGCGCCAGCGAGGCCACGACGTCTTCGCCGGTGACCGGCGTGCCGTCATGGAATTTCAGGCCGGGGCGCAGCGTGAAGGTGTAGCTGAGCTTGTCGTCCGATACCGTCCAGCGGTCCACCATCTGCGGCTGCGGACGGCCCTGGGTATCGATCGCGAAGAGCGTGTCGTAGATCAGGTAGCCGTGATTGCGCGTGATGTAGGCGTTGGTCAGCACCGGGTCCAGGATGCGCAGCGGCGCGTGCAGCACCACTTTCGCCGTTGCCGGCTCGGCCTGGGCGGCCGCCGTCCATGCCATGGCGGCCAGCGCGGCCGCGATAAGTCCATGCAGTCTCATCCCTTGTTCCTTTATTTGTCAGGGGTCAAGCAACAACATGCCGTGACCGGAATCGGTCAATCACTCTCGCGCGCGGCCTCTACCGCGCAGTGCAGCGCACCCTCCCCGATGGCGATGCCGCAATCTCGCAACGCCGCCTCGACGCCGCCCAGGGCGCCGAGGATCATGCCGGGGTGGACGGCGCCCAGGTGGCCGATGCGGAACATCCGGCCTGCATGGGGACCCAGCCCGCCCGCAACCGCCACCTGATAGCGGTCACGCGCCGTCAGGCGCAGGGCTTCGACGTCGACGCCGTCGGCCACCGAGATCGTCGTGACCGACGTCGAGCGCTCGGCCGGCTCGGTGACATGCAGGGCCAGCGCGCCGGCTTCGCCCCAGCGCGCCACGGCCGAATGCACCATGGCGGCGACACGGCGATGACGCGCATGCACCGCGTCATGGCCTTCGTTGCGCAAGAGCGCCAGCGACGCCCGCAGGCCCATCAGCAAGCCCTGGGGCGGCGTGCCGCAGAACTTGCGGTACAGCAAGGGGCTCTTGCGCTTTTCCCAGTCCCAATAGGCGCGCGGCGTCGGGTTCTCGCGGGCCACGGCCATGGCGCGGCCGTCGACCGCGGTGAATGACAGGCCCGGCGGCAGCATCAGCGCCTTCTGCGAACCGCCGATGGCCACATTGACGCCCCATTCGTCCATGCGGCACGGCGTGGCGCCCAGCGAGGCGATGACGTCGGCCACCAGCAAGGCCGGATGGCCGCTGCGGTCCAGCGCCCGCCGCACCGCGGCCAGGTCGCTGGTGGCGCCGCTGGCCGTGTCGGTCTGCACGGCGAAGACGGCGACGATGCGACGGGCGGTGTCGGCGCGCAGCGCGGTCTCGATCGCCAGCGGGTCCAGCGCGCGGCCGGGCCGGATGGGCGTGCGGCGCGCCACGCCGCCCAGCGCCTCGACGTGCAGGGCCCAGGCCTCGGCGAAAAAGCCGCTGCCGGCCACCAGCACCTCGGCGCCGGGCGCGACCAGGTTGGCGATGGCGGCTTCCCAGGCGCCGTGGCCGTTGGCGGCATACATCAGCACGTCGGCCTCGCGCGTGCCCAGCAAGGCTGCCAGGCCCGTCTCGCAGTCACGCACCAGGCTGTCCAGCCGCGGGTCGGACAAGTCCAGGCTGGGCCGGCCCATGGCGTCGCGCACGGCGTCGGGCACGTAGGTCGGCCCGGGCGTGTGCAGCAGTTGCGGGCTGGCCAGGTCCATGGGCGCAAGATGGGCGTCTTTCATCGCGCGGCCTCCTCGTCGAGCAGGCGCTTGGCGGCCGTCCAGACGCGCTGGCAATACTGGGGCGCGGTGGGCCGTTCGAACTGGCCGGCCGTGCGTTCGCACACGGCGGGCGACGGAAAGGTCAGGCGCGCGCCGGCCGACTGGGCCTTGATCTGCGCCTGGCAGGCGCGTTCCAGGAAATAGATATTGACGAAGGCCTCGGCCACGGTGCCCCCGGCGGCCAGCAGGCCGTGGTTGCGCAGGATCATGGCCTTGTGCGGCCCCAGGTCGTCCACCAGGCTGGCGCGCTCGTCCAGGTCCAGCGCAATGCCCTGGTAGTCGTGATAGCCCAGGCGCTGATAGAAGCGCAGCGCATGCTGGGTGATCGGCAGCAGGCCGTCTTCCTGGCAAGCTACGGCAATGCCGTCGGCGGTATGGGTGTGCACCACGCAGGCCAGGTCATGGCGCGCGGCGTGCACGGCCGAATGAATGGTGAAGCCGGCGCTGTTCACGCGCTGCTGCTCTTCGTCGCCCGGGTCGACGGGGTTGCCGTCCAGGTCGATCTTCACCAGGTCTTCAGGCCGCATCTCGTGAAACAGCACGCCGTAGCGGTTGATCAGGAAATGGTTGTCCGTGCCCGGCACCCGCGCGCTGATGTGTGTGTCGATCAGGTCGGTCATGCGGAAATGGGCGACCAGGCGGTACAGCGCGGCCAGTTCCTCGCGCATCTGCTGTTCGGTCGATTCGGTATAGGCCATGCCAGTCTCCGGTTCAGGCCGAATGGGCGCCGTGTGCAACGCGTTCGCCATGCAGCCAGGACGCCGTGTCCTCGAACGCCTGTACGGCCGCGTCCGAGATCGACACCGCTTCCAGAAAGCTGTGCACCGTGCCGCGATAGACCTTGGCGCTGACGTCCACGCCGGCCGCCTTGAGCAGGCGTTCGAGCTCGATGCTGTCGTCGTGCAGCGGATCGCATTCGGTGACCACCATCCACACCGGCGGCAGCTGGCGCAGGTCGGCGCGCATGATGTCCACGCGCGGATCGAAGAAATCCTTGCCGTGGCGGATGTGCAGGCCGCGGAACCAGATCATCATGTGCAGCGACAGGCCGTAGTCGCCCGCGCCATAGCGCACCACCGAATTGCGGAACAGGTTGCTGCTGAAGCCGCCGTAATTGAGCACGATGCCCTTGATCAGACCGCCCTGCCCTTCGTCGCGCAGCGTCAGCGCCGTGCCCATCGACAGGTTGGCGCCCGCCGAATCGCCGCCGACGAAGAGCTGGTCCGCATCGATGGACAATTCCCGGGCCTGCGCGGCGATCCAGCGCAGCACGTCCACGCATTCTTCCAGCGGCTGCGGGAACTTGGCCTCGGGCGCGCGGGTGTAGTCGATGCCGATCACCACGATGCCGGCGCGCTCGGCGTATTCGCGCATCACGCGGTCGTGCGTGTCGATCGAAAACAGCACGAAGCCGCCGCCATGGATGTACATGAAGGCGCCCGGCAGCCGGCGTTCGGCCGGATAGTGGATGCGCACCCGCACCTTGCCGTGGCGCGTGGCCACTTCGGTATTGACCGTGCGGGCCATTTGCGGGCCGCCCTGGGCCCACGGCAGGCGCACTTTCTCGGCATTGGCCCGCCCTTCTTCGATAGGCAGGGTGTCGCGGCGCGGATACTGGGCCGCGTCCTTGGCCATCAGGCGCATGAACTCGGCGATCTGCGGATCGACCGGCGCGGGCGCGCCGGTCGGCAGCGTGAAAGCGGGGTCATCCAGGTAAGGCAGGGAATCGTGTTGCAGGCTCATCATCAGGGTCTCGTTGAAAAGCGCGCTGTCAGTAGCCGCGCGAGGTGTCTACGGTATTGGCCAGCGTCGCCCCGTGGCGCAGCCGGTGGATATTGGCCACGACCTGCTCGGCCACGGTGGCCGCGGTGGGCATGGTGGCCATGTGCGGGGTGACCACCACTCCGGGCGTGCGCCAGAGCGGGTCGTCGGGCGGCAGCGGCTCGTGCGCGAACACGTCCAGCACTGCGCCGCGCAGGTGGCCGGATTGCAGGGCAGCGATCAGGTCCGCGGGCACCAGGTGCTCTCCCCGGCCGCAATTGACCACGGCGGCGCCCTGGGGCAGCGCGGCAAACGTGCGGGCATTGAGAATGCCGCGCGTGGCATCGGTCAGCGGCAACAGGCAGATCAGCACGTCGCAGTGGGCCAGGAAGCCATCGAACGCCGCCTGGCCGGCATGCACGGTGATACCGGCGATCTCGCGCGGGCTGCGCGACCAGCCGTGCACGTCATAGCCCAGGCTGGGCAGGAAGGCGGCGATGGCGCCGCCCAGCTCGCCCAGGCCCATGACGCCCACGCGGAAATCGCCCGCCGCCACCTGCACGCCGCGCTGCCAGTGCGCCCGGGCCTGGTTGGCCAGCGCCTGGTCCAGCTTGCGGTGAAAGTGCAGCACCGACCACAGCACGTACTGCAGCATGCCCTGGGCCAACTGCGGGTCCACCACGCGGCAGACCGGCAGGCCCCGGGTATCCTGCCCGGCCAGCAGGTTGTCCACCCCGGCCGCAATGCTGTGGATCAGGCGCAGCCTGGGCATGTCGGCGTAGACGCCGGCCGGCGGATTCCAGCACACGGCCACCTCGGCCTGCAGGCAGGCCGGGTCGGGCCAGACGGCCACGTCAAGGCCGTCATCGCGCGCCTGCAGCAGCGGCTGGAAATAGGCCAGGTTGGCCGAACGGGACAACAATGCAACGCGGGTCATGCGCAAGCCTCTTTCAGAACAATGCTGGCCTGGCGGCTGCCCAGGCCGTCCTTGCCGGGAATGGCGGCCAGCAGCTCGCGGGTGTAGTCGCTGGACGGGTGGCGGAAAATCTGTTCGGCCGGGCCGATCTCCATGACCTTGCCGCGCTGCATGACGGCGATGCGATGGCATAGCCGCGCGGCCACGCGCAGGTCGTGGGTGATGAAGATCATGCTCAGGTTCAGGCGTTCGCGGATGGCCTCGAGCAGGTCCAGGATCTGCGCCTGCACCGATACGTCCAGGGCCGATACAGCCTCGTCGGCAATCAGCACCTCGGGCTCCATCATCAGCGCCCGGGCAATCGATATGCGCTGGCGCTGGCCGCCCGAGAACTCGTGCGGATAGCGCTGCAAGGCGCTGGCATCCATGCTGACCAGGTCCAGCATCTCGCGCATGCGCTCGGCCACGCGGGCCGGCGATTCGCCATAATTCATCGGCCCCTCGGCCAGGGTCTGGGCAATGGTGCGGCGGGGGTTGAACGAGCGGTACGGGTCCTGGAACACCATCTGGATGCGCTTGCACCACTGGCGCCACTGGGTGCGCGACAGGCGCGAGACGTCCTGGCCGTTCATCACGATGCGCCCGCCCGTGGGCGCGGCGAAATGCGCCAGGCAGCGGCCCAGCGTGGTCTTGCCCGAGCCGGATTCGCCCACCACGCCCAGCGTCTCGCCGCGCGCCAGCGACAGGCTCACGTCGTTCAGGGCATGCACCTCCCGGTGGTGCGAACGGAACAGGCCGCCGGTCACAAAGCGCATCTGCAGGTTTTCGACCGAAATCACCGGGTCATTGGCCGGCGGTATCCGGCGGGCGCCGAATTCGCCCTTGGGCACGGCGTCGATCAGCTTGCGGGTGTAGGCGTGGCGCGGCTGCTCCAGCACCTCTTGCGCCGTGCCGGTCTCGACGATCTGCCCCTGCTGCATGACGATGACGCGGTCGGCTATCTCGGCCACCACGTCGAAATCATGGGTGATGAAGAGAATGCCGGTGTCATGCCGCTCGCGCAGCCCGTGCAACAGGCGCAGCACCTGGGCCTGCGAGGTCACGTCCAGGGCCGTGGTGGGTTCGTCGGCAATGATCAGCGCGGGCTCCAGCGCCAGCGCCATGGCGATCATCACCCGCTGGCGCTGGCCGCCCGACAACTGGTGCGGATAGGCGTGCTGCAGGGTGTCGGGCGACGGCAGCCGCATGTCGGCCAGCAGGCGCAGCACCCGCGCCTGCACCTCGCGCGCGCCCAGCTGCGGCGCATGGAATTGGAAGATCTCGGCGATCTGCCGGCCCACCCGCATCAGCGGATTGAGCGCGGTCATGGGTTCCTGGAAGATCATGGCCATGCGGTTGCCGCGCAGCGCCCGCAGCTCGGCGGGCGAGGCCTGGGTGATGTCCTGGCCGGACAACAGGATCTGGCCGCTTTCGCGCGTCAGCACGTTGCGCGGCAGCAGGCCCATGACCGCGCTGGCAGTCACCGATTTGCCCGAGCCGGATTCGCCCACGATGCAGACGATCTCGCGCGGATGCACGGTCAGGCTGATGCCGTGGGCGGCATGGCGGCGGTCGCCGGCGCCCGGCAGGCGCACGCTGAGATCGCGGACTTCAAGTACAGGATGAGACATGGAGGTTCAACCGTTGCGTTTGCGCGCCATGCGCGGATCCAGACGGTCGCGCAGCGCGTCGCCGAAAAGATTGATGGACAGGATCAACAGCGCCAGATAAGCGCCGGGAAACAGCACGATCCAGGGCGCGCGCTGGAAAAAGGCGCGGCCTTCGGAAATGATGCTGCCCAGGCTGGGAATCTCGGGCGGAAAGCCCAGCCCCAGAAAGCCCAGCACGGCTTCGATCAGGATGGCCGAGGCGCAGATGAACGTGGCCTGCACCACCAGCGGGTTGATGGTGCTGGGCAGCACATGGCGCCACAGCACGCGCACGGTGCGCGTGCCCATGCCCAGCGAGGCCTCGACATACGGTTCTTCGCGCACCGACAGCACCACGCTGCGCACCAGCCGGGCCACGCGCGGGATCTCGGGAATGGAGATGGCGATCACCATGGTCGGGATCGACGCCCCGCCCAAGGCCACCATGGCAATGGCCAGCAGCAGGCCGGGAATGGCCATGATGCCGTCGATGATGCGCATGATGAAGCCGTCCAGGCGGCGGAAATAGCCCGCCAGGATGCCCAGCGCCAGGCCCGCACAGACGGAAATCACGGCCACCAGGGCGGCCAGCGTGATGGACAGGCGCCCGCCGTAGAGCACGCGCGAAAACAGGTCGCGGCCCAGGGAATCGGTGCCCAGCCAATAGCCCTCGCTGATGGGCTTGAGGCGCAGGCGCGGCGCCAGGGCGGCCGGGTCGTGCCAGGTGATCCACGGCGCCAGCATGGCCAGGGCCACCAGGGCCAGCAGCAGCGCCAGGCCGCACAGCATCATGGGGTCGCGCGCCAGGGTGGGCCAGAGGCCGCGCGCGCGGGGCAGGACGAGAGTGGTCATGGCGTCCTCAGTAGCGGATGCGCGGATCGAGCACCACATACAGCATGTCGATCACCAGGTTGATGAATACATAGACGAACGAGAAGAACAGGATCGTCCCCTGCACCACGGGATAGTCGCGCGCCAGCACGGCATCGACGATCAGGCGGCCCACCCCGGGAATGTTGAAGATGGTCTCGGTGACGACCACGCCGCTGATGAGCGTGGTGAGCGCCAGGCCGATCACGGTGACGATGGGCACGGCGGCGTTGCGCAGCGCGTGGCGGTACAGCACGTAGCGTTCGGGCACGCCCTTGGCCCGGGCGGTACGCACGAAGTCTTCGCCCAGCACTTCCAGCATGCTGCCGCGTGTGATGCGGGTGATCAGCGCCACGAACACCGTCGCCAGCGTGACGGTGGGCAGCACCATGTGATACAGAAAGGTGCCAAAGCCGGCCGCCAGCCCCGCATACCCCTGCACCGGCAGCCAGTTGAGCTTGACCGAGAACACCAGGATCAGCAGGTAGCCCACCACGAAGGCCGGCACCGAAAAGGCCAGCACGGTCACCGCCAGCGTGATGCGGTCCAGCAGCCGCTTGTGCCACCAGGCCGAGAACACCCCCAGCGGAATGGCCGCCAGCACCGTCACCAGGATGGCGCACAGCGCCAGGGCCAGGGTCGGCCCCAGCCGCTGCCCGATCAGGGACGACACCGGGTCTTTCGAAATGATGGACACGCCCAGGTCGCCTTGCAGCAGCGCGCCCATGGCCAGCACATATTGCGTAGCCAGCGGCTTGTCCAGCCCCATGTCGGCGCGGATCTGCGCCACGGTGTCTTCGCTGGCCATGTCGCCGGCAATGATGCGCGCCGGGTCACCGGGCGCCAGGCGCAACAGCAGGAAGACCACGGTCGCCACCACCAGCATCACCGGAATGGCGGCCACGAGGCGCTTGAAAACGAGATTCAGCATGATGCGCTCTCCTGCCCTTACTTGGGCGAGGTCCAGAACAGGGGAATCGGCGCGTCCACCAAGTCGGCGAACTTGGCGTCATAGCCCTTGAACTTGGAATAGCCGCCCAGGGGCACGAAGGTCACCTGGTCATAGCTGCGGCGCTGGATGGCGGCGGCAATCGCGCGCTTGTCGTCCTCGGTCTGCGCGCCGGCATACTGGTCGCGCAGTTTTTCCATGTCGGCATCGACGCTCCAGCCGGGGTAGCTGGCGCCAGGCCGCGCATCCAGGTTGGGATTGCCCACCGGCGAGGTCAGGTCCAGGCTTGACAGATTGGAATGGAAGATGCTCCAGCCGCCCTGCTCCACTGGCTCTTTCTTGGTACGGCGGCTGAGCAGCGTGGCCCAGTCCATGGACTGCACCTCGACGTTCATGCCGATGCTGCGCAGGGCCTGCGCGGTGACCGGCGCGATGTTGGCGAAGATCGGCAGGTCGGTCGGATGCAGAATCACGACCTTCTGGCCGGCATAGCCGCTTTCCTTGAGCAGTTGGCGCGCCCGGGCCAGGTCCGGCTTGTGGATCTGCGTGGCGCCCTCTTCCGACGCATAAGGCGACACGCAGGTCAGCACGGCGCCGCAGACCTGGTAGACGTCCGGGTCGCCGATCTGGGCGTCCAGGTAATCGGTCTCGTACAGGGCGGCCAACGCGGCGCGGCGCACCTTCACGTTGTCGAACGGCGGCTGCAGCCAGTTCATGCGCAGCGTGAACATATTGGAATTCTTGCCGTACGACTTGAGCGTGATGCCCTTGGCGTCCTTCAATTGCGGCATCAGGTCGGGCGGCACGTCTTCCACGAAGTCGATCTCGCCGCGTTGCAGCGCGTTGACGGCCGTCTGGCTGTCGGGAATGTTGACCAGTTCCAGCCGGTCGATGCGCGCCACCTTGCCGCCGGCAAAGGCGCTGGCCTTCTCTTTACGCGGCACGTAGCCGTCGAACTTGAGGTAGGTGGCCTTCACGCCCGCCTGGAAATCGGCCTGCACGAACTTGTAGGGGCCCGAGCCGACCACCTCGGTGATGGCCTGCGTGGCGGGCGTGTCGGCGATGCGCTTGGGCATGATGAACGGCACCGGCGAACCTTCCTTGGCCAGCGAATCCAGCACCAGGCCGTACGGGGCTTTCAGCGTCAGCACCACGGTGTCATTGCCCTGCGCCGCCAGCGACGCCGTGGCCTGGGCGAGGCGGTTGCCGATCGTCGGGTCGCCCGCCTGCCAGCGCTTGAGGGACGCCACCACGTCTTCCGCCTTGACCGGGCTGCCGTCATGGAAGATCAACCCGGGGCGCAGCGTGAAGGTGTAGGTCAGCTTGTCTGGCGACACCGTCCAGGTGTCCACCATCTGCGGCTGCGGATGACCCGAGGCGTCCATCGAGAACAGCGTGTCGTAGACGAGATAGCCGTGGTTGCGGGTGACATAGGCGGTCGTCAGCACCGGGTCCAGCACACGCAGCGGCGCGTGCATGACGAATTTCGCCGTGGTCTGGGCTTGGGTCTGAGCTTGGGTCTGGGTTTGAACCAGTGCCATGCCGCAGCCCAGGGCCAGGGCCGTGCAGACGCGCAAGAATCGTTTCATTGTTTTCCCCTTGATGATGGTGAACTGCGCGAACGGCTGGGTCGACGGCGGCTGCGCCAGCCGCCAACCGATCAGCCGCCGTTGAATCAACGGCCAGGCAACGTCACGGCATGCGCCGGCCAGGGCGCGGCCCGCTCGATCTGGGCCGCCAGCCGCAGAATCTGGTCTTCACGGCCGAAATGCCCGATCAGCTGGCAGGCCAGCGGCACGCCGTCGGGCGTGGCCGCCACCGGCAAGCTGGCCGCCGGCCGCCCCGACGCATTGACGAAGGCCAGGAAGGTGGCGTAGCGCGAGACCTTTTCGCGAAACGCCCAGAAGCCGCCCGTCAGCGCCAGCTCGCCCAGGCGCGCCGGCAATTGCGTGAGAGTCGGCGACAGCACCAGGTCCACTCCCTGCATGGCCTGGCTCAAGGCCCGGCCGATGGCATGGAAGCGCTGGATGGCATCCACGTATTGCGTGGCGGCGATGCCCCGGCCGATGTCCAGGCCGTCGCGGATCACGGGTTCCAGGTCGTCATCGCGTAAGGCGCGGCCCAGCACGGCCAGCCGCGCGTCCACCGCCAGCACGATGTTGGTGGCCAGCACCGTGCCATGGGCGCGCACGAAGGCGCCGTAATCGAAATCGGGCAACGGGCCGTCGACTACCTCGTGGCCCAGCTCACGGCACAACCGCGCGGTATCTTCCAGCGCCTGGCGGCAGGAATCGGCGATGGGAATGCCGTTGAAGGCGTCGCGCCAGACGGCAATGCGCAAGCGCCCTGCCCCCTGCTCGCGTACCGCATCCAGATACGAACCCGGCCGGGGCGGCGCGGCATACGGCGCACCCGAGGCATAGCCGCTGATCGCGTCCAGCGCCGCGGCGGTATCGCGCACCGTGCGTGTGATGACGCCATCACACGCCATGCCGCCCCAGCCCTCGCCGCGCGCCGGCCCCATGGGCACGCGGCCGCGGCTGGGCTTCAAGCCGAAGACGCCGTTGCAGGCGGCCGGAATGCGGATCGAACCGCCGCCGTCGCTGCCGTGGGCCACCGGCACGATGCCGGCCGCCACGGCTGCCGCGGCGCCGCCGCTGGAACCGCCCGTCGAACGGTCGTTGGCGCGCGGGTTGATCGTGGGGCCGCCGTGCACGCTCGATTCGGTGGACGGCCCCATGCACAGTTCGGACACCGTGCTGCGGCCAAAGGGAATCAAGCCGGCGGCGTCGAAGCGTTCGGCCAGCGTCGCGTCGTAGGCGTATTCGATATCGGCAAACAGCCGCGAGCCCAGGTTGGACGGAAACCGCCGGCTGGCCAGGCCCGAATCCTTCAACAGAAAGGGAATGCCGCCAAACGGCCCCCGCGCCTGCCAGTGGGCAGCCTCCTGGCGGGCCTGCTCGGGCCGCAGATGCACCAGCGCGCGCAAGGGCGCGCCGCGTTCCTCTGCCAATTGCAGGGCGCATTCCATCAACTGCGCCGAACTCACTTCCTTGTTGGCCAGCATCTCTGCCAGCGCCAACCCATCCAGGTCGGCGTATTGCGCTGCTTGCATGACTTCCTTCCGGCTAGAATCGTTAAGGTATTGTTATGCAATACCCACATACTTCATAAAAATATTCTAGCGGGGCGCTGGCAATTACGGCAACGCGGGCAGCGTCAGGGATTTCCCGGGTCGTTCTCACGTCCCGAGGCAATGCAATGAAGGGGTTTGCGCCGCGGCCCCGCAGCGCAGATGGCCGGAATCAGTCGGCCGACGGCAACACCGGCGAGCGGTCTTCCATGAACAGGTCGGCGATGACGCCGCGCAGCCAGCGGGTGCCTTCGTCCTGGTGGCTGCGTTCGTGCCAGAACTGCTTGACCTCGAAGCCGGGCGGGTTTTCCAGCGGCAGCGGCAGGATCTTGATGCGCCGTTGCGGCGCCATGATGCGCGCCACCGTGCCGGGCAGCACGGCCAGCAGGTCGCTGGTTTCGATGATTTCCGGCACCACCGTGAAATGCGGCACGCGCAGCGCGATGTGGCGGCGCAGGCCCTGCTTTTCCAGGTATTGCTCGATCAGCGTGGTCGTGGACGATTGCGGCGAGGCGCGGCGGTAGCGCGACCCCGCCGGCTCAATCATGACGTGGGACTCGGCGGCGAATTGCTCGATGTCCAGCCGCTGGCCGATGCGGGGATGCCCGGCGCGCATCAGGCAGACGTAATGGTCGCCAAACAGGCGTTGCTGATAGAAGCCGGCGGTCAAGGCCGGCAGAAAGCCGATGGCCAGGTCGGCGTCTTCGGCTTCCAGCGCTTCGCGATAGCTTTCGCGCGGCAGTTGCCGGATGCGCAGGCTGACGCCGGGCGCCACCGCCTTCAGATGCTGCATCAGGCGCGGCAGGAACACGACTTCGCCCAGGTCGCTGAGCAGCACCTCGAAGGTACGGCCGGACTGCGCGGGGTCGAACGGCACAGCGTTCTGCAGCCCGGCCTGCAACACGGCCAGCCCGGCCCGTACGCTGGGCGCGATGCGATGGGCAAAGGGCGTGGGTTCCATGCCGCTCTTCACCCGCACGAACAGGGGGTCGCCGCACAGCTGCCGCAGGCGGACCAGCGCGTGGCTCATCGACGGCTGCGTCAGGCCGATGCGCAAACCGGCGCGAGTGACATTGCGCTCTTGCATCATGGCGTCGAAGGCCACCAGCAGGTTCAGGTCGATGTTCTCGATATTCATCGCAATGTCCGTCACGCGGTGGCCGGCCGCGCCGCGGGCGGGTCGGAGGGGTCAGGTATCGAAGCGGTCCACCCTTTCCCGCCCGGACAGCACGCCCGTCGCAATGATGGTGCGCTGCATTTCGGACGACCCTTCGGTGATGGTCCGGCTGCGTGCGTCGCGAAACATCAGTTCCAGCGGCAGTTCGCGCGACAGGCCCACGCCGCCGTGGATCTGGATCGCCCGATCCACCACCCTGACCAGCATGTCGTCGGCAAAGAGCTTCACGGCGGACGCTTCGAGATGATAGTTCAAGCCCTGCTCGGCCTTCCAGGCCGCGTGATGGACCAGCGTACGCGCGGCATGCAGCTCGACGGTGGAATCCGCGATCATCCATTGGATCGCCTGACGCTGGGCCAACGGCTGGCCAAAGGTGTGGCGGGTATTGGCGTAGGCAATGGCCAGGTCCAGTGCGCGTTGGGCGCGGCCGATGGCCTTGGGGCCATGGGACAGGCGGCCGGCGTCCAGGAATTCCCGGGCCAGTTGCCAGCCCTGGCCGACGCCGCCGACGACCTGGCTGGCCGCTACGCGCACGTTCTCGAACAGCAGTTCCCAGGGCTTGTCGGGCGACATCAGGTCGAATGACTGGCCCAGCCGCATGCCCGGCGTGCCGCGGTCGACCAGAAAACACGACACGCCCTGGTCTTTGCCATCGACCCGCGTGCGGGCAAACAGCTGCACGAAATCGGCCTTGTCGGCGCCGGTGATGAAGATCTTGGCGCCGTTGATGACGAAATCGCCGCCGTCGGCCACCGCGGTGGTTTTCATGCCGGCGGGGTCCGAGCCGGCTTCGGCCTCGGTCAGCGCAAAGCAGGTGCGCTTGTCGCCACGAACGACCGGCATCAGGTACTGCGCCTGCTGGCGGGCGTCGCCATGGAACAGCACCGGCCCAAGGTAAGGCGTGAAGACGGTCGGCGCCCGGAAGGCGGGCACGTTGCAGCGGGCCAGTTCTTCGAACACCACGCACCGGCCCACGGCGCCGATGCCACCGCCGCCCACGGATTCGGGCAGGTCAAAGGCCCAGAATCCCAGCGCCTTGGCCTGGTCCTGCAAGCCGCGGCGCACGTCATCGGGAATGTCGGGCTCGTTGGCGTAGCGGGCCTCCAGCGGCATCAGCGCTTCAGCGACGAAACGGCGGGTGGAATCGCGCAGCTGGCGCAATTCGGATGGCAATTCGAAATCCATGGGGCCTCCGGGGGTTTGGGCCTGGGTATCAATGAAATTCGCGTCCCTAGTCCAGCTTGACGTTCAGGCCGCGAATGACGTGTTCGTATTCCTGGCGGTCGCGTTCCAGAAAGCGCGCAAACGCGTCCGGCCCCAGGTCCAGCGGCTCCAGCCCCACGCTGGTGATGGTCTTTTCCTGGAAGGCGGGCTGCGCGATCACCTGGCGCACGGCCGCCGCGATGTCGGCCACCACGGCCGGCGGCGTGCCCGCGGGCGCCACCACGCCGAACCACGACTGCGACACCATCTGGGGCAAGCCCAGCTCGGCGAACGTGGGCGTATCGGGAAACGCCGCGATCCGCTGCGGCGCGGCCACGGCCAACAGGCGCACCTTGCCGCCCTTGACCATGGGAATGGACGGCGGCACGCCCACCATGGCCATATTGATCTGCCCGCCCGCCAGCGCCGTCATCACGTCGGCCACGCCCTTGTACGGCACATGATTCAGTTCGACGCCCGCCTGGGCGGAAAACGCCGCGGCGTCCAGGTGGGCCTTGCTGCCCTGGCCATACGACCCGTAGGTCACGTGGCCGGGCCGGGCCTTGGCCTGCGCCACCAGGTCAGCCACGCTTTGAACGGGAAAGTCCTTGGCGACCAGCAGGATTTCGCGGGTCTGCGCCACCCCCGCCACCGGCGTGAAGCTCTTGACGGGGTCGTAGGGCAGCTTGCGGTACAGGTACTGGTTGGACGACAGCGTCGGGTCGTTGGCCATCAGCAAGGTGTAGCCGTCGGGCTGCGAGCGCGCCACGTATTCCGCTGCAATGATGGTATTGGCGCCCGGCCGGTTCTCGATGATGACGGGCTGCGACCAGCGTACGCCCAATTCCTGCGCCAGGCCGCGGGCCAGCACGTCGGCCAGCCCGCCGGCCGTGAACGGCACCACGATGCGCACCATCTTTGTCGGAAACGCCTCGCCCGGCGCCGCCTGTGTCACCTGCCCCGCGCTCAGCGCCAATGCGGCCATGCCCGCCGCCCACATCCTGTAGCTGCCCATGCCTGTCTCCTCGTTGGTCTTTTCGGGATGGCCGTCAGGCCACCTGTCTGCCGGCGCGGTCCCAGTACGGGGCCCGCAAGGCTTTCTTGTCCACTTTGCTGGTGCTGGCCATGCGCGGCAGCGCATCCAGGAACTCGACGCTGCGCGGCTTCTTGTAGCTGGCGATGTGGTCGCGGCAGTGCTGGACGAGGTCGGCTTCGTCGACGTCGGCGCCCGGCTGGCGCACCACGAAGGCCTTGACGGATTCGCCCCATTTCTCGTCCGGCACGCCGATGACGGCGGCCTCGCGTACGGCCGGATGCCGCATCAGCGTCTCTTCGACCTCGCGGGAATAGATGTTTTCGCCGCCCGAGATGATCATGTCTTTCTTGCGGTCGACGATGAAGAGGTAGCCGTCCGGATCGACATAGCCGACATCGCCCGTCTTCATCCAGCCATCCACCAGCGCCGCGGCCGTTTCGCTTGGTTTGCGCCAATAACCCTGCATGATCGCGGCCGAACGCATCTGGATTTCGCCCACCTGGCCGTCGGCCAGCACGGCGCCGGCATCGTCGACGATGCGCAGGTCCACGCCCAGGATCGGCTGGCCGGCCGACGCCATGCGCGCCGCCTCAGCGGCCGAGCCGTCGGGCAGGTGCTGGTGCTTCAGCAGCACAGTGCCCGGGCCGTGTTCGGTCATGCCGTAGGTCTGCATGAAGATCGGCCCGAAGGTCGCGCGCGCCCGCCGCGACAAGGCCACCGACATCGGCGCCGACGCATAGCAGGCCACCCGCAGGCTGGACACGTCGACGGGCGCCTCGGCCTGCGCATCGACCAGCGCCTGGATCATGATGGGCGCGAAATGCGCCGCCGTCACGCGATGGGCCGCGATGCTGGCGAGGATGTCGCGGGCGTCGAAGCGGCGATGCAGCACGATGGTCGCGCCGCCAATCAGGTAGCTGAGCAGTTCCGTGGTGCCGCCGATGTGATACAGCGGCATCACGATCAGCATGCGGTCGTCTTGCCCGCTGGCGTGGGTCAGCGCCAGCATGCGGGCCTGCTCGACCTGCGCGCCATTGGCCAGCATGACGCCCTTGGGCACGCCCGTGGTGCCGCTGGTGTAGATCAGCAGCAGGGTGTCGTCGGCCTGGGCCCGCCAGGGCGGCGGCTGCGTGCTGGCGGCGGCCAGGGCGGCTTCGTAGCGGTCGGCCCCTTGGCCAGCGTCACTGCCCTGCCCGGCCCCCAGGCACAGCACCTGGGCCTGCGGCGGCAGCGCGGGGCGCAAGGCCGCCACGGCCTCGGCATACTCGGGCTCATGAATCAGCAGCGCCGGCTCGCAGTCGCGCAGAATGGCGGCCTGGTCAGCCACGCCCAGCCGGTAGTTGATGCCCACGGCGATGAAGCCGCCCATGCCCGCGGCGGCATAGAGCTCCAGGTATTCGGGGCAGTTCTGCGCCAGGATGGCGATGCGGCTGCCGCGTTGCAGCCCCCGCGCGATCAGGGCGTTGCACAGGCGCCGCACGCGTTCGGCGAATTCGCCATGGGTGATGCGGCGGCCCTCGAACAGAAAGGCCGGATGGTCGCGATAGCAGCGCGCGTTGCGCTCGATGATGTCGCCCAGAATCATGGTGTGTCTTCTCCGTTGGCCAGGCGCAGCAGCGTGCTGCCGTAGCCCTCTTGAACGATGCGCGACTGGGAATCCAGCAGCGCGAAATGACGTTCGACGATGGCGCGCCCGCCACCGGACACCACCCGCGCGGCGCTGATGGACGTGCGCACGCGCACGGTGTCGCCCGCCACCAGGGGACGCCGGTAGCGCCAGTCGCGCAGGCCCAGGGCGCCGATCACCGGCTCGGCGAATTCCGGCAGCCGGGTCGACATGCCCATCGCCAGCAGGATGCCGTAGGGCCCGTGGAACATCGGGCCTTCGATACCGTGTTCGCGGCAATAGTCGGCATCGGCGTGAATGGGATGCCAGTCACCCGTCAACATGCACGACAGCGACAGGTCGGCCTGCGTCAGTGTGCGGGCGGTGCTGGTGTAGGTGGACCCCACGGTCAGTTCCAGGAATGGCACCGGATTCATCGCGTCACCTCCACATCGGCCATCGCCGCCCAGTCGATGCGTTCGCACACGGACGGCCAATCGGGCATGGCGATCGCGCCTTGCTCCACGACGGGCACGTCGTCCAGCATCTGTTCGCGCATCGCCAGGAACCAGGTCAATTCGGCCGGCACGGCCGCGGGCGGCAAAGCGGCGGCGAACTGCAGGCCCGCCCAGGTGCCCAATGCGCTTTCGCCCATCAGCCCGGCTACCGCCGTGGCGTTCGCGGCCTGCGCCAGTTGCCGCATGTGCAGCGCGTCCGACAGCCCGAACCGCCCCGGCTTGAGGCTCAAGGCCCGCGCGCCGCGTTCCAGGAACAGATGCGCATCGCGCACCCCGGTCATGCCGAAATCGACCAGCAGCGGCACGTTCACCGATTGCTGCAAGGCCGTGTAGCCCTGGTCCGGCACGAAGGCGCAAGGGTCCTCCACCATGACCGCGCCGGCCCGGCTCAGGGCGCTGGCGTACCCCGCGGCGTCGGCCGCCGGATACGCGCCGTTGGCATCCACGTACAGGGCGACGCCATCGCCGACCGCCTGCCGCACGGCGTCCAGGCAAGCCAGATCCAGCGCCATCCCCTGCCCGCCCTTGATCTTCAGCGTGCGAAAGCCGTGGCGCGCGATCATGTCGGCCGCCTCGCGCGCCATCGCGGCGGGCGGTTGCCGGGTCACCGCCCAGGACACCGGCACCTGCGCCCGCCCCTGCATCCGGCGCCACAGCGGCACGCCGGTACGGGCGCCCAGCCAGTCCCAGCAGGCGTTGTCGATCAGCGTCTTGGCCGGCTGGTTGCCGGGAATGGCGTCCAGCACGGTGCGCAGCTGGCGCGGGTCGGACAGGTTGTGGCCACGCACCAGCGGTTCGAACATCTCGGCCAGCGCGCAGACCAGGCTGGCGGCCGTGGCGCCCACCCAGGTCGGCTTGACCGCCACTTCGGCTGCACCCGCGCAGCCCGAGGCCGTTTCGATGCGCAGCACCACGAACGTGGCCGCCGTTTCGGTCAGGTCGCTCCATTGCACCGCGCGTTCATAGGCCAGGCGGCGCACAAAGACGCGCCAGCCGGTGATGGGTTCGGCGTCGGGAAAATGGCGATTCATCAGTCCTGCTCCGCGCCGAAGGTGTCGATCAAGGCCTTCCACCTGGGCGATTCCACCGCCACGAACGCCTTGACCTGCTCGGCGTCCAGGTAGTGCGGTTCGGTGCCCAGCTGGGTCAACCGGGCCTGCATGTCGGGCTGCTGCACGATGCGGCCGATCTCGGCGCTCAACTTCGCCACCACGTCGGGCGGCGTGTCCTTGGGCGCGAACAGGCCGTACCAGGCCAGCGCCTCGAAATCGGGATAGCCCGCCTCGGCCACCGTCGGCACCGACGGCGCCAGCGGGGTCCGCGAGCGCGAGGTGACGGCCAGCGCCCGCAGCTTGCCCGCCTGCACCTGGGGCAGCACCCCGGGCAGCGTGAAGAACGTCATGGACACGTTGCCCGCCATGACCGCCGTCACCGCCTCCGGCCCGGCGTTGTAGGGCACGTGCTTGATCTTGATATGCGCCAGGCTGGCCAGCATGGCGCCCGCCAGATGGCCCGAGGTGCCGCGGCCGGCGGACGAATAGGTCAGTTCATCGGGCTTTTGCCGGGCCAGGGCCACCAGGTCCGCCACGGAATTGGCCGGCACGTCAGGCCCCACCACCAGCATGTTGGGCGCCACGGCCACCATGGCCACCGGCGGCACGTCGCGCATGGGGTCGTAGGTCAGGTTCTTGTACAGGTGCGGCCCGACCGAATGCGTCGGACTGCCGCTGACCAGGAACACATAGCCATCCGCCCGCGACCGCGCCACCTGCGACGCGCCCAGGTGGCCGCCGGCGCCGGGCTTGTTTTCTACGACGAAGGTCTGGCCCAGTGACGTCGTCAGCTTCTCGGCCACGGCCCGCGCCAGGATGTCGGCCGTGCCGCCCGCACCCGACGAGACCACCAGCCGCACCGGCTTGTCGGGCCACGCCGCCAAAGCGAGCGCGCAAGGGAACCCCAGCGCCAGCGCGGCCAGGCCGCGCGCGCATTGCATTCGAGTGAACATGAAAGCCTCTCTTGGTTGCGGGTCAGACCACCCCGGCCTGCTGCAGAATGTCCAGGTCCTGCGCCGATAGACCGGCTTCGCGCAGGACCTCGGCGGTGTGTTCGCCCAGGTCCGGCGGCGGCCGGAAATCGCTGCGGTTGTCGCCGTCGTAGCGCACCGGCCGATGCGCCGCGCGCAAGGCGCCATGGCGCGGATGAACCTGCTCGTAGAACACGCCCTGGTGCTGCACCTGCGGGTCGTCCGCCAGTTCGTCCAGCCGGCGTTCGGGCATGAACGGCACGTCGTGGCGTTCCAGCCGCGGTTCCCAGTAATCGCGGTCTTGCCCGGCGAATATCTCGGCCAGGGTCGCGGCCAGCGCCGGGTAGCGCTCGACCCGTTCGGCGCGCGTGGGATACGCCGCCAGCAGATCGGGCCGTTCGATGGCGGCCACGAGACCACGCCAGAACTTTTCCGGCGACGACAGGTGCAGGCCGATGCGGCGCTGGTCGCGGCAGGTCACCACATACGACTGCGACATGGCTGCCCGGCCGTACAGCGAGGGCGCCTGCCCGGTTGCCATCATCGCGGCCAGCGGCTCACAGGCCATGGCGATCATGGCCTCGAGCATGCTGACTTCCACCTTGCGACCGCGCCCGGTCTGCGCGCGTTCGACCAGCGCGCCCAGCACGCCCAGCGCGGCATACAGGCCGGCCACCGCGTCCGACACCGCCGGGCCGGCCACCTTGGGGTCCGCGCCGGCATGAAACATGGATAGCCAGCCTGATGCGGCCTGCCCCACGTTGTCGTAGGCCGGCCGCGACGCGTACGGCCCGCTGGCGCCGAAGCCCGTGATCGAACACACCACCAGGCGCGGGTTCAGCGCCTGCAGGCGCTCGGCGCCCAGTCCCAGCTTGTCTTCGACGCCGGGGCGCATGTTCAGGATGATCGCGTCGGCCTGCGCCACTAGCCGGTCCAGCACGGCCAGCCCTTCTGGCCGGGTGTAGTCCAGCGACAGGCTGCGCTTGTTGCGGTTGTGCGCCTGGAACTGCGTGCTGTACAGGCCGCCCTTGAACGCGCGAAACGGGTCGCCCGTGTCCGGCCGTTCGATCTTGATGACGTCGGCGCCCAGCTCGCCCAGCAGCATGCTGGCCAGCGGCGCCGTAATGAAATTGCCCAGGTCCAGGACCCGCAGGCCGCGCAGTACCGTCATGATGCGGCTCCCAGCGCCTGTTGCAGGAAACGCTGCGTGCGTTCGTGCGCAATGTCGGCGTCCATGCCCCCGCCCCGCGTATAGAAGCCATGATCGGCCTCTGGATAGCGGTGCAGCACGGCCAGCGGCGCGGGCGGCAGCGCGGCTTCGATCTGGTCCACGGCGGCGGGCGGCGCGTAGCGGTCGCGGCCGCCATAGTGCAGCATCAGCGGGCAGGCCAGCCGGTCGGCTTCGTCCAGATGCGCCTCCACCCCGACGCCGTAGAACGTCACGGCGGCATCGATGTCCAGCGTGGCCGCCGCCCGAAACGCCAGCTTGCCGCCCAGGCACAGGCCCAGCACCGCCACCTTGCCCGCGAAGTCCGGCCTGGCGCGCACCTGCGCCACGGTGCGGCCGATATCGTCGATACCCGTGTCTTCGTCGAACCGTTCCAGGTATTCGAAGGCCTTGGCCACGCCGGCCTTGTCGTGCGGCAGTTCCACGCCGGGTTCCAGGCGCCAGAACAGGTCGGGCGCCAGCGCCAGATAGCCCTCGGCAGCGTAGCGGTCCGCCAGCGCGCGGATCGTGTCGGTCACGCCGAAGATTTCCTGAAGAATGATCACCGCATGGCCGTTGGCGTGCGCCGGTTCGGCCACGTAGGCGGAAAACGTGCGGCCGTCGCCGGCTGCGATAGGTTCGTATCGGGAATGCATGGAATCCTCGTTGGCGTCAGGCCAGGTAATTGCCTTTCAGTATTTCGCGCGCGATCACATTGCGATGGATCTCGGTCGTGCCGTAGCCGATGGACATGCCGCGCGCATCGCGGAAGTAGCGTTCGAACGGATACTCTTCGGACAGGCCGAAGGCCCCGGCCAGCTGCATGGCCTGGTTGGTGACCCGCACCGCCATTTCATTGGCATAGGTCTTGGCGATGGACACCTGGGCGACCGAATGCTGGCCGCGGTCCAGGCTGGCGGCCGCCGCGTACACCAGCGCCCGCGCCGCTTCCAGGTCGATCGCCATGTCGGCCAGCTTCCATTGCAGGCCCTGGTTGTCGGCCAGCGGCCGGCCGAACTGCACCCGGTCTTTCAGGTGCTGCGCCGCCTGCGCCAGCGCGGCGTGCGCCAGGCCCAGGCAGATGGGCGGGTTGCCGATGATGCGGTCGGCGTCGAACACCTGCAGCAGATCCTTCATCCGGCCCGGCGGCAGCAACAGATTGCCGGCCGGCACCGGGCAGTCCTGAAACACCAGCTCGGCCATGCCCGTGCCGCGCAGGCCCAGCAGGTCCAGATGCCGCCCTACCGAGAAACCCGGCGCGCCGCGCTCGACCAGCAAGGCCCCTACCCCTTTCATGCCGGGCTCGTCCGACAGGCGCACCAGCACCAGGAAGACATCGGCCACCTGGGCGCCGCTGCACCACAGCTTGCTGCCATTGACCACATAGTGGTCGCCGCGCAAGACCGCGCGGGTCTGCACGTTGCCCACGTCCGATCCGGCGTTCGCTTCCGACATGCTCCAGGCCGCGTAGCGTTCGGCCCGGGCAAAGGCCGGCAGGTAACGGCGCCGGATGTCGTCGGACCCGATATGCAGGATGGCGCGCGGGGTGGCGCCGTCGGTGCACGAAAACAGCATCGCGGTGTTGGCGCAGGAACGCGCCAGTTGCTCGACGATCAGCACCGTTTCCAGCAAGCCCAGGCCGGCGCCGCCGTAGGTTTCGGGCAGGAACACACCCGTGTAGCCATGCTCGGCCAGCACCTTCAGGTTCTCGATCGGCGGCCGGTACTCCTTGTCGGCGCTGGCCGCGGCCGGTGCGAACCGCGCCTGCGCCAACGCGCCTACCGTGTCGCGGATGAGCCGCTGCTCTTCTGTCAGTTCCACTATTCGCCCTTTGCGCCCGTCAGTTTGATGATCTGTTCGTACCTGGCCGACTCGTCGTCCATGAAGCGTGCGAACGCCGCCGGGTCGGACGGCGCCGCCTCGACGCCCAATTGATCCAGCTGTTCGCGCAGCGCCGGGTCTTGCATCGCCCGGCGCAGCTCGGCGCTCAGGCGCTGCACCCGGTCGGGCGGCGTGGCGGCCGGCGCCACCACGCCGTACCAGGTCATGAAGGCGAAATTCGGCAGGCCCGACTCGGCCACCGTGGGAATGTCGGGCGCAATCGGCGAACGCTTCGGCCCCGACACCGCCAACGCCGTCAGCCGGCCATTGCGCACCTGCGGCAGGCCCGTGGACATGCCGGTGTACATCACGTCCACCTGGCCGCCCAGCAGGTCGGCCAGCGCCGGCGCCACGCCCTTGTACGGCACATGCACCAGGTCGACGCTGGCCATCGCGCGGGTCAATTCCATGGCCAGGTAATGCGGCGTGCCGTTGCCGATCGACGCATAGGTGATCTTGCCCGGCCGTGCCCGCGCGGCATCCAGCAATTGCTTGACGCTGGTCCAGCCCGTCTTGGGATTGGCCACCAGGATGAACGGCACCGACACCAGTTGGCCGACGGGCGCGAAGTCCTTGTGCGTGTCGTAAGGCTGACGCTGCGGGTAGAACAGCGGATTGAGCACATGCGAATCGGTGACCAGCCCAATGGTGTAGCCGTCAGGTTCGGCCCGCGCCACGGCGTCCGTGCCGATGATGGTGCTGGCCCCGGGCCGGTTCTCGACGATGACGGGCTGGCCTAGGCTTTCCGACAGCCGCTTGCCCACGGCCCGCGCCACGATGTCGGTGCCGCCGCCCGGCGGATACGGCACGATGAAACGGATGGGCTTTTCGGGCCAGGCCGCGCTTGCCGCCTGGGCGCCCAGCAACATGCCGCAAGCGGCTGCCAACACGGCCGCATGTTTTCTGAGCATCATGGCGCCTCCCGGCGGCCGTTGCCGGCAATGGGGTCGTCCTGGCGGCTGGCCTCGGCTTCGGTGCGTTGCCAGATCTCGCGCGCGATGGGGTTGCCCTGTTCTTCCGCCAGGTGCCCCACCAGCCCCACCGCCCGCCCGATCACCGCGATGCCGCGCGCGGCTTTCCAGGAAATGCCCAGTTCACAGCACAGCGCGCCGATGGCGCCCGTGGCGTTGATCGGCAACGGCTTGCTCAGCCCCGCCTGGGCATGGGCGCCGATCGCCAGCATCAGTTCCACATAGCGGCCGGCATGGCCTTCCTGTTCGGCGATCGTGAACAGCCGCGCGGTGCGCGGGTCTTGCGGCTTGTGCAGGTTGTGGCCCAGGCCGGGAATGGACTGCCCCCGGGCGCGAAAATCCGCCACGATCCGGCGGGCCAGCGTGTCCGCATCCTGGTCACCCGGCGTTTCCCAGGCGTCGTGCAGCATGCGCGCGGCGCCTTCGGCGGTGCCGGCGAACGTCGTGCCCATGCCGCACAGCCCAGCCGCCACCGCCGCTTGCAACGATTCCGGCGCGCCCAGATAGACCAACCGCGACACGATCGCCATGGGCGTCATGCCATGTTCGACCAGCGTCACCAGAATGGCGTTGAACACGCGCGACTGGCGGCTGTCGGGCAGCCGGCCGGTCATTTCCAGGTACGCCATGTCCCCCAGGTTCAGGGTGCCGATGACGTCCTCGACCAGGTCGAACCCCTGGACGAAAATGCGGTCGGGCGTGCTGCGGCCCATGCCGCTGCGGATGGGCTTGCGGTCGTGATCCATGCTGTCTCCTGCACCGTTTTGCTGGCGCTTGTTCTATGGGCGGCATCGGCCACGTCTTGGAGACAAAAGATAGGCCTTGGCGTCAGGCGCTGTCCAATAGATGGACGCCATTGGCGGTATGCGGGAAACGCATAGTCCTTCGAAAAGGCCGCAACCTTCCCATGTGGGAACCGATATACTGGCGCGCATGAATTTCCTGCGTCGGCTTTTCGTCGTGTTGCTGTGCCTGATGCTGCCCCTGACCGGGATGGCAGCCAGCGGGCTGGCGGGCGCCTACGCCATGCCGATGCCGGCCGCGATGGCGGACGGACCCGACTGCGCGCCGATGGCCGACATGCCCGATTGCGCCACGATGGCCCAGGCCTCTTCTCAGGCCCCGTCCCACCCCGACGGCCACGGCCATTCCGCCTGCAAGATGACCACCCAATGCCAATTGGGTAGTCTGTACCACCCCACCCCGGCGCCTGCCGCCTACCGCCACGTCGGGCTCGCCAGCCCCGTGACGTTCCACTACGCCCAGCCCCTGATCGTCCAGCGCCTGGATGATTTCTGGCGGCCTCCCCGCGTCAATTAACTCCATCGTTCCCAGACGCCCCATCACGGGGTGATGTCGTCCGCTTGTCGGACGCGTGCCTGCGCATTGGCGCAGCGCTTCTCCATGGAGTCGAAAGATGCTTTCGATATTTTCCTCGCCGCATGCGCGGCGCGGCGGCTTGCGCCTGACCGGATGGTTGGCCAGCCTGATCCTCGGCCATGGGCTTGCCTACGGCCAAAGCCCCGGCGTCACGCTCGACGAGGCGGTGCGCCTTGCGACCGTTGAATCCCCCGCCATCGAGGCCGCCCAAGCCTCGGTCAATGCCAGTTCGCAAGCGGCCGTGAAGGCTGGGCAACTGCCCAACCCGATGCTGACCGCCGGCATCGACAACCTGCCGATCAACGGCCCCGACCGCTACACCGCCACCCAGGACATGCTCAGCATGCGCCGCGTCGGCGTCGAGCAGGAATGGGTATCGGGTGAAAAGCGACGCTTGCAGTCCGCCTTGGCCCAGGCCATGACGGACCACGAAAAGACGGCCTACCTGGCGCAGTGGGCCAGCGTGCGGCAGCAGACCGCCCAGGCCTGGCTGGACGCGGCCTACGCCAAGAAGACCCTGGCGCTGCAACGCGACTGGGTCGACCAGATGCGCCGCGAGGCGGCCGGGGCCAATGCCACGTTGCGCGGCGGCCGGTCCGGCGCCACCGATGCCGCCCGGGCCCAGGCCCTGCTCGCCCAGGCGCAGGACCAATTGCTGGCGGCCGAGCAGCAATGGCGCACGGCCTTGATTCGCCTGTCTCGCTGGACGGCAAGCCCGATCACGGACGTTTCCGGGGACCCGCCCGCGCAGCGATCCGCGGTGGAATCGTTCACCCTGGATCAGTTGCGCCAGGTGCAACCCGCGCTGATCGATGCCGCCCACGCCATCAAGGTCGCCGACACCGACACCGCGCTGGCCGACCGCAACCGCGCACCCAACTGGACGTGGAACGTCTCGTACCTGCAAGGCAGCCGCGATTCACGCTACGTGTCGCTGGGCGTCAGCATCCCGCTGACGTTCAACCACGCCAACGTGGAAGACCGCGACGTGGCCCAGAAAGCCGAGCTGGGCAACCAGGCGCGCTACGCCTCGCAGGATGCCGAGAGACGGGTGCTGGCAGACACCCGGACGCTGGCCGAAAACCTGGCCAGCGGCAGGCAGCGTATCGACAACCTGAACCACACCCTGCTGCCGGCGGCGGACCGGGCCGCCCAGTTGGCCCTGGCCGCCTACCAGGGCGCCACCGGCACGTTGGCCGACGTCTACGCCACCCGACGCGCCCGGCTGGACGCCCGCCTGCAAGTGCTGGCGCTGCAACGCGACGTGTCCATGACCTGGGCGCAGCTCGACTACCAGGTCGTGCCGCCCGCCATGGCCATGCATCCCTGAAGGAAACCCCAATGAGAATCCCCCTTTTTACCCGTACGCTGCTGGCGCTGGCGCTGGGCGGCGCCTTGCTGGCCATCGGCTACCTGGCCGGCAACCGGCATCCGGCCACCCCCGCCGTCTCGCAGGATGCGGCCGACAAGCAAGGCGCGCCGACCGATCGCAAGGTGCTGTATTGGCACGACCCGATGGTGCCCGCCCAGCATTTCGACAAGCCAGGCAAGTCGCCCTTCATGGACATGGCCCTGCAACCGGTCTATGCCGACGACGCCCCAAGCGCGGGCATTGCCGTCAGCGGCGCCTTGCAGCAGAGCCTGGGCATACGCTATGCCCGCGTGCGCCGCGCCGACGTGGCGCAGGCGTTCGACGAGATCGGCGCCACGCAGTTCGATGAGTCCGCAACCGACGTGCTGCAATCGCGAACCCCTGGCTACATCGAACAGCTGTACGCCAACGCGCCCTTGCAGCGCATCGAACAAGGCGCGCCGATGGCCTCGCTGTTCGTGCCCGACTGGCTGGGCCCGCAGGAAGAGTACCTGGCCGTGAAGCGGTCCGGCGACGGCCCCCTGCTGGCGGCGGCACGGGCGCGACTGCGGGCGCTGTCCGTGCCCGCCGCCCTGGTGTCTGCGCTGGATCGCACCGGCCAGGTGCAGACGCACCTGACGCTGACCGCGCCGCGTTCGGGCGTGATGACGGAATTGAACGTGCGCAACGGCGCCATGGTCACGCCGGGCCAGACGATTGCCCGATTCGCCAGCCTGTCGACCTTGTGGCTGATCATCGACATTCCCGAAGCGCAGGCGTCGCGGGTGCAAGCCGGCATGACGGTCGATGCAAGCCCCGCGGCCGATCCCGCCACTCACTACACCGGCCGCATCCAGGAAATCCTGCCCGGCATCCGGCCGGATAGCCGCAGCTTGCAGGCTCGGCTGCAGATCGCCAACCCGGACCTGCGGCTGACACCCGGCCTCTTGATGCGCGTGCGGCTGGAATCGCCCGCTCGGGTGTCCCGCCTGCTGGTGCCGTCCGAGGCGCTCATCACGACCGGCAAGCGCACCGTGGTCATTGCCCGGGGTGACGATGGCGCGCTGCGCCCGGTCGACGTCACGACCGGCATCGAGCAGGACGGCGACACCGAAATCCTCAGCGGACTGGCCGACGGGCAGCAGGTCGTCGCGTCGGGCCAATTCCTGATCGATTCCGAAGCCAGCCTGAAAGCGGTGCTGCCCACGCTGGCAGGCGCCGCCACCCCGGCAGACCGTGCCGGCCAGGGAGACGCCCCATGATCGCCCGCCTCATTCATTGGTCTATCCGCAATCGGTTCCTGGTGCTGCTGGCAACGGTTTTCATTGCCGCCTGGGGCGTGTATTCCCTGAAGGAAACACCGCTGGATGCCCTGCCCGACCTGTCGGACACCCAGGTCATCATCAAGGCGTCCTACCCCGGCAAGGCCGCCCAGGTCATCGAAAACCAGGTCACCTATCCCCTTACCACCACCTTGCTGGGCGTGCCCGGCGCCAAGACGATCCGCGCGTACTCGTCGTTCGGCGATGCCTTCGTCTACGTGCTGTTCGACGACAAGACCGACCCCTACTGGGCGCGTTCCCGGGTGCTGGAATACCTGAACCAGGTGCAAAGCCGGCTGCCTTCGGGTGCAACCGTCACGCTGGGCCCGGATGCAACGGGGGTGGGCTGGGTCTATTCGTACGCGCTGGTGGACCGCACGGGCAAGCAGGACCTGGGCCAGTTGCGCGCCTTGAACGACTGGTTCCTGAAGTTCGAACTGAAGTCCGTGCCCGACGTCTCGGAAGTCGCCTCCATCGGCGGCATGGTGCGGCAATACCAGGTGGTGCTCGACCCTGACCGCTTGCGTGCCTATGGCCTGACGCAGGCCGACATCGCACAGGCGCTGCGGCGCTCGAACCAGGAATCGGGCGGCTCGGTGCTGGAGCTGGGCGAATCGGAATACATGGTTCGGGCCTCGGGCTACCTGCGGTCGCTGGAGGACTTTCGCCAGGTGGTGCTGCGCGCCAACGAAGCCGGCACGCCGGTGCTGCTGGGCGACGTCGCCCGCATCCAGATCGGCCCGGAGGCGCGGCGCGGCATCGCCGAACTCAACGGCGAAGGCGAAGTGGCCGGCGGCGTCATCGTGATGCGCTCGGGCAAGAACGCCCTGGCCACCATCGATGCGGTCAAGGCGCGCCTGGCCAGCCTGAAGCAATCGCTGCCGCCCGGGGTCGAGGTCGTCACCACCTACGATCGCTCGCAGCTGATCGATCGCGCCATCGACAACCTGCGAGACAAGCTGATCGAGGAATTCATCATCGTCGGCATCGTCTGCGCGGTCTTCCTGTTTCATCTGCGCAGTGCGCTGGTCGCCATCCTGTCGCTGCCGCTGGGGGTGCTGACGGCCTTCATCGTGATGCGCTACCAGGGGGTGAATGCCAACCTGATGTCATTGGGCGGCATCGCCATTGCCATCGGCGCCATGATCGACGCGGCGATCGTGATGATCGAGAACGCCCACAAGCACCTGGAAGCCCATGAGCTGGCGCACCCCGGCCAGCCGATCACCGCCGCCCGACGCTGGGACCTGATCGCGCGCTCGGCGGCTGAAGTCGGGCCGGCGCTGTTCTTTTCGCTGCTGATCATCACGATGTCGTTCATTCCGGTGTTCTCGCTGCAAGGGCAGGAAGGCAAGCTGTTCGCGCCGCTGGCCTTCACCAAGACCTACACCATCGCGGCGGCGGCCGGCCTGTCCGTCACCCTGGTTCCCGTGCTGATGGGCTACCTGGTGCGGGGCCGGATTCCGCATGAGTCCCGCAATCCGATCAACCGGGCGCTCACGCGGCTGTACCGGCCCTTGCTGGAGGCCACTCTGCGCCGCCCGTGGGCGGCCCTGGGCCTGGCGGCCGTGGCGCTGCTGCTGACTGCCTTGCCGCTCTCGCGGCTGGGCGGCGAATTCCTGCCCCGCATCGATGAAGGCGATCTGCTGTACATGCCCACCGCCTTGCCGGGCATATCGGCCGCCAAGGCGGCGCAACTGCTGCAGCAGACCGACCGCCTGATCAAGACCGTGCCCGAGGTGGCGACCGTGTTCGGCAAATCCGGCCGCGCCGACACGGCCACCGATTCGGCGCCGTTCGAGATGTTCGAAACCACCATCCAGTTCAAGCCGCGCAGCCAATGGCGGCCCGGCATGACGCCGGACAAGCTGGTGGCCGAACTGGATCAGCGGGTCCGCATTCCGGGGCTGTCCAACGTCTGGGTGCCGCCGATCCGCAATCGGCTGGACATGCTGTCCACCGGCATCAAGACGCCGGTCGGGGTGAAGATTGCCGGCACCGACCTGGCCGGCATCGACCGCATCGCGGCCCAGGTCGAGGCGGTGCTAAAGACCGTGCCCGGCGTGTCGTCCGCGCTGGCCGAACGCATCAACGGCGGCCACTATGTCGACGTCGACGTCAATCGCCTGGCGGCAGCGCGCTACGGCATGTCGGTGGCCGACGTCCAGGACATCGTCTCGTCGGCCGTGGGCGGTGACAACATCGGCGAAGTCATCACCGGGCGCGAGCGCTTTCCCATCAATCTGCGCTATCCGCGCGAGGTGCGCGATTCGGTGGAAAACCTGCGGCGCCTCCCCGTCGTCACCCCGCAGGGCGCGCGGATCACGCTGGGCGACCTGGCGGCCCTGTCGGTAGCCGATGGCCCGCCGATGATACGCAGCGAAAACGCCCGCCTGACCGGCTATGTGTATGTCGATATCCGCGATACCGACCTGCAATCGGCCGTCGGCGCCATGCGCCAGGCCGTGGCGCGGCAGGTCGCGTTGCCTGCCGGCTATTCCATCACCTGGTCCGGCCAGTTCGAGTACCTGGAACGCGCCTCGGCAACCCTGCGCACGGTCGTTCCCGTCACCCTGGCCATCATTTTCCTGTTGCTGTACCTGACCTTCAGGTCGGCCGAGGACGCCGCCTTGCTGATGACCACGGTGCCGTTTGCGCTGATCGGCGGCTTCTGGCTGATCTGGCTGATGGGGCATGCCGTCTCGGTGGCAACGGCCGTGGGCTTCATCGCCCTGGCAGGCGTGGCCGCGGAATTCGGCGTGGTGATGCTGCTGTATCTGAAGGGCGCGCTGCAACGGCGGCTGGATGCCGGCGAGCCGCTGACCCCGGCCTTGCTGGTCGAGGCCGTCCGCGAAGGCGCCGTGCTGCGCGTGCGGCCCAAGGCGATGACGGTGGCCGTCGTGCTGGCCGGCCTGCTGCCCGTGATGCTGGGCCACGGCGCCGGTTCCGAGGTCATGCAGCGCATCGCCGCGCCCATGGTCGGCGGCATGGTCACCGCCCCGCTGCTCTCGATGTTCATCATTCCGGCCGCCTGGCTGTTGCTGCAACGGCGTCGCCTGGCGCGGGCAACGGCCTTGCCTGCCGACACCCCGGGCCAGCAGGACGCCGACCCGGTCATTCCCCCTGGCACGACCGTGCCACCCCTACCCTCTGGAGAACAACCATGAAGCAAACGACGAAGACTCTTGTGGCCGCCCTCGGTGCGTTAAGCACCCTGGGCCTGGCCAGCGGTGCCTGGGCGGCGGACGGCATGGCCGGCATGGACATGAAAGCCATGCCGATGCAGGACGGCACGTCATCCCCCCGCGGCGCCGACCAGGCGTTGGCCGATGCCGTGGTCAAGCAGGTCGATGCCTCGACCGGCATGGTCACGCTGCAACACGGGGCGCTGGCCAACATCGGCATGCCGGCCATGACCATGGCCTACAAGACGGCCACGCCCGCCTTGCTGGATGCGGCCAAAGCCGGCGCGCATGTCAAAGTCCGTGTCGAGAACCTCCAAGGCAACCCGACCATCGTGACGCTGCTGCCGCAGTAGCGCGCCAGGCGCAGGCCGGGGAATGGAGCGACACGCCACGGCGCGTCGCGCTTTTGCAGATCCCTGGCCTGCCCCGCCCTACCTGCGCCGCCCGGCCACGACACACAAGCCCGCCGCCAGCACCCCACACGCAAAGATCGCCACCGGCAGCAGGCCCGGCCCCTGCGGCGCCAGGCTGACCGCGTAGCCGATGGCGGCGGACATCAGATAATGCAGCGTGCCCATCAGCGCCGACGCCACGCCCGCCTGTTTGCCGGCGTGGCTCATCGTCAGCGCGGTCAGGTTGCCGAAGATCAGGCCCAGCGCGCCCACCGCCACGGCCAGCAGGCCCGCGTACACAGCGAACGGCGCCTGCCCGGCCAGCACCGCGCCGAACAGCGCCAGCCCCGCCAGCGCATGGACCCCGATGCCGGCCAGCGTCAAAGCGCCGGCCCCGCGCCCCTGTCCCAGCAAGCGGTTGCTGACCATGCCGCCCAGCACCAGGGCCACCGAATTGCCCGCGAACACATAGCTGAACTGCGTCGCGCTCAGGCCGAAATGCCCGGTGAACACAAAGGCCGACGCGCTGATGTAGTTGAACAGCGACCCCAGCACGAAGCCGCCTGCCAAGGTGTAGGCCATGAAGGCCGGGTGCCGCAGCTGCCGGCCGTAGGCCCGCAGGATGGCGCCGCCGTTGAGCTGTGCGCGGCGCTGCACCGGCAGGGAATCGGGCAGCGCACGCCAGCCCCACAGCAGCCCTGCCGCACCCAGACCCGCCAGCACCCAGAACACGCCACGCCAACCGCCATGACCCAGCAGATAGCCGCCCAGGATAGGCGCCGCGATGGGCGCGATCATCATCACCTGCATCAGCAGCGAGAAAATACGGGCGGATTCGGCCACGCCGCACAGGTCGGCCACGATGGCTCGCGGCGTCACCAGCCCGGCCGCGGCGCCCAGCGCCTGCACGAAACGGGCGGCCAGCAACCACTCCACCGAGGGCGCCACGGCCGCCATCACCGAACCGGCCACGAACACCGCCACGCCCGCCAGCAGAGGCAGGCGGCGGCCGTAGCGGTCCAGCAAGGGGCCGTACAGCGCCTGGCCGATGGCCAGCCCGGCCAGGAAGATGGACAGCGTCTGCTGGATGCGCCCAGGCGACACGCCGAAGTCGCCGGCAATGGCCGGCATGCCCGGCAGGTACATGTCGATGGCCATGGCGTCCAGCGCCGTCAGCAAGGCCAGCAGCAGAATCAGGCCTGCGCCGATCAGGGGCGCGCGGTGGGTGGCGGCGGCGCCGTTCATGCCGTGCGCACCGGGCGGATGGCCTGCGCCAGGCCATCGGCCAGCATGCGCTGCATGGCGTCCAGCCGCTCGCCCGCCTGCCCGGCGTTGGTATAGACCAGCTTGACCTGCACCGCGTCGATCAGGCCCAGGTAGGCCTCGACATAGCGCGCGGCGTCGGCGCGGGCCAGCTTGCCGCGCTGGCCGGCCCAGGCGCGCAGCCGGGCATCGAAGTCGCGGCGCAGTTGCGCCAGGTAGGTTTCGTAGTCGGCGGTGATGGCCGTTTCCAGCGCGTCGGGCGGCACGTAGCTGGCGCGCAGCAAGAAGCGCAGCGGCCGGGATTCGCCGTGCCGTCCGACCAGGTGGGCGCAGTAGGCGGAACCCGGCAAGGCGCTGTCGGGTTCGTCGGCGAAGCATTGGCGCGCCGTCTGCATTTCCTGCGCGAGCGCGTCGCCGAAGATCTCCAGGTACAGCGCGTTCTTGCTGGCGAAATGGGTGTACAGCGAGGCCTTGCGGATGCCGACGGTGTCGGCAATGTCGGCCAGGGACGCGCCTTCGTAGCCGCGGTCGGCGAAATGGCTGAGGGCGGCATCGAGGATGCGCTGGACGGCGGGGGTGCGGGTCATGGCGAAATTCCGGGTTCGGTCGGCGCTGGGCCGAAACGCCTGGCGCGGCCGACGGCCGCGTTCAGGTGCACGGAATATAGACTAACTACCGATCGGTAGTCTAGCTGACCCCGACCCACTGGCACGACCGACTGCCCCCACGCCGGCCCGCCATCACCAGCTGATCCGCACCCCCACGTTGCCCTGCACCAGGTCGCGCCGCTCGCCGCCCAGGTTGAAGCCGTAGCCCGCGGACGCATACACGCTGACGCGTTCGCTGGCCTTGACCGACATGCCGACTCCCAGCCGGGCCTGCGTGCCGCCCATGGCCGACTGCGTGGTGGTGTCTTCGCCGAAGCGCACGCGGTCGTTGCCGCCCAAGGTATGCAACAGGTCGGCCCGCACATAGGGCTTCCAGGTGGCCCCGCCAGCCTGATACTCGCCTTGCAGCCGCGCCCCTACTCGCCCGATCAGCGCATTCCTGGGCGCGAAACTGACCTCCGATGCCGAATCGCGAACCGTGCCGATGCGCGTGTTCTGGTAGATCACCTGGGCCTGCGGCTCAAGGGTCAGGGTGGGATTCAACGTGATCGGCAGCCCCGCCTCGACCGACGCCGTAACCGCCCGCCCGTTGGTGGATGACGTGTCGCCCGCGCCGGAATCGGGCTTGACCTTCAGGTGGCTGCCCATGATGACGGTATCGGTGTACCAGCCGCCAGGACCGACGTGCGTCCAGTAGCCGCCCAGGCTGTAGGAATCGATGGCCAGCTTGCCGGCGCGATAGTCGTCCTGGCCCATCGCGAAGCCCCGCACGTTGCCATCGGCGCGCGCATAGCCCAGGAATACGCCGAAACGGTCCTGGTGGCCGCTGTCGGTGCGGCGGGCATAGAGGTCCTGCCCCACCTGCAGGCCGAACACATTGCCGCTGAACGACTGGCGCACCGTGCCGTCGCGCCGCTCGGAAAAATGGTCGCCCCAGGTGCGCGCCCAGCCCGCCGGCAGGCGCCCTTCGCCCGTCAGCAGGTCCTGGTTGCCCTGACGGTCATGGAACGTGCCGATCTGCTGCACCGCCAGCTCGCGTGCCAGCGAAGGCACCTCGCTGTAGATCGGCACACCCGGCCGGTAGGTCGGCACACTGGGCGGGTCGATGCCCCGGGTGCCGGGATTGGGGTTGGAACCGGCCAGCTCGGAACGCAGGTACCAGCTCTGCTCATTGCCAGCCGCGAGGCCGCCGCGGAACAGCTGATAGGAATACGCGCCGGCATAGACGCCCGCCCCGGTGGCGAAGGCGCCCGGCGCCGTGGTCGCGCCGTTCAGCGCCTGCACCACCTGGATGCCGTCACCGGTGGTCTTGGCGCCCAGGCCGCCGCGGTTGGTGATGCGCAGCGTGGTGCTGCCGGTGGCCGCGCCGCCGCTGATGACCAGTTTGTCGGTCGGGGAATTGTCGGCCCCCAGCACGGTGCTCAGCGCCACCACGCCTGCTTGCCCCTGGTAGTTGCCGGTGACGGTCAGCCGGTTGCCCGGCGCGGCGCCCGCCAGGTCGACCACGCCGCTGTTGATGAGGTTGCCGCGGATGGCGAAGCTGCCCGCGCCACCGCCCAGCCCGGGAAAGGCATCGGCCACCGACAGCGTGCCGGCATTGGTGACATTGCCCGTGACGCTGCCGTAGCCGCCGAAGCGGGCGCCGCTTTGCACCGTCACCGAACCGCCGCTGTTGATGGCCGCGCCCGGATTCGCTGCGTCGCCCACGGCCAGCCCCCCGGCCGCCACCGTGGTGCCGCCGGAATAGCCGTTGACGGCATTGAATACGGTGGTGCCGCTGCCCTGCTGGATCACCTGGCCGCTGCCGTTGATCGGGTCGGCCTGGACGTAACGGTCCGACCGGTTGAAGGCCAGCACGCCGTCGTTGCTGACCACGCCCATGATGTTGCCGCGGGTGCCGCCATCGCCGACCTGCAGCGTGCCGGCCTTGATGACGGTGACGCCGTCCTTGACGACACTGGCGCTGCCATAGCTGTTGTTGCCCGTCAGGATGGCCGTGCCGTCGCCCAGCTTGGTCAGCGACCCGGCGCCGCCGATGTCGCTGGCCACGACCAGCGTGGTGCCGGCCACCGGTTCCACGCTGCCGCCCATGGCGCCCAGGGTGATCGGCCGCGACTGCGTCAGGCTCTGCGTGGTGCGCAGCGTGCCGCCGTTCATGGCCAGCGCGGCGCCGGCCGCGCCCAGAGCCGCGTCATTGGCGATCTGCACGGTGCCGCCATTGATCTCGGTGCCGCCGGTGTAAGTGTTGGCGGCGTCCAGGACCAAGGTGCCCAGGTCGCTCTTGACCAGCCGCGACGCGCCGGTCAGCACCGAATCGATCGTGGTGATGTACGCCGTGCCCAGGCTGCTGCCATCGCCCACCCGGATCGTCGTGCCGCCGCCGGTGTCGGGCACCAGTTCGATTGCCCCGCCCGTCAGCCGGTAGCCATTGCTGGCGAACTGCATGCCGCCGCTGCGCACCTGGCCCAGGCTGTTGTCGACCGTGACCGTGCCGGGCGCCGCCATGAAAATGGCGAAGGTGGCGTCGGCGTACGGCGCATTGGGCACGCCCAGGGAATTGGTCCAGTTGTCGTTGCCGGCGGCGTTCTGCCAGAAGCCGTTGCCGCCATCGACCGTGCCGTTGTTCTTGCCCGCGGCCAGCGCGCCGTCCCAGAAATTCAAGGTCAGCCCGGCGGTATTGACCAGGTTCACCTGCTTGGCCACGGCGGTCTGCACCGAGAACGACGGCGACGGAATGGTGCCGATGGTCAGGCCGCTGCCTGTCAACGTGCCGTCGTAGCTGATGACGCGGTACACGCCCGGGTCGAAGCTGCCGCCCAGCGCGGTGGCGACGTTGAGCGTGCCATTGAGCGCCAGATTGCCCTTGACGATGGTCAGGTCATTGAGCGGCCCGCCCACCGTGCCAGCCTGGCCGAAGTTGTAGGCCAGCGTGGCGGCGTTGTCCAGGGTGAGATCGCCGGTGATCGTCAAGGTGCCCGGTGCGCCGGTCAGGTCGCCGGGCGACAGCGTGCCGGCCACGAAGGTGTTGCCGCCGATGATGCCGGTGCCGCCCAGGGTACTGCCGCCGTTCGCGAAGGTGCCGCCGGTGGCCGCGCTCTGGTCGCCATTCACGAACAGCGAACCCGCCATCGCCACCGTCACGCCGCTGTAGGTGTTCTTGCCCGTCAGCACCGTCTGGCCGCTGCCGTTCTGCACGACGGCGCCGCTGCCCGAAATCACGCCGTTCAGCATCACCTGATCGCTGCGAGCCACCACCAGGACCCCGTTGTTGACGACGTCGCCCTGGAGTCCGCCGCTGGTGCCGCCATTGCCCAGTTGCAGCGTGCCCGACGTGATGGTGGTGCCGCCGGTGTAGGTGTTGTTGGCGGTCAGGATGGTGGTGCCGGTGCCCAGCTGATTGACACCGCCACCCCCGCTGATGAGGCCGCCGAACAGATAGCCGTCGCTGCGATTGAACGCCAGCGTGCCGTTGTTGGACACATTGCCGACGATGCTGCCTGTGGGCCCGCCCGCGCCCAGCTGCAAGGTGCCTGCCGTGATCGTGGTGCCGCCGGTATAGGTGTTGGCACCGGTCAGCACCGTCGTGCCGCTGCCGATCTGGCTGACGCTGCCCCCGCCGCTGACCTGCCCGCCGAAGGTATAGGTGTCGCTGCGGTTGAACACCAGCGCGCCGTTGTTGGCCACGTCGCCGACGATGCCGCCCGTGGCGCCGCCCGCGCCCAGTTGCAGGGTGCCTGCCGTAATCGAGGTGCCGCCGGTGTAGGCATTATTGGCGGTCAGCACCGTGGTGCCGCTGCCATTCTGGCTGACCGTGCCGCCACCGCTGACAAGACCGCCGAAGGTGTAGGTATCGCTGCGGTTGAACGCCAGCGCGCCATTGTTGGCCACGTCGCCGACCAGGCTGCCGGTGGCGCCGCCCGCACCCAGTTGCAGGGTGCCCGCCGAGATCGTGGTGCCGCCGGTATAGGTGTTCGTGCCGGTCAGCATCGTGGTGCCGCTGCCCTGCTGCAGGACGCTGCCGGACCCGCTGACGACGCCCGCGTAGGTGTACGCATTGCTGCGATTGAACGCCAGCGTGCCGTTGTTGGCCACGTCGCCCAACAGACTGCCGGCGGCGGAGCCGCCCGCGCCAGAACCCAGCTGCAACGTGCCGGCCGTGATGGTGGTGCCGCCGGTATAGCCATTGTCCGCGGCCAGCGTCAGGGTGCCCGTGCCCAGCTTGCCCAGTGCGCCGCTGCCCATGACCGCGCTGGTCAGCGTCAACGCGTTGGCGCCGGTGACCTCGAAGCGGCCTCCGCCCGCGCCCAGCGTGGTGGCGCGCCCCGTGGCGAAACTGCCGGCGGCGCGCAGCGTGCCGCCATCCAGCGACAGCGCGCCGCTGGCCGCGCCCAGGTTGTTGTCCTGCGTCACCTGCAACGCGCCGCCATTGATGGCGGTGCCGCCGGTGTAGGTATTGGCGCCGGCCAGCACCAGCGTGCCCAGGTCGGTCTTGACCAGCTTGGCCGCGCCGTCCAGCACCGCCGTGATCGCGGCCGCGTAGGTAGCGCCGTCGGCCGACCCCGCGCCCACCCGGATTATCGCCTCGTTGGGGCCGCCGCCGGCCACGGGCGCCCCGATCAGCGTCAGCGCGTCGCTGCCGGTATTGCCTTGCAGCACATAGCCGTCGGTGGCGAACTGCATGCCTTGCACATTGATCGGGTTGGTGGTGCTGTCCACCAGCACCGTACCGCTCTGGCCGGTGAAGATCGCGAACGCGCCCTGGCTCCAGGGGGCATTGATGGCGCCGCCCGCGTCGGTCCAGTTGTCGTTGATGCCGTTGGGGGCCACCCAGGTGCCCGCCCCGCCATTGACCTGGCCGTTGTTCTTGGGCCCCGCGTCGCCGTCCCAGTAGTTCAGCGTCAGGCCGTTGGTGTTGACCAGGTTGACCTGCTTGTCCACCGACGTCTGCACGAAATAATCGGCCGGGTTCGACCCGGCGGGCAACGTCCCCACCGTCAGGCCCCCAGGGTTGGATAGCGTGCCGCCATAGTTGATGATGCGGTAGATGCCCGGGTCGAAGCGGCCCCCGGGCGACAGCGACACGTTGAGCTTGCCGCCCAGGCTGACGTTGCCGCCCACGTTGGTCAGGTCGTTGAACGGGCCGCCTGCCACGTTGGCCTGGCCGAATGCGTAATTGAGCGAGGTGCCGCTGCCCAGCGTCAGGCTGCCGCGGATGGTCAGCGTGCCGGGCGCCGTGCTGTTGTCGCCCGGGGACAGGATGCTGTTGCCCGTCAACGTGACGTCGCCGCCGATGATGCCCTTGCCCCCCAGCGTCGCCGCGTTGTTGACGGTGGTGGCGCCCAGGGCCGTGGTCTGGTCGCCGTTGATGAACAGGCCGCCGGCGTTGACCGTGGTGGCGCCGGCATAGCTGTTGCTGGCGCTGAGCACGGTGGTGCCTGCGCCCTGCTGCGTCACCGTACCGGTGCCGCTGATCGCGCCGCCAAAGGCATAGTCATTGCCCCGGTTGAACACCAGGCCGCCGTTGTTGACGACATTGCCGACCAGGCTGCCGGTGGCCCCGCCCGCGCCCAGCTGCAAGGTCCCCGCCGAGATCGTGGTGCCGCCCGTATAGGTGTTGTCGGCGGTCAGCGTGGTCGTGCCCGAGCCGATCTGCGTCACGCCGCCCGTGCCGCTGATCGTGCCGCCGAAGGTGTAGGCATTGTTGCGGTTGAACGCCAGCGTGCCGCTGTTGGCCACGTTGCCCAGGATGCTGCCCGTGGCCGACCCGCCCACGCCCGTGCCCAGCTGCAACGTGCCGCTGGAAACGGTGGTGCCCCCGGCATAGGTCGCATCGCCGGCCAGGGCCAGCGTCCCGGTGCCCAGCAGCGTCAGCGCGCCCGCGCCCGTCACCGGGCTGGTCAGCGTCAGCGTGGAACCGCCCGCCATGTCGAAGCGTCCGCCCGCCGCGCGCAGGTCGGTCGCACGGTTCGACGCAAAGCTGCCCGCGGCGCGCAGCGTGCCCCCGTCCAGCGTCAGGCCCGTGCCCGCCGCGCCCAGGTTGCTGTCCTGGCTGACCTGCAGCACGCCGCCATTGATGGCGGTGCCGCCGGTATAGGTATTGACGCCCGACAGCACCAGCGTGCCCAGGTCGGTCTCGACCAGCCTGGCCGCGCCGGCCAACGTGGCCGCGAGCGTGGCCGTGTAGCCGGCGCCCTCGGCCACGCCATTGCCCACGCGGATCACGGCCTCGTTGGGCCCGCCGCCCGTGACCGCAACGCCCACCAGCGTCAACGCGTCGGCCGCCAGGTTGTTGACCAGCGTGTAGCCGTCGGCGGCAAACTGCATCCCCTGCGTCAGGATGGCGCCGCGAGTCGTGCTGTCGACCCGCACGGTATCGCCCTGCCCCATGAATACGGCGAATGCGCTCTGGCTCCACGGCGCGTTCAGGGCGCCGTTCATGCCCGTCCAGTTGTCGTTGGCCAGCGGCCCGTCGGCCATCCAGATGCCCGGTCCGCCATCGACGGAATTGTTGTTCTTGTTCAGCGGATTGGCGCCGTCCCAATAGTTCAACGTCAGGCCATTGGTGTTGACCAGGTTGACCTGCTTGTCCACCGAGGTCTGGATGAAATAGTTGCCCGGCGTGGGCACCGTGCCCAGCGCCAGCGTGCCGCTGCGCGTACCGGCGTAGTTGATGACGCGGTACACGCCCGGATCGAACGAGCCGCCCGCCGAGGTCTGCACATTGAGCGTGCCGCCCAGGGCCAGGTTGCCGCCCACGTTGGTCAGGTCATTGAAGGGGCCTCCCACGACGCCGGCCTGGCCGAACGAATACGCCAGCGCCGAGCCGCTTTGCAGCGTCAGGTCGCCGCCGATCGTAAGCGTGCCCGGCGCGGCGCCGATACTGCCCGGCGCCAAGGTGCCGCCGGTCTGCACGGTGACGCTGCCCCCCAGCGCGCCCGTGCCGCCCAACGTGGCGCCACTGCCCACGGTGGCCGCGCCGGTGCCCGTCTGCGTGCCGTTGACGTACAGCGCGCCCGCCGTCACCGCCGTGGGGCCGGCGTAGCTGTTGTTCGCGGTCAGGATCGTGCTGCCCGAACCGCTTTGGCGAATGCCGCCGCTGCCGCTGATCAGGTTGCCGAAGGTAAACAGGTCGCTGCGATTGAAGGCCAGCGTGCCGTTGTTGGTGATGGCGCTGCCGCTGGGCAGGTTGCCCGACGCGCCACCGTTGCCCAGCTGCAGCGTGCCGGCCGCGATGGTGGTGGCGCCCGCCCAGCTGTTGGCATTGCTGGTCAGCACGACGGTGCCGGCGCCGTCCTTGGTCAAGCTGCCCGCGCCGGTGATGGCTTGCGTCAGCGTGCCGGTCACCCCGGCGTTGGCGGCGAGCGTGCCGTTGTTGGCGGTAACGGTGACGCTGCGGCTGCCGGACAGGCTGAAGCTGTTGGTGAACGCCAGCCCGCCGCCGTCCAGCGTGATGCCGCCGCCCGAGCCGCCCAGCGCATTGTCAGCGCCCACGGCCACCGTGCCGCCCTGTATCGTCGTGCCGCCCTGGTAGGTGTTGGCGCCCGACAGCGTCAGGATGCCGGCCGCGATCTTGCGGATGGCACCGGTGCCGCTGATCGTGCCTGCATAGGTGCCGTTGTCCGGCTGATTGAACAGCACCAGGCCATTGTTGGACACGCTGGGCGGCAGGCTCTGCGCACGCGCTTCCAGCGTGCCCGCCGCGTCGACGAGCACCGAGCCGTTGAAGCTGGTGTTGTCGCCCGTCAAGGCCAGCGTGCCGCCCTGCACCTCCACCGCCAGCGGCGTACCGCCGCCATTGCCGCCGACCGTACCGGACAGCGTCCACTTGCCGTCGCCCGTCTTGGTCAGCGACTGGAAGTTGCGGATGGCGCCGGGCAAGGTATCGCTGGACCCCGCCTCGCCGGCCAGCAGCAGGCTGTTGGTGCCGCCGCCGCCATTGAAGCCCCCCGTGATGACCGAACCCGGATACAGCGTCAGCGAATCATTGCCGCTGGCGAACGTCAGGCTGCCGTTTACGACGGCGCCGCTGCGATTGATGAAGTTGACATTGCCGCTGCCGCTGTTGCCGATCACATTGCTGCTGGTGCCGTTGCCCGCCTGGATCGTGCCGTAATTGTCGACGGTATTGGCTGCGCCCAGCGTGCGGTCTTCGAACCAGATGGCGGCCGCATTGCCGCCGGAGATCACGCCGCGGTTGATGATGGCGTTGCCAGCCCCCATGACGTTGATGGCTTCGGCATTTGCCTGCGTGCCCAGCGCCTGGATCTTGCCGCCCTGGGCAATGTTCAGCGTGCCGTTCGAGCCGAATTCGACTGTGTTGTTGCCGGTGCTCCACAAGCCTGCGCCGGACGTGGCGTTATTGGAAATGACGGCGCCGGCGTTCACGGTGATCTGGGCGTTGTCCCCCAGGCTGACGGCGTTGGTGTTGGTCACTTCCAGCCGCGCATTGGGCTGCAGCGTCACCGTCGCGCCGCTGGCGGTGGTGGGGCCCTGCCCGATTGGCGTCGTGGCGGGATTGGGCGCATTGGTGTTGCAGGTGGTGGTGGAGCCGCTGGTCACGCAAGCGGCCTGCACGCCCGTTGCGGGCCAACCGCCGAACAAGGCCGCGCCGACAAGCACGGTCAGAGGACGAGGGACGAGCTTGAACGACTTGGCTTCTTGCATCGCGTGCTCCACGCCGATCGACGGATATTAATTTTTCGGATTAATACTTTTGGCCTGATCTTGCGCGGCGATTATTTATGATTTTTTCCTCGTTTTCGGCTTTGGCCGATTTCTTCCGATATTCGAATTAATGCCCCCACCCAGGCTTTGAACGAATACTTTGATATTCAAAACAATGACGTGAAGATGAGCGACAATCTGGCATCGTCACCCCCTTGCGACGGCCATTGTCTTGACTGCCCCCTCGCCTGCCTCGCGTCCGTTGGACTGGCTCAATTTCTTCGTCGCCGATGTGCGCGACGGCCTGGGGCCCTATCTGGCCATCTACCTGCTGGCCGTGCACCATTGGCGGCCCGACAGCATCGGCCTGGTGATGACTTTGTCTGGCCTGGCCGCGCTGGCCGCGCAGACCCCGGCCGGCGCGCTGGTCGACCGCACGCCGAACAAGCGCGCCTTGCTGATGGCCGCCGCCATCCTGGTGACGCTGGCCTGCATGGCCGTGCTGGTCAACGCCAGCTTTGCCTGGGTCACGTTCACGCAGTCGCTGGCCGGCGTGGCGTCATCGGTCTTTGCGCCGCTGATCGCCGCCATCACGCTGGGGCTCAGCGCCCGCGGCGCTTTCACCGCGCGCATCGCACGCAACGAGTCCTATAACCACGCCGGCAACGCCGCGGCGGCGATTCTGGCGGGTGTGCTCGCGTATTTCTGGGGCCCGGTGGCCGTGTTCTATTTGATGGCCGCGATGGCCCTGGCCAGCGTCGCCGCCGCCTTGCGCATTCCTGCAGACATCGACCTGGACCGGGCGCGCGGCCTGGCGCACGACGACCCGGCGGCCGCGCCGCAACCCGTCCCGCTGCGCCAACTGCTTGATAACCGCCCGCTGGTGCTGCTGGCCGTCAGCTGCGCGCTGTTCCACCTGGCCAATGCCGCCATGCTGCCGCTGGTCAGCCAGAAACTGGCGCTGGCCAATCCGGCGCTGGCTACGCCCCTGACGTCCGCCTGCATCGTAGCGGCGCAGTTCGTGATGATTCCGGCGGCCATGGCGGTGGGCCGTTATGCCGACCGCGTGGGCCGCAAGCCGCTCTTGCTGATCGGGTTCGCGATCCTGCCGTTGCGCGGGCTGCTCTACACCTTGTCGGACGACATGGCGTGGCTGGTCGCCGTGCAGTTGCTCGATGGCATCGGCGCCGGCATCTTCGGCGCCGTGCTGCCCCTGATGGTGCTGGACCTGACGCACGGCACCGGCCGCTTCAACGCCAGCCTGGGCGCCGTCACGACGGTGTTCGGCATCGGCGCCTCGCTCAGCAACGGGCTGGCGGGCCTGATCGTGCAGCACGCGGGCTACCGCGCGGCGTTCCTGGCGTTGGCGGGCATTGCCGGCCTGGCCTGCGCCGCCTTGCTGGCGCTGCGCGAAACGCGCGTGGCCGACGCCACCCCCACGACGCCCGCCTCGGCCTGAGCCCCCGACCATGCCGCGTCACCTGACGGTTCTGATCCTGCTGGCTGTGACCCAGATCACCGGCTGGGGCGTGGTGGGCGTGCTGCCCGTGATTGCCGCGCCCGTGGCGGCAGACCTGGGCGCCTCGGCGGCGTCGGTCTTTCTGGGCACCTCGGTCATGTATGTAGCCATGGGCCTGGCCGCGCCCTGGGCGGGCCGCGCCTTCCGCATCCATGGCACGCGCCAGTCGATGGCGGCCGGCGCCGGGCTGATCGGGCTGGGCCTGATCGTGCTGGCGCTGTCGCGCAACCTGATGACGTTCTGGGGCGCCTGGGCGCTGATCGGCCTGGCCGGCGCCCTGTTCCTGACGACGGCCGCCTACGCCTACATCGCGGAATACGCCGAAGACCAGGCCCGCAGCCTGATGGGCACGTTGATGCTGGCAACCGGGCTGGCCGGCAGCGTGTTCCTGCCGGTCACCGCCCTTCTCGACCACTGGGTCGGCTGGCGTGCGGCAATGTTCGCCTATGCCGCCGTGATGCTGCTGGGCGTGTGCCCGCTGGTGGGCTTCGGCCTGCCCGCGACCCTGGCCGCGCCGGCCAAGGCCGCGCGCTCGTCCGCCCGCCGGCACGGCAAGGTCTTTGCGCTGATCGTCGCTGCCATCGCCCTGAACAGCTTCGTCACCTTCGGCATCCAGGCCGTGGGCGTGCAACTGATGCAGGCCATGGGCATGGACCTGGCCTATGCCGTGGGCATCGCGTCGCTGCTGGGCGTGTTCAAGGTGGGCGGCCGCGTGGTCGACCTGCTGGGCGGACGGCGCTGGGATGGCCTGTCGACCGGCATCGTGGCGGGCGCAATGATTCCGCTGGGCCTGGCCGCGATGTGGCTGGGCGGCGCCGGCTGGGTGCCGGTGGCAGGCTATCTGCTGCTGTTCGGCGTGGGCAGCGGCGCCTTTGCCGTGGCCCGCGCCACGCTGCCGCTGGTGTTCTTCCAGAAAGCGGACTACACCGCGGCCATGGCGAAGATCGCCCTGCCGATGAACCTGATCAACGCCCTGGCGCCGCCGGCCATCGCCGCACTGATGACCCGCGCCGGCGCCCCGGCCACCTTCGCCACGCTGGGCGGGCTGAGCCTGGCGGCCCTGGCCGTGCTGCTGCAACTGGGCCGGATGCGGGACTTGCCTTAGCCTGCGCTGACGTTGCCGCGCACGCGCGCCTCGGCCATGGTCTCGCAGCTATGATGCAGCGCTGACGAAAGATCTGGGAGAACGCAATTGTCCGATTGGAATACGGTGCTGCACGACACCGATTGGGGCCGCCTGTTTCACGCCTATGGCGTCGCGGACGACACGCCCGGCCACCTGCGCAACCTGGCAAGCCCGCAAGCCGCCGAGCGCCAGGCGGCGCTGACGCATCTGCACAGCGCGATCCTGCACCAGGGCACGATCTATTCCGCCACGCCCGCCGCGGTCGGTGTCATCACGGCGCTGCTGCGCGATGCCACCGTGTGCGCCGCCTTCGACGCGAACACGCTTGCCGCGCTGATCGCCTTCCTGGGCCAGGTCGGCAGCAGCCTGAATGAGATCGAACCGCCGCAAGCCGACCCCTACCCCAGCGACGCGGAACTCGACACGCTGATTCTGCATCTGCGCGACGATGAAGACGGCGAAGACGAGGAAGGCTGGGGCTCGCCGCTGATCTCGACCTTGATGTGCCATGCTTTCCTGTCGCTGCGTGCCATGACAGGAGACGTGCTGGATGCGCTGGCGGCCTATCTGTCGGACGACAACGATGAGATCCGCCGGGAAGCCGTCAACGCCGCCGCGCAATGGGGCGTGATGGCCCCCGACAGCGCTGCGGCCCACGCCGTCGCTGCCCGCATCCAGGCGCGCCTTGATGCGGGCAGCGCGCGCGATGCACGGGATGACCGCGCCGGCCTCGTCCTGGCCTTGGGCCAGCTGGGCCACGACGTATCCCGCAGGCTGGACGATGCCGACGACGCCATCCGCGCCTGCGCCGCCTTGTTCGTGCCCGATGCACGCGCCACGGCGATCCTGGTCACGGCCCTGACTCGCCCGGAAGAGGTCGACGCCTGGTTCACGCAGCGGCCGCCGTACTTTCCCATGCACACGCGCCTGACCTTGCTGGGCACACTGATCGAACGCCAGGTGAGCCTCGCGCAACTGCTGCCCGCGGCGCTGGCGCTGATCGCCCGGACACAGGGCGGCCTGCTCGCCAACAGCGAATGGGGCCGCATCCTGACCTTGGCCTTTCCCGACCAGGCAGCAGCCTTTCATCCAGGCCAGCGACCGCCGTTGCCGGCGCGGCTGTCGCCCGAGCAGCATGCCGTCTTGCAGGCCCTGCATGCGAATCCGGACGTCTGGAATCCTCGCGACGGCAATGCCGGACTGGCCCGGATGACGGTCGGCCTGCCGGACACGCGCGACGCGCTGGCGGCGTATTTGGCTGCCACGCCGGTACGCTAGGATTGGCCACCTATTTGGCCGCCACGCCGATGCACCAGGATTGGCCACCTATTTGGCCGCCATGCCGATGCGCCAGGGTTGGCCGTCAAGGCCTGCACCCGCCGCCTTCAGGCGTATGCACTGACCGCCACGGCCTCGCCTAATCCGCCAGCAGCTTCACCGTCTGCGAGTTGTAGTTGGCGTACGCGCCGCCGCACATCGTATGCGCCTTGGCCGCCTGCGGCACGCCGGTGGTGCGCAGCGCCAGATCGCCGCCGCGCGCGCGGATTTCCCGGTAGCGCTCGGCGGCAACGGAACCGTCGGGCAGCACATACAGACGCACCTGCGGCAACGACGGCTTGCCGCCGTCCGCCTTGCTGGCCGCACCGAACGGCGGCACCGCCACCTTCGCCTCGTGCCAGGCCGGGGCGTCCTCGCGCGTCTGCCACCGCACCGTCAGCGGCGCGTCCAGGTCCGCCACGGCGGGGCTGCTTCCGCGGGGCGGATCGCAATGCATGCCGGCCAGGCTGCGGGCCGGCCCCTGAAGATCCAGCGTCTGGCCATTGATTTCCACGCGCACCAGCGTCTGCGGCGTGTAGTTTTCCAGGCTGAAGAGCGTCAGCCCCGCGATGGCGGCCGCGCTCATCGCGTCTTCGGTCGTGCCGGCAAATCGCGCCAGGCCGGGCGCCACTTCGACGTGGTCGGCATAGTGAAAATACTGGTGCACCATCAGCGCCGCCTCGCCATAGGCGAACGCGGCAACCAGCCTGGACAGGTCCGGATACGGCAGGCGCTGCAACGGCAGATCGACCCCGGTGGGGGTGCCGTCGAAGTTGAAATACGCGTAGCGGGTGGCGTCGGCTTTCAGGCGATCGCCGTCGTACGGAAACGTGCCGGCGGCTACGACATCCGGGCTGGGATAGCGCCGCAGGCTGGTAAAGCCGGTCTGGGCGCCTGAAGCCGGTTCCAGCCATTGCGAGCCGCCCGATGACGACGAGGCCTGGCGAAAATCCAGCCCCAACGGCTGGCCGGCAAGATTGACGTGCGTCTCGGCGATGGCCGGATTGCCTTGGCGGAAGCGGTCCGCCCGCCCCTGCCGGATGGAATCGTCAACGGGCACGATCAACACGGCCAACAGCGTCGGCAAGAACATCAGGGCATGGACGCGTGCCGGCACATTGCCCCGATCCCGCACCAGGTACACGACCCAGGTCGCGACCAGCACGATGGCCGCCGGCCCGCCGAACATCACCGCGTAGCTCAACAGGGCCACCGCGCCCCAGCCCAGGTTGTCGGCGGTGACGGCCACGATGCCCAGAAAGGCCAGAAAGCCCGCCAATGCGAACGAAACGATGATGCCGAAAAGATAGCGTCTGATCTTCAATCGAAAAGGCTCCCGGCGGCGGTTCAGACCCGATGGTACAGAGAAAACGCGCTTGGGTTAGCACTTGAGTCAGCGCTTGGGCTGGCGCTTGCGGCGTTGTGTTGCGCGGTCCTCGTCTTCCTGTTGATGCCGGCCTACCGCCTGCATCAGCAGGTCGATCTGCCGGTCCTTGGTCTGCAACTGCGCCTGCTGCTCCTGGATGCGTGCCGCCAGATCGTCACTACGTTGCTGCAGGCCGGCCTGGGCCGTGGCGTGCGTGTCGCGGGCGGCCTGCAGTTCGGCTGCCAGCTGTGCGGCCCCGGCCCGCGCCTCGGCGGCCTCGCGCGCCCGTTGCTCCTGCTCGGATTGCAGCGCCCCGATCCGTTCGGCCTGGCTGGCGGCTTCCTGCACGGCGGCCTTGCGCTGCTGGTCCAGGCTTTCCTGTGCCTTCTTCAACAATTGGCGTTGTGCATCCAGGTCGCCCAGCCAGCGCCGTTCGTGCGCGGCATGCCGCTCTTGCGTAGCGGTCAGCGCGGCCTGGTGGTCGGCCAAGGCCTGGCGCAAGGCCTGCTGGACGTCGCGCTCGTTGGTCTGCGACTGTTCCAGCTTGCCGCGCAAGGCGTCGATGATGCGCAGGCTTTCACGCAGTTGCGCATCCAGGGCCCGGGCCCGGTCTTCGGCGCCCGCCGCTTGCGCGCGGGCGGCGCGAATGCCGTCTTCCAGGTCCGCTTCGCGCATGTCGATGCGCGCCTTTTCGTGCGCAAAGGCTTCGCGCTCGGCTTGCAACGCCGCTTGCGCCTGCGTCAACGCCTCGCGCTCCTGCGCGACGCCGGCAGCCCATTGGCCCCGTGCGGCATCCATTGCGCTTTCCCAAAGCTGGCCTGCCATGCGCGCCAGCGGTTCAGGCAGGCCGCTGCCCTGCCCCGGCGTATCCAGCCGGCTGCCCAGGCCCCGGAACCACGCCTTCAGATGCGGGCCCACCGTATTGGGCGAGCCGCGCCCCAGGTGCAGGCGGATGCGTTCGATGGTGGGCTGCTCGCCCGCCTGTAGCAGCGCATCCGCCGCTGCCCAGACGTCCGCTTCCTGAATTCCGGTGGCCATGGCCATTCCTTTGTGCGGGGCGCGCGCCCTTTGCCACGCGCCGCTCGTGTGCGGGATAATAAGCGCGGATAATTAAAGTTTATCCGCGCTTATTCGCTATTTATGTATTACATAGTACAGCATACATATGAATAACTACAAACATCAGCCCCACGCACTTTCCGCCGGGCCGGGCGGCGCCGTTTTGCCCCATTCGCCGCGCTCACGCGGCTTGATGGCGGATCGGACGGGGGACGCAGGCTTGGACCCGGTGGCCGATGCCCTGCGCGAACTGGGTGACAGCGCGGGCTCGGTTCAGTCGTTGCTGCGCGAAGGCAGTTCCGGCAATACGCTCGCCTCGTACCGCAGCGCCATCCGGTATTGGGGGGCTTGGCACGATCTGCGCTTCGGCCACGCGCTGCAACTGCCCGTGCCGGTCAAGGTCGTGCTGCAGTTCATTGCCGACCACGTCGAACACGCCACCGCCACGGGCATGGCCAGCGACCTGCCGACCCACGTCGACCAAGCGCTGGTGGCCGCCCGCGTCAAACGCGCCCTGGGGCCGTTCAAGCTGGCCACTGTGCAGCACCGCCTGGCGGTGCTGTCCGAAGCCCATGAAACCCAGGGGCTGCCCAACCCCTGCCACAGCCGCGCGGTGCAATTGCTGATGACGCGCACGCGCGGCGCCTATGCCCGGCGCGGCGTACGCCCCACCCGCAAAGACGCGCTGACCCGCGAGCCGCTGGAGCAGATCCTGGCTACTTGCGACGACAGCCTGATCGGCATGCGCGACCGCGCCCTGTTGCTGTTCGCCTGGGCCAGCGGCGGCCGGCGCCGCTCGGAAGTCGTGCGGGCAACGGTTGAAAACACGCACCGCACGCCCGAAGGCTTTCTCTATGTCTTGGCGCATTCCAAGACCAACCAGGAAGGCGCCGACCGGCCCGACATGTACAAGCCCATCGTCGGCCGCGCCGCCACCGCGCTGGACGCCTGGCTGCAGGCGGCCGGCATTACCCAGGGTGCGCTGTTCCGGCGCGTGCGCCGTGGCGGCGTGGTGGGCCAAGCGCTGGGGCCGGAGGCCGTACGCCGCATGGTGCAGGACCGCGCCGCACGGGCCGGACTGGATGGCGACTACGCCGCGCACAGCCTGCGGTCCGGCTTTGTGACGGAAGCGGGCCGCCAGGGCGTGGCACTGGGGGAAATCATGGCGCTGACCGGCCATGCCAGTGTCGCCAGCGTCGTGGGCTACCACCGGGCCGGCGCCGCGCTGTCCGCGCGGGGCGCCCGCCTGCTGGAAGACCCGGACGCTATCGCGAACGCTGCGCCCGCGCCGCCCCTCACCCCAGCCGCAACGCCAGCGCCGCCAGGGTCGCCGCCAGCACAGGCAACGTCAGCACGACGCCCACCTTGAAGTAGTACCCCCAGGAAATCGTCGTGCCCTTGCGGGCCAGCACGTGCAGCCACAGCAGCGTGGCCAGGCTGCCGATGGGGGTGATCTTCGGGCCCAGGTCGCTGCCGATGACGTTGGCGTAGACCATGGCTTCCTTGACCACGCCGCTGGCCTGGCTGGCGTCGATCGACAGCGCACCCACCAGCACCGTCGGCATGTTGTTCATCACCGACGACAGGAAAGCCGCGATCAGGCCGGTGCCGAACGTGGCCGCCCACAGGCCCTGCCCCGCCAGCGCATTGAGCACGTCGGCCAGCAACTGCGTCAGCCCGGCATTGCGCAGGCCATAGACAATCAGGTACATCCCCAGCGAAAACACCACGATCTGCCAGGGCGCTTCGCGCAGCACCTTGCGGGTGCTGATGACGTGCCCGCGGCCCGCCACCGCCAGCAGGATGGCCGCGCCCGCAGCCGCCACCGCGCTGACCGGCACGCCCAGCGGTTCCAGCCCGAAGAACCCCACCAGCAGCAGCGCCAGCACGACCCAGCCCGCACGGAACGTGGCGGCATCGCGTATGGCGGCGGACGGCGCCTTGAGCGAGGCGGCGTCATAGCGCGCCGGGATGTCTCGCCGGAAATACAGCCACAGGACCCCCAGCGTCGCCGCCACCGCCACGACGTTCACCGGCGCCATCACCGCGGCATAGCGGCCAAAGCCGATGCCGAAGAAATCGGCCGACACGATGTTGACCAGGTTCGACACGATCAGCGGCAGGCTGGCCGTATCGGCAATGAAGCCGGCGGCCATCACGAAAGCCAGCGTGGCCGCGGGGCTGAACCCCAGCACCACCAGCATCGCCATGACGATGGGCGTCAGGATCAGCGCCGCGCCGTCGTTGGCGAACAGCGCCGCCACCGCCGCGCCCAGCAGCACGATCAAGGCGAACAGCGCGTGTCCCCGGCCCCGGCCCCAGCGGGCCACGTGCAGCGCGGCCCATTCGAAGAAGCCCGCTTCGTCCAGCAGCAGGCTGATGATGATGACGGCGATGAAGGTGGCCGTGGCGTTCCAGACGATCTGCCACACCACCGCGATGTCGGCCAGGTGCACGGCGCCCAAGGCCAGCGCCAGCGCCGCGCCCAGGCTGGCGCTCCAGCCGATGCCCAGACCACGGGGCTGCCAGATGACCAGGACCAGGGTGAACACGAAGATGGCGATGGCGGTAAGCATGAATACGTCTGTCGAAGATGAAAAAAAAGGCGCGGCCGCGGCCGGCCGGCGCCCTGTGGCGGCATGCGTGCGTCAGGCGGCCGGCGGTTCGGCGCCGATCTGCTTGAGTTCGCGGTGGATCGCGGCCTTGTCCAGCGCGGCCAGCGGCAGGTTGGCAAAGATATTGATGCGCGCCGAGATCTGGCGAAACACCTTTTCGAACACCCGGCGCTTGTCGTCGTCGGACCCTTGCGCGGCGGCGGGGTCTTCAAAACCCCAGTGCGCCGAGATCGGCTGGCCCGGCCAGATGGGGCAGACCTCGCCCGCCGCGTTGTCGCAGACGGTGATGATGAAATCCATCTGCGGTGCGCCCGGCACCGCGAATTCGTCCCAGCTCTTGCTGCGCAGGCGGTCCAGCGGGTAGTCCAGCACGCGCACCTTTTCGATGGCGAACGGGTTGACGGCGCCGCCCGGGTGGCTGCCGGCGCTGTAGGCCTGGAAGCGACCCTTGCCCAGGGTGTTGAGCAGCGCTTCGGCCATGATGCTGCGGGCGGAATTGCCGGTGCACAGAAAGAGTACGTGGTAGACCTTGTCAGCCATGATGAGAAAGAAGAATCAGAGGGGATCGGCGCGCCCCGCATCGGCGGGGGCTGGGGTACACGCCACCTGCGGCAGCACCGCGCAAGGCGCGCCGCCACAGCAGTTGTCGGTGAGATAAGCCAGCAGGTCGGCCATCGATTCGAAGCGGGCTTCGTAGATGACGAACCGCCCTTCCTGGCGGGACTGCAACAGGCCGGCGTGCACCAGTTCCTTCAGGTGGAACGACAGCGACGACGGCGCAATGCCGGTTTTTTCGGCCAGTTGGCCGGCGGCCAGGCCGGCGGGCCCGGCTTGCACCAGCAGGCGGAATACGGTCAGGCGCGATTCGTGGGCGATCGCGGCCAGGGCTTTCACGGCATCTTTCATTTCCATAATTCGACTGTAGTGGAAATATCGAAAGACGTAAAGTTTTAATTGTTCAACAATAGTTGTAGTATTGCCGCATGGACAAAAACACCGCCGTCATCGTCTTCGAATCGCTCGCCTCCGGCGTGCGGCTGGACATCTTCCGCCTGCTGGTACGCGCCGCACCCGCCGGCTGCGTGGCCGGCCAGATCGCCACCGAACTCCAGCTGCCGCCCACCAATCTGTCGTTTCACCTGAAAGCGCTGACCCAGGCCGGCCTGCTGACCGTCGAACAGGAAGGCCGCTACATGCGCTACCGCGCCAACACCGACCTGATGTTCGGCCTGGTCGACTACCTGACCGCGGAATGCTGCAGCGGCGTGGCCTGCACCCCGCTGCCGGCCGATCCGGACCCGGCGGCATGACCGCCCACCCCGCCCGCCGCGCCGACGTCATCATCATCGGCGCGGGCCAAAGCGCACTGGCCACCGCCTACTTCGCCAGGCGGCACTCCCTTGACGTCGCCTTGCTGGACGCCCGCCCGCAACCGGGTGGCGCCTGGCGCGAGGCCTGGGATTCGCTGCGGCTGTTTTCCCCTGCGCAATGGAGCTCGCTGCCGGGCTGGCCCATGCCGGCAACGCCCGGCTATCCCACGCGCGACCATGTCGTCGACTACCTGACCCGCTACGAAGCCCGTTACGGTTTCGCCGTACACCGGCCGGTGCAGGTGCAGGCCGTGCAGCGGCAAGACGGCGGCTTCGTCATCGAAACAGACCAGGGCCACTGGCACAGCCGCGCGGTGATCAGCGCCACCGGCACCTGGAGCAAGCCATTCGTGCCCGCCATCGATGGCGCGTCCACCTTTCGCGGCACGCAGACCCATTCGGCCCATTACCGTTCGCCGGCCCCCTACGCGGGCCAGCGCGTGCTGGTCGTGGGCGGCGGCAATTCCGGCGCGCAGATCCTGGCCGAACTCTCGCAAACGGCTCGCGTCACCTGGGTCACGCAGGCGCCGCCGAAATTCCTGCCTGACGACGTCGACGGCCGCGTGCTGTTCGAACGCGCCACGGCGCGCTGGCACGCCCTGCAGCAAGGCCGGCCCGCCGACGATCTGCCTGGCGGCTTCGGCGACATCGTGATGGTGCCGCCGGTGCGCGAGGCGCGCGACCGCGGCGTGTTGCACGCCGTGAGGCCCTTCGTGCGCTTCACCCCCGGCGGCGTGGTCTGGCCCGACGGCCACGAATCCGAGGTCGATGCCGTGATCTGGTGCACGGGTTTCCGGCCCGCGCTGGACCCGCTGGCGCCGCTGGGCGTGCTGAACGCCGACGGCAAGGTCGCGCTGGACGGCACGCGGGCTGCCGCCGTGCCGGGCCTGTGGCTGGTCGGCTATGGCGAATGGACCGGCTTCGCGTCCGCCACGCTGATCGGCATTTTGCGTACCGCCAAATCCACGGCCGCCGACGTCGCCGCCTTTCTCCAAGACGCCCCTTCCCCCTGACCGCCATGACTTCGCCCCTGTCTTCCCGCCCGGGCCCGGGCGATCGTGCCTCGGCCCCGCCGCCCGACAAGGCCCGCGGCCTGATCACGGCGCTGGGCATCGGCCAGATCTGTTCGTGGGGGTCGCTGTACTACAGCTTTCCGCTCATCGCCGAAGCCATGGGCGCCGAACTGGGATGGAGCAAGCCGGATCTGTACGGCGCCGCCACGCTGGGGCTGGTCCTGGCTGCGCTGGCGGCGTTTCCGGTCGGCGTGGCCGTTGACCGCGGCCACGGCCGCTGGGTAATGGGCTTGTCGTCGCTGCTGGCCGGGGCGCTGCTCTTGCTGTGGTCGCAGGTGACGTCGCTGGCCGCGTTCTACGCGCTGGTAGCGGGCATCGGCGCATTGCAGGCGGCCACGCTGTACGAGCCGGCCTTCGCCGTCGTCGCGCGCCGCGTCGGCCCGGCCCATTCCCGTGCCGGCATCACGTCGCTGACGCTATGGGGCGGCTTTGCCAGCACGGTGTTCATTCCGCTGGTGCAGTGGCTGCTGACGCATTGGGGCTGGCGCGAGGCCCTGATGGTGCTGGCCGCCGTGAACGCACTGGTGTGCGCCGGCGCCTACCTGCTGTTCATCGACCCGGCGCGCGACCTGCCGCCCGCCGCAGGCGCCACCGCCCAGACGCAGCGCGACCACAACCGCCAGGCCGTCCGGCAGGCGCTGCGCCGCCCCGTGTTCTGGGCCCTGCTGGTGTCGCTGACCGCCTACGCGGCGGCTTTTTCCGCCTTCACCTTCCATATGTATCCGCTGCTGCGCGAACGCGGGCTGGACACGGCATCGGTCGTGCAGGCCATTGCCCTGATCGGACCGGCCCAGGTCGCCGGCCGCATCGTGGTCAGCCTGTTCGCCGCGCAGGCGTCGATGCGCGCTGTCGGCGCGGCCGTCGTCACGGTATTTCCGCTGGCGTTTGGCGTGCTGGCATTTCTCGGCGCCGATTTCCCCACCGTGGCCGCGATCTGCGTCGTCTACGGCGGCGCCAACGGCATATTCACCATCGTGCGCGGCATGGTCGTGCCCGAGATGCTCAGCCGCCATGCCTACGGCGCAATCAACGGCCTGCTGACCGTGCCCATGACCCTGGCCCGCGCCGCGGCGCCGGTCGGGGCCGCGCTGCTGTGGTCGGTCGGCGCGTCCTACGGCACCGTATTGAGCGCCATCGTCGTCGTGGCCCTGGTGCTGGCGGCCAGCTTCTGGCTCGCCGCCTGGTTCAGCCGCCCCACCGCGATTCCCTCTTTCCCATCCCCCCACCACCCGACACCGTGACACACCCCGCTTCTCTTACAGATCTGACCCTGCCCAGCCTGGACGACACCCTGCTGGACACCCCCGACCATGCCCACCTGGCGCTGCAAGGCGGCGCCACGCATCCGCCGCGCATCCTGCTGCTGTACGGCTCGCTGCGCGAGCGTTCGTACAGCCGGCTGCTCACGGAAGAAGCCGCCCGCATCCTGACCCGGCTGGGCGCCGAAACGCGCATCTTCGACCCCCATGGCCTGCCGTTGCCGGACGGCGCGCCCGCCGACCATCCCAAGGTGGCCGAGCTGCGTGCGCTGTCGCTGTGGTCCGAAGGCCAGGTGTGGTGCAGCCCCGAGCGGCACGGCACGCTTACCGGCGTCTTCAAGAGCCAGATCGACTGGCTGCCGCTGGAAACCGGCAGCGTCCGCCCCACCCAGGGCCGCACCCTGGCCGTCATGCAGGTATCCGGGGGATCGCAGTCGTTCAACGCCGTCAATGCGCTGCGGGTGCTGGGCCGCTGGATGCGGATGGTGACCATCCCCAACCAGTCGTCGGTGGCCAAGGCCTTCCAGGAATTCGACGACGCCGGCCGGATGAAGCCGTCGCCCTATTACGACCGGGTCGTCGATGTGATGGAAGAACTGATCAAGTTCACGCTGCTGGTGCGCGACCGCAGCGACTACCTGACGGACCGCTACAGCGAACGCAAAGGCGTAGCGCAGGAAGTCGCGCGGCTGGCGCGCGAGGCGATGGCGCCCTGAGTCCGATCAGTCGATGGCGGCGCCCGCGGTTTTCACGACCTTGCCCAGGCGGGTGTATTCCTCGGCGCCGAACTCCGCCAGCGACTGACGCGAGGTGGGCGACGGAATCGCCCCGCGCGATTCCAGCGCCTTTTTCACCTCGGGCTGCTGCAGCGCCTTGTTGACGGCGGCATTCAGCTTGTCCAGCACGGCAACCGGCGTGCCCTTGGGCGCGTACAGGCCGTCCCAGGCGAAGAACTCGTAGCCCTTCACCCCGGCCTCGCTCATGGTGGGAATATCGGGATTGGACGCGACGCGTTCCGGCGTGGTGACCGCCAGCGCGCGCAGCTTGCCCGCGGCGATCTGGCCCGACACGTTGGGCATCACGTCGATCAGGAAGGAAATCCGCCCGCCCATCAGGTCCGTCATGGCGGCGCCGCCGCCCTTGTACGGAATGTGCATGACCTTCAGCCCGGCCATCTGGTTCAAGAGTTCACAGGCCAGATGCGACGACGTGCCGTTGCCGGCCGAGCCACAGGTCAGCTCGCCAGGGTGCGACTTGGCGTAGTCCACCAGCTGCGCCAAGGTCTTGAAGCGCTCGTCGGCGCCATTGACCACCAGCGCCGCCGCAATCACCGTAAAGCGCGAGATCGGCTCGAAATCATTGGGTTTGTAGCCGGGCGACTTGTACAGCCAGTGATTGGTGGCCTGGGTGCCGTTGGTGCCGTACGACAGCGTGTAGCCGTCCGGGTTGGCGCGCGCGGCGATGGACGTGCCGATGTTGCCGCCCGCACCCGGGCGGTTCTCGACGATGATGGACTGGCCCAGCTCGCGCGACAGCGGTTCGGCCACCAGCCGCGCCAGCGTGTCGCCGCCGCCGCCGGCCGCGAACGGCACGACCAGCGTGATGGCGTGGGTAGGCCAGGCGGCCTGTTGCGCCGAGGCGGGGGCCGTCATCAGCCACGCGCCTGCGGCGGCCGTCATGCAGATCAATATCTTGGGGGTATTCACGAGGTTGTCTCCTTTGGGATGCTGTTGCGCGCGCCCGCGGCGTTTTAGGTGTATCGGGCACGCTCTTGTGATGCGAAAAATCGGTTCGGTCGCTCTCCTGGATAGGGCTATTCCGGCGGCAGATGCCGGCGGCTGCTCTTGTCGGCCAGGCGCCAGCCATCGGCCGTGTCCACCAGCACATCGCGGCATTCCCGAATGGCGGCCAGCCGCGGCGCCCCGTCCTGCGCTTGCGGCACGCTGTCGTAGGCGATCAGGAAGTAGCCCACGGTGGCGCCGCGCTCGCCATGCTCCAGCAGGCGCAGGTTGGTGATGACGTGGCACGTGCTGCGGTCCGGCGCCCGGGCATTGAGCGCGTCCAGCACTTCCTGGGGCCCGCATAGCCGCTGGCCTTGCCGCAGCCATACGCCGTCGGCGGCCATCAAGGCGGCGGCGGCGTCATGGCGGCGGGTGTCCAGCGCGTGGAAAAACGTCAGCACGACGGCTTCGCAGGCGGCCTTGACCGCGTGGGCTTGCTGGGAGGTGTGATCCATCATTTTCGTCATCCGATCTGGGCGCTGGCCAACGGCACGTCTGGCCGCTGCACCAACGCCGGGTCCAGGACTGCGCCCTGCGCGATCCATTTGCGCAGCTGGCGCAATTCCCGCGGGGCATCCACCGCCACGCCGGCCACGGCGCGGCCGGCGGCATCCAGCGACACCGACAGCAGCATCCGGCGATCGGCTTGCGGACGCAGCACTTCGCATTGCGCCAGCGCCGGAAACCCCACGATCTGCACCATGGCGCCGTACTGCTCCGACCAGACCGCGCCGGTCGGCGCATACGGGGCGGACTCGCCCAGCGCCGCCAGGGCCGCCGCCATGCCCTGGTCCTGGGCGTTCTGCCACGATTCCAGGCGCATCGCGTCACCGGTGGCGGGATGCGTCGACACGGCAACGTCGCCGGCCGCATAGACATCCGGCGCCGACGTACGGCAATGCGCATCGACCCGCACGCCGCGGTCGCAGGCAATGCCGGCTTCGCGCGCCAGCGCATCGTTGGCGGCCAGCCCGACCCCCAGCACCACGGCATCAGCCGTCAGCCGGGTGCCATCGGACAGCTCGGCGACCGGCCGGCCATCGGGCAGCGTATGGATGGCCGACAGGCTGGCGCCCAGCCGCAGGTCGACGCCATGCGCCCCATGCAGGGCGGCCAGATGGGCAGACACGCCGGGCTGCACGCTGCGGGCGCACAGGCGCGCCGCCTGTTCCAGCACAGTCACCCTGCTGCCGGCCTGGCGCGCCGTGGCGGCCACTTCCAGGCCGATCCATCCGCCGCCCACGATGACGACATGCCGGTCCGGCCCCAGCCGCGCCCGCAGCCGCAACGCATCGTCGCGGGTACGCAGCACGTGTACGCCCGGGCTGTCCACGCCGGGCAGCGGCGGCACCACGGGCCGGCCGCCCATGCACAGGATCAGCTTGGCATAGCTGACCGAGGCGCCATCTGACGTCTCTACCCGCTTGTCCGCCAGCCGCAGCCGCGTGGCGGCGATACCGGGGTGGAAGGCGATGTCCAGTTCCGCCAGGCGCTGCGCCGAAAACAGTTCGGTGCTCTCGGCAGGCGCCTGTCCGCCCAGCACCGCCTTGCTGAGCGGGGGCCGCTCGTAGGGCGCATGCGGTTCGTCGCCCAGCAGCACCACCCGGCCGACAAAGCCCCGGCTGCGCAGCGTGGTCGCGGCCCAGCCGCCCGCCTGGCCGGCGCCGACGATGACGATGGCGTCCGCGCTCACGTTGCTTGCGCCTTCAGGTAGACCGTATCGGCCTCGACGCGCACGTCGTAGCGGCGCAGGTCGGTCGTGACCGGCGGGCACTGCGGCTTGCCCGAGCGGATGTCGAACACGCCCTGGTGCAGCGGGCACTCGATCTTGCCGTCTTCGAGGTAGCCGTCGGCCAGGCTGGCATTGCCGTGCGGGCAGCGATCCTGGGTGGCGCAGATCTCGCCTTGCAGGTCGTACAGGCAGACCGCCTCGCCCTCGTGCACCACGCGCAGGGTGCCCGTGTCCGGCGAGATCTCCGCCAGCCGGGCGACAGGTTTCCAGATATCCATGGTCACAGCCCCATTGCCTTGCGGTAGTAGTCGTAGAAGGACCGGATCAGCACCTCGGTCACCATGTAGTCGGCCGGTTCCGTGTCGCGGCCGCCCATTTCGACGATGCCGCGCGCCTCGGGATAGCCGGTCACGCCGATCTGCACCTGGTTCAGCATCTCGCTGTCGTCCATCGACACGAACCCGGCCGGCCCCAGCAGGTTGGCGTGCTTGAGCCGCAAGCGGGTCATTTCCTCATCGTCGTCCTCGTACCCGTAATAGGTGAACACCAGTTCGTGTTCGGTGGGGCTGCGGGGAATGACGTGGCGGGTTTTCAGCGAGTTCGCCTGGATGCCGAACTGGGCCGCCGGGAACACCCAGGCGCCGCCCACCCGCCCGCGGTTGAACTCGGCGCGCGGCGTCACGGTTTCCAGGTCCAGCAGTTCCAGGTCGTCGCGAAAGCGGCTCATCTCGGTGGTGGCTTCCGTCTTCTTCTTGCCTTCGTTGTGCGACACCATGACGCTGTGCGCGCCGCCGCCGGTCGGAATGCATTCGGACTTCGAGTCCGCCCGCCACAGGCCGAAGGTGATGTAGAAGGTGTGCAGCAAGGTCGCGTGGTACGGATCCTTCAGGTTTTCCAGGTACATCTTCCAGTTGCTGGGGATCAGCTGGCGGCTGTAGCCCAGCAGCTTGAGCGGCTTGCCCGGCAGCATGTGGTCGATCTCGGCCAGCACTTCCGGGCCGCAATAGTCTTCGAAGCTGGGGGCATCCTCGGAAAACGTGGCCCAGATCGAGCCGCCGCGGTTCACGCTGCGCAGCTTGCGGATGCCGTTCTGCTTGGGGTCGAAGTCCTTGGGCATGCCGCCCTTGCCCATGGCGCCGCGGCGAAACGGCACCCCCTGCAGGTTGCCGTTCAGGTCGTAGTTCCACTGGTGGTAGGGGCAGGTGAAGTCGGTCACCTTGCCGGTGTTGTGCCAGCAGATCTGCGCGCCGCGGTGCGCACAGCGGTTTTCCAGCACGCCGACTTCACCGGTGTCGGTGCGCACCATGATCACCGGACGGTTGCCGATCCAGTTGCGCTTGTAGCAGCCCACGTCGGGCACTTCGCATTCCAGGCCGACGTAGTTCCAGGTCTGGCCGGCGAAGAACACGTCCATTTCCTTCTGGAATATGGCCGGATCGGTATAGACCCAGTTGGGAATGCGCGTGTAGCCCTCTTTGGGCCAGCGGCGCTCAAGATGAATGGGGGCCGCGGCAGGCGTGTCCAGCACGGCGGAGTCGGAACAGGTCATGGCAGGTTTCCTTGCAGCGGATTCAGATGGGAACGATCAACGACGTGCGCACGCGATAGTTGTCGTACACGCAGTCGCGCCGGCTGATCGCAATGCCGTCAGGCGTGACGCGCAGCACGTCCAGGTAGCGGCCGACCATGTTCAGGGTCGGCTCGCGGTCGGACAGCGACTCCATCACGGCGAAATTGGCCTGGGACACGATGTGCTCGCCCTGCACGTCCATCACGCGCACGCCGCTGATGAAATGGCGCAGCGAGCGCGGCTCGAACATGGTGGTTTCGCGCAGCGCGGTCACGCGGTCGCGCACCATGTTGCGATTCATGCAGTAGATCAGGCCTAGCGGCAGGCCCGCATCGTGGTTTTCGCGGGACAGCACGCGGTAATGGCAGTCTTCGGTGAAGAAGTCCGGCCATTGCTCCAGCCGGCCTTCGTCCAGGCAGAAGGCGTAGTCGTCGTAGAAGTCCCGCAGGCGCGCGCGCAACGACGGCGCGTCGGACAGTTCAGTCAGGGTCATGGTGGGTCCGGATATGGATTCGTCGGGGCGCGGGGTCAAGAGGCGGCGGCCAATTGCGCGCGGTTGCTTTCAAAGCCGCTCTGGCTGCCCAGCGCCAGGATGGGTTCCTGCATGCGCTCTTGCCAGATCAGCGATTCCATCGCGATCTGCAGCGGGTGGTCTTGCACGGTCAGTGCCGACGTGGTCTCGGTGCCCGAGTGGTGCGAGTGCATGGCCCAGCCGGGGGCCGACAGGATCAGGTCGCCCGCCTTCCAGTCCAGCCGCACGCCATTGACCTTGCTGTAGCCATTGCCGCGCAGGTAATAGTTGATGGCCGACGAACTATGGCGATGCGGCACATGGTGGTTGTCGGGCGGCGACGACGAGATGGTCGCGAAAAAGCTGTGCGTGGTGCCGATGCGGCGTTCCGTCGCCGGGTTGTACAACACGAAGAGGCGGCGGCCGTTGTAGCCCCGCGCCATGTCCTCGACCGTGGGCAGGTGGCGCGACACCGCCTGCCAGGGCCAGTGCAGCGCCTTCGAGTCCAGCACGTCGATGTCGATCAGCCATTCGTAGCCCAGCAGCCACGCGCCCTCGGGCGTGATCTGTTCGCGCAGCGCCAGGTCGCGCGAGCGGGCGGCGTCCGGCGCCCGCGGCGGCGCGGGCCGGGTATTGGCGTCGGCCGGCGGCACCGCGCCGTCGAACTCTTCGACGTAATGGATCTCCAGCTTTTCCAACAGGGGCGCGTTGGAATAAGACAGCCGCACCCAGGGCGTCTTGCCCTCGTTGCGATACGAATGCACCTGCATGGCGGGCGTATTCCACACGTCCCAATGGCCCACGCGGATGTCGCGGCCCGCCACCGTGGCCACGCCTTCTCCGCTGATACAGATTTCCAGCATGTTGGAATTCTTGCGCAGGTTGAAGCTGCGCTCGCCCGGGTTCACCACGTTGATGGTGACGTCCGTGCCGGGGGCCAGACCCAGGCCCGGCGCGCTCGCCTCAGGATGGGTGATGAGCGATGCGCGGCGGCCGTTGTCCGGCCGGGGCGCGTCGATCAGGCGTGCGATTTCCAGATCGATGTCCTCTTTGGGGATCACGATCGACGGCCATTTGTTCTGTTCCCGGGGCGCCGCCCCGCTGACGTCGACGAACATGCTTGTCTCCTCTTGCCGCCGGCGTCGGCGGTCTTGGTTGATTGAATGCGGATCAGGGCTGCGCCAGCAGCAGGTTTTCGCGGGTCTGGGGCGGCAGCGCCAGGCCCAGGTCCTGGTCGCGAGCGTGCTCAAAGACCACCCGGGCCATCGCCAGGTCCGACAGGCCCATGCCCATGCCCTTGAAGATCGTCAGGCGGGCGTCCGAAGGCCGCGCCAGCCCCTGCGCCAGCCAGTCGCTCAGCACGGTCACGCCCGGCCACGGCGCACCGTCGGCGCCATAGCGCTCGCGCAGTTCACGCGACCCGCGGCGGGCGTTTTCCAGGTCGTCCACCACCACGCCATCCGCGCGCTCGAACACGTCCTGGGCGAACTCGGCCTTGCTCGGCAAAATCGCGCCCACCGCGTTCAAGTGCCGGCAGTCCGCCAGCCGCGCCGCGTCCACGAACGGGTCGACGGCGCGCGTGATCAGCGTGACGATCTCGGCGCCGGCCAGGGCGTGTTCCAGCGTGTCCGACGCCTGGATGTCGAAGGCATACTTGCCCGCCACGCTGGCCACGAAGGCGCGCCGCTTCTCGGGCGTGGGGCTGTAGACGCGAACCTGGCGCAGCGGACGCACCGCCGCCAGCGCGGCCAGCTGGGTCACGGCCTGCGGACCGGTGCCGATCAGCGCGGCGCGGGTGGCATCCGCCGGCGCCAGCGCCCGGGTGGCCACCCCGCTGATCGCCGCCGTGCGCAGCATGCCGAGGGCGCGTGCCTCGATGATGGCGCGCAGCGCGCCCGAGCCGGCATCGAACAGGCTGAACAGCGATCCGCCGCCCGCCTTGGTATGCACCCACGTCTTGAAGCCGGCATAGCCTGCCGCGCCGGTCTGCACCGAACCCAATGCATGCATTGAGCTGCCGTCGCCCCACGTGGCCAGCGTCTTGGGCAGATTGCGCGCCTGTTCCCGGCCCTGCGCGATCAGCATGTCGTGCAAGGCGTCGATGGCCCGGGGAATATCCAGGACGGACACGACATCGCGTTCCGTCAGGTACCGCAGCGCATCAGCCATGCGCGTCTCCTGGTTGCGCGGCGGGTTCGTCCGCCACGATGTTGCTCAAGGTGCCGATCCCGGGAATTTCCACTTCCAGCCGATCGCCCGCCGCCAGAAACCGCGGCGGCTTGCGGCTGGCGCCCACGCCTTCCGGCGTGCCCGTGGCGATGAGGTCGCCGGTGGACAGCGGGGTAAAGGCGCTGATGTAGGCGATCAGCTCGGGAATGGGAAAAATCAGGTCCGACACGTCGCCGTGCTGCATGACTTCGCCGTTCAGCCGCGAAATGACCTGCAGGCGGGCGGGGTCGCCGATCTCGTCGGCGGTCACCAGCCAGGGGCCGATCGCGCCGCTGCGCTCGAAGTTCTTGCCCGGCGTCACCTGGGCGTTGTGCTTCTGGAAATCGCGTACCGAGTTCTCGGCCATGCAGGTGTAGCCGGCGACGTGCGACAGCGCATCCGCCGCGGCGATGTGGCGTCCGCCCCGGCCGATCACCACCACCAGTTCGCCTTCGTAGTCGAACTTGTCGGACGCGCGCGGCTTCCACACGGCTTCCCGGTGGCCGACCACGCTGTCCGCGAACCGCGGAAACAGCGAGGGGTGTGCGGGCAGCTCGCGTCCGGCCTCCTGTACGTGGCGGCCGTAGTTCAGCCCCACGCACAGAATCTTGCGGGGCGCGGGCACGGGCGGCAGCCATTGCAGGTGCGCCAGCGCAATACAGGACAGGCCCGGCGCCTGGGCGGCCTGCGCGATCTGCTCGGGGCCGGCCGCCAGCGCGGCGATGACATCGGGCCATACGGGGGTCAGCACCACCACCTCGGTGCCGCGCAACACGCCCCAGCCGGGGCGGCCTGCGTGCAGGAAGCTGATCAGCTTCATCTTGTCTCCTGGGCTTTTGCAGTGCCCGACGGCATGCAATTGAGTTTTCTTTGCATGCATTCAGGCAATTATTTGCGGCTTGAACGCTGTTTTTCTGGATTATTGCATGCAATTTTGATTAATCGCAAGGTAGAAATCCAAATTCTCTGCGCGATTGCATGCAATTTTCTGGGTACACTGGAGCCCCCTTTCAGACAATCTTCAGCCGACGCTCCGCTATGGCCGCACAGATCGACAAAGTGATTTCCGAACTTCGGGACATGGTGCTTTCGGGCGCCTTGCAGCCCGGAGAACGCGTGGTCGAATTGCAGTTTTCCGCCCGCCTGGGCGTGTCGCGCACGCCGCTGCGCATCGCGCTGACGGAACTGGAAAAGGAAGGCCTGCTGGAACGGCTGCCGTCCCGGGGCTTCCGGGTGCGGGCGTTCACCGTGGAAGAAATCGGCGACGCCGTGGATGTGCGCGGCGTGCTGGAAGGCATGGCGGCCCGGCTGCTGGCCGAACGCGGCGCGCCCGAGGCCGTGCTGGCCCAGTTGTCCGAAGCCGTCGAGGAAGGCCGCGCGCTGCTGGCGCCCGCCAGGCGCGATCCCAACACCACCGTCGATGCGCGCGCCTGGGGCCAGATCAACCGGCGCTTTCACGAAATCCTGTGCGAGGCCGCCGGCAACCGCGCCCTGCTGTCCGCGCTGGAACACAACAACAAGACCCCGCTGGCCGGCCCCGCCGCGCTGACGCTGCCGTCCACCCCTTCCCTGCTGGAAACGCCGTTTGTGCTGCGCGCGCAGGCAGACCACGAAGACCTGCTGCGCGCCATCACCCGGCGCGAAGCCGTGCGCGCCGAAAACCTGATGCGCGAACACGCCTACCGCAGCCGCGAGAACAAGCGCGTGCTGCTGGAATCGCTGCGCGGCGCGTCAGCGGCGCGGCCCTTGCTGGCGGACAGTGCGGCGTAGATGATGAACCCGGAAGCCTTTGCCGCCACGCTGCGCGAGAACCCGGAGGGGCTCCCGTTTCCCGGCGGCCTGCTGATGCGCGGGGGTCCACAAGACTATGTGGGCGCCGTGGTCACGGTCACCGGCACGCTGTACTTCGATGGCGGCTTCACGCTCGCCAAGCGGGCCGCGATTGCCCAGTGTTTCGATGATTACCTGGCCCAGGCCGGCGACGTATTCACCTGGCTGTGGCGCGGCGAACCTCCTTCCGGCCCGCCCTGCCTGCGCTACGCCAAGGCGCCCGCCATTCGCGACTGGTTCAATGCCCTCGACGAAGACGAAGAGATCGATTTGAGCTACACCAGCGGCGCCAAGCGTCAGGACGCCGGGCCGTATGCCTTCTGTGTCGATACCGCGCCGGCCTGGGAGGTCAAGAAACGCCCGCGGCTGGATGTGCTGCGCTTTGCGCTGCCGTTTGCGAAAGTCGTCGAACAGCCTCAGGCATTTCAACGCCTGTTCGTGGCCTTCGCCCGCCGGCTGCACGCGTTTCACGGACACGGCGGCTTCGGCTTCGTGCTGTCGCCTACCGAATGGAACAGCAGCCAGCCGACCGAGGCCGTCGTGTCCGACCAGTTCCGCGGCGTCGATGTCGGCGCACCGGTGTTTTCCGCCTCCAAGCTCAAGCGCGACACCTTCAAGACCGTTTCCTGGCTGACGGCGATCAATCACGAAATGGTCGAGCAGGCGGGCGGCCTGCATACGCTGCGCTCGGCGCTGCCCCCCGACTGGTTCGCGTTCTACGACTACGGCACAGGCATCGTGATACAGGCGGGCAATGAACCGGATACCGCCGCGACATTGATCGACCCCAAGCCGCCCCAGTATGTGCTGCCCAATGCCGCGCTCAAGGCACAACGAAGCGCGGAATTCTGGCTGCATCTGATTGCCAGCGCGGCAGGCGAGCCACGCCTGACCGATTTCAAGGGGGAGGCCTGGCTCCAGCGCTTCGACGTGACCGACGATGAATTGCTGGATGCCAAGGCCCGGCTGCTGGACACGCCACGGCTGGATCAAGTCCATACGCTGGACCGTACGCAGTGACCGTCCCCTAGCCCTGCCGTCCGCTCGCGCATGCGGTGGTGCCGCACCCCGGTCCGCGTTCGGCCACCGCGTCAGGCCGGCGAAACTGCGTGTGGCAGACGCCGGTTTCGGGCAACACCAGCTCGACCCGCCCGGCGGCCTCCCAGTCGCCCGCCAGCGCCGCTGCCACCGAGCGCACCTGCTCGTAGCCGGTCCACATCAGGAACGTCGGCGCCCGGCCGTAGCTTTTCATGCCCACCACGTACAGCCCGTCTTCGGGATGCGACAGTTCCGCGGCACCGTGCGGCCGCACGGTGCCGCAGCTATGCACATTCGGATCGATCAGCGGGGCCAGCCGGACCGGGCTTTGCGTAGCCGGGTCCAGTTCCAGGCGCAGTTCGGATAGCAACCCCAACTCGGGCCGAAAGCCCGTGGCCACGATGACTTCGTCCACCGGCGGCAGAACCTGGCTGGCGGCATGCAGGCGCAACCCTTCAGGCGATTCGGCGATCCGGTCGACATGAACGCCGGTATGCAGCGCGATCTTGCCTTCATCCAGCAGCCGCCCGATCACCAGGCCCAGTTTGCCGCGTTCCTGCAATTGGTCGTTCTTGCCCCCGCCCAGGATGCGTTCGAGCGACACGCCGCGAATCGCCCACAACACCTGGGTGCGTGGCTCGGCGGCGGCAAGTTCGGCCAGGTCGTGAAGTGCGTTGAACGCGGAATGGCCGCTGCCCAGCACCAGCACGCGCCGGTTGGCATAGCGGTGGCGCGCCTCGCCCAACACGTCGGGCACGCCGTAGGCGATGCGGTCCGCCGACGCCATTTCGCCCAAGGCAGGAATTCCGTGCGTGCCCATCCAGTTGGGCGTTGCGTAGGTGCCGGACGCATCGATCACCGCCCGCGCCAACACGTCCCGCTCGCCCTCGGGGCCCGCCACCCGCAACAGGAACGGCGCCTGCCCGCGCTGCGCAGTGCGCATGACGTCGTGGCCCGCGCGGCTGACCGACACCACGCGGCTGTTCAGGTGCAGGCGCTCGCGAATTGGCGCTACCTCGGCGAGTGGCCACAGGTACTGCGTCAACAGGTCTCGCCCTGTGGGATACGCGTCGGCCGGCGGCGCCACCCAGCCCGTCGGCGCCAGCAATGCCGCGGCCTTGGCATCGATGTTGAAGCTCCACGGGGAAAACATGCGCACATGGCCCCAACGGCCGATGCTGGCTCCTGCCGTGGCGCCAGCTTCGAACACCAGGGGCGCAAGCCCCCTTTCCAGCAAATGGGCCGCGGCAGCCAGGCCGACCGGCCCCGCGCCGACGATTGCAATGGGTAGATGATCCATGCTCATGATTGACACCTCTTCTTTCAAGACACGTGGGGGGATTCCCACTATTGATTGGTACTAACAACTATTTGACTGAAAAAAATGCCGCGCTTGCGCCACGGCGGACCTGCAACGATTCTGTTTTGGGATGCGTTATTCAGCCGGGCGGGTCGCCTCGGCGCGACAGTGCGCCTGCGCCGCGCGGGTCAGCTGGCCCAGCAGATCCAAGGCGCCGTCCAGCACCTCGGGCGGCATGTGTTCGATCATGGCGGCCTCTTCGGCGACCAGATCCGCGCGGATGGTCTGGTACAGCGCCCTGCCCTTGGCGGTGGGCGCCAGTTGCACGGCGCGTCGGTCGGCGGCGTCGGCCACCCGCGTGACATAGCCTTTGCGTTCCAGCGAATCGACCACCCGGCTGGCGGTGCTTTTATCCAGAAACATCTCTTGTGCCAGCGACTGCAGCCGCAGCGGGCCTTGCTTGACCAGCGTTTCCAGCGCATAGCACTGTGCCACCGACACGTCGTAGCAACAGATGCGGTCGCGATCACGAAACTGATGCACCCGGATCAGTTGATTGACGGCTTCGTAAAGGGCTTCCGCGTCCTCGGTCGCGCTGCGCTTGCGGGTGGGGCTCATGGCTGAATGAACGGTCAACGAATTATTAGTTGGTAGTAGCAACATTATTCGTTGTGTTCCGGGCTGTCAAGCCCATGGCCTGTCTACACCTACGCGGTCGCCAGCCGTTCGGCCATCGAATAGCGATCGATGTAGTCGCGGAAATGCTTCAGGAAGGCGACTTCGGCCGGCGTGTGCTGGGCGTCGCGGTGCCACAGCAGATGCAGGTCCACCGAGCACACGCCCTCGCCCGGCGGCAGTCGCCACAGGCGGCCCTGCGCCAGGTCTGCCTGCACGCTGTGTTCCGGCAGGCAGCCGATGCCAAAGCCGGCGATCAGCAGCCGCTTGACCTCATCGTGATGCGTCGACGACGCGACGATGCGGCCTGAAAACCCGCGCTGGTCGCGAAAGATAGTCAGCGGCGACAGGCTGTCGCCCAGGGCGTCGCTGGCAAAAGACACGAAATTCTCGCCCAGCAGATCTTCGATGCGGATGTCCTGGCGCCCGAACAGCGCGTGGTTGCGGCCGCAGAACAGCGCATAGCGTTGTTGCAGGAAGACCTTGTGATCCAGCCGCTTGGGCATCTGCCGGCACAGCGCGATGCCGGCCGTGGCCGCGCGCTGCTGGACCAGGGTGCTGATCTCGCTGCTGGGCAGCACGTCCATCTGCACCTCGATGCGCGGATGCACGCGATGAAAGTCCGCCCAGAAGTTGTCGTACACGGTGGAGTGGATGCGGCTGGCCACCAGCAAGTGGATGCGCCCCACTTCGGCCACGTCGGTCTGCGACACGTGGGTCAGCAGGTGCGACACATTGCCGTGTATGGCTTCGGCCGCGCGGCAGACTTCTTCGCCCGCATTGGTGACGGTGAACGCGGTGTTGTGGCGTTCGATCAGCCGCCGCTGCAATTGGTCTTCCAGGCGTTTGAGCGCCTGGCTGACAGCGGACTGCGTCAGGTGCAGCTTGGCGGCGGCGCCGCTGATGCTGCGTTCCTGGACGATGACCAGGAAGGTGCGCAGCAGGTTCCAGTCCAGGCGTTCGCCAGGGCGGGTGGCCAGGGGAGTCGTAGAGGGCATCAGGGCGTTCCGCGGTAGGCGACGGTGGCGGCCAGGCCCGGGAAGTGCCCTGCAGCGCCAGCAAAACCGCCATACATAAACCAAATTTAAGTTAATTATTATAAAACATAAATTGACGTTATATGGCGCCGGGAGCGATAAACCGCCTTCGAACATCAATACCCATACAAGGAGAAACCCATGGCCGCTCCCGCCAGCCCTGCCCCGCAACGGCAACCGGTTCGCGCCGCCACCGCCGCCTTCGTCGGCACCACCATCGAGTGGTACGACTTCTACATCTACGCCACCGCCGCCGCACTGGTTTTCGGCAAGGTGTTCTTTCCCACTGCGGACCCGTTCGTCAGCACCATGGCGTCGTTCGGCACCTTTGCCGCAGGCTTCCTGGCCCGGCCGCTGGGCGGGGTGATCTTCGGCCACCTGGGCGACCGCGTCGGCCGCAAGAATGCGCTGATGGCAACGCTGGTGATCATGGGCCTGGCCACGGTCGGCATCGGCCTGTTGCCCAGCTACGCCAGCGCCGGCCTGTGGGCGCCCGCCCTGCTGTTGCTGCTGCGCCTGGCCCAGGGACTGGCCGTGGGCGGCGAATGGGGCGGCGCCGTGTTGATGGCGGGCGAACATGCGTCGCAACGCCGCCGCACCTTCGCGGCCTCGTTCGCCCAGCTGGGCAGCCCGGCGGGCCTGATCCTGTCATTGCTGGCGTTTCGCCTGCTCACCACGCTGGACGAAGCCGACTTCGTCAGCTGGGGCTGGCGCGTGCCTTTCCTGATCAGCGCCGTGCTCTTGCTGGTGGGGTATTTCATCCGGGTCGGCGTCAATGAATCGCCCGATTTCGCCAAGGTGCTGGAACGCCAGCAGCGCGCCGAGGTGCCCGCCAAGGAAGTGCTGCGCACCGCCTGGCGCACCGTGCTGCTGTGCATGGGCGTGTGCACGGTGGCGATCGGCGGCATCTATTTCACCAACACGTTCATGCTGTCCTACACCACTCAGACGCTGGGCCTGAACCGCGCGCTGATCCTGGACTGCCTGTTCGTGGTCGCGATCATCCAGTTCATCGTGCAGCCCGTGGCGGCCTGGCTGGCCGACGTGGTGGGCACGGCGCGCGTGCTGATCACGGCGGCCCTGTTCTCGGTGTTTGCGCCCTACCCGATGTTCGTGCTGGTGACGCGCGGCGACGCCTTCAGCATCATCGCCGGCATCGCGATCGTGCTGGTCTTCATGGCGGCCATCTATTCCGCCATGGCCGGCTACATCAGCTCGGCCTTCGCGACGCATGTGCGCTATTCCGGCATTTCGCTGTCGTACCAGTTGTGCGGCGCGGTGGCTGGCGGGCTGACGCCGCTGATCGGCACCTGGCTGACGTACCACTACCCGGGCCAGTGGCTGCCGCTGGCGATCTTCTATTCGGTGCTGTCGGCCATCACGCTGGTGTCGATCTGGGCGCTGGCCGGCCACAAGCGCCGCCTGCGCCTGGACGCGGCGCACGCCGCCGCTGCCTGACTGGCGACCCGAGCGGCTGCCCGAGCGACGGCCCGAACAGCCGCTTGGGGCCGTCGCCCTTCCCTCATTGCTTATTCAAGGAACCCCGCATGACACAGACAACCACTCCCGCCCCGCTGACCGAGCAGCAGACCCGCCGCATTCTGCAAGCCGTGGACGCCCGCTTCGACGCCCAGCTGGCGTTCACGCAGGACCTCGTGCGGTTTCCGTCGCTGCGCGAGCAGGAACATACGGCGCAGGACTTCCTGTTCGAAGCCATGCGCCAGCGCGGCTTTGCGATGGACCGCTGGAAAATCGACGTCAAGGACATCGAGTCGCACCCGGGCTTCGGCCCGGTCACCGTGTCGTACGAAAACGCCTTCAACGTGGTCGGCACATACCGCCCCGAGGCGCAGACCGGCCGGTCGCTGATCCTGAACGGCCACATCGACGTGGTGCCCACCGGCCCGGTCGACATGTGGAGCCGTTCGCCGTGGGACCCCGCCATCATCGACGGCTGGATGTACGGCCGCGGCGCGGCCGACATGAAGGCCGGCCTGGCCGCCAACCTGTATGCCTACGACGCCGTGCGCGCTGCGGGCTATGCGCCCGCAGCCCCGATCTACTTCCAGTCGGTGGTGGAAGAAGAATGCACCGGCAACGGCGCGCTGGCGGCCCTGCTGCGCGGCTACCAGGCCGACGCCGTCATCATTCCGGAGCCCGAAGAGAACATGCTGGTGCGCGCCAACGTCGGCGTGCTGTGGTTCAAGGTGCGCGTGCAGGGCCACCCGACCCACACCCGCGAAATGGCCAATGGCTTCAACGCCATCGACGCGGCCTATGCCGCCATCGAGGCATTGCGCCGGATCGAGGCCAAATGGAACGGCCAGCACCATTGCCACCGCCATTTCGAGCACCTGGACCACCCGATCAATTTCAACATCGGCAAGATCGAAGGCGGCGACTGGCCGTCGACCGTGCCGCCCTGGTGCGAATTCGACGTGCGCGCGGCGATCTACCCCGGCACCACCGCCGACGAGGCCCGCGCCGAGATCGACGCCTGCCTGCGGGATGCCGTGTCCGACCCGCGGCTGGGCGGCACGCCGCCCACGGTCACCTACACCGGCTTCTACGCCGAAGGCTACGTGCTGGAAGAAGGCAGCGCCGCCGAAGACACGCTGCGCGCCTGCCACCGCCAGGCGTTCCAGAGCGATCTGCAGAGCTTCACCACGCCCGGCTACCTGGACGCCCGGGTGTTCGTGATCTACGGCAACATGCCCACCCTGGTCTACGGCCCGAAGTCGCTGGACATCCACGGCTTTGACGAACGCGTGCACCTGGAATCCCTGCGGCTGATCACCAAGACCATCGCCCTGTTCATCGCGCAGTGGTGCGGCGTCAGCGAAGCCCGCTAGCCCCTGGGGCCGGCCTGGCAGGCATTGCCGCGCGGCCGGCCATCCGGCCCGCGCGGTATTTCAGATATCCTTGGCCGTTGCACCTGCCCCACGCCGCGCCGCCATGTTCATCCGCCAGCTCAACTACCTGATCGCCCTGGACAAGCACCGGCATTTCGGCCGCGCGGCCGAAGCCTGCCACGTGTCGCAGCCGGCCCTGTCCAACGGCATCCGCGAGCTGGAACGGGAACTGGGCATCACCATCGTGCGGCGCAACCGCAGCTTCCAGGGCATCACGCCCGAAGGCGAACGCGTGATCCAGTGGGTGCGGCAGATGCTGACGTCGCTGGAAGGCCTGCGCCAGGAAGCCGGGCTGATCCGCAGCGTGCCCAAGGGCCACCTGGCCATCGGCGTCATTCCCACCGCCGGCCACGCAGCCTCGCTGCTCAGCGCGCAGTACCGCGAGATCCTGCCGCAGCTCTCCATGGAAGTCGCCGCGCTGAGCACGCCAGAAATTCTCAAGCGCCTGAAATCACAGGACATTCAGTTGGGCATGCTGTATGACCGGTCGGTGGCCGGCGCCGACTACGACGTGCTGCCGCTGTTCTCGGAACGCTATGTGCTGGTGGCCGACGCCCAGGCCTCGCTGCCGCGCCAGCTGGGCTGGGCCGAAGTGGCCGAGCTGCCGCTGTGCCTGCTCAGCCGCGACATGCAGAACCGCCAGACGCTGGACGAACAGTTCAGATCGGCCGGCGCGCAGCCCGACGTGGTGCTGGAAACCAACGACATGCGCATGCTGCTGGCCGAATGCCAGAGCGGCCGCGCCTTCAGCATCCTGCCGCTGAGCGCCCTGCCCACCCGCCATGAAGGCGCCGACCTGCGGGTGCATCCCATCACCCCGGAAATCACCCAGGACGTCTGCCTGATCCGCCTGCGGCGCGAGCCGCAACCGGCCTTGTCCGAAGCAGCCTGGCAGATCGCCAAGGGGATGGACCTGGAAGCCGCCCTGAACGAACCGCTGAACCGCGACGCCGCGCTGAACCGGGGCGTCGCCTGAATCCCCCCTGCGTCTGAACCGAGGGCAAGTCGCAGACCTGCCCCCGTGATAACCAGCGGTTATCACGAAATTCAGTCAAACGATTGGCCTGCTGCACCGCCGCAAGGCACGCTGTCGACCTTGGGCGTGGACGGCGCCGTCTTGCCGTCACGGGCTGCGGCCCGGCGCCAGCAGGAGAACCATGATGAGCAAGCAACGAGAAGTGCCCGGCATCCGCCCCTACAACGGCCCAGCCGGCGGCTGGGGCGCCCTGAAGGCCACCGCCCAGGCCGTGCGCCAGCAGATGGAAGTGGTGCAGGCCCCCGTGCTGCTGCTGCGCACCAACCAGCCCACGGGCTTTGACTGCCCCGGCTGCGCCTGGCCCGACAAAGAGCACAAATCCACCTTCCAATTCTGTGAGAACGGCGCCAAGGCCGTCACCTGGGAAGCCACCAGCAAGCGCGTCACGCCCGAATTCTTCGCCCAGCGCACGGTCACGTCGCTCTTGGCGCTGTCGGACCACGAGCTGGAAAACTTCGGCCGCCTGACCCACCCCATGGTCTACGACGCCGCCAGCGACACCTTCCGCGAGGCGTCCTGGGAAGACGCCTTCACCCGCATCGGCCAGGTCATGCGCGAACTGGAAACGCCCGACCAGGCCGAGTTCTACACATCGGGCCGGGCCTCGAACGAAGCGGCCTACCTGTTCCAGCTGTTCGCCCGCGAATTCGGCACCAACAACTTTCCCGATTGCTCGAACATGTGCCACGAGGCCACCAGCGTCGGCCTGCCGCGGTCCATCGGCATCGGCAAGGGCACCGTGTCGCTGGACGACTTCGACCACACCGATTTCATCATCTCGATCGGCCACAACCCGGGCACCAACCACCCGCGCATGATGGGCACGCTGCACGAAGCCGCCCGCCGCAAGGTGCCGATCATCGTCTTCAACCCCCTGCGCGAACGCGCGCTGGAACGCTTCGCCGACCCGCAGAGCATCGTCGAGATGGCCACCTACGGGTCCACCGACATTGCCTCGACCTACTACCAGGTCAAGGCTGGCGGCGACGCCGCGGCGCTCAAGGGCATCATGAAGGCCCTGCTGGCGCTGGACGCCGAGCGCGGCGACGCGCTGGACCACGACTTCATCGCCCAGCACACCCAAGGCCTGGACGCACTGGTCGCCGACCTGGAAGCGACCTCGTGGGCCGACATCGAAAAGCACAGCGGCCTGGCCCGCGCCAGCCTGGAACAGGTGGCCGAGGCCTATTCGCGGTCCACCGCCGCCATCGTCACCTACGGCATGGGCATCACCCAGCACAACAAGGGCACCGCCAACGTGCGCCTGATTGCCGACCTGCTGCTGTTGCGCGGCAATATCGGCAAGCGCGGCGCCGGCATCTGCCCGCTGCGCGGCCATTCCAACGTGCAGGGCAACCGCACCGTCGGCATCACCGAAAAGCCCTCCGAGAGCTTCCTGCGCAACCTGGAAGACGTGTTCGGCTTCTCGCCGCCGCGCGCCCACGGCCACGATTCGGTGCAGGCCATGCAGGCCATGATCGCCGGCCAGGTGCAGGCGCTGATCTGCCTGGGCGGCAACTTCGCCATGGCCATGCCCGACCCCGAACGCTGCTTTGACGCCATGAAACAGCTGCGCCTGTCCGTACACCTGGGCACCAAGCTGAACCGGTCGCACCTGCTGGTGGGCAAGGAAACCTTCATCCTGCCCGTGCTGGGCCGCACCGAACTGGACGTGCAGGCCGGCGGCCCGCAGTCGATCACGGTGGAAGATTCCATGTCGATGGTGCACGCGTCCGCCGGCGGCTTGAAGCCGGCCTCGGTGCACCTGCGGTCCGAACCCGCCATCGTCGCCGGCATGGCCCGCGCCGTGCTGCCCGGCAGCAAGGTCGACTGGCTGGGCCTGGTCGACGACTACGACCGTATCCGCGCGCTGATCGAACGCACCATCCCGGGCTTTGACGACTACAACGCCCGCATCCGCGTGCCGGGCGGCTTTCGCATGCCGCTGCCCGCCACCGAGCGGCGCTGGAACACGCCCTCGGGCAAGGCGATGTTCTCGGTCTTTCCCGGCATCCGCGAAAGCAACACGGCGTGGGAAGACGACGTCCTGACCCTGGTCACGATACGCAGCCACGACCAGTACAACACCACCATCTATGGCCTGGACGACCGCTACCGCGGCGTCTTCGGCCGGCGCGACGTGCTGTTCATGAACCCCGACGACCTGGCCGCGCTGGGCCTGGAACACGGTGACTTGGTCGACATCGACACCGCCACCGATGGCCGCAAGCTGACGCTCAGAAACATCACCGCCATCGAATACAGCATCGCGCGCGGCACCGTGGCGGCCTACTACCCCGAAGCGAACGTCCTGGTGCCGCTGGACTACATCGACCAGGACAGCGGCACGCCGTCGTACAAGTCAGTGCCGGTGCGGGTACGACGGGCCGGGTTGGACGACTGAGCCGCGCGCCGGTGGCCGGCGTGAAAACCGGTACACCGTCGCGGGCGGCAGATTGAACAGCGTGCGGCCCACGCGGGTCGCCTTCAGGCCCAGCCGGTCCAGAATCACGCGCGGCACCGGGCAACGCACGCCATAGGTGAACTGGTAAAAACAGCCCTGCGGCGCCAACTGGCCGAACGCGCCCGCCAGAATGGCCATGACCTGCCGCGGCGGCATCGCCAGCAAGGGCAAGCCGCTGACCACGGCCTCGGCAGCGCCCGCCGCCAGCCCCGCACGGCCCAGGCGCGCCGCGTCGATCTGGTGGATGCTGGCGCGCGGATAGCGCCGCTGCAGCAGTTGGGCAAAGCGGGCATCCGGCTCGACCAGCACCAGGCTGGCCTCGTCCACGCCCCGCGCCAGCAAGGCCCGCGTGAACGCGCCGGTGCCCGGCCCCAGTTCCAGCACCGGCCCGCTGCCGGGCCGGACATCACGGGTGATCAGCTCGGCCAGCGCCGCGCCCGACGGCGCGATGGCCGCGACCTTCAGGGGGTTGCCCAGCCAGGCCGCAAAGAAATGCAGGTAATCCGAATACCGGGAGGCATGTGTCGTCATTGCAGGATTTCCGTGTCGTTCCCAAACGCCACCGCCCGGCAACATGGCCGGGCGGCGTCTGCGTAGAGTCTACGGTCCGCCGATTTAAGAAAACATTAACGCCACGGTCGTAAATATCTCAATCGGTGACGGCGCGGGGGCAACCCGGCGCGGCGCGCAGGCGCTGTCGCCCATGGCGAGGCGTCGCGCATGCTGAAGGCGCGTGATGCGCATCTTCAGAATTCTCTACACTCGGTGACTCGCGCCGGGCGGCGTCCTGGTAGGCGAGATGACGGCGGCCGTCAGGTGCCGCCCTCACCTCGGCTCGCCGCCCGGCTGGAACACGCCAACGCAGCGTCGGAACTCATGCAATGAACCTATCCAGAACCCCTGCCGCCATCGCGGTCTCGACCGCTAATCGCGGCAAGGCGCCCCGATCATGAAGGGCCCGATCTTCCTGCTGGCCTGCGCCGCCGCCTATGGCCTGGCGGTCTACCTGTGGGCCGTGCCGCTGTGGGTCGGCGTTGCCTACGTGCTGCTAAGCCTCATCACCTTCGGCGTCTACGCCCGCGACAAGGCCCTGGCCCGGGCCGGCCTGTGGCGGATTCCCGAGCGCACCCTGCATGGCTTGGCGCTGGCGGGCGGCTGGCCCGGCGCGTTGCTGGCCCAGCGCTGGCTGCGGCATAAATCGGTGAAACGGCCGTTTCGAATCGTCTACGGCATCACGGTCGTGTTGAACCTGGCCTTGTTCGCAGGGGCGTGGTCGCCGATGGGCCGCGCGCTGTGGCAGCCCCTGGCCAAGCCGTGGGTGGGGTAACGGGCCAGGCCGTCAGGCCTTGCCCGACTTCAGCGACAGCACCAGCACGCCCGCCCCGACCAGCGTCAGTCCCGCCGTCGTGTTCAACCGCGCCGCCACCGCCGGACGCGACACCAGCCAGCCGGACAAGCGGGCCGCAAACGCGCCTACCAGCGCAAAGATGACGAAGGTCAGCAAGGCGAAGATCGACCCGTAGACCAGCATCTGCACCTGTACCGAGCCCCGGCTGGCATCCGCGAACTGCGGCAGGAACGCCAGCACGAACAGCCCCGGCTTGGGATTGAGCACATTCGAGAAGAACCCCACGCTGAGCACCTTGCGCAATGGCAGGTGGTGCGACTTGCGCAGGGTGATCAGGTCCTTGGCGCGCAGGGCCTTGATGCCCAGGTAGATCAGGTAGGCCGCGCCCAACAGCTTGATGCCCCAGAACAGCGCTTCGGACGTCTGCATCAGCAGCGACAGCCCAAACGTGGCCGCCACCGTATGCACCATGATGCCCCCGGCCGCGCCCAGCGACGACACGGCGGCCGCCACCCTGCCCTGGCTCAGGCCGCGGCTGAGGGCCAGGATGTTGTCCGGACCGGGCGACACCACCACGATCGCGCAGGCAAGCAGATAGGGCAACAGGACTTCAAGGGGGAACATGGGGGTCTCCGGACGTAGGGCGTGTTGGTTTGGACGGTCAGGCTTTCGTCAAAGCGTAGTCCGAAACTTTACCCTGTGATTGGCCGCGGCTTCCAACCTTTCCAGGGGGCCCTGCATGGCCGCCGGGAATGCTTCAGGTGTTTTTTTCTTGTGCGGTGTCGCGGTTCATTGAATCCGAAATCAATATTCCGGGTGTACGGCAATCGCCCCTTGCGGCGTGCTGCCCCCCACCTGGATCGCCAACACCGAGAAAAAAGCCAGGATCGTCAACAGCGAAAACATGAAGATTTTTGCCCTGGCCGCAATGGCAAGCCGCCAAGCCGCGCAATAGGCGATCAGTGAGATGGCAACGGCAATAAGAAACAAGACACTCATCGGCGGGATCTGACCGGGGGTTTGCTTGGAGGGCGAGCGGGGGGCCTCGTCAGCCTGGCTGGCGCGAAGCATCTGGCTGCGGGGCTGGCTGCACAAAACTCTAGACGAATCCCTGTCGCCGCTTTGTGGGAAATTTCCGATTGTTCGATGACCGGCGTTTCAAGACGCGAACCAAGCCCTGTGCACAGACAACCCCGACCCGCGCAACGGCCTGGTCACTGAGTGTTTGAGCCCCATTGACCCTAAAGTTACTTCATGCTTTTGAATCGAGCCCAGATCAATGCCGCAAGGCGAACGGGAGTCCGAACATGGGCCTATTTAAGCAACTTCTGGGCGGCGCCTATGGCAGCCACCACGGTCAAGATTCTCATGGCGGCGGCCACGGCCAACGCCATGGCCGCTATCCGGCGCAAGGCGATGCGCCGGCAAACGTCGCGCCCGGGCAGTCCACCGCCCGCTGCAGTGCCTGTGGCGCATCGCAAGCCGCGGGCGGCCGGTACTGCGGGCAATGCGGGGCATCGTTGGTCCTGGCTGCTTGTCCGCAATGCAAAGCCGCCCTCACGCCGGGGGCGAGTTTTTGCGGTCAGTGCGGTGTGCGGGTACAAACGTGACGTAGAAAATCAGGCGGGGGTCGTTGGCACCGCACTGGTCCGGTGTGTCCAGCCCGACTGTGCGCAGGCGGCAAGCGATATAGTGCTGCCCTGCCCCCCCGCTGGAGTCCGAGATGTACATAGATGTGCGCCGCCGTTTGGTGTTCTTCGACCAGACCGATCGTTTCCTGCCCCAGCCCGGGCTGGCCAGGTACGACCTTGCCAGCGGCCAGTTGTCGGCCGTACCCGGCGCGCAGGCCAGCGACGTCGTCAATGATGTGGCCCGCGACGGCAATGCCCTGGCCTTGGCCTCGGCCGACTGGGTGACCGTGCGCAACGCCAGTCGCACCCGCCTGACCTTCGTAGCCAACGGCAACGTCGCCCACCAGACCGACAAGTTCCTGTCGTTCTGGTCGCGCTTTGACCCGTCTGGCCGTTTTGCCCTGGTCAGCGTCTTCAATGGCAAGCGCCGCCCCGTGGTGATCGACCTGGACAGCGGCGAATGCAGCGACCCCATCGCTCGCGATCTCGACGCCCGCTTCGGCGATGTGGACCCCTTCGATGGCCGCTTGTGGGCCCCGGACGAACGCGCGAAAGACTCGGTGCTGGCCGTCGACTGCCGCAGCGGCGACGTTCAAAAAGTCAAACTCCCGTTGGGCGAAAAAGTGGCGCGGGTGCGCTTCGCCCGAGACGGCGAGACCTTGTTCGCCACGGCCGCCAACAACCGCCTGCTGTGCTGCGACCGCTACGGCGCGGTGCGCTGGTCGCGCGATATCGGCGAGTACGGCGAAGTGCGCGCCGGCAACATCTACTTCAATGAAGACGGCACCTACCTTTGCCTGCCCCTGTCAGAGACGCCGCGCAGCAACTGGGGCGAAGACCTGGTCATCGATGCCCGTACCGGCGCGGTCGACAACGCCATCCTGCGCCATCGCGGGCCGCCGGCACGGCTGGCGTCGGATTGGTTTGGCGATCGGCTATTGACGCATGGCGGCGAGATTGTGGATTTTCATACCGGGGCGGTTGTCGATCGGCTGGCGTTCAAGCCCGCAGGTGGGCAATGAGGGCTGCCGTTGCAAGTCCCTGTCCAAGCGGTGCGCGCGGACCGACACTCATTGAGCAAGCCTCACGGAAAAGCCCGGCCATGGCCGGGCTATCGTGCAATCAAGGCGGCGCAACCGCCGCCCCACCCTTCAGAACAAGTACCGAATGCCGCCGTTGAACATCCACGACTGCACCCCGGCGCTGCCGATGTCTTCCTGCCGCGCCACTTCGCCGTAGAGCGAGAATTGCTCGGTGACGGTGCCGGTGGCGCCGATGGACAGCCGCATGGCGTCGCCGTACTTGCCCGTGTCAAAGCGCACGTCGCCGACACGCACGTCGCTGCCGCCGACAAAGCCGTGTACCACATCCAGGCCCAGGTACGGCGTGAGGATGCCGCGGTTGAGTTCGAACGGGCGCGTCAGCCGCACGCCCAAGCGGCCGGTGACCTGGTTCTGCGAGCCGATGTCCACGTCCAGCCCGTCGACGTCGCTGCGGCGGTCGAAGGTCAGGCGTTGGGCGATGACCTGGGCTTGCGGTTCCAGGATGAAGCCGCGGCTCAGGGCGATGGGGTAGCCGGCTTCGACCGACGTGGCGTAGCTGTAGCCGCGCAGGTCCATGGCCTTGCCGCGCGCGTCGGTGGCGATGCTGCCGTCAAAGCGGCCGACGGACAGAATGCTGTCGACGTACCAGCCCTGCTGGCTCTGGTAGGTGGCGTAGCCGGACAGGCGGTAGATGTCGGCCTTGCCCTTGCTGTGGCCGTCGACGGCGTCGGGCGTGAAGTTCAGCCAGCCCAGGGTGCCCGCCGCGCCAAAGCGCCAGGTGCCGTGGTCGTCGCGCAGCCTGAGCAGGTTGCCGCCCAGCTGGATGGCGCTGTAGTCGCCGTCGGCGTCGTAGCCGTACTGCTTGAAGCCGCGGTTGCTGTTGTAGCTGAAGTCGCCGCCGTAGGCGCGGAAGAAGAATTCCCCCGGGCCCTGGTCGCGCGTCAGTTGGCGGTCGTCGCGGATTTCACCCAGGCGGCGGTGCAGCGAGTCCAGGTCGGCGATGGTGGCGTACTGCAAGGCGATGGGCGCCGTGAGGTAGCTGGCGACTTGCGGTGCGACGGCTGGGCGTGCATCGGACGGCACGCTGGGGCTGCCGCCGGGGCCGCCGCCGGGATCCACCGGGCCTTCGGGCGTGACGTAGGCGCTTTGCAGGCGATAGTCCCAGAAGCTGTCGCCGTTGCCCACCAGCGATTGCGACGCATCGGCGGCGCCGTTTTCCGAGCCGGGTCCATAGGCGTACAGGTGGTAGGCGTAGGGCGAATCGTGCGTGACGGCGTAGCCGCCGGGCAGCGCGAAGGCCTGGGCGGTGGAGTGCCCGCCGACCTGCACCAGCGAGATGCCTTCGTGCGCGCCCAGCGAACCGTCGGGCGTGGTGAGGCCGCCGGGGCTGCCGGCCACGGGGGTGACCTGCACATAGGTGGTGCCGGACGCGTCGCCCACGATCAGCAGGCGGTCGGTGTGCTGGTCGGCCAGCGCGCCGCCGGCGTTCAGGTAGGTGTTCACGCCCAGGGCGCCGTTGTCGCCGCGGTAGTCGCCGGTGACCTGCACCACGTGGTAGGACGCGGCGCGGGTCGGGTTGGCGGCCACGTCTGCGGCGGCGCGCAGGTTCACCAGGCTGTCGACGTTGACCAGCGTGGTCACGACCGAGTCGCCGGTGACTTGCCAGGTGCTGCCGTCTGCCAGGTTCAGGTTTGTGGTGCTGCCGGCCTGGGTCAGCACGCGGCCGTCGATGAGTGAGCCGCTGGCCACGATGTCGGCCTGCCCCGGCGCGTCGGCGCCGATGTTGAAGGCGGCGTTGCCGCCGGTGACGGACGAGCCGGTCAGGTTGATGACGGCCGGGCCGCCAGTCAGGTGGATGCCGTCGGCCTGGTCGGACGCGATGGCCGAATCGGTCAGGTCAAAGACCTGGGCGGCGGCGCCTGCGGTGCCGGTCAGGTGCAGGCCCTGGGCGTTGGGGCCCGCGGCGTGCAAGGTGGCGCCGGTAGCGGAAAAGCGCGTGGCATTGGGCGACACGCGCACGGCGTCGGCGCCGTCGCCTTCGGTGCTGACCAGGGTGCCCGTGCCGTCATGGCGGCCCAGGTTGACGGTGCCCCAGCCTTCCACGTGCACGCCGTGGGAGGCCTGCCCCACCGTGTGCACGTAGGCGCCGTCGATGTCGGCGACGGACCCGGACTGCACGCGCACGGCCACCGCATTGTTGCCTTGCGTCTGCACCGCGCCGCCCTGGATCGTGACGGGCGCCGAGGACGTGGCGAACAGGCCGTAGGTGCCGTCCTTGACCCCGTTGATGGTCGTGCCCACCAGGCCGACCTGGCCGCCACTGACGTAGACGCCGTAGCTCTGGTCGGACTGGATCCACATATTGTTGCCCTGGAACACGCCATTGCTGTTCACATAGACGCCGACCGCCCCGGCACCCTGGGTATGGATGCGGGTGCCGTCGCCGGTGTAGGCGCCCTGGCTTTGCACCAGCACGCCGTAGCTGGTGGCGCCTTCGGTGGTGACGGAGCCGCCGTTCGTCGTGATCCGGGCGCTGTCCAGCACATGAATGCCGTAGGCGGTGTCGCCGCGCGTCTGGATGTCGACCTGGTTCAGTTCTGCGCCCGCGCCCTGCCACAGCTCGACGCCCTTGGAGTTGTCCTGCAGCGTAGTCAGGGTGGAATCGTGCAGCACGGTCGTGGCCTGCACGCCGAATGAGCGCAAGGCGTGGGAATCGAAGAAGTCGGTGGTGACGTAGACGTTGGTGCCGTCGAATTCCGACGCCGCGGCGCCGGTGCCCACGTTGTAGATGCCGCGCACGTCGCCGCCGCCCGCGTGGATGTAGGTGCCGCCGGCCTTGACCTCGATCTTGCCGCCGCTGCGCACGTACAGGCCGTCGATGGCGTTGCCGCTGACGTTGATGCGGATGGGGCTGCCATCGCCGCGCGACGGGTCCAGGATGGCGCTGCCGCCGATGACCTGGATGCCGGTGCCGCCCATCTGGGCCGGATACGGCGGGGTCGGGTTGATGATCGTGCCGCCGACAAAGACTTTTTCTTCACCGTCACGCACCTGGAAGGGTTCGGTGTAGGTGCCTTGCGGCACTTCCTGCGCCAACACCGGCATGGCGGCGAAGGCGGCAAACAGCGCGACCGTCAGGGGAGCCAGGCGGGAAATCAAGCGGCGCGCCTGACGGTTTCCGTGTTGAGCCCGCGCGGCGCGCGTCACCCTCCTCTCTGCCGTCTTGCGTCCGTTCGTTCCCGCCTTGCTACATCCACCTTCCTGGTCTGCGCATCTCATGATGGGCTCCTGATTGAAGTCGTTGATGACAACCGACGTCAGTCAGGGGGGATGAGCACGTTGCTGCTGTGCACGCGTGTGTAGCGACCAACGTCAGCACTGAGACCACGTTAGCGCTAGCATTTGATAGGTACAAACCCTGATGAACCGTCCCTTGATTCAGGACAAGGACAGCGGGAATTTCGGGTGAACAATTGCACAAATCCGTGTCAAGAATCGTTAATTATCAAAGACTTGGGTTTCTTATTCCGGGGTGGGCAAGACCGACCGCCCTCCTTGAGCGCCGGCCTCGGTCAGAAGGCTGACCCGGTCCGCCCCTAACCCGGCGCCCTTCGACAAATTCAACCATCTTCGGTCAAACCTAGGGTTTTCACTCATAAATTCGCTGAATTTCGCGAATAAGAATTCAGAATTTTTCTTATGGCGGGGCCGCGCGTATAACGACTGACGCAGCAAACCTCAACCCATTTCAGAGAGATAAACATGAGGGGAAATTCCAAGACGGGCCACCAGCCGGTGCGCGCGTCCACGGCCGCTTTCGTCGGCACCATGATCGAGTGGTACGACTTCTATATCTACGCCACCGCCGCCGCGCTGGTGTTCGGCAAACTGTTCTTTCCATCGGCCACGGGCTTCTACGGCACGCTGGCCGCGTTCGGCACCTTTGCCGTGGGCTTTTTTGCGCGGCCGCTGGGCGGCGCGATCTTCGGGCATATCGGCGACCGCATCGGGCGCAAGAAATCGCTGGTCATCACCCTGCTGATGATGGGCACGGTGACCGTGCTGATCGGCCTGTTGCCAACCTACGCGTCGATCGGCGTCTGGGCGCCGATCCTGCTGGTGCTCTTGCGCATCGTGCAAGGCGTGGCGGTGGGCGGTGAATGGGGCGGCGCGGTGCTGATGGCGGGCGAGCATTCGCCCGACAAGAGCAAGCGCACCTTCTTCGCGTCGTTCGCGCAGCTGGGCAGCCCGGCCGGCCTGATCCTGTCGATGCTGATGTTCAAGCTGGTGACGGGGCTGGACGACGAGGCCTTCCTGTCGTGGGGCTGGCGCGTGCCGTTCCTGTTCTCGGCCGTGCTGCTGGCGGTGGGCTTCGTGATTCGCCTGAGCGTGAACGAATCGCCTGATTTCCTGGAAGAAAAGCAGGCCCGGGCCGCGAAGCAAAAGCAGCCTCAACACACCAAACCCGAACGCGCCCCGCTGGCGCAAGTGCTGACCGGCGCGCCCAAGCTGCTGGCGATGGCGGTGGGCGCCAATGTGCTGGGCATTGCGGGGTTCTATTTCACCAGCACGTTCATGATCGCCTACACCACGCAGTACGTGGGCCTGAACCGCGCGGTGATCCTGGACTGCCTGCTGGTGGTGTCGATCATGCAGTTCTTCATCACGCCGCTGGCCGCCTACATCGCCAGCCGCGTGGGCAATCTGCGGTTCCTGGCGTTCACTTCGCTGGTGTCGATCTTCACGCCGTACGCGATGTTCAACCTGGTGGACATGGGGTCGCTTTCGTCGATCACGCTGGGGATCGGCGTGGCGGTGCTGTTCATGGGCGCCTACTATGCGGTGATTGCGGGCTTTGTCAGCGACAGCTTTCCCACGGCGATCCGCTATACCGGCATTTCGATGGCCTATCAGCTGTCGGGCGCGATCTTCGGCGGCCTGACGCCGATGCTGGGCACGGTGCTGGCCGAGAATTTCAAGGGCCAGTGGTGGCCGCTGGCGCTGCTGTTCTCGGGGATTTCGCTTCTGTCGCTGGTATCCGTGCTATTGCTGGGGGCCTACGGCCAGCGCCGCGTTCAATTCCAACTGAAGGGGCAACAAGCATGAAGGCGTTTTTCCACGACGACCAGAAACTGCACCATCCGCAGACCTACTTCTCGCGCGGCAAGATGCGCACGCCGCAGGAAGTGCCGTCGCGCCTGGACGCGCTGGCGCAGGCCGCCCGCCACCTGGGCTTTGACGTGCAGGCGCCTGCCGACCACGGCACCGAGCCGCTGGCCGCGGTGCACACGCCAGCCTACCTGCAGTTCCTGCAGAACGCCCATGCCGACTGGAAAAAGCTGCCCGAGGACTGGGGCGACGAGGTCGTGTCCAACGTCTTCGTGCGCGAACCCAACGCGCTGCGCGGCGTGCTGGCGCAGGCGGCGCGCTACCTGGCCGACGGCAGCTGCCCGGTGGGGCCGAACACCTGGCGGTCGGCCTATTGGTCGGCGCAATGCGCCGTGGCCGCCGCCGACCGCATCGCGGCGGGCGACCGCCATGCCTACGCCATCTGCCGTCCGCCCGGCCACCACGCCCGGCGCGATGCGGCGGGCGGCTTCTGCTACCTGAACAACGCCGCCATTGCCGCCCAGCGCCTGCGCGGCAAGTACGGCCGCGTGGCGATCCTGGATACCGACATGCACCACGGCCAAGGTATCCAGGACATCTTCTATGAACGCAACGATGTGCTGTACGTGTCGATCCACGGCGATCCCGAGAACTTCTACCCGGTGGTGGCCGGCTTTGAAGACGAGCGCGGCGCGGGCGATGGCTACGGCTACAACGTGAATCTGCCGATGCCGCACGGTTCGCCCGAATCGGTGTTCTTCGACCGCCTGGCCCAGGCGCGTGCGGCCATCGAGAAGTTCCAGCCCGACGTGCTGGTGCTGTCGCTGGGGTTCGATATTTTCGAGAAGGACCCGCAGGCGATGGTGGCCGTGACGGAAGATGGCTTCGAGCGGCTGGGCCGCGAGGTCGGCAGCCTGGCACTGCCCACCTTGATCGTGCAGGAAGGCGGCTACTATATCGAGGGCCTGGAATCCAACGCCGCGCGATTCTTCGCAGGATTGGCCGGCGCCTGACCCCCTGGCGGCCGGTTTGGCGGACAGGCCGGTTGTCGGCCTGCCCCGGTCCGCTCCAATGCCTTCTTGTCCGCCCACATGCCCGCCTTGACTGAACGCCCCGCCGTCCGCCCCGCCAACGCCTTGCCGCTGGCGCCCGAACGCATGGACTGGAACCTGCTGCGCACCTTCATGTTCGTGGTGCAGGCGCGCGGCGTGGGCCGGGCGGCACAGGCCCTGCACCTGAGCCAGCCGGCGGTCAGCCAGGCGCTCAAACGCCTGGAAGACGCCGTGGGCGGGGTGCTGCTGCACCGGCGCAACGGCGAATTCCGCCTGACCAGCCTGGGCGAGGAAATCTACGCCATCGCCCGCGACATGTACGGCACCATGGCGCGCATCGAGAACGCCGCCGTGCAGGACCAGGCCGAGGTCGCCGGCACCTTGAGGCTGCTGGTGATGAGCCGCATCCAGAGCACGCCCTACGACGATTTCCTGGCGGACTTCCACCAGCGCTATCCCAAGGTCGAATTCCACATGGAAATGCAGCCCAGCGCCGATATTCTCGACGCGCTGGCCAAGCGTGTGCCGGCCTTGGGGATCTGCCTGTGCCGCAAGCCGGTCGAGGCGCTGGAACGCAAGCTGTTCCTGCGCCACCAATATGCGGTGGTGTGCGGCCGGCGCCATCCGCTGTTCACGCGGCCGCGGGTGGCCATCGAAGACCTGCTGGACCAGAATTTCGTCTGTTTCGCCAGCGACCAGCTGGGCGACACGCTGTCGCCGCTGACCATCTTTCGGGACCAGCAGGGCTTCACCGGGCGCATCGTCGGCACCTCGCCGCACCTGGAGGAAGTGCGCCGCATGGTGGTGGCCGGCATCGGTCTGAGCTTCCTGCCCGAACACCTGATTGCGCAGGACGTGGTCAACGGCGAACTGCGGCGCCTGCCGCCGCAAGACAGCGTGGCCGAGATCGACGTGTTCCTCACCTGGCACAAGCAGCGCAAGCTGAGCGCCGTGGAAACGGCTTTCCTGGCGGCGTTCGACCGGTTCCTGGCGCGCACGTCGCTGGCGGCGCGGGCGCGCTGACGCGGCCTGGGAAATTGCCGCAGCGCATCATCGCTGGCGTCGGCCAGAGCGGCCGGCAAGCGCCCAATCTGGCGATAATGGCGCTCTCGATCCCCGCACTTTCCCTTGAGGACGCACATGTCTCGTTGGACCTTCTATACCGCACCGGGTACCTGCGCATTGGCCACCCACATCGCCTTGCAGGAAGCCGGCGCCGACTTCGACGTCGTGAAGCTGGACTTTGCCGCCGGGCAGCAGCAAAGCGCCGAATACCTGGCCATCAACCCCAAGGGCCGCGTGCCCGCGCTGAAGACCGAACACGGCGTGCTGACGGAAACCCCCGCCCTGCTGACGTTCGTCGCGCAGCGCTTTCCCGAGGCCGGGCTGGCGCCGCTGAACGATCCGTTCGCGTTCGCCCAATTGCAGGAATTGAACAGCTACCTGGCATCCACCGCCCACGTGGCCCATGCGCACAAGCGCCGCGGCGCCCGCTGGGCCGACGACCCCGCCGCCCATGAATCCATGCGCGCCAAGGTGCCGCAGACGATGACGGCCTGCGCCGCCTACCTGGAATCGCAGATCGTCGGGCCGTGGGTCACGGGTGAACACTTCAGCGTGGCCGATGCGTATCTGTACACGATCGGCAGCTGGCTGGAAGGCGACGGCGTGGACCTGAAGGCGTTTCCCAAGCTGACGGCCTACCTGGCGCGCGTGGCGGCCCGCCCGGCGGTGCAGCGTGCGCTGGCGCAGGCCAATGCGTAATCCGTAGCCCGCAATCCGTGGCCCGCAATGCGCGGCCCTGGGTCGGCGGCCAGACCTGCGCGCCGGCACTCCGCCGGCCGCTATCCGCCGAGCGCCATCAACGCTGCGGCCGTGCGGCGTCCGCCGGCAGCTCGCGGGGCAAGGTCGTGCCGTAGTCTTCGTCGGCATAGATGCAGGCCGGCAGGGGCGACACGGCCCGGCCGCCCTGCTCCCACAGCGCTTCGATCCAGTCCGCCGCGGTGTCGGCGATGGCGTCCTGCACGCAGAAGTCCGGTTCATCCCTGAACAACGGCACGCGCGGCGTGACGCCGGTTTCGCCATGCACCACGTCGAACACGTGGCGGTAGCCGTCAATTGCCTTGTTCAAGACGTACAGGTCGGGGCCGTCCAGCCCGATCACCACCGAAAACGTGCCCTCGCCATCCTGGTCGGGAAAGATGCCGAACTGGATTTCGCGCGCCTTCTCGGGCAGGCGCGCAAACAGGCCGGCCAGCGTGCGCAGCGCGGTGGCGGTATGCGCGTCGAGCACGCGCCGCAGGGTGTCTTGGTAGTCTTGTCGAGTCATTGCACGGGGCCTGTCACACGAAAACCCCAAGCGTACCGGACGAATCGGTTTCTGTTATTTCTGTCTTGACAGAAATAACAGAAACCTCATACAGTGGCCCCATGAAACTGACTCCGATCGCCGAACGCTTCATCCTGCACTGGGGCGAAATGGGCTCACGCTGGGGCGTGAACCGCACTGTGGCCCAGATCCATGCCCTGCTCTACCTGATGGGCCGGCCCTTGCCCGCGGAAGAAATCGCCGACACCCTGGGCGTGGCGCGATCCAACGTCAGCAACAGCCTCAAGGAATTGCAAGCCTGGCGCCTGGCCAAGGTGGTGCATGTCATGGACGACCGCCGCGACCATTTCGAGACGTCCACCGACATCTGGGAACTGTTCAAGCTGATTGTCGAAGGCCGCCGCCAGCGCGAGATCGACCCCACCCTGACCGTGCTTCGCGACAGCCTGGCCAGCCCCGAGATGGCCAACGAAAGCCAGTTGACCGAACAACGGGTGCGCGAAACGCTGGAATTCATGGAAATCCTCACCACCTGGTCCGACGAAATGCTGCGCATGAAACCGGAAACCCTGATGAAGACGCTGGGCATGGGCGCCAAGATCAGCAAGACGATGCGGCGCGGCAAAAGCTGATGCGACGGGCTTGGGGCGGCCTGGCCAACATTGCCGTCCTTGAGCCCCTTTTTTTAAATTGTTATTTCTGTCTGTACAGAAATAACAGAAATAAAAGAATCGATCGATGCACCCACCTGATGAGAGCAATGGCATGAACATCCTGGTCTGCGGCGCCAACGGCTTTGTCGGCCGGGCCCTGTGCGAGGCCCTGCTGCAAGACGGCCACCGGGTTCTGAAAGGCGTGCGCCATCCCATGCAGCCCGACGAGATCGCCATCGATTACCTGGCGGACATGGACCCGGCCGCCTGGACCGACCGGCTGCGCGGCATCCATGTGGTGGTGAACGCGGCCGGCATCCTGATCGAACGCGGCGACGCCACCTTCGACCGGATTCACCGGCGCGCGCCCATCGCGCTGTTCGACGCGGCCTGCCAGGCGGGCGTGCGGGGCATCGTGCAACTGTCGGCGCTGGGCGCCGCCACGGGCGACACGCCCTACTTCCAGAGCAAGCGCGCGGCCGACGCACATCTGCAATCGCTGCCGGTGGCGCACTGCATTCTGCGGCCGGCGCTGGTCTATGGCGCGCAAGGGGCATCGGCGCGGTTCTTTCGTACGCTGGCGTCGGCGCCGCTGCATTGGTTGCCAGCAGGCGGCCTTCAGCGCCTGCGCCCGATGCAGGTGGACGAGCTGGCCGAGGTCGTCGTGCGGTGGCTGCGCGGATGGACAGCGGGCCCGGACGACCACGCCGCCGTATTGGACCTGGTCGGCGGCACCGAGGTCACGTACCGCGACATGCTGGCCGCCTATCGGGCATCGATGGGCTTTGCGCCGGCCTGGCGGGTCACCGTGCCCGGCTGGCTGATCGGCGCCAGCGCGGCGTTGCTGGACCGCGTGCCCGGCTCGATGCTGACGCGCGACACCTGGCGGATGCTGCGGGCGGGCAACACGGCCGACGTCGCCGCCACCGCCCGGGCGCTGGGCCGCCTGCCGGCCGGCATCGACACCTTCATCCGCCCGGCGGATGCCCCCGCCCTGCGCCAGCAAGCCCTGGCCGCCTGGCGCCCGGGCCTGCTGCGCGGCGCGCTGGCGCTGATCTGGCTGTGGACGGCGGTGTGCAGCGCTTTTCTGTATCCCGTGGACGGCAGCCTGGCGCTGCTGGCGCCGGTGGGCCTGCATGGCACGCCCGCCCTGGCGGCCCTGTATGGCGCGGCGGCGCTGGATTTCGGGCTGGGCATCGCCACGCTGTGGCGGCCCGGCCGCCGGCTCTGGGCCCTGCAGGCCGGGCTGGTGCTGGTCTATTCCGTGGTGATTGCCGTGGCGTTGCCGGCGTTCCTGCTGCATCCCTTCGGCCCGGTCCTGAAAAACGCGGCCGTGCTTGCCCTGTTAATCATGCTGCTCAGCGAGGAAACCCGGCCATGAATGCGTATCTCACGATCAAGACCCTGCACATCCTGTCTTCAGTGCTGCTGGTGGGCACGGGCTTCGGCACGGCGTTCTACCTGTTCTTCGCCAACCGCACGGGCAATATTGCGGCGATTGCGGCGGTGTCGAAACTGGTGGTGCGCGCCGACCTGTGGTTCACGACGCCGGCGGTGATCTTCCAGCCCTTGTCGGGGTTGTGGCTGGCGCATGCGGCCGGCTGGCACTGGACCACGCCGTGGCTCAGCCTGTCGATCGGGCTGTACCTGCTGGCCGGCGTGTGCTGGCTGCCCGTGGTGTGGCTGCAATACGAAATGGCCAAGATGGCCGCCCAGGCGCACAGCGGCGGCGCGGCCGCCTTGCCGGCGCGTTACTGGCGCTTTGCCGCGTGGTGGGAACGGCTGGGCTACCCGGCTTTCCTGGCGATGGTGGCGGTGTATTTCCTGATGGTGGTCAAGCCGGCGCTGTGGGCGGCTTAGGCGCCGCGCATCCCGCCCGCAGGCGGGTCGGCGGCCATTACCGCGCAGCACACGCCAGTCCACTTTGACGCAATTTCACTGAACCAGAATCGGCCGCCTTCCCGTTCGCGGGGCGGCCGAAGTACCGTTTCCCCAGGGAGCCGTCCACCGTTCCCGCCGCCCCGGTTTTTCTCGCGCCACCGACGCCGTGTTTTCCCTCATGGACACAAAGTGTCCTGAAAGACACATTGCGCCCGACGGCCCGACCGGTGTTTCCCGGCCGGCCGCAATCAAGGGGAACCGCTTTGAACGTTTCAAGAGTCTTTACCGCAATGGGCCTGGCCCTGCTCTGCGCGCACGCCGCGCAGGCCGGGACCACTTTCGATACCGTGAAGAAGCGCGGCTTCGTGCAGTGCGGCGTCACCACCGACCTGCCGGGCTTTGCCTACACCGACAGCAAGGGCGTGTGGCAAGGCATTGACGTGTCCACCTGCCGCGCCATCGCCGCCACGATGTTCGGCGACGCCACGAAAGCCAAGATCGTGCCGCTGACCACCCAGGCGCGTTTTACCGCGCTGCAATCGGGCGAGGTCGATGTGCTGACGCGCAACACCACCCAGACGATGACGCGCGACACGACGCTGGGGCTGATCGGCACGGGCGTCAACTATTACGACAGCCAGGGCCTGATGGTGCATACCGCGCTGGGCGTGAAAAGCGCCAAGGAACTGGGCGGGGCCACCGTGTGCGTGCTGCCGGGCACCACGACCGAACTGAACCTGGCCGACTGGTTTCGCGGCAACGGCCTGGAATTCAAGCCTGTGGTGCTGGAACGTTTCGACGAGATCCTGCGCAGCTTTGCCGCGGGCCGCTGCGACGCCATCACGGCCGACAAGTCCATGCTGGCCGCCACCCGCCGCAACCTGGGCGAGGCCGACCTGGTGATCCTGCCCGAACCGCTGTCCAAGGAACCGCTGGGGCCGATGGTGCGCCAGGGCGACGAGCAATGGTTCAACACCGTGCGCTGGACGCTGAACGCGCTGCTCGAAGCCGAGGAATACGGCATTACGCAAGACAACGTGGACGCGCAGCTGAAGTCCGGCAATCCCAATATCCAGCGCATCCTGGGCGTGACGCCGGGGCTGGGCAAGAACCTGGGGGTGGACGACAGGTGGGCCTACAACATCGTCAAGCAACTGGGCAATTACGGCGAAATCTACGAACGCACGCTGGGCATGCAAAGCGCGCTGAAACTGGAACGCGGCATGAATGCCCTGTATACGCACGGCGGGCTGATGTATGGCTGGCCGATCCGCTGACCCCGAACCCCTTTTGCGCCCACTTCAGGAGCCCCGCATGAAAGCGCGCGACCCGCACCCCGACGTTCACTTCGCCACCCAGGCCATCCACCACGGCTACGACCCGGCCGCCCATCAGGGCGCGGTGTCGCCGCCCGTGTTCCTGACATCGACCTACGCGTTCGAGTCGACCGCCGAGTTCGACGCCGTGTTCACCGGCGAAAGCGACCGCTGTGTCTACGGCCGCCAGCAGAACCCCACGCAGCAGTTGCTGGAAACGCGGCTGGCGGCGCTGGAAGGCGGCCAGGCGGCGCTGGTGACGGCATCCGGCATGGGCGCGATTGCGTCCACGCTGCTGTCGCTGCTGTCCGCGGGCGACGAGATCGCCGTGCACCACACGATCTACAACACGGCCAGCGCGTTGATGACCGAGGGGCTGCCGCGCTTTGGCATCAAGGTGGTGCGCGGCGACCTGAGCACGCCCCAGGGCACGGCAGCAGCGATCGGGCCGGCCACCAGACTGGTGTATTTCGAGACGCCGATCAATCCGTCGGCCGACGTGCTGGATATCGCCCGCATCGCCGCGGCGGCGCAGCGCGCGGGCGCCCGGGTGATCGTGGATTCGACCTTTGCGTCGCCGGCCCTGCAACGGCCACTGGAACTGGGCGCGGACCTGGTGATCCATTCGCTGACCAAGTACCTGAACGGCCACGGCGACGTGCTGGGCGGCGCGGTGATCGGCGACCGCGAAACCATCGACCTGATCCGCGCGTCGGGCGCCAAGTACCTGACCGGCGCGACGCCGTCTCCGATGTCGTGCTTTCTGGTGCTGCGCGGGCTGAAGACGCTGGACCTGCGGATGCGCCAGCACAGCAGCAATGCGCTGGCGGTGGCGGAGATGCTGCAAGGCCACCCGGCCGTGGCCAAGGTGACCTATCCGTTCCTGGCGGGGTTTGCGAACGGCGACATTGCGCGGCGCCAGATGTCGGCCGGCAGCGGCATGGTGTCGTTCGAGTTGCAGGCCGGCTATGACGGCGTGGCGCCGATGATGGACCGGCTCCGGATCATTTCGCGCGGCATCAGCCTGGGCGATACGGATTCGCTGATCTACCACACGGCCGGCATGATCCGCGCCCGCCAGAAGGTCAATCCGGCGCTGCGGCTGAGCCCGGGCGTGTCGCCCGCGCTGGTACGGCTGTCGGTGGGGCTGGAAGACGTGCGCGATCTGCTGGCCGACCTGGAACAGGCCTTGTCGCCGGTAAGATGAGGATTGCTTCTTCCCTGCCCCGCCGTCGCCATGCCCCGAGTCGCCAAAGCCGTCGAACTGCCCGTCCTGTCGCCGCTGGACCGCCAGGCCGGCCCGCTGGGCCGCCAGTTGGCCGCGCAACTGCGCGACGCGATCCGCAGCGGCGCCTTGCGGCCCGGCGAGCTGCTGCCGGCCACGCGCCTGCTCGCGGCGTCGCTGGGCGTGGCCCGGGGCACGGTGGTCGACGCGTTCGACCAGCTGGCCGCCGAAGGGCTGCTGCAACCGAAAGGCGGCGGCGGCACCCGGGTGGCGCGGCAGAGCGCGAACCGAGCCGCCACGGTCCCCGCAGCGCCCGCCGACTATGTGCGGCCGCTGCCCGCCGCCGCCGCGCGCTACGCCGAGATCGCCGCCACGATGTACCCGCTGCCCGCCGCGCCCTTCGCCATTTCGGTGCCCACCGGCCGGGTCGCGCCCGACGACAGCTGGCGCAAGCTCAGCAACCGGGTGCGCGCCACGCGGGTCGGCGCGCCGGCCGGCTACGCCGATCCACAAGGGCTGCGGTCGCTGCGCGTGGCCATTGCCGACTATGTGCGCCGCGCCCGCTCGGTGGTGTGCACACCCGACCAGGTCATCGTCACGGCGGGCACGCAGCAAGGGCTGTACCTGGCCTGCGCCGTGCTGCTGGGGGAAAACGACCAGGCCTGGGTCGAAGACCCGGCCTACCTGGGCATCACGGCGCTGCTGGAAAGCACCGGGCGGCCCGGCCGCATCGTGCGGGTGCCGGTGGATGCCGACGGGCTGCGGGTGGACGAGGGCCTGCGCCGTGCCCCGCACGCCCGCGCCGCGTTCGTGACGCCGTCGCACCAGTACCCGCTGGGCATGCCGATGGCGCCGCCGCGACGCGAGGCGCTGCTGGCCTGGGCGCGGGCGCGCAACGCCTGGATCGTGGAAGACGACTACGACAGTGAACTGCGCTATGCCGGCCACCCCTACCCCGCGCTGCAGGGGCAGGACAGCCGCCATGTGGTCTACCTGGGCACGTTCAGCAAGATCCTGTTTCCGTCGCTGCGCATCGGGTACCTGATCGCGCCGCCCGACCTGGCGCCGGCATTCTGCGGCGCGCGCATCATGATGGACCGGCATCCGCCCACGGCGGATCAACACGTGCTGGCCGCCTTCATAGCCGAAGGCCTGCTGGACCGCCACGTGCGCCGCATCCGCAAGGCCTATGCCGACAGCCGCAGCGCCCTGATCGCCCTGCTGCGCACGACCCTGCCCCCCGGGCTGGCCGAGGTGCAGCCCATCGACCAGGGCGTGCATCTGCTGGTGTGGCTGCATGCATCACTGGACGACGTGCGCCTGGCGCGCCAGGCGGCCGAGGCCGGCGTGGCGGTGCGGCCCTTGTCGGTGACGTATTCGGCGCAGGCGCCGCAGCGCCGCCCCGGGCTGATCCTGGGGTTTGGCGGCTATGCGCTCGACAAAATGACCCAGGCCGCGCAGACGCTGGCCGCGTTGATCGCGCAATCCGCGCCAGGCCGCTGACCCGGCGCCTGGACGTGCCAGGGTCCGCGTCCGGCCCTGGGCCGACGAGCCCCTACTTCAACCCCAGCATCCCGCGCATCCGCGTGCGGATCGCGCTGGCATACGCCCAGCACCACACCGCCAAGGCCAGCATGGCCACGGTGAAATAGGCGCGCGCGTCCAGCGGCACCGGGTTCAGTTCGGACACGGTCTTGAACGGCTCGAAGCCGATGAAGTCGCTGGCAGCCAGGGCGCTGAACAGCATGGCCAGCACCGGGCCGGTGAAATGCGGGCGTTCGCCGCGCGTCTGCGGGTCGGCCCGGAATTGCCAGTGAATCAAACGGAACAGCTGGATGACGACGGCCACCAGCGGGATGACCAGGGCAAGCTGCAAAACCAGCAGCGCAACGATGACTTGAGTAGGAAGCATGGCCGCGATTTTACGGGCATCGGGACAACCCCTATTACTCGGCCGGATTCAAACAACTATCGTATTCGAGAATTATCAAATAAGAGAATTCTCGCTTCCGACAAACATGACGACAGACACGCTGTACGACTACGCCGTGATCGGCGCCGGCATCGCCGGGGCATCCGTGGCCTACCGCCTGAGCGCGGCGGCTTCCGTGGCGGTGCTGGAACGCGAAGCCCAGCCGGGCTACCACTCGACCGGCCGCTCGGCGGCCATGTTCATGGAAACCTACGGCACGCCCCAGATCAAGGCGCTGACCCGCGCCAGCCGCGCGTTCTACGAACAGCCGCCACAGGGCTTTGCCGACCATCCGCTGCTGCATCCGCGCGGTGTGCTGTACATCGCCACGCCTGAACAGCGCGACCTGCTGCACGACGTATTCGACGATTTTCGCCGCCAGTCGCCCAACGTGACGCTGATCGACGCCGACCAGGCCGTGGCGCGGGTGCCCTGCCTGCGCGGCGACCAGCTCTGCGGCGCCATCGAGGAACCCGATGCCCGCGACATCGACGTGCATGCACTGCACCAGGGGTTCCTGCGCGGCATGGCGCGCCAGGGCGCGGTGCTGCGCAACCAGGCCGAACTGACGGCGGCGTCTTTCGATGACGGCATCTGGACGCTGACGCTGGCCGGCGGCGCCACGCTGCGGGCGCGGGTGGTGGTCAACGCCGCAGGCGCCTGGGCCGACCAGACCGCGGCGCAGTGCGGCGCCCGGCCGGTAGGCCTGCAGCCTTGCCGGCGCACCGCCTTCACCTTTGCCGGCCCGGCCGACGTGGATTTTTCCCACTGGCCGGCGGTGGTGGGCGTGGACGAAAGCTATTACTTCAAGCCGGACGCGGGCCAGTTGCTGGGTTCGCCCGCCAACGCCGACCCGGTGGCCGCGCACGACGTGATGCCTGAAGAACTGGACGTGGCCACGGGCATCTACCGCATCGAAGCGGCCACCTCGATGACCATCCGGCGCCCCAAGCACACCTGGGCCGGGCTGCGCTCGTTCGTGCGCGACGGCGATTTCGTGGTGGGCTGGGACGCCGATGCGCCCGCCTTTTTCTGGTTGGCGGCCCAGGGCGGCTACGGCATCCAGACCGCCGCCGCGACGTCGGAACTGGCCGCGGCGCTCTTGACCCACCAGCCCATACCGACCCATTTACAGGCGCACGGGGTGGATGCCCACGCGGTACGCCCCGAGCGCTTGCGTTGAACGCAGTCCCCGTCGTATCCCCTTCATCCCTTTTCGAGCGGAGCGGTTGCATGAAGATATTTTCCGGGTCCCTGGCGACCGAAACGAACACCTTTTCCCCCATCCCGACCGGCCTGTCGGCCTACCGGGCCCGCGGCTATTACCCCGCCGGCCAGCACCCGGACCGCATGCAGATGTTCTCGGGGCCGCTGTGGGCGGCGCGCCAGCGCGCCCAGGGCAAGGACTGGACGCTGGTCGAAGGCATGACGGCGGGCGCGACCCCGGCCGGCATCACCACCCGCGACGCCTACGAAACCCTGCGCGACGAGCTGCTGGACGACCTGCGCCGCGCCGGCAAGGTGGACATCGCGCTGTTCGGCCTGCATGGCGCCATGGTGGCCGACGGCTACGACGACTGCGAAGGCGACCTGCTGCGCCGGGCCCGCGAAATCGTCGGCCCGGACACGGTGATCGGCGCCGAGCTGGACCCGCACTGCCACCTGACCGACACCATGGTGCAAAGCGCCGACTTCCTGGTGTGCTTCAAGGAATACCCCCACACCGACATCCTGGACCGCGCCTACGACCTGGTGGACCTGTGCGTGGCGCGCGCCGAAGGCCGCATCAAGCCCACCCGCGCGGTGTTCGACTGCAACATGATCTCGATCATGCACACCAGCCGCGAACCCATGCGCAGTTTCGTCGACCGCCTGCTGACCATGGAAGGCAAGGAAGGCGTGCTGTCGGTGTCCATCGCCCATGGCTTTCCGTGGGGCGACACGCCGGACATGGGGTCCAAGGTGCTGGTCTATACCGACGGCGACCAAGGCCAGGCGGACGCGCTGGCCAAGGCCCTGGGCGAAGAACTGATCGGTTTCCGCGACCGCCTTGCCCCTCCCTACCCCGGCGCCGACGAGGCCTTGGACCAGGCGCTGGCGCGGGACGATTTTCCGGTGGTGCTGGCCGACTCGGCCGACAACGCCGGTGGCGGCGCGCCCAGCGATGCGACCTTCATCCTGGACCGGGTGCTGGCGCGCGGCATCCGCGACGTGGCCACCGGCCCGTTCTGGGACCCGGTGGCCGTGCTGCTCTGTTTCGAGGCGGGCCAGGGTGCGCGCATCCAGCTGCGCATCGGCGGCAAGGTGGCGCCGGTGTCGGGGCAGCCCCTGGACGTGGAAGGCGAGATCGTGGCGCTCAAGCGCGATGCCGTCATGACCGGGCTGGCGGGCACGCCGGCCTTGCTGGGCGACGTGGCCGTGGTACGCAGCCAGGGGGTCACGATCGTGCTGACCACCAACCGTATCCAGGCCATGGACACCGACCTGTTCACCCAGTTCGGCGTCGACCTGAACGCGATGAAGCTGATCATCGTGAAATCGTCGCAGCACTTCTATGCCTCGTACTCGAAGGTGGGCCGCCACGTCATCTATGTGGAAACGCCGGGCGCCATCACCAACGACCTGAACGCCTTGCCCTTCACCAAGCGCAAGCTGCCGAAATGGCCCTTCAAGGGCTGATGCCTTCAATCGCTGAAATCACAGCCGCCGCCCACGCAGGCGGCGGCCGACAAGACCAAGGGGATGACCATGATGAAACGTTTCAGCCTGCTGGGCGCAGCCGCCCTGCTGGCGCTGGGCGCGGCCACCGCGCCGCAGGCCCAGGCCCAGCCCAAGCCAACCACGCTGCGGATGGTGCCGCACGCCGACCTGAAGACGCTGGACCCGCTGTTCAACACCGCCTACATCACGCGCAACCATGGCTACATGGTGTTCGACACCCTGTTCGCGCAGGACAGCCATGGCCAGCCCAAGCCGCAGATGGTGCAAAGCTGGACCACCTCGCCCGACGGCAAGAGCTGGACCTTCACCCTGCGGCCCGGCCTGAAATTCAATGATGGCACGCCGGTCACCGCCGAAGACTGCGTGGCCTCGCTGCAGCGCTGGGCCAAGAAAGACACGCTGGGCCAGGCGATGATGGCCGCGGGCGCCGAACTGGCCGCCACCAGCGCCGATACCTTCACCCTGACGCTCAAGCAGCCGTTCGGCCTGGTGCTGGACGCGCTGGCCAAGCCGTCGGGCATGCCGCCTTTCATCCTGCCCAAGCGGCTGGCGCTGACCGACCCGAACACCCAGGTCACCGAGATGGTGGGTTCGGGCCCGTTCCTGTTCAAGCGCGATGAATGGGTGCCCGGCAACAAGGTGGTGTACGTGAAGAACCCGGCCTACGTGCCGCGCGCAGAACCCGCCGACGGGCTGGCGGGCGGCAAGGTGGCCAAAGTCGACCGGGTGGAATGGATCTACATCCCCGACGGCAACACGGCCACCGCCGCGCTGATGAACGGCGAAGTCGACATGATCGAGCAGACCACGCCGGATTTCCTGCCGGTGCTGGAAAGCAACCCCGACATCACCTTGAGCACGTCCGTGGCCTCGCAGGGCATGGTGATCGTGAACGCGCTGCACCCGCCGTTCGACAAGCCGCAGGCGCGCCAGGCGCTGTATTACCTGGTGAACCAGAAGGAAATGGTGTCGGCCATCGGCTACCCCGAGAAGTACCGGGTGGACTACTGCCCCACGCTGTACATCTGCGGCTCGCCGCTGGCCACCGACGCGGGCGCCGCGCCCTACGCCAAGACCGACCTGGCCCGCGCCAAGCAATTGCTGAAAGAAGCCGGCTACCAGGGCGAAAAGGTGGTGCTGCTGTACCCCACCGACCACATCAGCGCCCCGGCGGTGATGGTGATGGCGCAGAACATGAAGAAGGCCGGCATCAATGTCGACCTGCAATCGATGGACTGGGCCTCGCTGGCGGCGCGCCGCCTGAAGAAAGACCCGCCCGCCCAGGGCGGCTGGAACGTGTTCCTGACCTGGGGCGGCTATTTCGACGCCAGCACGCCGGTCACCAACCCGTGGCTGTCGGCCGCCTGCGGCAACAGCCTGCCGGGCTGGCCCTGCGACAAGGAACTGGACACGCTGCGCACCCAATGGATCCAGGAAACCGACGCCGCCAAGCGCAAGGAGATTGCCGCGCAGCTGCAAGCGCGGGCCTACCAGACGGTGCCGTACGTGATGTGGGGCGAATTCAAGCCGGTATCGGCCGTGCGCGGCCTGAAACACACCGAGCTGATGAAGACCGGCATCCCCGTGATGTGGAACGTGGAAAAGCCGTAGCGGCCGGCGTATCGGACAAGCGAACAAGCGGCACCCGGGCGCCTTGCGCGTCCGGCCGTCCGCCAGGGGGATAGCCACCGTGAAATACATCCTGCGCCGCGTTGCGGCCGTCATACCCGTCATGGCCGTGGTCGCGGTCGTGGTGTTCATGCTGATCCACCTGTCGCCGGGCGACCCGGCGGCGGTCATCGCGGGCGACAACGCCACGGCCGACGACGTGGAAAAGATCCGACAGAACCTGGGGCTGGACAAGCCGCTGCTGCAGCAATTCGGCATCTGGCTGGGCCACCTGGCCACCGGCGACCTGGGCACGTCCATCGCCACCCAGATGCCGGTGGCGCAACTGATCGGCCAGCGCCTGGGGCCGACGCTGTCGATTGCCGCCTTCACCATGCTGTTTGCCGTGCTGATCGCCGTGCCGCTGGGCGTATTGGCTGCCTGGCATGCCGGCCGGCTGCTGGACCGGCTGGTGATGGTGGGCGCGGTGTGCGCGTTTTCGGTGCCGGTATTCCTGATCGGCTACTGCCTGGTGTATGGCTTTTCGATCAAGCTGGGCTGGCTGCCGGTGCAGGGCTACAAACCGCTGGCCGACGGGCTGGTGCCGTATCTGCGGCACCTGGTGCTGCCGTGCCTGTCGCTGGGCCTGGTGTACATCGCGCTGCTGACGCGCATGACCCGCGCCACCATGCTCGAAGCGCTGTCCGAAGACTACATCCGCACCGCCCGGGCCAAGGGCCTGTCGGCCGGCCCGGTCGTCTGGCATGCGCTGAAAAACGCCGCCAATCCCATCGTCACCACCATCGGCGTGGGCGTGGCGCTGCTGATCGGCGGCGTGGTGGTCACCGAAACCGTGTTCGCCATTCCCGGCCTGGGCCGCCTGACCATCGATGCCGTGCTGCGCCACGACTACCCGGTGATCCAGGGCGTGCTGCTGGTGGCCTCGGGCATCTACGTGCTGATCAACCTGCTGGTCGACCTGAGCTATCGCCTGTTCGACCCGCGCATCCGTTATTGAAAGGGGCCACCCATGACCACCGCTACCCTGCCCCTGGCTGTTGCCCGACCGCGCTGGCGCCGCGCCGCCCGGTCGCTGCGGCGCCATCCCATGCTGTACGTCGGCTGCGCCATCCTGGTGGCCCTGGCCGTGATGGCGCTGGCCGCGCCCTGGCTGGCCACCGTCGATCCGCAGGACATCAACCCGATGGCGCGCATGAAGCCGCCGTCGGCCGAACACCTGTTCGGCACCGACGCGCTGGGCCGCGACGTGTATTCGCGCACCGTCTGGGGCGCGCGGATCTCGCTGCTGGTGGGCGTGGTGGTGGCGCTGGCAGCCACCGTGGGCGGCGTGCTGCTGGGCATGCTGGCCGGGTATTTTCGCCGGCTGGATGCGCTGATCATGCGCATCATGGACGGCCTGATGGCCATCCCCGGCGTGCTGCTGGCGATTGCGCTGATGGCCACCCTGAAAGGCGGGCTGGGCACGGTGATCGTGGCGATCGTGGTACCGGAAATTCCCCGCGTGGTGCGGCTGGTGCGCGCGCTGGTGCTGACGATCCGCGAGCAACCCTACATTGAAGCCGCGGTGGCGTCCGGCACGCGCGTGCCCGCCATTTTGCTGCGCCACATCCTGCCCAATCTGTTCGCGCCGCTGATGGTGCAGGCCACCTTCATTGCCGCGTCCGCCATCCTGACCGAGGCCGTGCTGAGCTTTCTGGGCGTGGGCATTCCGCCGCACACACCCAGCTGGGGCAACATCATGGCCGAGGGCCGCAATTTCGTGGCGGTGGCGTTTCACATCATCCTGTATCCGGGCCTGTTCCTGGGCGTGGCCGTGCTGGCCGTCAACCTGGTGGGCGACGGGCTGCGCGACATGCTCGATCCGCGCCTGGCGAAAAAGATCTAGGAGCCGCCATGCGATCCGATCCCGTACTGCAAGTGCATGACCTGACCACCTGTTTCGACGGCGACGACACCACGGTCGTGGCGGTGGACGGCCTGTCGTTCGACCTGATGCCGGGCGAAACCCTGGGCCTGGTCGGAGAATCCGGCTGCGGCAAGAGCGTCACGTCGCTGTCCATCATGCGGCTGCTGCGCGCCCCGGGCCGGGTGGCCCGCGGCCGCGTCGACTTCGAAGGCCGCGACCTCTTGGCCCTGCCCGAGAAAGCCATGCGGGCGATCCGCGGCAACCAGGTGTCGATGATCTTCCAGGAACCGATGACGTCGTTGAACCCGGTGTTCACCGTGGGCCGGCAGATCAGCGAATCGTTGATGCTGCACCAGGGCCTGACCAAACGGCAGGCCTTGAAGCAGGCCGAGGCCTTGCTGGAACTGGTGCAGATTTCGGACCCCGCCCGGCGGGTGCGCGAGTATCCCTACCAGCTGTCCGGCGGCATGCGCCAGCGCGCCATGATCGCGATGGCGCTGGCCTGCCAGCCCAAGGTGCTGATCGCCGATGAACCGACCACGGCGCTGGATGTCACCATCCAGGCGCAGATCCTGCACCTGCTGCGCGACATCCAGGCGCGGCTGGGCACCGCCATCGTGCTGATCACCCACGACCTGGGCGTGGTGGCGCAGATGTGCCAGCGCGTCATCGTGATGTATGCCGGGCGCAAGGTCGAAGAAGGCCCGGTCGACGACATCCTGGACCACGCCGCGCATCCCTATACCCAGGCGTTGATCCGGTCGCTGCCTGATTTTGTCGACGGCCAGGACCACACGGCGCGGCTGGCGGAATTGCCGGGCATCGTGCCGGTGATGACGCCGGACTCGCGCGGCTGCGCCTTCGCGGCGCGCTGCCCGCAGGCGTTGCCGCGCTGCACCGATGAGACACCGCCAGAGGTCGCGGCCGGGGAACGCCACCGGGTGTGGTGCTGGGCGCGGCTGGAAGAACCGGTGGCGATGATGACAGGAGAAGCGCGATGAACCTGCACGATGCACCGTTTGCGCCGGACGTGTCTGCGTCCGCCATGTCCTCGCCCGCCTCGAACTCGCCCCCATCCGCCCCGCCGCTGTTGCAGGTCGAAGGCCTGAAGAAGCACTTCGCCGTCGAAGGCGGCCGCGTGCTGCGGGCCGTGGATGGCGTATCGCTGTCGGTTGCGCGCGGCCAGACGCTCAGCCTGGTGGGAGAATCCGGCTGCGGCAAGTCCACCACCGGCAAGTGCCTGATCCGCCTGACCGACCCCACCGAGGGCCGCATCCTGCTCGAAGGCGCGGACCTGGCCGGCATGAACAGCCGCGCGCTGCGCGCCATGCGCCAGCGCATGCAGTTCATTTTCCAGGACCCGTTTTCGTCGATGAACCCGCGCATGCGGGTGCGCGACATCATCGGCGAGCCGCTGCGCAATTTCGGCCACGGCCAGAGCGCCATCCGTGAACGCGTGGCGCAGTTGCTGGCCCGCGTCAGCTTGCGGCCGGATGCCGCCGACCGCTACCCGCACGAATTCTCGGGCGGCCAGCGCCAGCGCATCGTGATCGCGCGCGCCCTGGCGCTGGACCCCGGCCTGATCGTCTGCGACGAACCCGTGTCGGCGCTGGACGTGTCGGTGCAGGCGCAGGTGATCAACCTGTTGATGGACCTGCAGCGCGACCTGGGGCTGACCTATGTGTTCATTTCGCACGACCTGAGCGTGGTGCGCCACATCAGCCACCGCGTGGCCGTGATGTACCTGGGCAAGATCGTCGAAACCGGCAGCCGCGACGCGGTGTTCAACCAGCCGGCGCACCCGTATACCCGGGCGCTGCTGGCGGCCGTACCGTCGGCCCGCCGGGGCGAACGCGCCCCCGTGGCCGTGCTGAAAGGCGAAATTCCCAGCCCGCTGGCGCCGCCGTCCGGCTGCGCGTTCCGCACCCGCTGCCCGATGGCCCAGGCACGCTGCGCCGAAGAAACGCCCGCCCCGCGCCAGGTCGGACCCGACCAGGAGGTGGCGTGCCACTTCGCCGCAGCCCCCCCTGCCGGACGGCCCACGTGACGGCCCACATCACTGCCCACCTGGTCGCCGCCCAGTCCTGACGTCGACGACCCTCCCTATATATAGATCGCGCCCCCCTTCAGCCGGAGCCTTCCATGCCCCACCCCGACACCCAGCCCTTTGACCTGATTCTTGCCGGCGGCACCGTCATCGACGGCAGCAACACCCCCGGCCGGCGCGCCGACGTCGGCGTGCGCGGCGATCGCATTGCCGCGGTGGGCGACCTGGCCGGCGCCGCCGCGCATCGGCGCGTCGACGTGTCGGGCCAGATCGTGGCGCCCGGCTTCATCGATTCGCACACGCACGACGACAACTACCTGCTCAAGCACCGCCACATGACGCCCAAGATCTCGCAGGGCGTCACCACCGTGGTCACCGGCAACTGCGGCATCAGCCTGGCGCCGCTGACGCACGCCACTCCGCCCCCGCCGCTGGACCTGCTGGACGAAGGCGGCTCGTACCACTTCACGCGGTTCGCCGACTATCTGGCCGCGCTGCGCGCCACCCCGGCCGCCGTCAACGCGGCCTGCATGGTCGGCCATTCCACCCTGCGCGCCGCCGTCATGCCGGACCTGCACCGCGCCGCCAGCCCCGCCGAGATCCAGGCCATGCAGGCGTTGGCCGAAGAAGCCATGGCCAGCGGCGCCATCGGTATCTCGACCGGCACGTTCTACCCGCCCGCGGCCCACGCCACCACCGAAGAGATCATCGAGGTCTGCCGGCCGCTGCACACCCATGGCGGCGTGTACGCCACCCATATGCGGGACGAAGGCGAGCATGTCGTAGAAGCCCTGGAAGAAACCTTCCGCATCGGCCGCGAGCTGGACGTGCCGGTCGTGATCTCGCACCACAAGGTCATGGGGCAGCCCAACTTCGGCCGTTCGCGCGAAACGCTGCCGCTGATCGAAGCCGCCATGGCGCGCCAGGACGTGTCGCTGGACGCCTACCCCTACGTGGCCGGGTCCACCATGCTCAAGCAGGACCGCGTGCTGCTGGCCGGGCGCACGGTCATCACCTGGTGCAAGCCCTTTCCTGAACTGAGCGGACGCGATCTGGACGAAGTGGCCGCCGAACGCGGCAAGTCCAAGTTCGACGTGGTGCCCGACCTGCAACCGGCCGGCGCCATCTATTTCATGATGGACGAGCCCGACGTGCAGCGCATCCTGGCGTTCGGCCCCACCATGATCGGGTCCGACGGGCTGCCGCATGACGAGCGCCCCCACCCGCGCCTGTGGGGCACCTTTCCCCGCGTGCTGGGCCATTATTCGCGCGACCTGGGCCTGTTCCCCCTGGAAACCGCCGTGTGGAAGATGACCGGCCTGACCGCCGCCCGCTTCGGCCTGGCGCAGCGCGGCCAGGTGCAGCCGGGCTACTACGCCGACCTGGTGGTGTTCGACGCAGCCACGGTGGCCGACACCGCCACGTTCGAACGCCCCACCGAACGCGCCGCCGGCATCCATTCGGTGTATGTGAACGGCGTGGCGGTCTGGCAGGACCAGGCGTTTACCGGCCAGCACGCCGGCCGGGTGCTGGCCCGTACCGCGGCCTGAACTGCCGACTGAACCGCCGCCTGAGCTTCCGCCCTGGCTGCCGCCTGAACCGCGCCAACCCTTACAATCCGCGATACGCCTCCAAACCCTAGACGCCAGACCGCTACATGGCCCCACCCCGCAATACGCCCCCGCCCGAAATCGTGGGCAAGGAAGAAATGGGCGCCCGCCTGCGCGCCGAGCGCAAGGCGCGGAAAATGACGCTGCAGGCGCTATCGCAGGCCAGCGGCATCGCGGTGTCGACCCTGTCCAAGGCCGAGCTGGGGCAGATTGCCCTGAGCTACGAGAAATTCGCCGCGCTGGCCCGCGCCCTGGGCATCGACATGACGCGCATGTTCATGCTGCGCGATGCCTCGCAGGCGGCCCAGGCGCCCACGTTCGTCAAGAACACGCTGCGCGACGCGCGGGATTACGTCACCGACAACTACCACTACCGCCTGCTGATGGGCGAGTACCCGGGCAAGAAGATGATGCCCATGGTGGCGCTGATCGACGCGCGCGAGGTCGTGGAATTCGAAGACTACATCCGCCACCCCGGCCAGGAATTCGCCCTGGTGCTGTCGGGCAAGGTGCGCATCCAGTTCGAAAACGGCGACAGCGTGGTGCTGGACAAGCTGGAATCCGCCTATTTCGACAGCGGCATCGGCCACGTGTACCTGTCGCTGAGCAAGAAGCCGGCCGAAGTGCTGGCCGTGTGCAGCGACCTGGACGACGTGCCGTCCCGGATCAAGCCGGCGCGGCAGGACACCTAGCGCGGGCGGTCCTGCGGCACGACCTCGAACAGATAGACGTTATCCGGTTGCAGATAACGCAACCGATACTGGCCGACGCGCGTCTGGCCGTCGGGCAGCAGGTAGTCCACCTGCAAGCCGTCGGGTTCCGCCTCGCCGCCCGCCCCCAGGTAGGTATTGGCGGGATAGCTGAACCCTTGCCCCGGCGCCTCGCGCACGGCGGCGCAGGCCGAGAACAGGCGCGGCAACGCAAACAGGCGGCTGCCCTGCGCCACCAGCACCTGCGGATAGCGCCCGCCCCGGCCGCTGGCATTGAAATGCAGTTCCACGCAGGCCCATCCCGCCCGCCGCCAGACGGCGACCTGCGCGAGATTTTCCGGGTCGATGGCGGCGATGGCTGGCCGCGAGGCCTTGGCGGCAGCGCCTTTACCCGACTCAGTGGCCGATGCGGCGCGGCCCGGACCGGTCGCCGCCAAATCCGTTCCCTGCGCCAGGCGCCAGCGCCGCTCGCCGATCGATAACGACTGTCCATCAAAGCCGATGCCCGGCGTGCCCTTGGGCGGGTCCATGTCCAGTTCCCCCGGCGCGATCCATTGGGGCGCCGAGTAGCGCCGCACGGCGACGGTCATCGCGTTGACCCACAGGCAACGGCGCGGCGTGTCGGTGCAGGCCTGCGCCAAAGGCACGCCATCGCCCGGGAACAGGTTGCCGCCCAGGGATTCGTAGAAGGCCGGGTAGCCGGTGAAAGGCGCGCCCGGTGCAGCGGCGGCGGCAACGGGCGCAGCCGACATCGCAGGCGTTGATGCCGCCGCGGCCCCCACGGCCTGCGCCTGCGCCAGGCTGCCGCCCGCCGCCAGCACCAAGACGCCCAAGGCCGCAACCCTTCTGGCCGCCGCGTAACGACCCGGCACGGGACGCGCCGGCGGGAACCAGGACGGTGACATGACACGCAACGAAATATTCATGGCCGCCAGCCTAGCGGTTACCGCCTGCGTTGACCACCCCTACGGGAAATCCCGTAGAAACTTTCCTTGGCCGACCGGGGTCCCTCTTTATTCAGCTACTTGTCAGACTATTGAACTAGCCAGACTGTTCGTCTGGCCGTGCTCGTCTGGCCGGCCGCGTGCCCGCGCGTCGGCGACCTACCGGGAGAATTCCATGCCGCCTGTCACCCGCCCCATGCGCCACAGCCCCAGTGCAGCCGGCGCGCAGGGCGGCGGCGCGGCGGCGGGGGCGTTGGGGCCACCCGGGCTGTCGGTCATGGACGCCACCGTGGTGCTGGTCGGCGTGGTGATCGGCATCGGCATCTTCGGCTTTCCGCCGCTGGTGGCGCAGCATGCCTCGTCCGAAGCCATGTATCTGGCGTTCTGGCTGGCCGGCGGGCTGGTGATGCTGGTGGGCGCGCTGTGCTACGCCGAGCTGGGCGCGGCCTACCCCGGCGCGGGCGGCGAATACCTGTACCTGTCGCGCGCCTGGGGGCCGCGGGTGGGCCTGCTGTTCGCCTGGGCCCGCTGCACCGTCATCCAGACCGGCGCCATCGCGGTCGTGGCCTTCATCTATGGCGACTACGCCCAGCAGCTGTTGCCCTTGGGCACCCACGGCGCAACGGCGCACGCAGCCCTGTCGGTGGTCGCACTGACCGCCCTGAACGTGGCCGGCACGCGCCATTCCAAGCGCCTGCAATGGCTGTTCACTCTGCTGACCCTGGCCGCGCTGGCGACCGTGCTGACCGCCGCCCTCTTCACCCAGTCTCCCGTCTCGCCCGTGCCGGCGCCCCTGACCGGCAATGCCGCCGGCCTGATGGGCATGGGCATGGTGTTCGTGCTGCTCACCTACGGCGGCTGGAACGAAGCGGCCTACCTCAGCGGCGAACTGCGCAACCCCGGGCGCAACATGGCGCGGGTGCTGCTGATCGGCACCGCGGTGGTGACCGGGGCGTACCTGCTGACCAATCTGGCGTTGCTGGAATTGTTCGGCCTGCAAGGCCTGCGCGACACGCCGGCCCTGGGCGCGGCCGTCATGCAGCTGGCGGCCGGCCCCTATGCCGCGGCGTTGCTGAGCCTGGTGATCTGCGCCACGGCGCTCAGCACCATCAACGGCACCATCATCACCGGGGCGCGGGTGTATTACGCACTGGGCCGCGACGTGCCGCGCCTGCGGGCCCTGGCCGGCTGGAACGACCGCAATGAAACGCCTGTCAGCGCCCTGCTGGCCCAGGGTGTGATCACGCTGGCCTTGCTGGCGGTAGGCGCCTTCAGCCAGAACAGCGTGCAGGCCATGGTGGCCTATACGGCGCCGGTGTTCTGGCTGTTCATGCTGCTGGTGGCCGCGTCCGTCTGGCGCCTGCGCCGGCGCGACCCCGACCGCCCGCGGCCGTTTCGCGTACCGCTGTATCCCCTGACCCCCGCCCTGCTGGCGCTGGCCTGCGCCGGGCTGGTGTATTCCAGCGCGGCCTATGCCGGCGCCGGTGCGCTGATCGGCCTGGCCGTGCTGGCCGCGGGCGTGCCGATGCTGCGGGTGCTCAAGCCGGCAAGTCCCCTTCCCTAGCCCCAGGAGTCTTCACCATGCAACGTGCCCACGCTTTTCTATCGCCCGTCCGCCGCCGCACCGTCATGGCATCCGCGCTGGCGCTGGCCTTGTCCCTGGCCGTGCTGGCCGAGGCCCGCGCCGCCGGGCCGGCCGCCCTGCCAGTCACCCCCGCCAAGCCGGTCGCCGCCACCCCCGAGGCCAAGTCCGACGCCTATGTGCCCGACGTGGGCCAGGACGGCAAGGACGTCATCTGGGTGCCCACGCCCCAGACCCTGGTCGACAAGATGCTGGACATGGCCGCCGTCACCCCGCAGGACCGCCTGATGGACCTGGGCTCGGGCGACGGCCGCACGGTCATCACCGCCGCCCAGCGCGGCCTGACCGCCAAGGGCATCGAATACAACCCGGACCTGGTCACGCTGTCGCGCAGCAACGCGGCCCAGGCCGGCGTGGCCAGCCGCGCCACCTTCGAAGTGGCCGACCTGTTCGAGACCGACCTGTCACAGGCCGACGTGATCACCATGTTCCTGTTGTCGACCATCAACGAAAAGCTGCGCCCCCGGCTGCTGCAACTGGAACCGGGCACCCGCATCGTCTCCAACACCTTCCGCATGGGCGACTGGGAGCCGGATGCGTCCGAGACCATCACCGAGGCCTGCCAGACCTACTGCAACGCCTTGCTATGGATCGTGCCGGCCAAGGTCGACGGCAAATGGGACGTAGGCGGCCAGACGCTGCGGCTGGAACAGCAGTACCAGATGCTGACGGGCAAGCTGGGGTCCAGCGAGATTTCGGACGCCCGCATGGACGGCCGCACGATCTCGTTCACGGCCGACGGCGTGCGCTACACAGGCGAAGTGAACGGCACCACCATCAGCGGCAGCGCCGCCGGCAAGGGCGAGTGGCAGGCGCGGCGGATCTGAACACTGCCCGGCGCCTGGACGGGGCCGGGCGGTCGGGGGGCCGCAAGCCTTTCAGCGCGCCGCGCCCTTGACCACCCGGTGCACGAACTGCAGCTTGCCCACCACTTCACCCGGCAGCACGAAGGGGTAGAAATCGCGCTGCCCCATGCTGCGCGACAGCTCGTTGAGCACCCCGGTCAGCGCCACCCAGGCATTGACCAGGTCCAGGAAACCCTGGCCCTCGGGGTCGTCCTGGTCGTACAGCGATACCCGGGTAAAGGGCTCGTAGGCCTGCTCCACCGCCATGCGCGTGACGCCAAAGCTGATGGCGGTGTCCAGCGTATCCATCATGTGCAGGTAGTGGGCCCAGGTCTCGGCCCAGTCTTCCCAGGGATGGCACGACGCGTAGGTGCTGATGAAGTGCAGCGCCCAGTCGGCGGGCGGCCCCTGTTCGTAATTGCGTTGCAGCGCCTGGGCGTAGTCGGCGCGCTCGTCGCCGAACAGTTGGCGAAAGGGTTCCAGCCAGTCGCCGCCGGCCACCAGCTGGTCCCAGTAGAAATGACCGATCTCGTGGCGAAAATGCCCTAGCAGCGTGCGGTAGGGTTCATGCATGGATTCACGCACCTGCACCCGGTAGGCGTCGTCCGCCTCCAGGATATTGATGGTGATCAGGCCCTGGTTGTGCCCGGTCAGCAGCGGCGCGCCGTCCGGCCCCGGGGCCAGCAGGTCGAACGCCAGGCCGCCGTCGCCCGGCTCTTGCGAACGCCGGATCGGCAGGCCCAGCGTCATCAGTTGCGCGATCAACTGGCGCTTGGCGGCTTCCACCTTGAACCAGAGCGGGCCGTTCTCGGTGATCGACAGGTCGGGAATGGTGCGGTTCAGGCTGCACGCCAGGCAGAGCGACTCGCCGGACGTGGCCGGCAGCAGCCAGTTGCACAGGGCCGGCGTGGCAAAGTTGCCGCAGCGCTTGAAGGCCCTGCCCCGCACCCGGCCGGCTTCGGCCCACACGCCTTCCGTCTTGCCCGGGTCCAGCGCCAGCACGTGGCCGCGCTTGGGGTCGAAACCCAGCGCCCGGTGGCAATTCAGGCATTCGGTATTGCCAAAGAAGATCTGTTGGCCGCAGACACACTGGAACGCCTTGGCGCGGGCGTGCCGCTGGCGTTGGCGCTGGCGGCCGGGCGCGCTGAGCTGGCGCCGCAGGGCATCGAAGAAATAGGTCATGCGTCGGCCTCCGGAAACAAGGGCGGCGCCGGCTCGGTCGGGAATTCCGCCAACGGCGCCACCGTGACCTGCACACTCAATTCATGGCCGCCGCCGCGGATCACCCCGCGCAGCGGCGTCACGTCGCCATAGTCGCGGCCCTGGGCCAGCACCACGTGCGACACGCCCGGCACCAGGTCATTGGTGGGGTCCAGGTCCAGCCAGCCGCCGTTGGCCGCCAGCCCCTGGCAGTGCACGGACACCCAGGCGTGCGACGCATCGGCCCCGATCAGGCGCGGACGGCCCGGGGGCGGTTGCGACATCAGGTAGCCGCTGACATAGCGCGCCGGCAGGCCGATGGCGCGCAGGCAGCCGATCATGACGTGGGCGAAATCCTGGCACACCCCGGCCCGCTGGCGAAACGCATCCAGGATGGGCGTGGACACCTGGGTATGGGCCGGGTCGTAGGTGAAATCATGGTGGATGCGGTGCATCAGGTCGATGGCCGCCAGCGCAATCGGCCGGCCCGGCGTGAACGACACCAGCGCGTAGTCGCGCAGTTCCCCATGCAGCGGCACGTAGGGCGACGGAAACACGAATTCGCCTTCCGGCGCGTAGTCGGCGCCCGCGTCGTAGCGCAGGCGTTCGGCCGCGGCCTCCCAGGGGGCCGTGGCCGCCGGGTCCAGGCCATCGAAGCGCGGACGTACGGTGACCTGGCTGGTGGCGCGCACCGTCAGCGCCTCGTGCGGCGCATACAGCGCGAAGGTGGCGCGGCGGTTGCCGAAGGCATCCAGCGATTCTGCGTAGTCGGCCGGCGCGGGCGTGATGGCCAGCGTGTAATCGTCCACCTGCTGCCAGGCGTCGTGCAGCGGCCGCAGGTAGCACAGGTGGTGGGCCAGCTCCACGGGCGCTTCGTAGCGGTAAGCGGTGACGTGGCTGACGCCCAGGGTCTGGGACGCGTCGGACGAGTCGGGCAAGGTCATGGCGGCGGTCTCGGGGTCAAGCTGTCAGCGTCTGGTCGCGGCCGGACGCATGGCTGAAATAGCGGCGGCTGATTTCGTTGGACAAGGCGCTGGCGGCGGCATCGAGCTGCGCGGCCAGGTCCAGCAAGGCCTGGTAGCGGCCCTGGCCGTCGCGTTCACACAAGGCCGCAAGCGCCGTGCCCGCCGCGCCGCCCTCGGCCAGCACGGGCAACAGGTCGGCCAGCGCCGCGCCTGGGCCGTCCGCCGCCCCCGGCAGGCGCGCCAGTTCCTTGCGCAGCACGCCCAGCACACAGGCGATGGACCGCGGGTTGGCCGGTTCCAGCACCAGCAGGTTCAGCAAGGCGGGGATTTCCTGGCGGCCCGGGTAATTGGCGCGATAGGTAATGGTGCTGTCGAACAGGTCCAGCAGCAGGCCGAAGGCGCTGTCGCCCAGCACCGCGTTGCGCCGGAACAGCGCGCTGAGCAGATTGGCCATGGCGCACAGGCGTTCCAGCTGGCGGCCCAGGGTCAAGAGGCGCCAGCCATCGTCGCGCGTCATGCGGTCGGTCTGCGACCCCGTGATGGCCGACAGCTGCGTGCCCAGGCGTTTCAGGGCCGCCACCACGTCGGGCGCGGACACGGCGATGCCTTCGTCGGCCAGGGCCGCCTGCGGGTCGACCGCCAGGCCATCCAGGCAACCGGCGGCGGTGACCACCAGGCGCCAGTGGTCGGGCGACAGGCGGTCGCGGATCTGGCCCGCGGCAAACGACAGCGCGGCCAGGTTGCGCGCCAGGCCGCCGCCATCGGCGGCCAGCTCGGCCACCAGGGTGTGTTCGAACATGCGCACCGACAAGGTGGGCGCCAGCGGCATCAGGCCGCTGCGCCGGCACAGCGTAGACACAGCCTCGAACAGGTCGCGGGCGTTGTCGTCGTCGCTGTTCAGCCAGGTCAGCGTCACCTGCGCCAGGCGCACGTCGTTTTCGGCGCGCTCGGTGTAGCGCCCCATCCAGAACAGGTTTTCGGCCGCGCGGCTGGATACCGGCCGGTGGCTGTGGGCCAGGTCTTCGGGCCGCAGCTTGGCCGGCAGCATCGAAAACGTATCGACCGCCCCGCGGGTGGTGACCCACGTATCCATGCTGCTGCCGCCGCGCTGCATCGACACGATCTGCTGTTCGCGGCTGGCGATGCGGGTCAGGCCGCCGGGCAGCATGTGCCAGCCCCCCGCCCCGTCGGCAATGGCAAAGACCCGCAGCATGGCCGCGCGCGGCACGATGTGGCCCGCCGCCCAGGTCGGCGCCTGCGACAGCGGCAGGTACTGCTGGATGGTGTAGGCGTCCGGCTGCTCGGCAATGCGGGCCCGCAGCGCGTCGCGCTCGGCCGGCGACACCGCGCCGCCGATCACCGGCTCGAAGCCGCCGCGAGCATGCCCCGGGTACGTGGCCTTGACCACCGCCCCCGGCAGGTCGGCCAGCACCTGTTCGCGCGCCGCGGCCTCGCCGCACCACCACGACGGCAGCGACGGCAAGAGCAGGTCCTGCCCCAGCAGCCGGCGGCTGATGGCGGGCAGAAAGCCATTGATGGCCGGTGATTCAAGAAAGCTCGTGCCCAGCGAATTGGCCACCAGCACGTTGCCGGCCCGCATCACCTGCAGCAGCCCGGGCACGCCCAGCGTGGAATCGGACCGCAGCTCCAGCGGGTCGCAGAAATCGTCGTCCAGCCGCCGCAGCACCGCGTGCACCCGTTCCAGCCCGTGCAGCGTTTTCAGGAACAGCAGGTTGTCGCGCACCACCAGGTCGCTGCCTTCCACCAGGGTCACGCCCAGGTAGCGCGCCAGGTAGGTCTGCTCGAAATAGGTTTCGTTGTAGGGGCCGGGGGTCAGCAGCACGATGCGGGCGGTGCCGGGGGCCGCCGCCGGGCTCAGGCGGTACAGCATGTCCATCAGCCGGCGGTAGCTGCTGGCCAGGTGCTGCACCCGCAGTTCCTTGAAGGCCTCGGGAAACAGGCCCGACACGGTCAGGCGGTTTTCCAGCAGGTAACCCAGCCCGGACGGCGCCTGGGTGCGCTGCGACACCACCCGCCAGCCGCCGTCGCTGGCCCGCGCCAGGTCGAACGCGGCAATGTGCAGGTAGGTGCCGCCCGGCGGCAGGTACCCGCGCAGCGGCCGCAGGTAGCCCGGGTGGCCCTGCACCAGGGCCGGGGGCAGCAGGTTTTCGCGCAGCAGTTCCTGCGTGCCGTAGACGTCGGCCAGCACCCGGTTGAGCAGCGCCGCGCGCTGCGAGAGGCCCTGCTCGATCGTGGCCCAGTCCTGGTCGTCGATGATGAACGGCAGCAGGTCCAGCGACCACGGCCGGGTCGGGCCATTGGCGTCGGCATAGATGTTGTAGGTGATGCCGTTTTCGCGGATCTGCCGGGCCACGCCGTCGGCGCGGCGGTCCAGGTCGGCAAAGCCGTCGGTGCCCAGCAGTTCGAAGAACCGGGGCCAGGGGTCGCGCAACCGGGTGGCGCCGGGCGCGTCGGCCGGCGCCCGCAGTTCGTCATAGTGCCCCGGCCGGGCGGCCAGGGCGGCGTGGACTGCCAGCGAGACCGCGTCCTGGGACGGGTCCGTCTGGAAGAGAAATTGCGGCATGCGCGTCGAAATCGGGTGACCAGAGGCGTCAATCGTGCCTTAAATCCAACGAGAACGGAAATTCCCGGCTGGGCCGGGCCGGCGCGGGGTCCAGCCGGCCCGCCGTATGGCCGATTCTTTCGAAACGGGCCAGGCGGCGGCTTTCGGCTTCGTAGGCATTGACCGGGAAGCTCTCGGGGTTCAGCCCGCCCGGATGCGCCACGTGGTAGCGGCAGCCGCCCAGCGACCGCTGGTTCCAGGTGTCGACGATGTCGAAGGTCAGCGGCGCGTGCACGCGGATGGTCGGATGCAGCGCCGACGGCGGCGACCAGGCCTTGTAGCGCACCCCGGCCACGTACTCGCCCACCGTGCCGGTCGGCTGCAACGGCAGCGTGCGGCCATTGACGGTGACCACGTGGCGGCTGCCGTTCAGCCCGGTCACCCGGACTTCCAGCCGTTCCAGCGACGAATCCACATAGCGCACCGCGCCCGCCGACGAACTTTCCTCGCCCATCACATGCCAGGGTTCCAGCGCGCCGCGCAGTTCCAGATGGATGCCGCGCGCGGCCACGTCGCCGAACAGCGGGAAGCGGAACTCGAAATGCGGCGCGAACCAGGCCGCGTCAAAGGCGTAGCCGGCCTCGTTCAGATCGGCCATCACATCGGCGAAATCCATCTTCACGAAAGCCGGCAAGAGGAAGCGGTCGTGCAGTTCGGTGCCCCAGCGCGTCAGCCCGGCGGTATAGGGGGTTTTCCAGAAATGCGCCACCAGCCCGCGCAGCAGCAACTGCTGCGCCAGGCTCATGCGGGCATGGGGCGGCATTTCGAAGGCGCGCAGCTCCAACAGGCCCAGCCGCCCCGTGGGGCCGTCGGGCGAATAGAGCTTGTCGATGCAGAATTCAGACCGATGGGTGTTGCCCGTCACGTCCACCAGAATGTTGCGCAGCGCCCGGTCCACCATCCAGGGCGGCACCTGGGCGCCCTGCTCCCGGCAGCGCTTGTGGATTTCCTGGAAGGCCAGTTCCAGTTCGTAGACCTGGTCGTTGCGGGCCTCGTCGATGCGCGGCGCCTGGCTGGTCGGGCCGATGAACAGCCCTGAAAACAGGTACGACAAGGACGGATGGTTGACCCAGTACGCCAACAGGCTGGCCAGCACGTCGGGGCGGCGCAGGAACGGGCTGTCGGCCGGCGTCTTGCCGCCCAGCACGAAATGGTTGCCGCCCCCGGTGCCGGTATGGCGGCCGTCAGCCATGAACTTCTCGGTCGACAGGCGCGTCTCGAACGCCGCCTGGTAGAGGAATTCGGTGTGGTCCACCAGTTCGGTCCAGTTGGACGCCGGGTGGATGTTGACCTCGATCACGCCGGGGTCGGGGGTGACCTGCAGCACCTTCAGGCGCGGATCGCGCGGGGGCGGATAGCCTTCCATCACGATCTTCACCGATAGGTCGCGGGCGGTAGTCTCCACCTGCGTCACCAGATCCAGGTAGTCCTCCAGGCGCTGCAACGGCGGCATGAAGACGTACAGCACTCCGGCGCGGGCCTCGACGCACAGCGCCGTGCGGGTGACCCAGGCGGCGGACTCGAACTTGTCGGGGCTGCGGCCGGCGTTGCCGTTCGGGTCGGTGCCCGTGGCCGGGCCGGCATAGCCTGCCTGGCCCGTGGCCGCCTGTCCGTTCCCGCGCGGACCGTTGCCCTGGCCGGCGTCCCTGCCCGCCGCCCCCCCGGTCCACGGCTGCATCCGCAGCGGCGCCGCGGCCGGCAACGCCCGCCGCGCCTCGAACGGATCGCGCTCCAGCAGCACCGGCGCATCGGCCTCGGCCACCCAGGGCAGCGAATCCAGCGGCAGCCGGTAGCCCATGGGCGAATCCCCCGGGAACAGATACATGCGTTCATCGCGCAGGAACCAGGGGCCGGACACCCAGGTTGGCCCATCCAGATCCGGCCCGTCGCCCCGGCGCACCGGCAGCGCATAGCCCGTCACGCTGTCCAGCCTGGCCTCGAACACGCGGCGCAGGCGCGCGCGTTCCATCTCGTCGTCCAGCCGCGAATCGAACGGGTCGACGTTGACCGGCAGGCGGCGCTCGCGCCACAGGTAATAGAAGACGTCCTCGTAGCCCGGCACAATGTACTCATCGCCCAGCCCCAGCCGCGCGGACAGCGCGCCCATGAAGCGGCGCGCGTCGGCCGCGCCGTAGCGGCTGCGTTCGCGTTCGTCGGCGAACAGCGCCGGGTCCTGCCAGCAGGCCTGGCCGTCTTCGCGCCAGTAGATCGACAGCGCCCAGCGCGGCAGTTGTTCGCCCGGATACCACTTGCCCTGGCCGAAGTGCAGAAAGCCGTTGGCGCCGTAGCGTTCGCGCAGCCGGTTCAACAGCGCCACGGCATAGCCGCGCTTGGTCGGCCCCAGCGCCGCGGTGTTCCATTCGGCGCCCTCGCGGTCCTCGACCGACACAAAGGTCGGCTCGCCGCCCATGGTCAGGCGCACATCCATCTGGTCCAGCCGGTCGTCGATGCGCAGGCCCAGATCGCGGATCGCCTGCCACTGGTCATCGGAATACGGCTGGGTCACGCGCGGCGATTCGAAGATGCGCGTCACTTCCATGGTATGGGTGAATTCGACCTCGGCCTCGTCCACCGCGCCCGTCACCGGCGCCGCGCTGCCAGGCTCGGGCGTGGCCGCCAGGGGAATGTGCCCTTCGCCTGCCAACAGGCCCGAGGTCGGGTCCAGCCCGATCCAGCCCGCGCCGGGCAGGTAGACCTCGCACCAGGCGTGCAGGTCGGTAAAGTCGCTTTCCGCGCCGCCGGGGCCGTCCAGCGCCTTCACGTCGGGTTTGAGCTGGATCAGGTAGCCCGACACGAAACGCGCCGCCAGGCCCAGGTGGCGCAGCGCCTGCACCAGCAGCCAGGCCGAATCGCGGCACGAGCCAGCGTTGCGGGTCAGCGTCACCTCGGGCGTCTGCACGCCCGGCTCCATGCGGATCAAGTACTTGATTTCCTGGTGGATCTGACGGTTCAGGCCCACCAGGAAATCCACGGTGCGCTGACGCCGCACGTCCACCCGTTCCAGAAAATCGACAAAGCGCGGCGTGGCCTCGTCGCGCACCCGGTACGGCGCCAGTTCGCGGGCCAGCCCTTCGTCGTAGTCAAACGGGTATTCCTCGGCGCCCGGTTCCAGGAAGAAATCGAACGGGTTGTACACCGCCATTTCGGCGACCAGGTCCACCGTGATCTTGAATTCGCGGGTCTTGTCGGGAAAATTCAGCCGCGCCAGGTAATTGGCAAAGGGGTCCTGCTGCCAATTGATGAAGTGGTTTTCCGGTTCGACCTTCAGCGAATACGACAGGATCGGGGTGCGGCTATGCGGCGCCGGCCGCAGCCGCAACACCTGGGCGGACAGCCCCACCAGCCGGTCATATCGGTACTGCGTCACATGCTTGAGCGCTACGTGGATCGTCACTGCCTTCTCCGAAGACCGGGCCTGGGGCCAGGATACTGAAACGCGCCTGGCCGGTGATCGGTCGCCCGGCCAGGCGCGGATTGAATGCCGCAAAAAAATGGGGAAAGCGGGAAATCGCGTGCGCTCAGGCGCCGGCTTGCATCGTCACGGAAATCTGGGTGGACATGTCCGCGCCCTGCCCGTGCAGCCAGCGCACCGGCGAGGCCGAATCATGGTCGCGCGCCACCGCCAGCCGGCAGTGCCGGTCCGACGCAAAGCGGCGGTGGGTCACATCCACGCTGACCCAGCCCGGCTCGGGCAGCCAGATGTCAGCCCAGGCATGGGCCACGGCCTGGTCTTCCTGCGTGTACAGGTAGCCGCTGACGTAACGCGCGGGGGTGCCGCAGGCCCGGGCGCAGGCCAGGAACAGGTGGGCCTGGTCGCGGCTGCCGCCTCGGCCCAGCGCCAGCACCTGGGCAGCGCCTGAAGGCTCGCCCCCGGCCGTATCGTCGTCGGGGGCGTACACCACCCGGTCGCAGATGGCTTCGGCCAGCGACAAGGCATCTTCGGGGGTGGACAGGCCGCGCGGCAGCACCCGGCCCGAAAAACCGCGCACGGCGTCGTCGCCGTGGGTCAGCGCGGTGGGCACGCAGTACACATGCACGGGCAGCCGGTGGTCTTCCTGGCCGACGTGGCCCTGGGCCCGAGGTTCAATCTCGACCTGGCCGGTGACCTGGATCTCGACCTCGCGGTGGCGCCGGTTCAGGATCAGGGTGTGCGCCACGTTGCCGTAGGCGTCCACCTGGGCCTGGATGTCGCCGGGCGCCTGGATGTGCCAGCGCAAGGCGCGCTGATGGTCATCGAGCCGGGGCGTCAGCCGCAGGGTCTGGATGCTGTAGCTGACCGGCGCGGCATAGCGGTAACGGGTAACGTGCTTGACGAGATGCCTCACGAACGTCTCCTTTGCAAGATCACGCCGGCCCTGCCTGTCTTGGGCAGATGCCGGCTTTGCGCTTATCTTGATGACCGTCTGTGACGTTACTGCTAGCAACTAGCGTGCCAAGCCCTGACAGGGATGCGCAGGTTGCGCCGTACGGAGGGAAACGCCGCCGCGGCAAACGCGGTGCGAATGAAAATAATGCCACGGCAAGGGGGTTGGCACCAAGCCGGTGCCGCCGCGACGCGCCATCGCGGATCAACCCTTGGCGGCTGACCCGGCCATACCGGTGCGCCTACACCGCCACCGGCTGCTCCAGCCGCAGCCCGCGGCGCTGGGTATCCAGCGTCACCAGCGCCCCCAAGGGCAGCGTCAGGTTGGGATCGCCATGGCCGCTGGGCCAGGCCGCCAGCACGGGAATGCCGCGCGCCTGGAATTGTTCCTGCAACAGCGGAAACAGCTGAAACTGCCCCGCCGCATCGCCGCCCGGCAGCCCCAGGCGGGTGAAATTGCCCACCAGCACGCCCTTGATGCGGTCGAATTTACCGGCCGCGCGTAATTGCGACAGCAGGCGATCGATGCGCGGCAGCGCCTCGTTGACGTCTTCGATGAACAGAATCGCGTCGCGCGTGGCGATCTCGTGGCGCGAGCCGATGGTGGCGGCGATCAGCGCCAGGTTGCCGCCCACCAGCCGGCCCGTGGCCACGCCGGGCGCCAGCACCACCGGGTTCGATTCCGGGGGCGCATCGATCCAGGCGCCCTGCCCGATCTGCCCGCCCACCATGGCCAGCACATGGCTGGCGGTGGGTTCGGCCTTGCCGGCCAGCAGGTCCTGCGCCAGCATCGGCCCGTGAAAGGTCACGAAGCCGGCCTGCCGCTGGATAGCCAGGTGCAGCGCGGTGATGTCGCTATAGCCGATGAAGGGCTTGGGGTGCTTGCGCAGCAGGCCGAAATCCAGCTTGTCGGCAATGCGCCACGAACCGAAACCGCCTTGCAGGCACCACACCGCGCCAATCGCCGGGTCGGCAAACGCCGCGTGCAGATCATTGAGCCGGGCGGCGTCGTCGCCGGCCAGGTACTCGAACGGCGCGTCGCTGCGGGTCAGCGCGGCGGGCATGATCTGGGCCTCGAAGCCCCGGGCCTGCAACCAGTCGGCTGCTTCGAACGCCGCGCCATCGGCGGCCGACGCGGGCGCCACGATGGCCACGCAGCCCCCGGGCCGCAAGGCCGGCACCGGGGCGTCGCGCCGGGGGGCGGCGTTGGACAGGGATTGGCCCGTTTGGCTGCCGGACAAGTCGCCGGGCGCGGTCTGCTCGCCTTCGCCACGGTTCGGCGAGCGCGTGGCGCAGCCCGCCAGCGCCAGGCTCGACAAGCCCATGGCACCCACCGCGCGCAACACGCTGCGGCGGTGCGGGTTGAAAGCGGGCGACGAACGGCCGGGCGAGCTTGGCATGCAGCGTCCTTTTAAGTTTTATTATTATTTATTAAATACTTATCGAATAAATATCAAGTAAAAAATGAGGTTATTCCAGAATTCACTTGAAGCTATTCGAGAAATCACTTGAAGTCCTTCGAGAATCCACTTGAGGTTATCCGAGAATTTACTTGAAGTCTTTCGGGGCCTGGAACGGGCCTAGAACCGCTCGTATTCCAGCCGATAACGCCACTGCCCCACCGCCAGCCCCGCCATCGGAAGGCGGCCAATGCGCAAGCGGCGCAGCCCCAGCAATTGCAGCCCGGCGGTGTCGCATACGTATTCGATGAACCCCAGCGCCGGCGTCTTCAGCGCAAAGCGCAGGTGGGTTTCGTTCTGCCAGCTGACCTTCATGGGCGTGGCGGGCCGGCCCTCGTAGGCCAGGCCGCGTTGCAGGCGCGCCAAGCCGGCCGCGTCCAGCGTGCCGCGCACCTGGGCGATGTATTCCTGTTCGACGTGCCGGCCCTCTTCGACCAGCTTGCGCGACACCGCGTATTCCTGCGTGTACACCACCAGCCCGCTGGCTGCGCGCTCGAGCGGCGTCGCCAGCTTCAGGCCGTTGAACATGCGCTTCAGGTAACGCAGGCCCGAGCGGTCGCCCGGCATCAGGTTGGCAGGCACGATCAGGTCCAGCGCGGATTCCTGCGGGTCTGATGCCGACAGGCCCGCCGGCTTGTGCACCAGCACGCTCACCGGCCGCATGTCTTCCAGCTTGGCGCCGGCAAGCAGGCTCACCGTCTGGTTGGCGCCGACGCGAAAACCGGGCTCTTCCACCACTTTGCCATCCACGGCCACCCAGCCGCCTTCGATATAGCGTTCGGCATCGCCGCGCGAGCACGATTGTTCGGTGGCCAGCCGCTTGGCCAGGCGGACGCTGTCGCTCATGGCCGGCCTCCCGAGTGCGTGGCGGACACGAGGGCAAGGCGGGAAAGCGCGGGAATGGGCGTAGAGGAATTCAGCGGAAAAATCGTCATCTTGGACACTGCGGAAAAGGCGAAACGGGGGCGTTGATGCAGGCCTGAATCACGCAAGCCTGCATTGACGGTGGCCCCAAGGCCAGAATGTTACGCGCTTTCCCCTGGGCGCGCGGGCCGCCCGGCCGGGGCATCACGCAGGCCAGCGCCGAATCCGGTTGCCGGACACGACGCCAGCCATCACCGAAAGCGCCCATCCGCCACGCCGGGTTCACCCCAGCGCCGACAACGCCTGCTCCAGGTCCGCGATCAGCAGCGGCGCCGGTTCCAGCCCCACGTTCAGCCGCACCAGCCGGTCGCCATACGGCCGCACCGTGCGCCGCAACTTGAAGTACGGCGCGACCAGGCTGGTCACGCCACCCCAGCTGTAGCCGATCTTGAACAGCCGCAGCCGGTCCACGAAGGCCTCGATCTGCGCACAGCTCGGCTGCGGCCCCAGCACGATCGAAAACACGCTGGCCGACCCGGTAAAGTCGCGCCGCCAGATCTCGTGCCCGGGGCAGGATGGCAGCGCCGGATGCAGCACCGTCTGCACCTCGGGCCTTGCGGCCAGCCATTGGGCGACCTCGAGCGTGCTGCGTTCCAGCTGGTCCAGCCGCACCGCCAGCGTCTGCAGGCCGCGCAGCGCCAGGCTGCAATCGTCCGGCGACGCCGCCATGCCCAGGAAATTGCGCGCTTCGCCCAGCGCCCGGTAATGCGCCTCGTCGCGGCAGGTCACCGACCCCAGCAGCAGGTCGCTATGGCCGCCGATGTACTTGGTCAGCGCCTGCATCGTCACGTCCACGCCGTGCGCGAAGGCGTCGAACAGCACGCCCGCGGCATAGGTGTTGTCCAGCGCCACCACGGCGCCCGCCCGGTGCGCGGCCGCCGCAATCGCCGGCACGTCCTGGATTTCCATCGTGGCCGAGCCGGGGCTTTCGCACCAGACCAGCCGGGTATTGGGCCGGATCAGCGCCGCGATGCCCGCGCCGATCATCGGGTCGTAGGTTTCCACCTCGACACCCAGGCGTTGCATCAGGCCGCCGGCCAGCCCCTGGTTGGGGCCATAGGCCGTCTCGGGCAGCAAGGCGTGGTCGCCCGCGCCGCAAAACGCCAGGTAGATCAAGGCGATGGCCGCCTGTCCGCCCGGCGTGATGAAGCAGTGCCGGCCCTGTTCGATGCGGGCGATGCGCGCCCCCAGCTCCAGCACCGTGGGCGTGCCGTGCAAGCCGTAGGTGTAGGGGGATTTCTCGGCATCCCAATCGTCGCGCAGATCGGCGGCGCGCTCGAACAGCGTGGTCGAACCGCGGCTGGTCGGGGTGACCAGCGACCGGAATCCTTCCGGCGCCAAAGGCGCGGGGTCCACCACGGCGCTGCGCCAATCGAAGGGTTGCGAGGGGTGGGTCGTCACGGGCGGCTCCTGGTGGCGGGTTGTGGTCTATGCCAAGGATAAGCCGCCCGCGCCGATAAGAATTGCACCAGCTTGCGGTGGCGCGGGGCCCAGGCCCGCGTTCAGAGCTCGGTCGGATGCTTCAGCGTGGCCGGCGCGCCCGCTTCAGGCGGCGGCACTTCGTCGACCCAGGCCTTGAGCAGCGTCGACGTCACGGCCAGGATCACCGGGCCGATGAACAGCCCCACGATGCCGAACGCGAACATGCCGCCCAGCACCCCGGCCAGGATCAGCAGCATCGACAGGTTCACGCCGCGCTTGATCAGCATGGGGCGCAGCAGGTTGTCCAGCATCGTCACCAGCACGGCCCACACCAGCAGCATCACGGCTGCCAGCTTCATCTCGTTCTGGAACAGCCACACCACCCCGCCCAGCAGCGGCAGGAAAGGCCCCAGCTGCGCCAGGCATAGCATCAGCATCAGGGCCGTGACGATGCCGGCGGCCGGCACCCCGGCAATCCACAAGCCCAGCCCGCCCAGCGCCGACTGCACCACGGCGGTCACCACGATGCCCAGCGCCACCGCGCGGATCGACAGGCCTGCCAGGCGCACGGCCGCCACCCCCCGGTGCCCGGCCAGCCGGTTGGCGAAACGCTGCACGAAATTGGCCGCCACGTCGCCCTGGAAATACAGGATGCCCGCGATGACGATGGTGATGAGCATGTGCATGACGAACACGCCCACGATGGCCGCGTTGCTGAGCAGCCATTTGGCCGCCAGGGTCACGTAGGGTTCCAGCCGCGCCAGCAGGCCGCCCGCGCCGGCATCGGCCAGCGCCTGCCATTCCTGCGCGATGCGCGGCCCGCCCAGCGGCACGCTGCGCACCCAGCCCGGCGGCGCCATCAGGGCGTAGTCGGGCAGGCTCTTGATGGCGGTCATGATGGCGCCGCCGTGCAGCGCCAGGGTGGAAATCGCCTGGTAGAGCGGCAGCACGATCACCACCAGCAGCACCACCAGCATCGCCAGCGTGGCCAGCCAGCGGCGACCGCCGCAGCGCCGCTGAATCGCCAGCATCACCGGCCAGGTCGCCACCACGATGGTGGTGGCCCAGATCAGCCCGAACAGGAACGGTTTGAGCACATACAGGCTGCCGATCATCAGGGCCAGCAGGATGACGATGACCAGCAGGTTACGGGGCAGATCAGAGGTCGGGCGCGGGATCGGGTTCAAGCGGTGCTCCAGGCGGATGGGCCCAAGGTGCCTTGGACGTGTACGAATTTATCCGAAATAGCCGTGGACGAGTCACCCGGGCGGGAGGAAAATGGCCACAGCAAGTCCGCCCAGGCGCCGCCCTGCTGCTTTCGCCCCGCCCGGGCACACCACTTGCTGTGGGCATGCCCCATGAGCTGTTCCCCCTCCCAACAAGACATGCTGTGGATCGCTTGTCGCGGGACGCCCCTGGCCTGCCGCCAGGAGGCGCCGCGATAGCCCCTCGCACCCGGCAATGCCGGGTGCCCGAGGCCTCGATAGGCTGTGTTGATTTGCTTGCCATCGTTTCTGCCCATCCGCCAGGCGGCCCGACTACGGCCTGCCTGACTGGACAGGCACCATCGCGCCCGCATCCGGCGCGCATGTGGCACGCCGGAGTGGATGCAGGCGATACCGGCCAGTCCGGTCCGCTTTTCCGGCAAGCTTCTTTGTGGAGGTTTGTGATGAAACTCGTGACCACTGCCGGCCTCGTGCTGGCCATCCTGCTAGCCGGCTGCACCATGACGCCGGGCGGCGGCAGCAGCGCCAGCGGCCAGAAGTCCAGCATGCGTTCGGACCCGGCCAACTATCACGCCGACAATTTCGGCGAACCCGACAATACGCCGTTCCAGGGGGTGTATCCCGGCCGCTAGGACGCGATGGCCGGGCGCCGCGACGATTCTTGGCCCTGACCCTGCCTGGACCTGACCCGATGACCGGGCCAGCCGCCAGGCTGCGGCGCAGTACCGGCAGAGGCCGGCGGCCACTTTCGCCGGCCTGCCCTGGCCGTCAGCTCAGCAGCTCCGCCGTCAGCCGCGCAATGATCGCGTTCGACAGAATCACCGGCAAGCCCGAGGCCTCGGCCGCCACCTGCCGGTGGCGCTCGACAAACCCCATGCAGTCCAGCACCAGCACTTCGGCGCCCTGGCGCCGCAGGTCTTGTGCGGCCTGCGCCAGCGTGGCGGTCTCATCCGAGTAGGGCGAGGCCGCCGCGCACAGCGGCGCCTGTTCCAGCGCACGCCACTTATGCGCCTCGGACGCCATCTGCGACGCCAAGGGCACGATCACCCCCACCTGCCGCCCGCCGGCCAGCGCCGCCACGGTGGGCGACACGATGCGGTCCGGCTCGATCAGCCACGCACCGCCCGCCTCAAGGTCATCGAATACGCCAGTGCACAGCACCAGCACGTAGCGGCAACCCTGGGCCGCCAGCGCCGCCGCCTTCTGCCTCAGCAATTCAAGCATCCGGGCCTTGTCCACCACCACCGACGACCCGTCCAGCAAACGCGTGATCAGCGTGGGCTGGTCGCCCTGGGGGGCATAGCGTTGTTCGATCTCGCCTCGCGACAGGCCGTCGAGCAATCCGGCATGCACGCACGAGACGCCGGGCGGCAAGTGCTGAAGAAGAATCGGCGTGATGTCGGGCCGCGGCGCCTGCCCGATGGTGATGGTGCCCAGTTGGGCGGGGGTGGACATGGCGATGCTCCTTGCGTATCAGCGCGGCGGTATCAGTGCTTTTGGACCTGGACGCCCTGCAAGTGCGCCAGCGAGCCGTACAGCTTTTGCAGCACAGCGAATTCTTCGCGGTCGAAGAACTGGCACTTGCCCTGGGTGAATTCCTTGGCGACTTCCACGGCGAACTTGGCGGCCGCGGCAATGTCGACCTCGTGGCTGGCGCCGGTGCCGCAGCCGGGCACCACCGTCTCTGCGGTGATGGCCACGCCCACCACCGGGGCCGAGGTGGCCACCGACGGTTGCAGGATGCTGTTCACGTGGTAGACGCCATTGTCGTAGGGTGTGATGTCCTGGATCGAGATCGGAAAGGTCGCGGCCGGGCGGCCCGTGGTCGTTTCCATGATGCGCAGCAGGTCTTCCGACATCCGCAGGATGTAGCCCTGCTTCACCGTGGGCGACAGCGCAAAGCCCTTGTGATTGATGATGCGGTTGCCCTTGGTGGTGTCGATCGACAGCACGGCGTCCATCTCGTCGCTCAGTTCATGGTCGTTCATGGCCTTCATGTCCACGGGCGAATCCATGAAATCCACCGGCTGGTGCGGGCGGGTGGGCGCGTCGGGGCAGATGTGCGTGCCCACGATCACGTCGCCGGCCAGCACGTCGCCCTGCGACTGCATGTGCGCCAGTTTCAGCGCGGCCGCCACCGCCGCCACGGCGCCGTCGCCGTCGGACACCAGGCCCAGGCGGCTGGGCCGCGCGCCGATGCCGCCCAGGCGGCCGACGATGCCCAGCGTGGGCGCCGAACCGCCGGCACGCTTGCCCTGGGCACCGGGAATGACCACGCGCACGAAGTCGGTCGAGCCGTTGGCGCCGCGGATCTGGGTGACGGTGACGCTGGCGTTCGGGTATGGGGCCAGCAGCCTGGCCACGGTGTCGCCGGACGCGTACGCGCTGTCCAGCGCTTCAAAGGCCTGCAAGGTTTGGGAAAGACTCACAACGGGTTCCTTTCTGGGTAAGACAACAAGAAGGGGGAATCACTTCTTGCCAAAATGCGAGGTAATGGTGGCGTTGAAGAAACTGAAGATGGCGTCGCCGGCGATGATGCCCCCGGCAAACACTTCCATATGGTTGCGGTGCTTTTCGCCGCCGACCTTCTCGATCAAGAGGCGCAGCACGATGCCGGCCGCCACGGCCCAGCCGGCCAGCGGATTGGCGATCAACAGGCCCGTGGCGAGCAGCACGCCCAGTTGGCGCTTGGGGCCGCCGATCAACTGGATGACGGCGCCGGGTATGGCCCAGATCAGCAGCATGTGCGCAATGCCCGGGGTGGCGCCCGCGTTGATGGTGGCGACATACACCTTGGCCACCGGCGGCAATTGGCCGCTCTCGAACAGCGCGCCGTAGCTGAAATACACCACCGGAATGGCAATCAAAAAGGCGATCATGGCGGCGATCAGCTGCTGCTTGCGCCCTTCCAGTTCCAGCGCCATGTCGGCGCCGTTGCCGCGCAGCATGTAGCCGGCCTTCAGGTCGTAGCCCATGTCGGCAAAGGCCGGGCCGGTGGCTACCGAGAAGCCGCACAGAATTGCCAGCGCGTGCGGCGGAAAACCGATCAACAGGCCCAGCAGCAGCGTGATGAGCGCCACGGCAAACGCCGGAAACCACCCCGAATGCATGGCCGCGATGCCCACGATCAATTCATGCACCAAGGCAGCAAAGGCGGCATACAGGATGAAGCCCAGCAGCATCGGCACCGACATGTCGGCATACAACCCCGCCAACAGCGAAATACCGGCGGACAACAGGATGTAGCCCACGCCGCCCAGGCGCAGGCTGCTGCCCACGCTGGGGCCGGTCGGGCCACTGGCCTTGGGGCCGGACTTGCTGCGCATCACCATCACCACCTGCACCAGCGCCACCAGGCCCGCGCCGATCATCATGCCGTGCGGAATGTATTGCTTGCTGATGTCGACGCCGAACAGCGGTTCGGAATAGCCGCGCAGCAGCAAGCCGATGCCGAACATCGCCAGCGCCCAGATGTTGCCGATGAAGGCCACCCCGAACGCCGACATGGGAATCTTGAACCACGAGCCCACGGTGCCCACCACGATGCCCAGGCCCAGCAGCTTGGCCTGCGTGCCGCCCTGGTCGCCGGCCTTGATGGCTTCGGCCGCCGCCACGCCCGGCGGCCAGGCGCCCGTGGCCGGGAACACCGTGCTGCCGAACAGGCGATACAGCATGTAGGCGTCCAGCAGCATCGCCAGGCCCACGCCCAGGAACATCGGCAGCACCATGTCGGGGCGGCCCAGCAGATACGGAATGGCCAGCGGCAGCAGCAGGCTGTTGGCCGCGCCGAAGGTGGCCGAGGAAATCGCGGTCTGCGCCAGGTTCTGCGCGTGCACCGAACGGTACGAACGCAGCAGCTGCACCGGAATGCGCGACAGGATCATCGCGACCAGCGCGCCGATGATGGAGGTATTGGGCGTGACGCCCAGCGTGACGATCAGCTGGATGCCGATCACGGCGCCGAACACGCTCAGCGCGGCCAACAGGATCAGATTGGAAAGCGATAGTGCCCTGGGATGCGACGGGGGGCCCTCGTGTGCCGAAGCGCTATGGGGCTCTACGGCGGGTTGGGGGGTGGACTTGATCATCGTGCTCACACTTGAGTGACAGGAACGGGAGAACCCCAGGCCGGATCGCAAACCAGCCGGCCCAGGGTGGAGGCTTCCGCGAGCAGCTCGGCGGCCAGCGCCTTGACGCTGGCCGCATCGGCCTGCGCCGCCGGAAAGGAAAGGCACATGGCAAAGCGCTCCATCGACACCGGGTCGCTCACGGCGCAACTGATGGACGCCACGCCGGGGATGGCTTCATTGATCGCCACCGCAAACCCCGATTCCCGCACGCCCTGCAGCAGGGCCTGAACGTCTTGCACGGTGCGCGGCGCGTTGTCCGAAATGAAGGGCAGCGACTTGCCCAGCCGCTTGGCGACTTCCGCATCGCTGTCGCGCGCCAGCAGCACGCGGCCGGTGGACGTGGCCCAGCTGGGCGAACGGTGGCCGGGGTGGGTGGTGACGCGCAGGGGATGCGTGCCGTGCTGCACGTGCAGCACCATGATGTCCCTGCCCTCCAGCACCGAGATGTAGCCGGTATGGCCGCTTTGGGCGCTGAGCCGTTTCAGGGCGTCCTGCATCTGCGCGGACAGCGTGGTGGTCTCGCGCACCAGCCGGGACAGTTCCAGGATGATCACGCCCGGGCCATAGGCGCGGGTGCTTTCCTCACGGTCGAGCAGCCCCAGGTCCTTCATCTGCGCCAACAGGCGCGACGCCGAGCTTTTCGGCATGGCCAGATGCTCGACCAGATCGGTCACCGTGACCTTGCGATGCAGCTGGTTGATCAGGCGAAGGATGATGGCGGCGTTTTCGAGTGAGGCCATAAAGTTCCAAAAAATGAGACTTGGTTCCAGTTAATGAGCCAATTTTACGCCTGGCCAATCCGCGGGAAACGAGGACTAACCCTAGGTTCCGGCCGCTCGCCCCCGGCCGGCGCGGGGACCCAAGCACCGGAAACAGGCAAAAAAAAGGACCGGCACAAAGCCGGTCCCTGCCCTGGCCGCCCTGGCGGGCGCGGCGGTCTTACCAGGCGTATTTCACGCCGATCTGGCCGCTGGCATCCTGGTAATTGCGCGCACCGGTTTCCAGCCCCAGGCTGCCCGACAAGGTCAGCGACTTGGTGACATTGCCTTGCAAGCCCGCCTTCAGTTCCACCCGGTTGGCCGGCAGTTGCTCGCGCACCGCTTGCCCATCGAAACGCACCGTCTGCGAGGCGGGGCCGCGCAACCAATTGAGCTCGGCGAACGGCAGCATCTGCGCCACGCCCTGGGCGTTGTCGATGCGTCCTTGCAGGCGCACGCCAACCCGGGTGGTGACGCTGGTCTGCGACGGATCGCTGACGTGGGTGCCGGTCTTTTCCAGGTGGTCGCCCGCCTGGTAACGGGTGACGATGGCTTGAGCCTGCGGCTGCAGCGCAAGCTGGCGCGTGCCGTTGTCGTAGAGCTTGAACGAGTAGCCCGCTTCGACCGACGCCGAGCTGGCGCGAGAACGGTAGCTTTCCTTGGGCAAACCCTGCCCGTTGACGGTGTTGTCGTAGCGGCCCATCATGGCCCAGGTGTCCACGTACGGGCCGGTCAGGATGTCGGCATTGCCGAACCACGTGCCATAGACCCCGATGTTGTAGCCCTCGACCTTGCCGCTGGCGCTCAAGCCGTTGCTGCGGGCCCGACTGCTGCTGGTGCCGTAAGACGCCATGACGCCCATGCGCATCGACCCATCCTGGCCCACCGAGAAGCGCAGCAGATCACTGCCCCCGTGGATCAGGTAATGGGTGGACGTGTCCTTGATGCTGCCCGCGCCATCGCGGCTGTCCTGGCCGCGCACCATGCGTACCCAGCCGGCGCGTTCGGGCTGGCCGTCTGCGCCCGGCGCGTAGCCGATACGGTCACGCAACGAGTGCTGCTGCTGCGTGCTGGCCGCCAGCTTGTTGTTCAGATAGGCGCCCACCTCGGGGCGGTAATTCTCGTCCCGCGCAGGCGGAACAGGATTCGGCTTCGCCGGGTCCGTCGGCTTGCTCGGATCGGTCGGCTTGGTCGGTTTGGCCGGATCTGTCGGCTTGGCGGGATCTGCCGGGTCGGGATTGGTCGGCCCGATCGGCGGCAAGGTGCTCGCCGTCGACACCAGATACCAGTCATTGGCCGTGCCGCCGACCCCGCCACGTGCCAGGCGGTAGTCGTACGCGCCCGCTGCAATCTGCCCCACGCCCTGGCGATAGCCGTCCGAGCGCGCATCCAGATGGAAGGCATCGGCTGTCGTCGTCGCGCCGTTTTCGGTTTGCACCAGACGGATGCCTTGGGTGGTCAGGGCGCCGCTGCCGCCCGCATGGCGGATCACCAGGCCGGTGTCGCCTGATGCGTGGCCGCCATCCAGCACCAGCTTGTCGGTGGCCGACGTGTCGTCGCCCTTGAAGGTGGCCATCACGATCGAACCGCCCTGCCCCACGTAGTTGCCTTGCACGCGCAGGGTGTTGCCGACGGCCGCACCCGCCACATACAACGTGCCGCTGTTGGTCAGGCCATTGGCCAGCGTCAACGTGCCCGGCGCGGCGCTGCGAGCATTGCTCAAGGCATTGAACAGGCCCAGCGAACCCTGGTTCGTCACTGCGCCCTGGACCGTGCCGTCGCCGAACAGGCCCGCACCGGCGGCGACCGTAACGGTACCCGCGCCCGCGGCGCCCAACGTCGCGCCGGGTTGCGCGGGGCCTCCGAACCTGAGCACGCCAGCCTGGATGGCCGTCTTGCCCGTCTACGCCAGGTTGGCGCCCGCGGTCAGGGTACCCAAGCCCCGCTTGATCAGGTCGCCCGTGCCGGACACCGCGTTCTCCAGCGTCCAGTTGTCAGCGGTATCCAGCACCAGCGTGCCGGCGTTGGCAATGCTGGACGTACCGAGGTTGGCGGCCTGCGAGGCGGTCAGCGTGGTGCCGGCGTCGGTAATGAAGCGACCCGAGAAGGCACTGTTGTCGCCTGCCGCATTGACGCTGGCCGCGTCGGTCAGCGCCACGGTACCCGCGCCGCTCAAACCATTGGCCAGCGTACCGTTGGCCCCCTTCAATTGCAGGTGGCCGGCGTTGGCGATCGTACCGGAGCCCAAGCCGGCGGGGCTGTTCAGCACCGCGGACGCCCCGGCATCGATGGTGGTGCGCGCCGAGAGGCCCGTGTTGGCGCCCAGCACCGCCAAGGTGCCACCCTTCAGGTTCAAGGCGCCGGCCCCGGCCAGTTGGCCCGCCGACGAACCGCCGTTGGTGATGGACAGCGCCCCGCCGCGCAGGTCGAGCGACGAGCCCGCCAGACCCGCCAGGGTGCCGATGGCTTGCGTCTTGCCATTCATGTCCACTGTTGCATTCGCGGCGATGCGCAGTGCGCGGGTCTGACCCAGGGCGCCACTGGCGTCCAGGCGCAGCGTGCCGCTGGCCACACCCGTCTCACCTTCATACGTGCTGGCCGCGTTCGACAGCGACAGCACGCCGCTACCGGCATTGATGGACACGTTGCCCGTGCCGGTGAGCTTGGCCGACAGGTCGGCGTTGGCGCCCGTGGCGCCTGCATCCTGCGCCAGCGTCAGCGTCTTGCCGCTTTGCAGGTCCAGCGCCGTCAGGCCGTAGTTGACGTACAGGCCGTCGCCCGGCGCCGTGGTCAGGCGAAAGTCGTAGGTGCCCTTGGCCACCACATCGCCGCCCTGGCTCAGGTCCACTTCTCGGGCTGCCGTGATGGCATTGCCGTTCTGGTCCTGCAGCGCCAACGCACCCGCCGACCCCAGCGTCGCGCCCGCCGATACGAGCTTGATGCCCGTGTTCACGTCATCCTGCGCCAGCAGGTTCATCGCGTTCGGCGTGTTGGGCGCGGTCGCCACGACGCTGGCCGGCAGTGTCACGCGTACCGCGCCACCGCCGCTGGCGTCCAGCGTACCGGTGGCAATGGTGCCGGGCGCGGTGATCTGGCCAGGCACGGTGGCGTTGAAGACCAGCGTGCCGCCGTCAAAGGCCAGCCCGCTGATCGATTGGGTTCCATTGCCGACCGACGTGACACTGTCGGCCCCCATCTTCAGGGTGGCGCCGGCAAGCGCGGCGGTATTGGTGCCGCCCAACAGGAACGTGCCGCGGTCCATGGACAAGGTGCCCGCAAACGCGGTGCCCGCGCTGGCCGCGAAGTCGAAGGCATGGCTGCCGCCGGTATCCACCTGCAAGAGGCCGGTGCCGGTGAGCGCATTGCCCAGGGTCACGGCGCCTACGACCGTGGGTTTGAGGACCAGTTTGGCGTCCCGGCCATCCAGGTTGATGGCGGCGCCGGCAGCGGGTTTGCCGCCCAACGCCGTCTGCAGCGTCAGCGTCGACGCGTTGCGCAGCGTGACCTGATTGAACGCACGGATCGCGTTGCTGTCGCTGAGCGTATAGCTGGCATCGTCGAACACCAGCACGTCATTGCCGGCGCCCCCGTCCAGCGAGGTGAACCGATTACCCGCCCCCTGCACCGTGACGGTGTCGTTGCCGCCCGAACCCAGGAAGGCCGCCAGACTGGCGCCCTTCTTGAGCAGCAAGGAATTGGTGCCGCTGGCGCCGGTCAGCTTGACGCTGCCGGTCACGCTGCCGCCGTCCAGGGTGAGCGAGTTGTCGCCCTGGCCTGCCTGCACATCGCCATCGATGGTGCCGGCGTTGTTCAGAATGTTGCTGCCCGCGCCCAGGTCGACCAGGCCGGCGATACGGCCCAGGTTCACCAGCGTGGTGGACTGGCTGTCGAACGACAGCGCCGTGCCCGTGCCGTTAGGCGCCGTAATGGAACCGGTGGCGCTGTTGGTGAAGTGATTGACCTTGTTGGTTGCCACGGTCGCCGCCACCGTGCTGGTCGAGGTCAGCCGGCCGCCGTTGACCACCGTGGTCACGCCGTCGCCCAGCACCAGGGCCGAGCCGCCGGCCGCGTTCCGGATGTCAACATTGACCGCGGTATTGACGGTACCCGTCGTGTTGGCCACGATGCCGCGCCCGCCTGCGCCGGTCACGTTGACCGTCAGGTCTTGCGAGTCGGACAGGTCAAGACTGCTGGCTATATGGCTGCCGTCGGCCGCCTGGAAGGCAATGCCGGCGCCCGAACCCGACACATTGATCGTGCCGCTATTGGTCTTGCTGATGGTGGCGCCGGTGCGCAGGCCGATGCCGTGGGTGACGTCGATCGTGGTGTCGAACAGTTCGATGCCAGAGATTTCACCGGCGTTCTCGATGCCGTTGCCGGTCGCGCCCGCGGCGTTCACCACCAGATGTGCGCCCCGCACGTTCAGGGCGGTGGCCCCGGCATCGACCAGCACGGCATGCGCACTGCCTCGCCCTTCGACGGTGCCCAGGCCCGACCCCACCAGGTCCAGGCTCGCGCCCGCGCCCAGTTCCACGGCGGCGCGGCCGTCCGTAGCAATGATCTGCCCACCCTGATTGTCCATCCGGGCATTGGCGCCTTCCACAAAGACGGCCGTACCGTTGGCCTGAATGTTGCCGGTGTTTCGCACCGAGCCGCCTTCCACGCGGATCGCCTGGGAGCCCGCCCCGGAAAAGCGCAGACTGCCATTGTTGACGAGCGCACCCAGATTCTGTGCGGTGAAGCCCACGGCGCCAGCCTGGGTCGAGTTCAACGCGGCGCCGTTGGTCAGGGTGGCGCCGGTGTTGGTGGCCAACACGGTAGTGCCGTCCAGTGCATACAGATTGCCGTCCACCAGTCCGGCGGTGGCGCCTGCCTGGGTCAGGTTGATGACCGTACCATCAGCGACGGTGGCATGCGCGCCACCCGCGACGTACAAACCTTGGGCGCCTTCCCCGCTCAAGGTGAACAGGCTGCCGCTGGCTACTGTGACGGTCGTGCCGGAGCCGCTGGCGTAGATCCCCGTGGCGTTCTCGCCGCTGGCGGAGATCTGGATGCGGCCGTTCAGCGATGCGCCGTCGTCCAGGCGGTACAGGGTGGAATCCTTGGCCGAGGCGTCAAATACGGTGCCGGCCGGCACGTTCGTGTTGATCGACGCGCCGTCGCCCAGCAACCGGAACAGGATCTGGCCAGAGGCCGTTGCCGAGAAAAGCGGCATGGCCGACCCCGACAGGTTGACGGTAGCGCCGTTGAAGGCCTCTACGCCAACCGCGCCGTTACCGTTGAGCCGGATGTTGCCGCCGGTCATGTTGACCGTGGTATTGGCGCCGCTGGCGCTGATGCCCACCGACCGGTTGTCGAAGTCGCCACCGTTCAGCACCAGATTGCCCGACGTATTGACGTTGGTGGCCAGCAACCCGCTGGGATCGCGGGCCCGGATACCGGTGCCGCCGGCACCCACGGTAATGGTGCCGCTGTTGCCGCCGCGCGCGCCCGCCTCGACCAGGAGGCCGGTTGCGCGGTTGCCGGTAAAGACGATGTCGCCCGAATTGTTGACCTCGGCGCCATTGCGCGCAATGTAGCCGGTCACCCCGCTGAGATCGGACGTGAGCGTCGCGCCGCTGACCAGGATGGTACCCGTGCCAAAGCCGGCTGCGCCCGCATCGACGCGGCCATCGGCCAGCGCGCCGCCCACCGCCGTCCCGACGGCGTTGCCGGACAGGTCGTATTTCTGGCCGTCGGCGATGCCGGCAACGGCGCCCGTGGCGTGCGGATCGTTCATGTTGATGATCGCGGTGCCCGCGATCTTGCCCTGGGCGCCGCCCTCGACGCGCACGCCGGTTGCGCCTTCGGCCGCCAGGTTGATGGTCATGCCGCCCGAATTGAAGGCCGACACGTCGCTGCCCGTGACGCCAGTCATCAGCATGGCCACCGAGTTCTTGCCCGCCGCCGTCAATGCCGAGGTCGCACTCGCCGCGCCGGTAAAATCGGCGCCGTCTTCCACGCGAAACAGCGTGGAACTCTCGGTGGAGACCACCTGCGCGCTGGTGCTGTTATTGGTGATCTGCGCATTCGGACCGTAGACAAAATACCCGGTCTGCTTGATGCCGCCGCCGAAGTTCACCATACCGGCGCCCGATACCGCGACCGCGCCGCCACTGCGGGCATGCACGCCGATAGCGCCGTCGCCGGTGAGGTTGACCGCGCCGGACAGGGTGACCTTGCTGTTGGCGCCTTCGGACCAGATCGCGTAGTTGCGCAGCCCGGACGCCGCATCGACACCGGCCAGCACGTTGATCACGCCACTGGACACCGCACGGCCGCCGGACACGGCCTGGATACCGATATTGTTGACCCCGCGCAGGTTGATCGTACCGGCGTTGTCCACGGAACTGTCCGGCCCCGCCACGCTGTGAATACCGATGTTGACCAGCGGCGCGGCGTTGAAATGCCCGCTGACGTCGATGGTGCCCGCATTGACGACGTTGACCAGAGAGCCGCGCGTCTGGATAGCAATGCCGCTTTGCACTTTGTCGCCGATCACGATCGTGCCATCGTTACGCACATAGGTATTGCTGGGCGCATAGATCGCTGCCGCGCCGGTACCCACCGCAACATCCGCGCCGCCCTGGTGAATGGCAGCCGCCGAGAGATCAGCGGATGCCGCGCGGCCGACGTAGATCACGCCATCGACCCCGTTGGTAAAGCGCGAGACGGCGCTGCCGGACTGCAGATTGACGCCGATCAGCCGGCCCGTGCCGGTGGGCGCGCGCGTACCCAGGTTCATTGCGCCGTTGTTGGTTGCGGCGGAGCCGGGATACACCACCAGCGCGGTCTGAACGCTGGCGTTATTGGTGCTGAACGTCCAGGAGGCCAGGTTCACGATGCCATTGTTGACATAAGTCGTGCCGGCGTCCCGGATTTGATCGGGATTGCTGCCCGCGCTGGGCGTCGTGCCCTGCTCCCCCAGATTGCGCACGCCATTGTTGATCAATCGTCCGCCGGAATCGGCTTCCATGCCGACGGTGGCGCGAGTGTTGGTCACGGTCCCGTCGTTGATGATCAGCCCGCCATTGGAGGCCTTGAGCAAGGTGCCGCCGCCTGACTCGGTGAGGTTAACCAATACCCCCGTGGCGGTAACGTGGCCGACGGCTGAAACGCCGTCGGCTTGCATGCCCACTCGCGTGCCCAATGGCTTGAGCAACGGATCGTCCGCGGCGATGGTCCCCGTGGTGGGCGTGGCGTGATAGGTGCTGTTGGTGTTGGTATAAGCCTGCGCAATGGCATTGTCGTAGGCCGTCTGCGCAGCCGCCCCGCTGCCCAGCTTGCCGGCGCGCAATTGCGAAATGAGCCAGGTGTTGTAAGCCTTGAATTGCGCAAGGTTTCCTACCGTCTGAACATGCGGACCATCTGCCAGCTGGACGGTAAACCTGCCACTATAGGAAGACGACGTCAGGTTCAGGTCATACGGGCGCAGGCCATCGGGGCTGACGCCGGAGAAGGCGATCGTGTTGCTGGAATTCCAGTTAGCCGTGCCGTCGGTGACTTTGACGTAGGTCGTGTCCTTGACGGTGACATCGCCGACTTGACCCGACGCATTCATATTGAACGTGCCCCCGCCCGACACGGTAGCCAGCGACGCGTCGAAGAAGATGGCCGCGGTGGCGGAAGACGCATCGAACGCGGTGACCATACCGGAGACCGCGCCCTGGGTGATGCGGTCATTGGAATAGGTGTTGACGACAAACGAGCCCTGGGTGATCGGATCGACCACCGATATGCCGACGTTCTTGGCGCCCGTTGCCACCGAGAACAATCCGGCGGGGTCCACGGCACCGGTCAGAAACCCCCTTCTATAGGCTTCCGCCAGACTCAAACCGGTGCCCTTGATGACGGTCGATCCGGTGAAGTTGACCGCTCCGTCAAGCGACCCCACACCGCCATTGACGTTGATGACTTGGCCCCCGTTGTTGGCGGTGCCGGGCGTGTAGTCATTTGCGTGAGCGAACCCGGCCCCCGGCCCGCACACCGCGGCCCCGACGGCCAGCGCGCAGAATACTGAGCGGGCCATGGCCCGGCGCGTACTGCGTTGCTTGCCGCGTGCGCGCACGCATTCGGACACGACGACCCAGGCTTGGGCGGCCTGGCTCCAGATAATGCGGTAGGCGATGTTCATGTGCAATGACCTTCAGGGATTTCTAAACAGTTCCCATGATCGGATCGCGCTGCCCTCGCGGGGTGATGCCATTTCCGACAGGCCTGAGGAAATTTCCTCTAGTTCAGCTCGCCGTCGTCCGCCTGTGCCAACGTAGGAAATTTCTACAAGGGCGTCCGTCCGTTTCCTACACCGTAGTCACCGCAAGTGGGGCAATCTGGCGGCACCACGCGTTGCGGCGTGTACGTCGGTAACGCTGCCGGCCCGGCCGCACAACGCTTCCCTTTCTTGCCATAAAGGAATCCGCCCGGGCGCGCCGCCCTGTCGCGGTCCGTTGCCTGTTGCCCGCGCCTGCCCATGCCCCTGCCCCGATTTCCGTTGCCCGCCGCTGCACCACCGCCTTCGCGCGATGATGACTTCGACGAGGCGCCCGACCTCACCACACGGGCGCCTGCCTCGCTGCCCGCCGCCGTCTACGCGCTGCCCGTGGCCATCCGGCTGGCGCTGGCCGCCGGGGAATGCAGCGCGCTCAGGGCGTGGCGTTCGCACCGCAACCTGTCAGCGCGAACCCTCGCCGACCTGGCGGGTTTGAACCTGCCCACCCTGCATGCCATTGATTGCGGCTTCGTGGGGTTGTGCGAATGGACAGTGGCGCCCATTGCGCGGGCCATGCGCATCGGCGACAGCCAGCTGCTGCTGGCGCAGCGCCTGGCTGACCAAGCCGCTGAAAACACGTGCGCCACAACAACGTAGGCAATAGCGCCCGGCCACGGTCCGCGCCGTCAGCGCGCCCGGCCGATCCGCGGCGCCGCCGGCAGGGCCTGGCCGGCCGCACCGCGCCATAGCCATTCCATATTGGCACCCTGCAGTCCATAAACGGATCAGATAGGCTATTCTTCCGCTATCGTCCCGTATCGCAAGGAACGTCCCGCTTGACTACCGTCCTTATCGTTGACGACCACCCCGTGCTGCGCCTGGTCCTGAAGACGCACTTTGCCCAGGTGATGGGCGTCACCAAGATCCTCGAAGCCGACAACGGCCAGACCGCCATCCAGCTCGTGCGCGACGAACGCCCTGGCCTGGTCATCCTGGACATCGATATCCCCCGCATCAACGGGCTGGACGCCATTCCGCGCATCCGCGCCATCGACCCCAAGGTCGGCATCCTGGTCATCACCGGACAGGACCAATCGGTGTTCGCGCCCCGCGTGAAAGAAGCCGGCGCCAATGGCTACGTCAGCAAATCCCAGGACCTGTCGGAAATCATCCGCTGCGTCGAGGCCGTGCTCGCGGGCTATATCGTGTTTCCCAGCGCCAACGTGCTGCCGGGCGCGCCCCGCGCCGAAAGTCCGAACAATTATGTGGAACGGCTGGACCGCCTGTCCGACAAACAGGTGATCATCATGCAGATGCTGGCGCGCGGCATGTCGAACAAGCAGATCGGCGATGCGCTGTTCATCAGCAACAAGACCATCAGCACGCACAAGACGCGCATCCTCGCCAAGCTTGAATTGCGCACCCTGGTCGAACTGGTCGACTTCGCCCGCCAATGCCATATCGCACCGTAGGCGGACCGCCGCCGATGAGCCGCGCCCTGGTGCTGGGACCTGCCGGCGAGTTGCGCCGGCAACTGGCGACCCAGCTTGCCGCACTGGGCCTGGGCGTCATCAGTCTGCAGCAGTTGGCCCGAAAAGACAGGGAACGGGTACGCGGCGCCCACGTCCTCGTGTTTTGCCACACTGCCGCGGCGCAGTATCCCAGCGCCGAACAACTGCGCAGCTATGGCTTGGCGCAGGCGGTGCTGCTCGCGGTGGACGCCGCCGACGGCGCGCCGGTGCTGGCCGATGCCGCGCTGGCCGCACCGGTGCGCGACACCGACCTGCTCGGGGCGCTGACGGCGGCCGGCTACGAGGTGCCGGCCCACGAAGAATTGCTGCGCCTGTCCGATACCCTGTTGCGGCTGGTCGACGGCAATACGGCGGTCACCGCCGAACTCGTGACCAGCCTGCTCGCCACCGGCGAATCCGATCTGCACGACTACCAGCGCGAATGCGCCGACCGCCATTGGGCCAATGCCGGCTCGCGGGCCCACCGGCTGGGCGGCACGGCCCGCATGAGCGGCTGCCACACGCTCATTGCGCTGTGCGCGCGGGCCGAAGCCCTTTGCGCCCAAGGCGATGCCGCCGGCATCCTGCTGGTGAACACGCTGCTGGTGCCGGGTGTGCAACGCCTTTGCGCCATGCTGCGGCTGCTGGCGGCCCGCGGCCGCTAGCGCCGCGTGATATTGCCGCCCAGTACGGCGGCCAACATGACTTTGACGTCCGCCACGCCGGTATTGCGAATATCGGCCACCCCATGCGCGCCCACCTGCTCGGCCAGGTATTCGAAGTTGGACGGCTTGGCCTGCTTCTGCACCAGGATCTTGGCCTGCGGAAACACGGCGCGCAGCCGCGCCACCACCGCCAGGCATTTGGTTGGGCTGCGCATGATATCGAGCACCACGATTTCCGGTTCGGGCGCCGCCAACGTGCGCAGGGCCAGATGCAAGACGCGCAGTTCGACGCACGTCACCCGATCGAAATGCGCGGCGAACCGGTCCGCGCAGGCGGCGTGTCCCGCCAGAGTGTCTGTAATGATCAACGCTTTCAAAGCTTGTTTCCTTGGGCGGCCGCCGGGGCTGTCGTTCGCCCGTTCTCATGCCGTGGCGGAGCCGTATTCTGCGCGCGGGGTAAATGGGTCCTAGACACGAAATTTCTCCAAACCCGGACGGGAATTTCCGCTAAATGTTGCGGTCACGACTGAGCGGGCTGGTCTGCCCCCTGCGCCAGCAGGCCTTGAAATTGCGGCACCGTGCCGTCAAATCGGATCTGCCCTTGCGTGACGTAGATGACACGGTCCACCAGCGTCAGCAGATTGGCCTTGTCTGTCACCAGCAGCACCGTGGCGCCCTGGTCGCACCTGGCCCGCAGCATGGCCAGCAACTGGCGTTCGGCTTGCGGATCCAGGCATTCGGACGGCGTATCGAGCGCGTAGACGGCCCGCCGGCTGAGCGCCATCCGGGCCAGCGCCAACAGTTCAAGCGTGCGCCGGCCCAACGCAGGCAAGGCCGCACACGGCGTGGCCAGCCCCTGGGGCCAACGCGCCACCACTGGCGCCAGGCCCGTCTGCCGCAGGCTGGCCGCCAATTCGTCGGGGGTTCGCGCTCCATCCAGGTCCAGGTAGTCGCGCGGGGTCGGGCCAATCAATTCGGCGCTTTGCCAACCGTAGTGCACCTGCTCGCGCAGGGTTCGGGCGGCGTCTCCCGCCAGCGCGCAGCCGTTGTATTGCACGCTGCCGCGGGTGGGCGCCATGACGCCCAGCAGCAGTTTGAGCAACGTGCTTTTGCCGCCCGCCGCGGGGCCCACGATGGCGATGCGCTCGCCGGGGCGGATGTCGAGCGACACGTCCTTGAGCGCGAGCGGCGCGGCGTCGCCATAGCGCAACGACACGTCGCGCAGGCACCAGCCCGTGCCGGCCCGGGCCATGTCCTGCACCGTGGGCGGCGCGGCGGCCGAGGCCCCAAGCGTGTCATTGACCTGATGCAGGCAGACACGCATCTGACGCAGGCTGGGCAGCGCCGTCATCAGCGAACCCAGCGGTTGCAGCATGCGGCCCGACAACAGGATGGCGGCAAAGATGCCGGCCGGCTGCATGCGGTGGGTGGCCACCAGGTAGTACGCCAGCACCACGATCAGCAGCGTCTGGCCGTTGCCCAACAGGTTCAACGCCGCGCTGCAGCGCGATTGCAGCGCGTAGCGGCGTTGCTCGCGCTGGCGCTGGGTTTCGGTAGCCACCAGGTATTCGGACGCCAGCACGGATTCGGCGTTGGCGGCGCGGTACAAGGCGTAGCGATCGGCGGTGACGGAAAACGCGGCGTCGTCCGGCGGCCCCGCGGCGTCCAGCTGGCGGTCATAGCGCCACATGACCCAGGCGCCCACGGCAAGGACGGCGGCCGGCGCCAGCGCCAGCAGGCCGCCAAGCCAGGCGATGATGGCCAGATACAGCACGGCAAAACCCAGGTCCAGCACGGAACTGCCGATCAGGCTCCAATACAGCGAGCGCAACCGCGACAAGGCGGCCAGGCCGCGCACGGCACCGTTGCCCCAGTCCAGCGCCTGCGTGAGCGGCGCGCGGCTGAGCCAGTGTGTCAGCTGCGGCAGGCAGGTGGCCTGGAATTCGTCGGCCAGCCGCATCAGGGCGCGGCTGCGTTCGTTGCGCAACAGGTATTCCAGCCCCAGGCAGAACGCCGCACCCAGAGAAAGCACCCAGAGCGACATGTCGGCCTGGGCAGGCAACACCCGGTCATAGATGGCATTCATGTACAGCGGAATGACCAACGCGAAGGCGTTGATGACAAAGGTGGCCAGCCCGATTTCCCGCAGCAGGCGCGAATCGGACAGCGCCGCCTGGCGAAATTCCCGCCAGCCCAGCTTGGCGAAGGTGTGGCTGGGTACCACGCGATACAGCGCGCCGCCCTCGGGGGGCTGCCCCTGGCGCAGGCCGCCCACGCGCCAGTCGTGGCCGCCATGGCTGACGGCCTGGGCCTGGCCGTCGTGGATCCAGAGGTACGGCCCGGGCGCCAGGGTCGCCTGGGCGGCGGACGCCGAGGCTGATGCTGATCGGGATGCGGACGCCGATGCGGGGATCGCGGCGCCGCGCACCGGCACGCAATCGATGCGCAAATGCCTGGCCGCCGCGTCGAGCCAGGGCTGCAGCGCCGCCTGGCCGGCCAACAGCTTGACCTGACGCCGCCATTGCCACTGCGCCACCGGGCCGAGCAGTTGTTCGGCCGCCTCGAGCAAGGCGTCGCCCAGATCCGCGGGCGGCGGGGTCGAGGGAGCGGCGCGGACCGTGGGTGCCGCCGACGCGTGAAGGGAAATATCCATGAATTGCCTTGTTAAGCGTGCGTGCCAGCTAGTGCGCCACCACGACGGTCTGCCCGCCGTGCGACCAGGTCTGGTGGTCGGCGGTGTTTTCCGTCATGGTCCAGCCGGTCTGGGAAATGCTGAAGGTGTCGTGGTTGTCCAGCCGCACGGTCAGCGACGTGTCGCCGGCGCCCGCCATCAACTCGTTGAGGTTGATGGCGACGTTATCGGTCTTGCCGTCCGAGAAGTTGATGGCCGAGATGTGCGAGATGCGCACGCTGGCGTCCAGGCTGAAGCTGCCCCCCGCGCCCTGCTTGACCATGACGTCGTTGCCGTCCGCGCCGCCATCGATCTGGTAACGGGCCAGATCGCCCTGGTTCGAGAAGATGAATCGGTCGCTGGCGGACGAACCGACGATCTTGCCGATCTGCACCAGCGTGTCGAACGAGCCGAAACCATCCTGCACCTGGCCCGAAGACAGATTGGCCTCGATGCCCTGCGGCGACGTGAAATAGCTGGCGGTGGCCAGGCCATCGGCGCCGCCGATCAGGATGTCGTTGCCGCCGTTGCCCACCAGGACGTCCGCGCCGCCGTTGCCGATCAGGGTATTGCCATCGTTTCCGCCTATGAGGGTGTCGGCGTGCGCCGTACCCGTGATATTGCGCGCGCCCGTCAGGCGGTCCAGACCGTTATCGGCCTTGTTGACGATTTGCGCCGCCAAAGTGAGGTTGGCGGTGATGCCGCGGTCCAGCAAGGAATAGTCGACAGTATTGTTGCCGTTGCCCAGGTTCAGGGTGTCGTTGCCTTTGCTGCCGTAGATATAGTTGTTGCCATTGAACTCGGTGATGATGTTGTCGCGATCATTGCCCCAGATCGTGTCGTTGAAGCCATTGGTGCCCGTGACGTTATTGACGTTGAACAGGCGGTCCTGGGTGCCATAGCCGTCATTCAGCGCCATGCCGACGCCCGACGAGACGCCGTCGTTGCCACCGCCGCCCAGGTCCAGCACGATGCCCTGGGTGGCACCCCAGCTGTAATAGGCCGTGCCGCCGATGAGCGTGTCGTTGCCGCGCCCGCCGAACAGCCAGGTCCGGGCGTTGGCCGCGGTCAGCGTGTCGTCAAAGTCACTGCCCCAGATGCCTTCAAAGCCGCGCAGGGTATCGGTATAGCCCCCGTGTGCCACCGTGCCGTTGCCGGCACTGTCCAACACCGCCGTGACGCCTTGGCTGCTGCTCGCGTACATGGCGTAATCGCCCGTGCCGCCCGAGCCGTCGAGCGTGTTGTTGCCCGCCCGGCCCTCGTAGTAGTTGGTGTTGCGTCCACCCTTGAGATAGTTGTCGGCGTTGGAGCCCGCCAGGTAATTCACGGCTGCCGTGTACGACGCGTGGACGCTGTCGATGCCGGACAGGGTGTCCACGCCAAACCCCGTGTTGTCGACACGATTGAACTGCTGCCCACCGCTCACGTAGGGGTTGGCCAGACCGGATGCGACACCGTTCAGCAGATCCACGTACAGGTTCTGGTTCAGCGCCGAGTAGTCGACCAGGTCGCGGCCCTCGCCGCCGTCCAGAGTGCTGGACCCCATTGAGCCCTTGAACGTATCGTCGCCGTCGCCGCCACGCAGGATGCTGCCGGCCGCCGCCTGGAAGGTGTCATTGCCCTGCGTGCCGATGACTTCCTTGAAATTGGCGATGCGGTCGGTGCCGCCGCCCGCCTTTTGCACGGTGCCAGTGGCAAGGTTGACCGTCACGGCGACCGCCAGCCGGGAGTAGTCCAGCGTATTGCGGCCGGCGTCGCCGTCCAGGTTGTCGGACCCGCCGCTGCCGAAGATCGTGTCGTCACCGTCACCGCCGTTCAGGGTGTTGTCCCCGGCATCGCCCTCGAGCACGTCGTCAAAGCGCGAACCGATCAGGCTTTCGATGCCTTCGTAGGTGTCGGTGCCGCCGACGCCGTTGCGCCCATCCTGGGTCTTGCCGTCGGCCAGACTGGCAACGACGCCACGGATATCGGTGGACTGGCCATAATCGACCCGATCGAAACCCGCGCCGCCCGACAGCAGATTCTGGCCAGCGCCGGGGATGAATATGTCGTTGCCGTCGCCGCCGTAAAGCCGCGCATCGCCGCTGCCAGCCGTCAGCAAGTCGTTAAATCGGGTGCCGACCAGGCTTTCGATATTGACCAGCGTATGCAGGATCTTGCCGGCTTGGACCGTGAATCCTCCGCGCAAGTCACCGGAAATGCCAGCGTCAAAGCCGCTGTAGTCGACCGTGTCCAGGCCTTCGCCGCCGTCGTACAGGCCGGTGGCCATCGAGGCCACAATGCGGTCGTTGCCCGCACCGGCATGAATTTCGATGGCGGTGAAGCCGGCGTGGATCGTGTCGTCGCCGCTGCCGGCAGTGACGAGCGTCGAGCCAGGCACCGAGGCCAGCACGAAGGCACCGTCTGAACGCTGGATCTCGAAGGGGGTTTCCATGACGATGAAGGTCGCCTGGTGTTCGCGCACGGAACCGTCAGCGGTCTCGTACTGGAACGTCAATGCCAGCGAGTCCTGGCGCCCCTTGGGATACAGCAAAAGGACGTCGCCAGGATTGAGTCCATAAGCCCGGCCCTCGTCAGTGCCATATTCCACCACCCGGTAGCCGGCGGGCAGGCCACGCAAGACTTGCACGGCCCCGACCGCGTCGACCAGGTGGACCACCCGCGTCATGGTCTCGCCCGAGAACCGGTCCGGATCGTCGGCGTAGATAGTCCAGCCGTCGGTCTGTTCGCTGAGATCGATGGTCTTGGTACCGTATTGCATGGCCAGCGCGGGGTCCGACTGCGCGCCCTGCGTCGCCGCGCCGCCACGGTAGACGAGCGCATCGGCATCGATGCGGGCATCAAGCTGGAGCAGGCGCAGGTCCTTGTCCAGCGGAATAATGCCAGGGGTGACCGGCGGTGTGGGCGGCGGATTCGGGGGGTTCGTCGGCCCCGGCGGTTCAGGCTGAGGGGGCAGCGGCGGTGCCGGCGGCTCGGGTGGCGGCGGCGGAGGTGGCGGAGGTGGCGGCGGCGGCGGTGCAGCGTCTTCAGGCGGCGACCCGGAAGACTTGAGCATGGTGACCGGCGCATCGCCGTCGCCGGAATGGGCCACGATCGGTTTGGTAAGTGACAGTGCGTCGCTGCGTTCGCGCCCGCCCTGCCCGCTTTGCTCGCTGGGCTTGGCTTCCTGTTCCAGCACGACCACTTCCTCGACGATCTTTTCGACCACCTTTTCCACGACCTTGGGGTCGGCCGGCGGTGCAGCGGGCGGCGCTACCGTCGCGGCCTGCGGACCCGCCGCCGTGGGATCGACATTGACGACCTGGCCCACGCGCAGCAGGTCTTCCGAACTCATCACGGTGCCATCCGCAAAGCGCAGCGTGTACAGATGCGGCTCGTAGGAAGCCAGTTCTGCCGCCAGCGGCAAGATCAGCGATCTGCCGTCGGCTGCCTTGAGCACCACGTCGGCGCCATCGAGCAGCACGGTGACCGTGGCGCCGTCCATGCTGACTTGATTTTCGGTGCGGGTGTAGATCACCGCCGACACCGGGGTCTGCCCGGGCTCGGGCAAGATGGCCGTCTTGGCCGTGGCGGCGGTGGACGCCGGCGCGGGGGTGGCTGCCGTGGCTGAAGCGCCGCCTGCGGATTCTGGCGAGGCGGCCGGGACCGGCGGCGAGCCGGCCACGGATTCGGTCGGGGCGGAAGCGGGTGTAGTCATGGCGGGTTCCTGCAGATAAGTGAGATCGGTGCGCCTAGCGGCCACCGGGTTCAGACAGCGCGGTTTCCGCTGCCTGGTAGATAGGCTTGGCCAGGTAGGCCAGCAGCGTGCGCTGGCCGGCCTCCAGGAAGGCGTCCACGCTCATGCCGGGACGCACGCGCTGCGCGGTCAGGCCGGCGTCGACGGATAGCGACACCACGTAGTAGCGCTCGCCGTTGGGCTCGCTGACGGCATCGGGGCTGATCACGCTGACCCGTGCGGGCAGCGCGCGGCCCGCGCCGGACAGCGCGCTGATCCGTACCCGGCCGGCCATGCCGACCCAGATGTGGTCCCGGTCTTCGGGCTTGACCCGGACTTCGGCGATCAAGGGCACATCGGTGGGCGACAGTTCGAGCAGTTCGCCGCCGGGCTTGATCACCATGCCCTCGTGCGGCGCGATGACGCGGTGCACCTGGCCGTCGCCCGGCGCCAGGATGCGCGCGGCGTCCTTGCGCCCGGAATTGGCCACGGCCTCGGCGCCCAGGCGCGACAGCTGCATTTGCGCTTCATTCAGGTCCTGGCGGGCACGCGACAGGAAATCGGCACGCACCTGGCCCAGGCGGGATTCGGCTTCCTGGTGTTCGGCCCGCACCCGCGGCAGACGGGCCCGCGCCTGGTTCAAGGCCGAGCGGATCCGTTGCAGGTCGGCACGCTTTTGCAGCAGCACGCCTTCGGCCGCCGCGCCGGACTTGACCATGGGCTCGATCATGCGCACCTGTTGTTCCTGCAAGGCGGCTTCTTTTTGCAGGTCGGCAGCCTGGCTGTCCAGTTCGCGGACTTCGGCGTCGCGCTGCGACATCTGCGCCGTCAGGACCGATTCGGACTGCGCCTGCGCGGCACTGCGCAGACGGTGGGTGTCGAGCTCGCTGGCGTAGGCCTCGTCCAGCGCAGCGGCCGTGACATCCGCCGCCGGGAGCAGGTCCGCCGGCGGCGCTGGCGGCATGGGCTGGCCGGCCACCTCGCGTTGCAGGCGGTATTCCTTGGCCAGGAGCGCGGCGCGCGTGGCGGCGCTTTTGGCGTAGGCCTCGTCTACGTTGGTGTTTTCGACCTCGGCCAGCAAGGTGCCTGCGGTGACCACGTCGCCTTCCTTGACGGCCATGCGGCGGATGACGCCGCCTTCCTGGGCCTGGATGAGAATGTTGTGGCGCTCGACCCGCACCACGCCGCTGCCGCGCACATAGACTTCCAGGGGAAACGCCGCCGCCCAGACCAGAAAGACCAGCATGCCCATGGCGACCAGGCCCGTCACCGTGCGCGGCAGCAGGCGGCGCAGGCGCAGGCCCGCGGACGCCTTCGGGCCAGCCCCTGCGGCGGCTTGGGCACCCAAGCGATTCATAGTCGGCCCACCGCCAGCTGGATCTGGCCGGCGGTCTGCAGGCCGACGTCCAGCTGGTTGACGATATACAGATTGCGCTCGTCAACCTGCATTTCGGTAGCCAGCTGCTTGATCTGCAATACGCGCGAGAATTGGGCCGACAGGCGCCGGCTGACCTCGCCCTCGTTGGCGGGAATGCGCGCTGAAATCGACAGGCCGTGCTCGGCAATACCGGCCAGGTTGGCCTGCAGCCAGGCGCGGGCCTGGTCGCGCTGGCCTGCCTGCAAGGCCGCGTCGGCCGAAGCGAAGGTCAGCATCAGGCTGCCGGGGCGCGCGGCCGCTTCGCTGGCCATGGGCGCGGCGGTCTTGACCTTCAGGCCCTCTTGCATGCGGGCAATGCTGGCCACCATCTGGAACAGCAGGGTCAGCAACAGGAAGACCATCAGCAGCACGGTCATCAGGTCGACATAGGCGGGCCAGAAATGGCCGGAAGATTTGGAACTGCTCATGATCGGGGGTCCTGGGAAAGCGGCGGGCCGGTGCGGATGTGGCGGGGAACAAGGCCAAGCGTGTCCAGGCCGTCTTCCATGCGGCCCGCCACATGAAACAGGCCCAGCACGGAAAGCAGGTGGTTGCTGTAGGCGTCGATGTTGTCCACGCGCTGCGTGAAATAGTCGTTCTGCGCCGAGATCAGGTCGTTCAGGCTGCGGCTGCCCAGGCGGAACTCATCGAGATACAGGGCCTGGGTGCGGGCGGCTTCCTGCTGGCCGGTGGCGCTGAGCTGCCACTGTTGGTAGGTGGTGTCCACGTCGAACACCAGGCGGTCGGCGGCGTCGCGCAGCTCGCGGCGGGTGGCCTCGAATCTGGCCTGGGCTTCACGTTGCGCGGCGCCGGCCTCGTCGATGCGGGCGCTTTTGAGGCCGCCATCGAAGATGTCCAGCGTGACCTGGGCGTAGACATTGGCGCCCAGGCCGCGCGCCTCGTCCTCGAACGGTTTCTTGTATGACGCGATGACGTCGACCTTGGGGTAGCGGTCGGCGCGGGCGCGGTCCACGCCGGCATCGGCGCCCCGCAGCTGGGCCCGCAGCGATTGCAGCGAATAGTTGCCGTCGATGGACGAGGCCAGCACGTCGGCCGCGACGTCGATCTGGTCCAGTTGCAAGGTGATGGCCTGGCTGCGGACGGTTTCGCCGGTCAGGGCGCGCAGCGACTGCTGTGCCTGGTCGAAATTCTTGGTCAGGGTCTTCAGGCGGTTCTGGGCGTTGGTCAGCGCCAGCTGGCTGCGGATCAGTTCGGATTGCGGCGACAGGCCGCCACGCACGCGTTCCTGCATCAGCGAGGCCAGGCGGCGCAGTTCGGCGACGTGTTCCTGGGCAATGGCTTGCATGCGGCGGTAACGTTCGCTGTCGACATAGACCCGCACCGTGTCGAATTGCAGGTCGGCGCCTTCCTGGCGGTAGGCGAATTCGCTGCCCTGCCGGCCGGATTCGTTACGCGCCAGGTCGGCGGCACGGCGGCCGAAGTCCAGCGCGGTGTATTGCAGGCTGAACTGGGCCTGCCCGTACTCGTCGTTGGTGCGCCGGTAACCGGGGTAACGGTGGTCAATGGCGTCGTCGGTCTTGGCCAGCGCCTGCAACTTCGGGTAATAGGCGGAGCGCGCCGAGGCGATGCCCGCCTTGGCCGCGTCGACCCGCGCCGACGCCATGCGCAGGCGCATCGAATAACGCTGTGCCAAGGCCAGCGCTTCGGCGATGGTGACTGCGTGGCCGGCCGGCGCGGGCGTGCTGGGCGCGCGCGCGGTGGGCGCTGCGGTGGCCGAGCGGTCGGCCGGGCCGTCCGCGTCTGCCGCTGACAGGAACGGCGGCGCCACGGAAACCGGCGCGCCCTGCCCTCGCGGCTGCGCGGCCCCCTGCCCGGCCGACAGCGCCGGCATGGCACCGCCCAGCCACAACGGCAGGGCCAGCGTAAGCGGAAAGAGAGCCTTCATCGTGTCAGGCCCCCACCGTCTGGGCGGCTTGCGAAGGCCGGGCCGACTCGGCATCGGTGTCCGGGTTGGCCATCAGGTGGCGGGTCGCCAGCGACGACACGCCCCGCACCAGTTCCAGCGCGGCGTCCTGTTGCGCAACCACGCTTTGGGTCATCAGCCCCAATTGCGCGGCGCCGCGGTCGATGGACTGGTCAATGGCCTCGAGCTTGCGGTGCGTGGCATCGGTGGCCTGGGCCAGCGCGCCAAGCGTCTGGGCCAATCCGCGCACGGCGCCGCCGACCTCGACGCGGTTCTCGTCCAGCGCGCTGACCGAACGGGCCATGCCGGCCGCCATGCCGCGCAGCGTGGCCTTCATGCTGTCGTGGGCTTGCAGGCGGGCTTGGCCAAGCGACACCAGCACGTCCAGCTGGGTGCGCAGTTCGAGCAGATGACGGGCGGTTTCGCGCACGGCATCGCGGATGTCGGCCTGATGCGCGCTCTGTTCCTTGGCGGCAAAGCCCAGCACAGCGAAGCATTCGCGCGTGGCAAGATCGCGCTCCAGCGCCTGATCGCGAATGTCGCGCAACACGTCCAGGGCTTCGGCGCCACCGTTCCAGCGCACCGTGAGCGGGGCCTGGGACGACGCGCCGTGCTGGGCGCCGGCCGACGGCGTGCCGCCGTATTGCGTGTCATGGTCGTTGGCTTCCCGCTGCAGCGACCAGTTGCGGATGCGCTGCACCAGGTTGTCGTTGGCATCGGCCATGAACTGCGCCACCGCGCCCATCAGCAGCGAGCCCAGCAGCCCCATCAGCGACGCCGAGAAGGCCGACGCCATGCCCGACAGCGGCACCGACAGGCTTTCCAGCATGGCCTGCACGCCGCCATCGCCATTGAGCGACTTGAGCACTTCGCCGATGCTGCTCATGGTGGCCATCAGGCCGATGAAGGTGCCCAGCAGCCCCAGCCCGATGAGCAGGCCGGCGAGGTATTCGGCCAGCCTGGCCCGCAGGCCCAGGACCTCTTCGAAGGAATGGATGACGTGATTGCGATGCAGGACGTTGGGGCTGCCCAGCTCGTTTTCGAGGCGGCCATTGAAGAAGGCCATGACGCCCTTCAGGCGCTGCGAGTCGCGCCAGGCGTCGGGGTGGGATTCCAGCCGCAGCCATTGGCGCTGCCCGGCCCACAGGCCGATCGCGCAGTACAGCGTGTACAGCAGCCCCAGCGCGAACAGGCCGATAATGGCGCTGTTGGCCATCGGATTGTGGTGCCAGGTTTCAACGATGCCTTGCGCAAACCAGATGGCCGATCCGACGGATGCGCCGAACAGCATGCTCATGATGATGATGGGACGACGAATTCGCATGGGGGTCCGTGAGTGGGATAGTTGGCCTGGACGAATCCATTGGCAATAGCTCGCCGCAGCCGGCGGCGAGACGCGGCAGCGGTAACCGTGATGGGTTGAGCCAGTGGGTGGGCCGCGCCGGCAGCGGGGCCTGTGGGGTGCTTGCAGAATATCAACGCCGCCGCGCCCGGGTTGTAGGAAACTTCCGATAGCAGCTGAGCTTTCGTCCTACGGCTTGAATACAATGCTGCCTGCCGGCGGCGTCGCCGCGCCCGTCCCGAGGTCCAAGCCTGCTGTGTTCCCCCTGCGAATCAATCTGCGCGGCCTGGTGCTCGCGCTTACGGTGTTCAGCGCCCTTGCGGCCACCGCCAATGCCCTGTATGCCAGTTACCGCCTGCAACGCGAACAGCTCATCGCCAACACCCTGGAGTCGAACCGGGTGTATGCGGCCAAACTGGCCGAAAGCGCCGGCTATTTCCTGAAGGCCGCCCAACGCCAGTTGACCTACAGCGCCCGCCAGATCGCCGAGCATATGGATGCGCCCGACCTGCTGGCCGCCGAAGTGCTGCGGGTGCAGGAACAAAGCGACAACTTCAACTCGGTCGGCGTGGTGGGCGCCGACGGCCTGATCCTGGCCACCACGCAGAATTTCCGCAATTTCCTGGGCACGCGGGTGGACAGCCCCGGCAGCCGGGCCGCGCTGGCCGCGCGCCAGCCGATGATCAGCAAGCCCTATGTATCGATCGCCGGAAATCTGCTGATCAATCTGTCGCACCCGGTGTTCTCGGCGGATGGCCGCTACCTGGGCTACCTGGCCGGCACCCTGCACCTGCGCAAGGACAGCGCCCTGGAAGACCTGCTGGGCAAGCACCACTACACCGACGGCTCTTATCTCTATGTCGTGGATGCCGACGGCCGCTTGATCTACCACACCGATCCCCACCGGATCGGCGAGCGCGTCACCGGCAACGCGGTGATCGACGCCGTCGTGGCGGGCCACGCCGGGGCGCAACGGGTCATCAATTCCAAGGGCGTGGACATGCTGGCCGGCTATGCGCCGGTGCCCGCCAGCGGCTGGGGCGTGGTGGCGCAGCGCCCGGCCGTGGCCACGCTGGAACCCATCCACGACCTGGTCTGGGCCCTGGTGGGCTATGCCGCGCCGCTGGCGCTGGTGTTCCTGATGGCGATCTGGTGGTGTGCGCGGCAGATCTCGCTGCCGCTGTCGCAGCTGGCCACCAATGTCGAACACCACGACGTGGCCGTGGCCATGCAGCGGGTGAAATCGGTGAAGGCCTGGTATTTCGAGGCCGAACGCTTGAAGCGCGCAGTGATCTGGAGCTTCACCAGCCTGCAGGAAAAGATCGGCAAGTTGAACCTGGCCAGCATCACCGACCCGCTGACCGGCCTGCGCAACCGCCGCGGCACGCAGGACGCGGTGGACCACCTGCAGGCATCGACCACGCCTTTCGCGGTGGTGGCGCTGGACATCGACCACTTCAAGCGGGTCAACGACACCTACGGCCACACGATCGGCGACCAGGTGATCCAGGGCGTCGCGCAACTGATGCGGGACTGTTCGCGGCCCAGCGACATCCTGTGCCGCAATGGCGGCGAGGAATTCCTGATCCTGCTGCCCGGCGTGGCGCCGACCGAAGCGGCCATCGTAGCCGAGCGGCTGCGCGGCCGCATCGCGGCGCGCGACATCAGCCAGGTGGGCGGCATCACGGTGTCGGCCGGCGTGGCGCAGTGGCCGGCGGCGGGGCCGGACGTGGCCCAGGCGTTCCATGCGGCCGACGCCGCGCTGTATGCCGCCAAGCAGCAAGGGCGCAATCGGGTGGTGCTGCACGGGACGCCGTGAGGCTTGCCGTAAGGGACGCCATAAGGCATGCCGTGGGCCGTTTCCTGAATGGGACCGTCGCCTGCGCTTGTCCGCGAGGCCGACCGCGGCCCCTAGTGGCCGGTCAAGGCCCTGAAATGGCTGGCGATGGCCGCCGCGAGCAGACCGCCGATGACCGACACGTGTTCCAGCGCGAAGAACAGCGCCAGCTTGGCCTGCGGCGGCGGCAGGCGCCAGAAGGCGTGCACGAGCACGATCGTGAGCAGCAGGAACACGCCCAGCGCCGCCGCGGCCAGCCACAGCGCGCGGTCGGCCAGGATCAGCACGGACCCCGCCAGCATCAGCGCAGCCACCGCGATATTGATGAAGATGGCCGGCTCCAGCCCGACCGCGCGCATTTCCGCGACCCCGCCCCGAAAATCGATCACTTTGGCCGCGCCGGAGGCGATGAACACCACCGCCAGGCACAGCCGGGCGATGAACCAGAGCCCGCTGCTTTGAAGAAGGGGATCGATGTATTGCGCGATGAACGACGGGGTCTGCATGAGTCCTGATCCTGGGGGCCGCGGCCCGACGGGTGGCGCGGTGAGGCTGATTTGCCAAATTCGGCGCGACGGACTATAAGACCTCAAGCTAACTTGAGGTCAACACCCATGGCAGGCGACAAGCCGATCGACACGGCGCGACTCATGACGGTGGGCGAAGTGGCCCGGCGCAGCGGGGTGGCGGTGTCCACCCTGCACTTCTACGAATCCAAAGGCCTGATCCAGAGCACCCGCAGCGGCGGCAACCAGCGGCGCTACCCGGTCATCGTGCTGCGCTATATCGCCATCATCAAGGTGGCGCAGCGCACGGGCATTCCGCTGGAGGAAATCCGCGAGGCCATGGCGCGCTTTCCGCAAGACGGCAACAAGCTCACGCCCGCGCAATGGAACGAACTGTCGTCGCAATGGCGCGAGAACCTGGACGAACGCATCCGCAAGCTGACCCGGCTGCGCGATGAGCTGGACAGCTGCATCGGCTGCGGCTGCCTGTCGCTGCAGGACTGTCCGCTGCGCAATCCCGACGACGTGCTGGGCCGCGACGGGCCAGGGGCGCGGATATTGGATCGGCCGTGAGGTCACGGCCGGCCATTAGGTCGCGGTCGACCGGCGATCCGGCCTGCCAGGACGCATTCCGGCAATGATCCGCATTGATTTCAATTCCTTGCGCAACGGGTTGTATTCGATTGACATAGTGTTGCGCGACGGCTCGGGATAATCGCAATTGTCCGACCAAGTCGGGCCTGCCGGCCCTGCAATTACAGTATCCTGCGCGCAGAGAAACATCGCATCAGGCCGGCCCACCCGTATATGTTGCGCAGTAGATTTTCGATCAAGTCCCTGGAACGCTATTTCTTGATCCTGGCGGCGGGGGTGGTGTTGCCGATGTCGGTGTTGACCGGGATTCTGCTGCTACAGAGCCGCGCCGCTTATGTCGCCACGAGCGATGCGCAACGCGCCTTCAGCATCGTGCGCGCCACCGTGAGCGCCATGGAAAAGGTCTCGGCCGAACGCGGCCCGATGAATGCGGCGCTGGGCGCGCCTTATCCCGCCGCGCAACCCCTGCTGGATTCCCTGCAGGCCGCCCGCGACCGCAGCGACGCCAGCATCGCCCAGCTGCTGGCCTTGTACCGCGCGCCGCTCAGCCCGAACAGCGCCAAGGAATTCACCAATATCCAGCGCATCCGCTACGCCCTGATCCAGGCGCGTGCGCAGGCCGACGCGCTGATCGCCGCGCCGCGCGACACGGTGTCGGGCTACAGCGTCCTGATGGCGGTCAATGGCATGGTGGCGCTGGTGCCCGAACTGCAAGCCGCCATGGCCGACAGCGTCGGCGTGGTGATGCGCAACGAAGTCGACGCCCCCAGCCTGCTCGCCCTGGCGCTGCTCGCCAGCGAGCTGCGCGAACAGGCGGGCCTGTTCGGGTCGACCTTCACGCCCGCGCTGGCCAAGCACCGCCAGCTGACCGATGCCGACGAATACCGCATGGAACGGGTGCTGGGGCGCATCGACCAGTTGCACGCGCTGCTCGAAGCGCGCATCGCCACGCGCCCCGACCTGCGCGCGTCACTGGCCTACATGGACATGCAACGGCTGTATTTCGGCGAAGGCATGCGCTACCTGGAAGAAATCCGCGACGCGGCGGCATTGCAGCCGGGCGGCGCCGAGATCTCGACCGGCGAACTGGCCCGGACCTACGTGCCGCTGATGGCGTCCATCACGCAGTTTCGCGACCAGATGCTGGACAGCATCGAACGCAGCATGCAGCAGCACCGCGGCGAGGCCATCCGCCTGCTGGTCATCACGCTGGTGGCGGCCACCATGCTGGCCGCCGCGCTGATGCTGTCGCTGGGGCAATTCCGGCGCCGCGTGATCCGGCCGTTCGTGCAGGCCACCCGCATCATCGGCGCCATCGCCAACGGGGCCCCCACGTCGTCCATTCCGGTGGGCCAGTACCGCGGCGAGGTCGACGGCATGTTCAAGGCGCTGCGCGTGCTGGAAGACAACGCGTCGGCGCGCCAGCGGCTGGAACGCGAGCGCGACCGGCTGATCGTCGACCTGGCCGTCATGGCCGAAACCGATTTCCTGACCGGCCTATTGAACCGCCGCGCCTTCGAGGGCCGCCTGGAACAGGCGCTGGACAGCTGGAGCGGTTCGGATGCCGTGCTGGCGTTCATCCTGTTCGACATCGACGATTTCAAGGGCATCAACGACACCTATGGCCACGCCAGCGGCGACCAGGCCTTGAAGATCGTCGCGGACCTGTGCCGCCAGACCTGGCGCCAGTCCGACGTGGTGGCGCGCGTGGGCGGCGAAGAATTCGCGGTGCTCTGTCATACCGGCACGGCGGACCAGGCGGTGCAGGCCGCCGAACGCATGCGCACGCGCATCGCCGCCGCCCGCGTGCCGGCCGAGAACGGCACGACCTTTGCGCTGACTGCCAGTTTCGGCGTGGCGTATGCCTCGTGGGGCAATGCCGGCGCGGCCGATTCGCTGTTCCGCCATGCCGACGAACTGCTGTACCGCGCCAAGATGGCGGGCAAGAACCGCGTGGTGCCGGGCGAATCAGACTGATTCCGGATGGCAGGAACGCCTGCGCTTCCTACAATCCAGTCATTGCCTTTTCTTCTGCTTTCGTCGGTTCACGACCTTCTTTCACCGCGCGTTTTCACCGCGCTTCGTTTTTCGCTCTTCTCATTCCCTTGCCTTATCGCGGCGGCCTGCCAGACATGCCGCCAGGGGCTTCTTTTGCCTGACGCAACGCAACCCTCCCAGGACACCATGCCTTTTTGCCCTGCTTCGCTCCCGCTTCGCATCAAGCCCGTTCTTGCGCTGGCCGCGCTGTGCCTGGCCGGCGCCGCCCACGGCGCGTCCAGCGATCTCACCCTGTACGGCATCATCGACCTGGGCATCGCCTACGAACGCCTGGATGGACAATCGCGCCTGGCTCAGCGCAGCGGCGGCCAGACGCTGTCTTACTGGGGGCTGCGCGGCGCCGAAGACCTGGGCAATGGCTACCGGGCGTTCTTCCAGCTGGAAAGCGGCTTTCACGCCACCGACGGCTCGCAGATGCAAGAACGGCCTTTCGGTCGCTGGGCCTACCTGGGCGTGGCCGGGCCCGCGGGCGAACTGCGGCTGGGCCGCCTCTGGACGCTGGGCAACAGCTGGGGCAACAAGGGCACGCCGTTCGGCAACAGCTGGAGCGGCGCAGCCGGCGCCACCACGCTGGGCTACAACGACGGCGATTTCGGCGCGGCCGGCCGCAGCAACAACACCGTGATGTACCTGTCGCCCACCGTGAACGGCTGGCAGGCCGGCCTGGGCTACAGCTTCGAGGCGCACGACAGCGCCCAATTTGCCACGGCCAGGCACGACCGCGTCCTGACCAGCGGCATCCGCTATCAACAAGGGCCGCTGGCCGCCGCCCTGACCTACGAACGGCTCAATGCCGGCCCCGGCATTGCGCCTCAGGCCAACGCTTCGGTCAACGCGCCGCCCAAGCGCAATGCCAGCAACATGCAGGTGGTTGCCGCGTATGAGCTGGAATGGGTCACGGTGCACGGCGGCTACGGGTTGCTGCGGCACCCCAATGTCGGGCCGTCGGCGGGCTACGGCCGCGTGCAGACGTATCTGGGCGGCGTCAGCGTGCCCGTGTCCGGCCGTGGCAAGGTATTGGCCTCGTACCAGCGCGCCACGCGGTCTAGCATCCAGGGCTGGGCCATGGGCTATCAACACGATCTGTCCAAGCGCACCAATCTGTATGCGCTGGTCGACCGCATCGACCGCCGCGATAGCCACCTGTTGCAGACCATGGCGGGCATCAAGCACGCGTTTTGAGCGACGGCGTGCAATGCGCGTGCCGCTGAAATGAAAACCGCCGCCGGCATGATGGCATGCGGGCGGCGGTCGGTAGGGTCGGTCGAAGCGGGGTACGGCTGCGCTTGACCGAGATCGGATTACGCAGGCGCGTGGGCAGCGCGCTTGTCTTCGGACGGCTCGGTGTCGGCCGGGCGGGGGATGATTTCAGGGTCCGGGCGCGTATCAGGCGCCTTCCAGTTCAGCGGCGGAATCTCGATGCGCGATTTCTTGCTGATCAATTGGGACATGTGCGTACTCCTGTTTGCGGTGTCGGCCTGCCCTGCGCAGGCACACAACACGGGTATCCAGCGCGCCCGGGATGCGAAGGTATGCAGAGGGGCATCAGGAACGGGCGCCAGGGCGTGGCCCTGGGGACTGCACTCGTAGGGGGGCAATGCGTGTGGTGTCTTCAGCGGCTTGGAAACAGCGGCCCGAAGGCGATTGTTTGGGGTTGCCTGGAGATTGCCCTGGGTGGCTTGCCACAGTGTTGCCGACCAGGGATTTGGGGGAAGGTCTTGCCCAAAATCGGCAGCCCTAACCGGAAGACTTGCCACGGAAGACTTGCCACGGAAGACTTGCCACGGAAGACTTGCCAGAAGACTGGCAACCACTACTGATAACTACGAGATAAAAGTAGTTTACTACAAATTAAAAGAAAAAGCCAGAAAATGGTCACGAATTGCCCACATAACAAGTCCAAGGCATACCCGAGCGAAAAGTTGCATGAGCTGTCGACAAACGGGAAAATCGCCACCTTGGGCCGCCCTGTCCGTGGCTGCAGACTATAGGAGTAAACGACGTGCGCAACCCCGTTCTCGCGGCAACACCGGCCGGCATCATGAAAGGCCGGGGCCGGCAAAGCGCCAAAGGCAGACACGCGATTCTGCATGGTGTCGTTTGCGCGGCGCTCGCCAGCGCGGCTTTCCTGCAGATCGAATCCGCCCATGCCGCCGGTTTCGACTGCAAGGCCGCGAAAACCCATGTCGAACATCTGATCTGCGGCGAACCCTCGCTGTCCAAGCTGGACGATCAGGTCAAGGACCTCTACGACCGGATTCAAGCCGAAACCGCTGGCCGTGACGGTGAAACCGGTGAATGGCGCGATCCTGTCGCGAAAGAGCAGACGCAATGGCGCACCACCGTGCGCGACCGTTGCCCCGACGCCGCCTGCTTGAAATCCGCCTACGTGGACCGCATCGCTGCCATGAAGAAGAACTGGGCGGAAGCGCTGGCGGATTAACGACTGAGATTGACAGCGGAGAATGATCGTTCTACTCTGCATCATCCTTTGCAGAACGATCATTCTCCATGGCTCGCCCCGCTCCCTCACGCGCCTCTCGCTCCCCTGCCCTGGCCGCCGCATCGCTGCCCCCGGCAGACACCCGCCAGCGTCTGCTGCAGGCCACCGAATTCCTGGTCTATTCGGGCGGCATCCACGCCACCGGCATCGACCTGATCGTCAAGACATCCGGCGTGGCGCGCAAGAGCCTGTACCAGCTGTATCCGAACAAGGATGCGTTGGTGGCGGCGGCGCTGGAAGCGCGCGATGCGCGCTGGATGCGATGGTTCATCGACGCGACGTCGACCGCGGCCACGCCGCATGCGCGGCTGCTGTCCATGTTCGACGCCTTGCGCGAGTGGTTTGCCTCTGACGGCTTTCGGGGCTGCGCCTTTTTGAACGCCGCGGGCGAGATCGGCGACGACGCCAGCCCGATCCTGGCGGTATCGCGCGAACACAAGGCGCGCTTGCTGGCCTATGTGCGCGACCTGACGCACGCGGCGGCGCTGCCGAACCCGGACGACACGGCCTTGCAGCTGCTGGTGCTGCTGGACGGCGCCATCGCGGTGGCGCTGGTGTCGCGCGATCCGTCCATCGCCGACCACGCGCGGCGCGCGGCCCAGGCCGTGCTGCAGGCGGCCGGCTTGCACGTCGATGACGCCAATTCCCCAAGCTGAAGGCCCGCCGCCCGGTTTTCTCTTCCCTGCCCCCCACCCATGAGGTCACCGCGATGACATCCGTTTCCGCCAACCGTCCCCCGCTTCCTCCCTTTACCCGCGACAGCGCGATCCAGAAAGTGCGCCTGGCCGAAGACGGCTGGAACAGCCGCGATCCGGACAAGGTCGCGCTGGCCTACAGCCTGGATACGCAGTGGCGCAACCGCGCCGAATTCGTCAAGAACCGCGAGGAGGCGCGCGCCTTCCTGGCCCGCAAATGGGCCAAGGAACTGGATTACCGCCTGATCAAGGAACTGTGGGCGTTCACCGACAACCGCATTGCGGTGCGCTACGCCTACGAGTGGCACGACGATTCCGGCAACTGGTTCCGGTCGTACGGCAACGAGAACTGGGAATTCGGCGAAGACGGACTGATGATTCACCGCTACGCATGCATCAATGACCTGCCCATCAAAGAGGCGGACCGCAAGTTCCGTTGGCCGCTGGGCCGCCGGCCGGATGACCATCCCGGCTTGTCGGCGCTGGGCCTGTAAGGGCCGACACGCCTGCGCATTACGGCGCGGGCACCCACTTGATGCCTTCGCCGTCGCCGCCTGCCTGTACCGGCAGGGGCAGCCTGACCTGGCGGCCGCCGTGCTCGACGATCAACGCCTGGCCATCGATGCCGATAAGGCGAGCCGAGCGGGTCAGGCGGTCGCCGATAGCATAGGCCTGCGGCGGGCCGCCATTGACCGACAGCACGGCGGCGCCCTGCCCGCCGCCCGCCAAGGCGCCCGCCACCTGCACATCCAGCTTGGCCGGGCCGGGTGACAGCCACGCGGCCACGCTGGCCGCGCCCGGGTCGTCCGGCACGGCGACCGCCGCGGGCGCGGCCGGCGCAGGCAAGACCGGCTCGCTCAAGCGCCAGCCCCACCAGCCCAACCCCGACACCAGCGCCAGGGCGCCCACCAGGCTGACAAGGCGTGGCCACGACGGTTGGGCGCTGCGGTCAAAGCGGACGTTCATCATCATTTCTCCCTGTTCCTTCATGCCCTTCCCGGGCCTGACTTCACGGCAACAAGCCCATCAATGCAGCAAGAACACCCGCCGATAGCGCAGCGGCGTCTGCCCCAGCACGCCGCGCGAGATCACCAGTTCCAGCGCCGTGGCGGGCTGTTCGCCCTGGCCGGGCAGCGTGACCCAGCCTCGGCCAGGCGCCCAGGCCCGCAGGCTGACGTCCAGCAGATTGTCCAGCACGAGGGTGCCGGCATCGGGCGGTGGACCGGCGATCGGATAGGCGTCGGTGGGTGGACCGGCGATGCGCAGCAAGGCATTGCCGCGGCGTTCCCAGACCACGCGCTGGCGGGCGTCGGGCTGGCCCGGCGCCCCGCGCAGGATATCGATCCGCGGCGTCGGGGTCTTCATGCCGGAAACGGCGATGGCGTCGGGCAGCAGTTGCGGCAGGACGACGGGCGGCTCAGTGTCTTCGGCGGCTTGCGCGCCCGATGCAGGGGTTTGCGGCGGCGCAGTCCATGCTGTGGGCGGCGGCGCCTGCTGCGGGGCGTCGGCCACGCTGCGCGCACCGATGTCGCGTTCGAACTGGTCGAAGGCGCGGTGCAGCGCCATGGCCTCGTCCGTGTGCTGGTCGAGCTTGCGGCTGGTCAGCGCCACGCTGTCGATGGCGCGCCAGGAGATCAGGCTGATGATGGCCATGATCATGATGGCGATGATGACTTCGATCAGCGTGAATCCTTGCTGGCGGGCAGTCATGGCAGTGTCGGTTACCGCACGTCGACGATGCCGGCCAGCGTGGCCAGGCGGGGCGTGGGGCGCTGGTCCAGGTAGACCTCGACCGTGACCTCGCGAGCGCCTGATCGCGCATCGCCGTAGCGGCTTTCGCACACCAGGTTCAGCGCGCCCTGCGGGCAGGCCACGCGGTCGCGGTTCAGGGTCAGGACCGGCGGCGCCAGCTGCACTTCGATCAGGCGGTTCTGCGCCGACAGCAGCGCCAGCGCGCGTTCGCGCAGGATGCCGTTGTTGGTGGTCAGCATGCCGGTGGTGCGCATGACGGCGGCCAGGGCCACGCTGACGATGGCCAGGGCGATCAAGATCTCAAGCAACGTGAAGCCCTGTTCGCGCTTGGACATCGGCGCCCTATTGCACCTTGAAGCGGCCGCTGGCGTCGCGGCGCACTTCGACCTGGCCCGCGGCGCTGGACAGCACCAGGCGCCAAGGCTGGCCAAACCATTCCGGGGTCAGCACCACCGCCCCGCCCGATGCCACCCGCACCGGGCCGGCCTGCCAGCGCTGCGGCCGCAGCGCAGCATCGCGGCGAAAGTCTTCGACGTGAAAGGGGTCCACCACCGGAACGCCGCCGTCATCGGTCCAGGCGCCGCGCACGAAGCGGTAACCGTCGGCGTCGGCCTGCCAGGCGATGCTGCGGCCGTCCCCGCGGACTTCGCTTTGCGCCACGGCGAAGCGTTCGGCCAGGCGCTGGGCATCGTCGCGCAAGACGCGCAGCGGGTCGGACCGGATCGACAGGCCCAGCGCCGCCGTGGCGATGCCGACGATGACCAGCACCACCATCAGTTCGATCAGCGTGAAGCCGCGCTGCGGGGACGCCTGGCGCCTCATGCCAGCAACCGCGCGGCCTGGCTGTCCACGTGCCGGTGCACGTCGCGCAGGTGCCGCCTGACGATGCGGCTCGACACCCCGTAGCGCGCCGCGGCTTCGCTTTGCAGCATGCCCTCGATACGCACGCCGATGAAGATTTCGCGTTGCTGGCGCGGCAGCGCATCGATCAGGCGCAGCAGGTCGCGCAGGGACGAACGCGCCTGGGCGATGTGGTGCGGCCCGGGGGCCGTATCTTCGACGTCTTCCAGGTCGATGTCGCCGCAGGCGCCGCGCAGCGGCCGGTCGGCCCGCAGCCGGTCGATGGCGATGTTGCAGGCCATGCGGAACACGTAGGCGCCGGGGTTGGCGACCGGGCCGGTGTCCAGGCCGCCGTCGGCCAACCGCAACCAGGTGTCATGCAGGCAGTCGGCCGCCAGCTCGGCACACCCCAGGTGGGCGCGCAACGTATTCAGCAGCCGCCCATAGTGGGCGGCAATGAAGTCGCCCAACGCAGCGCCGCGCCATAGCGGCGCCTGGGCGCTGCCCGGGGCGAAGTCGTCGCGACGCCGCCGCGCGGGCGGCGCCGGCTCAAGGCATAGCGGCATGGCAGCCCCCGCTGACGGCCCTGCCCCCGGGCGCAAGCGGGCGCCGTCCGGTGCCGGCCGGACGCTGGGCAGCCCGCTTGCGCATTGCCCAGTTGGCCGGCGTCAACAGGCCTTCGTCCAAAGCCTGGCACAGCAACGCGGCCAGGGCTTCGTGGCAGGCGATGGCGTCGAGTTCGCGGTCGAACGTGGGCGCGCATTCGCAGCCATTGCCTTCGGACAGGCCGGCGAACCAGCGAAACAGCAGGTTGTAGGCGATCTGCTCGTGAAAATACGGTTTGCTGCCGGCGGGATACAGCAGTTGCAGCAGATAGGTGCGGCACAGGATGGCCGGGTCCAGCGTCAGGCCGCAATCGGCGCTGGCCTGGCGCAGCAGGTCGGCGTGGGCGCGCAGGGCGTCGTCGACGTGTTCGCGCAGCGCCACCAGCGGATGGCGCGGCGGCACGTAGCGCGTCAGCTGGATCTGGCCGATCCAGGTTTCGTGCGAAACCACCCAGACCCAGGGCGATCCGTAGCGCGACACCGACACGGGCTGCTGCCGCGCGCAGTCCAGCACCTTGGAAAGTTTGCGGTCCAGCTCGAGCATGCCTACGTTGACGGTGGCCGACACGGTGCGCTCCTTAGGGTAGTGCCCTGGGGCCGGGTAGGCCCTGGTCCGGTTTTGGCCGCGCTGCATAAGGCGCGTCCTGTACCCCTAAGACGACTTGGCCGACGCGAACCCGCCATCTTTTTTGTTCAAGGGCGGATCGCCGACGGCTGGCCAACGGCCATCGGCCAGCCGGCCCCTTTATTCAGGACGGCTGACCCGCGCACGCCAGGCCTGCAGCAGTTGCCGGTTCAGCGCGATGCCGGTGGCCTGCTCGATCGGCGCGACCGGCGCGCCGTGCAATGCCTGCGCCAGGATGTCGACCAGGTCCGCGCTGGCCAGCGCGCGCTCGACGGCGTGGCCGAATTCCTGCGGGCTCCAGATTTCCTGGTCGAGCGACAGGCCGACGAACCAGCGAAACAGCAGGTTGCACGAGACCTGCTCATGCAGGCCGGCCTCGGTATCCAGGCCATAGACCAGCTGGATCACCAAGGCCCGCAAGAGCGGCTGCGCCTCGATGCGCAGCATGGCGCGGATGGCGGCGGCGTGCAGGCGCGGCTGGCTGGCCGAAAAGGCCCGATCGACGTGGTCGCGCAAGGCGGCCAGCGGGTGGCCGGCCGGGTTGAATTCCACCCGGCGGGTATTGCGGGACCAGACCTCGTGCGACACGATCCAGACCCATGGCGAGCCGTAGCGATGCACCGACACGGGGTGTTCCCACGCCGAATCCACCACGGCCGACAGATTCTCCTTCAGTTCCCGGATACCGATATTCGGTTTACGCGACACGCTGCTCCCCATCGCGCGGGCGCGCCCTGCCCCCAGGATGGCGGATCGGCGCGGCCTGCCTCTATATATGGGTATGACGAGTCTGGCGCGGCAAACCCGCCACGCGGCGCGGCTTGCAGGGCCGTGCGGGGCGGAACCGGAAAGCGGACGAAGGCCGGGCCGACGACCAGACTGACGGCCAGACCGACAGCGGCGATGTCAGCCCAGCAGCACCACGTTGCCCGGCAGATGCGTGGCGGTCAGGCCGAAGGCTTTTTCGATCTGCACCAGCACCTTGTCCATGTCGCGGATTTCAAACCGGCCAGAGAGCGCGCTGGCCTGGCGCGGCGCGTCCAGCAGCACCACGCGGCCGCGGCGGTAGCGGTTGATCTCGGCCACCACTTCGGCCAGCGGCGCCTGGCGGAACACCAGCGAGCCCTGGCGCCACGCCGAGGTTTCGGCCGGATCGATCTGCTGCACGGCGCCCAGGCCGTGCTTGTCGTAGAGCAGCCGCTGGTTCGGCCCCAGCACGGTGGCGCCGCTGCCCAGCGCCACCCGCACCGAGCCGGCCAGGCAGGTGACGCAGACCGTGCCGTCCAGATGCCGCAATTCAAAGCGCGCGCCGCGCGCCTGGACGCTGCCGGCGCCGCTGCCCGCCCCGGCCATCACGGTGACCGCGGTGGGCGAAGCCTGGCCGTCGAACGCGGCTTCGCCCGAGATCAATTCCACCCGTACCGCGCCCGGCTGTTCGGCGCGCAGGGCGATGCTGGTCTGCGTGTTCATGTCGACCTGCACGCGCTCGCCCAGGCCGAACTGGCGCCGGTCGCCGGTGTCGGTGCGGTAGTCGGCGGTCCATTCGTCCCACGCCGGCCAGAGCCGGAACGGCGGGGCCACGACGGCGGCCACCGCGGCAACGCCCGCGCCGCCCAGCGCCGTGCCCAGGAAGGCGCGGCGGCCCCAGCCGGCACGGCCCGAGCGGGAAGCGGCCTGCTCGCGCTGCTGGCGCAGCACGGCTTGCCCGGCCGGCACCATCTGCCCCCACAGGCGTTGTTCGGCGGCGTAGGCGCGCGCGTGCTGCGCGCTGGCGGCGCACCACTGCTTGAAGGCGTCGGCATCGCGCAGCGTGGCCTGCCCGGACGCGATCAGGCGGATCCAGGCGCGCGCCTGGCGTTCGATGTCCGCCTGTCTGCGATCGGCGGGCTGGCTTGCGGTGTTCATTGCATACTCTCTCGATGCCGCCGCGCCGCCACTTGCGGGCGATGGCGCGCCGTTTTTCCCCTTGACATCCATAGGACGACTCTCGCAGCCGGAACCCGCCTTATGGTGACAATAATTTACGTGTTCGCCGCGCACAGTACTCGTGCGCGTTGCGCAATTCGCGTTCGACGGTGCGCAGCGAGACGCCCAGCCGTTCGGCGATGTCGTTCTGCGGCAGGCCTTCCAGCCGCACGGCCAGCAGGATGACGCGTTGACGCGCAGGCAGTTCGCCCATGGCCCGGGTCAGCGCATCCAGTTCGGCGCGGCCCTCGGCGATGCGGTCCGGGCCCGGAGCGGGGTCGGGCACGTTCAACAGCACCTCGGCTTCGGCCACGGTCAGGCGGCGGTTTTCGACGCGTTGCTGGTCGACGGCCACGTTGACGGCCATGCGCATCAGGTAAGGCCCCGGGCTGTCCACCGGCCCCAGGTCGTCCTTGGCTTCGAGCCGCAGCCAGGTGTCCTGCAGCGCGTCGCTGGCCAGGTCCGGGCAACCCAGGCGCCGCGTCAGGCGGGCCTTCAGGTCGTCGTACCGTTGCAGCATGAAATCACGCAGGACGGACAGGCTGGAGGGCATCATGAATCTGTGTCGGAACAGAAAGGTCGAGGCGGCCGGTTCAATGCGCCGGACAGCCTTGGTCGTGTTCGGCCGACTGCGGCATGATCAGCATCACGAAGGGCTGTTCCAGATCCCGCGGCGGCGCCTTGTCCAGCACGATCTCGTCCAGCGTGCGCGCAATCGCCTCGTCCTTGCCGGCGTCGCCGGTGGAATCGAGCACCCGGGCGCCTTCCACGCGGCCCATGGGCGAGACCTCGAAGCTGACGGCGGCGCGGTAGCCGCCCGCGCGGGTGATGGCATTGCGGCACAAGGCGTCGCGCACGCCGGCCTGCACCACGCCGTAATAGCTGCGGTAGAACGCGCCGCGCGGCGGGTCGGCGCGGCGGGCGGCCGATCCGCCATGCGCCTGGCGCGCGTCGGACTGCAAGATGAATGCGTTGGCCGCGGTGTATTCCGCGACCAGCCCCGTCCCTTCGATCAACATGCGCAAAGCCGCCTCCGGCGTGTAGATTCCCTTGACGGCGGCCGAACGCCGCCCCACCGCCAACGCGGCGCGATACACCACCGAACTGCCGGTGACGTTGCTGTAGTGTTCAAGCGCCGATTGCAGCGGCTGCGCGGGGATGTCGAAATCGAACAGGCGCAGCACCGGTTCCTGCGCACCCGCCGGACGCCAGCACAGCGCGGCGCACAGCCACAGCAGGGTCCAGCAGCAGCCTGTCCATCCGCGCCAGTAGCCGCCAGCCAGCCCCTTGCCCGCCAGCCCCTTGCCCGCCCTGATCGGCTCCTGATGCATGCCCCGCCCTTGTCGCGTTGCGGCGGCTGACGGGGCGCGCCGCAATACGTCGTGCTAATCGGTGAATGGGCAATGTAGGGCGCGCTTGTGACTGCGGCGTGACAGCCAATCGTCAGCTTTGCGCACGGGTGCAAACGGGCCGCCATGCCGGCGGCCCGCCATCGGCAATCAAGCCCCTAGCCCCCGGACAGCCCGCGCTGCTCCGGTTCGGTCAGCCGCGCTTTCTGGGCCGCGTCCAGCTCGCCGTTGCCCAGCATCTGGAAGATGCTGCGCGGGTCGTAGCCTTGCGGTGGCGGCGGCGCGCCCGGCCGTGAGCCGGCGCCACCCGCGGCCCCGCCCCCAGCGCCGGACACCGCCTCGTCGCCATAGCCCAGGATCTGCACGTTGATGATGGACGGCAGGTTGCGGCGGGCCGCGGCCTGCTGCTGGCGCGTGGTTTCCTGCGCGCCCTGCGTCGCCCCCGCCGCGGCGGCGCTGGCGCTGGTCAGGGCGGCAACGTTGACGGCCGCCAGCGCCGGCACGCCGGTGGCCTTGCCCTGCCCCACCACGTTGGCCGCGTTCACCACCTGCAACGCCGCCAGGTTGACGTTGCCCGAGAAGCGAATGCCGGCCTCGCCCGCATCGATGGTGCCCAGCGGCGCCACCAGGTCGACATCGCCCGGCGGCACCTCGGGAATCGGGTTGAGCGTGGCAATGCCGGCGCCGGTGCTGGGCACGGTGGGCGCCAATGTCACGTTGCCCACGTCGTCGTACAGGCGCCGCTGCGGCGTGTACACCACCGTGCTCTTGGAACCCCGGCCGCTGTTGATGTCGCCTTGGGCCGACCAGCCCAGGATGTTGCCGCCGAAGGTCGTCATGACCCGGCTCTGGCCGAGCAGGATGCTGCCCTGGGCGTACATCTGGATATCGCCCGCGCCCTGGGTGACGATGCCGGCGGTGGACGGCGGCGCGGCGCCTTCCACGCCGAAGACCATCTGCCCGCCCGGCGCCATCAGGTGAATGGCGCCGCCGAACAGCGTCTGGATGCCCGAACCGCCGAACAGGGTGATGTCGCCCTGGTAGCGGATCGGCCGGCCCTGGGCGTCGGCATCGGGATACAGCGCGGCGATGGCCTGGCGGCCGCGGGCATAGCTGCCGGCGCGCGGCCCGGCGGTGTCGTTGTATTCGCGGCCGCCGGCAGTGAGTTCGGCATAGTAGACCTGGCGCAGGAAGATGCGCTGCTGTTCGGCGGGCAGCGCGTCGAAGTACGCCCGCGCCCCGTCCGCCGGCCCGCCGTAGCCGTGCAGCGTGCGCAGCCAGTCGGTCAGTTCGGCTTCGTAGGTCTTGACGGCCTTGCCGGCCTGGCCGGCCAGCGGCTGGCCGGGGTCGGCGCGGTTGGCCGGGTCCAGGTAGCGCCGAGCCAACGCCGCATAGTCGCCCTGGCCGCCCGCGCTGGCGGCGATGCCCGCGCCGCCCTTGCCGGTGGCGGGCCCGCCGTCCAGCAGGCCCAGGCTGATGAGGCGGCCCTTGTCTTCCTGGCGCAGGTTGCGGCCGGCCATGACGTCCAGCCAGCCCGGCCCCGCGATGTCGACGTTGGCATACAGGATGTCGCGGCCGGCATACACCTGCGAGACATCGGTGGCGGCCTGGTTCAGGAACAGGCCGCGCAGGTTGACCACGTCGCGCCCGGCCTGCACGCTGACGGCCCGCGCGGCGCGGTACTCCGTGCCGGTATTGACGACCAGGCTGTCGCCGGTGCGCAGGCCGACGATATCGCCGCCGGCATGGAATCGCACCGCAGCGGCCCCCGCTACCGGCGCCATGCCGCCTGCCGTGTCGCGGCCGAACGCGAACAGCGCGCCTTCTTCTGATACGGCGTTGCCCGCGGTGACCTGGCCATTGTTCCAGCTGGCGCGGTAGGCCGGCTGCAACGGCGTGGCCAGCAAGGACGGGGATGCGCCCGACGGATTGACCTGGTAGCCGCCGCCGTACAGCCCGTCGCCCGCCAGCATCTCCAGCCGGCCGCCCGGCGCGGGCGCAAACACCCAGGTGCTGGTGATGTCGGACGAATTGGGGTGGTAGTAGATGCTGCCCGACGCCGCCACGGCGGAAAAGCGCGAGGGGTAGGCGTAGACGTTGCCATAGGAATTGGCGCTGGATTGCTGCGTGCCGCGGATGGCCACGCCGTCCACGTTGATCGCGGAAATCGGCGTCAAGGCGCCGCCGGCCGAGAACAGGTCGATGGCGGTACGGTCCGTCCACAGCGAATACCAGCTGTACGCGCCGCCGGGCTGCTCGACGCCGTCATGGATGAACGGCGTGCTGGTCACCTGGAAGATGCGGCCCGCGTCGGCCGCGCCCGCCATGACGACGTCGCCGCGCGCGCCCACGCGCATCGCCGAGTCGCCGGCCACGAACACCATGCCTCCCGACGGGGCGCCCAGCGTGGGCCGCAAGGGGTCCACGCCGCGCGCGTCCGACGCATCGGCCACGCCGTAGAGCGGGTCGACCCGGCCGATGCTGCGTGCGTCCACCGAGGTCGCGCCCCGCAAGTTGGTCACGACGCCGTTCAGGTCGGAGTACGGTCCGCGGATATCGCCCGACGCGCTGCTCGCGGCGGTCTTGAGCGGATTGACCGCGCCGCCCACCCGCAGGCTCAGGTCGCCGCCGCCGGTCGAGACGCGCTTGCCGTCCGGCGTGATCCGGCCGGTGCTGCCCACCGCCAGCACCAGGCCCTGGCTGCCGGGATACACGATGGATTCAGTCACGAGCGGCGGGCGCAGCACGCCGGCATCGCCGTCCACATTGACCGACAGGTTGCCGCCGCCCAGCGTGCCGATGCCGGTGAAGCCCTCGACCGACACGCCGCCCGCATAGAACACCGAGTACAGCGGCGACGGCACATAGGTGCCGAAGTTGATCCACCACGCCGTCTGCTGACCCAGGCCGGCGCCGCCCTGGCGCCACAGCCAATTGCCGGGATAGCTGCCGGCCAGGTAGGACGCGCCGCGCGGATCGAACTCATCCGGCCGGGCCGGCGTGCCGCGGATCGCGCCGCGCAGGTCGCCCTGCACGTTCATCAGCAGATTGCCGCCGCCTTCCGGATACCAGGCCGTGTACTGGTCGCCAGTCACCAGCCCTTCATAGCCCGCGCCTGCCACGCCCAACACGCTGCCCATGCCTTCCGTCTGCGTCATCAGGTCATCGAAGGCGCGCGGCAGGTTGTAGGCCTCGCGCCCCAGGGCATCGCGCACCGGGTTGCCCGCCGCGTCGCGCACGGCGTCCGACGGCGTGCCCGCGGTGTAGATGCCGTAGAACGACCCTTGCTGCAAGCTGCCGCCCGCCAGGATGTCCAGGTCGCCCCGCCCCGTGCGGATGACGCTGAAGATCGGCGATTCGCCCAAGAGGCCGTAGCTCAGGTCCTGCATGTAGTGCAGGTCGGCCAGCGTGACCTGGCCGCGGCCTGCCAGTTGCGAGGCCGGCCGCAAGGCGCGCGTGTCGGCGGACTCGAGATCGGCGCCGCCCGCCAGCCGCAGGCTCCAGGACGATGTGCCGGCGGGCAGCATCGGCGCGATCGCCCAGATGCGCCCCTGGATGCCGTTGGCGTCCAGGTCGCGCAGGTCCACGTTGATATCGCGGAACTGCAGGTTGGTGCCCGCGGGCAGATAGGCGCCCGCCGCCAGCGGCAGGTCGGCCGCCAACGCCAGCGGGCTGGAGAAGATGGCCAGCGGCGTGCCCTTGGGCACGGTCAGCGCGCGCACCGAGATCGGCTGACCAAGCGCCAGGCCGGCGCCCAGCCGCGAGCCGGCCGCCAGCGCCACGGCGCTCGACAGCACGCTGCCCTTGGCGTAGCGGGTGCCGTCGGCCGCCCACACATCGGCGGCCAGCACCGTGCCGGCGGCCAGCGTCAGCGGCTGGGCCAGCTCGACCTGCGTCGGCAGGCGCACGTTGGCCTTGATGGTGTTGGCCGCGATCGGCAGGTCGAAGTTCAGGGATTCCTGCTCGGTGGCGGGAAACACCGTGCCGCCCGCGCCGCCGCGCAAGGTGACGGCGCGCGGCAGCACCAGGCTCTGGCCCCACAGGTCCTTGCCGCTGGAGTTGTCCATGCCGGCGCGGCCCACCAGGCGCCAGGCGCGGGCGTCGTCTTCGGTGCCCAGCGGCGGCGCGAAGCCGTCGGTGATGCTGCCGTACACGTTCAGGTCGCCCTTGGCACGCACCAGCAGCAGGCCCGCTTCGCCGAAGCCGCGCCGGGCGGGATCGTTGCGGTCCGCGCCGGGGCCGTAGCGGTAGTTCGACAGGTCCAGGTCGCCCGACACGGTCAGGTCACCCTCTGCGGTGGCGCTGGCGATTTCCACCCCCGGCCGCAGACGGAAGCTGCCCAGGCGCGACCGCAGGCCGGCGTTGGCCAGGGCGGCGTTCATGTAGGCCAGGCTGTCCTGGTCGATCTGATCCAGGTAGTCCTGCGTGATGACCTGCGGCGTGCGGCCGGTGATGTCCGGCGCTGATGCCAGCGGCGCATCGGTGTAGCGCCGGAACGCGTTGACGTAGACGCGTTCGGCGCCCAGGATCGACGGGGTGCCGGTGATCTCCAGCGCCACGTCGTCCTGGTTCAGGCGGCGTGCGTTCAGGTCCAGCGTGCCGCGCGCGCGGCCGTCGTTGGCCCCCGGGCCGGCGCCCACGGGCACGGCGGTGCCGGCGCGCAGGTCGATCGCCGCGCCCGCGCCCAGCACCAGGCGGCCCTCGGTGGAGGTCAGTTCGATCAGCGCCCGGTTCGGGCTGTCGATGATGGCGCCCAGGCTGTCGGTGCGCAAACGCTCGCCGTGCGTGTCCAGCAGGCCATTGACGATGAGGTCGCCACGGGCCGACAGGCGGATGCTGCCCACCTGTGCGCCGCTGGCGTCGATGGCGCCGTTGACGGTCAGGCTGCCGTTGTCCACCGCGATCGTGACGTGCCGGGCGCGGATGCCGTTGGCCACGGCCAGATCGCCGCGCTTGATCTGGAAGGCGCGCGAACCGCTCACCCCGCCCGAGTCCAGGCGCTGGTTCAGGCCCGCAAAGTCTGCAATGGACTGGGCCCGCAGTGCGATGCCGCCGCCGTCGAACGGCACCCAGGTGCCGCCCGCGTCGTACTCGCCGCTGGCCTGGCCGCGTATCACGCCGCGCAGATCGATCAGCCCGGCCGTGGCATCCAGCGCCGTGGCGGTCAGCTTGCCGGCCTGGTTATCGCGCGCCGACAGGTCGATGACCGAGCCGGCGGCCTGCACGATGTTGTGCTGGCGGCTTTCGAGTTCGATGTCGCCGCCCCAGCCGTAGCGCGTCTGGCCCATCACCGTCACCGCACGGCCCGCGACATCCAGCCGCGCGCCGTCTCCCAGGGTCAGGGCGTGCTCGGCCTGCACCGAGAGCTTGCCGCTGGGCAGCGCCACGGTGCTGTTCAGGTCGATGCGGTCAGCCTGCAGCGCCAGCGTGGCGCCCCACGGCGCATCCGTGTCGGCGGCCGGCGCGCCGGTGCCGTCCAGGCGCAATGCGCCGCCCGCGGTCATGCGCATGACCGAACCGGCCTGGCCGGTCAGAAGCGGCGTGCGCATCAGCAGGTCGCCGCCCAGGTACTGGAACTTGCCGTCGACGAAATCGCCGCGCGCCTGGTAGACCGCCAGGCTGCCCTCGCCGCCCGCCGTGATGCGCTCGGTAGCGTCCAGCACCACATTGGCAAACCCCAGTGCTTGACGCTGCATGGCCTGGTGCGCAATGCCGGCGGTGCCGTTGGCGTCGCCCAGGACGATGCGGCGGGCGTTCAAGCTCAATGTGCCCGCCCCCGTGCCCGCGCCGCCAGCGGCAATCTCGCCCGGCAGGCCATTGGCCACGCCGTTCCAGACCAGCGTGTCGGTGGACAGCGTCGCCACGTCGGCGGCCCCGCCATAACCATAGATGGCGGGCGTGTTCAGCACCAGCTGCGCCAGCGTGGACTTGCCGGTGGCGGCGTCCAGCGTGCTCAGGTCCACGGTGCCAAAGAAGTTGATCGAATCGCGCAGCGAGAAGATCACGCGCTCCAGCGCCGGTGCACCGACGCTGGTATCGCCGTCCAGCAAGCGTCGCAGCAGGTCCTGCGACAGCCGCAGGCCGCTGGGCAAGACCCCGCGCGCCTGGGCGTCGGCCAGCGCGGCGTCGCTGCCGGCATTCAGGCTGCTGGCGCCCACGACCAGATTGCGCGTGCCGTAGCGCAGCGCATCATGCAGCACCAGGTTGTTGGTGCCCAGCGCGATGGTGCCCTCGGAATAGAGCCGGGCCGTGCCGTCGCAGGCCGCCGCGGCGCAGGCGCCCAGTTCGATGCTGCCGCCAGGCGCGCCCGCACCGGCCGGCAGATCCAGCCAGCCGTTGGACACGGCCAGCAGCGTGGCGCCGCTGCCTGCGTACTGGTAGCCCTGGCGCGAATCGTAGGGCGCCGCGCCCATGCCCAGGGTATTGATGGCGCCGCCCTGCTCCAGCGAAATCTTGCCGTTGTCCGGTGCGAACAACAGGGCTTCGGGCGCCCTGAGCGTCGCCCCGGCGCGCACGAGTACGTCGCCGCCGCCCAAGGTGCGGCTGGTCAGGCGCAGGTCGGCGCCCCGTACCGGTTGATACAGCCATCCACCCAGCGATATCCGGCTGGCGCCCACGGCATTCAGGTCCGCGTCGCGCAGCGACACGCCGGCAAAACCGGGGCTGCGATCGGCGCTGACGATTTCCACCGCCGCGCCGTTGGTGCGCACCAGCAGTTGGCCGCCATAGCCGCCTTCGCCCCGGCCGAAACGCGCCAGGCCATCAAAGCGCAAGGCCGGCGTCTGGCTCGCGGCGGGGTTGCCGCCGTAGTAGAACTCCAGCGTCGCGGCGTCAGAAGGCAGCATCGTGCGCGGCTGCCCTCGGCGCGCGGCGTCGGCCAGTACAAAGGCCGCGTAGTCCGTCTCGTTGTACTGAGCGTGGCGCCGCAGCACCTCGCCCGGTGTCACCAGCGCCTGCCGCGGCAGCGCGTCCTGCGTGCCGGTGTGGGCCAGGCCGCGCACCGCCGACACGGACCACGATCCGCCTCGCACGCCTTGCGCGGCGCCGGCCAGCCCGCCTTGGCCCAGTTCGATCCGGAAGGCGCCCGGCAGCAGCGCGTAATAGGACGGCAGCAGCGTATAGGTGCCCGCCGGCAAGCCAGGAATGCCCGGCCCGAGCGTGATCGTTTCCCCCGCGCGCGGGCGAGACCCCGCGTAGCCCGCCGCGCTGTCGCGCGGCGCCACGGGCGCATAGCTGTCCGCCAGGCCCGGCAGAATGGCGTAGACCGGCCGGTCAGCCAACGCGGGCAGGTCAAAGCGCCCGCTGGCCGCATCAAAGCGCGGCAAGGGATGGAACAGCGGGTCGGTCGACCCGCCGCGGCCGCTGACGAACGCTGCGCCCGCCAGCACCCCGCCGCCAGACAGGTCGATCACCGCCCCCGTGTCGACGGCCACATGGTCGGCGGCCAGCGACACGCCGCGCGCCAGGCCCTGGAAAGCCATGCCGCCGACCCCCACGGCCTCGACCGCGACGCCCTGGTACTGATAGCTCAATCCGTCGGTCGTGCCGCCGTAGGGAATGGTCAGCCCGGCCGCGCTGACGGACGTCAGGCTGCCGCCCAGCAGCCTGACCGCCTGCGAGGCGCCCGCGGTGTTGATGCCCAACTGAATGACGCCCAGCGGCGCGTACAACGCCCCGCCCTGCTCGACATTCGGCGCGTTCAGGATCAGCGACCCCATCGCGGACAGCGGCGCCACGCGCGCCAGCGGCCCGGAAACGCCTTCCACCCGGATGGCGCGCGCTTCGTCGTAGCGGCCGCTGGCCAGCCAGCCCGCCACGGCGACACCCACACTGCCCGTGGCCGGATAGATGCGCTGCGCCGCCAGCAGCAGGTCACCCGCCGTCTGGAAGGCGCTGGCGTTGGACACGCCGCCCAGCCGGGTGCTGGCGGCGTTGTCGGCCGGCAGGAAGCGCAGGTCGCCCTGGCTGCGCAGTTCCACGCTGTCGTAGCCGCGGCGGTCCACAGCGAGCCGCGCGCCGTTGTTCAGCAAGGCCGCGCCGGCCATGCCGGTGTTGACGCGGTTGCGGATGTCGATCTGGTTGGCATGCACCAGCAGCCGCGCCGCCGACGCCTGCGCCGAAGGGGCCCAGTCGTTCAGGCTGGCGCTGACGGGCTGCTGCACCTGCGGCACGTGGTTGCTGCGGCCGCTCAAGAGCACGTAAGGCGCATCGATGCGCACCACGCCGCCCGCCTGCGTATTGCCCAACGCGCCTTCGTACAGGCTGATGGCATGCCGGGCCGACAAGGTGACGTCACCGTCGAAGGTCAGGAGATCACGGGCGAACAAGGCCACGTCGTCAAAGCCGCCCGCGGCGATCTGGTCCACGCCGATGCGCCCCTGGCCGTAGACCAACCCGGCCGTCGCCACCGTGGCATCCTGCGGCAGCAGGCTGGGGCCGGCAATCTGCGCGACCGTCAATTCCCGCGGCCGCAACAGGGCATCCGACGTGCCGGCGGCGTACAGCGGGGTCTCCAGCGTCACCGACAGCTTGCCGCCCGCCGCGGCCGGCGCCCCGGCGGCGGCCACCAGCGCGCCATCCAGGTACAGACCGGCCGTGGCACTGAGCGAAATCTCGCCGCCGTTGCCCCCGACCAGACGCGGGCCCGCGCCTGCACCGTCGTCCTGCGCCACGTCCACCGTCATGCGCGAACCCGACGCGTCCAACCGCGCGCCGGGCCGGACCACCACGAATTCACCATCGATGGCGATGCGGCCGCCATCGCGCTGCAGGCCATAGCGCCGGCCGCGCGCATCGACCGCGGTGGCGGCAATGCCCGCCACATCGAGCCAGGCCCCGCCATCGATCCACACCGAATTCGGCAGGCCGCCCTGCTGCGCGTCGGCCACGGGATCGGCGCCGCGCGCCACCACGATCTGCCCGCCGGGTGCGCGCAGCGTGCCCTGGAGCTGCATCTGGCCGCGCGATTGCAGGCGTATCGCCTGGCCGGGGTCCACCTCGATCCGCGCGTCCCGGCCGATCCGCAGCACGCCTTCGGGCAATGCGTCTTTGCGGGCAAAGGCGCTGAGCGACAGGCTGGCGCCCGCGCGTTGGGTCATCCGCCCCGTCTTCGGGTCTTCCTTGAACAGCGGCGGCGTCCACAACGCCATCGCCTGCGCCGTGGTTGTCGGGGCGGCCCATGCCGAGGCGGCCCATGCCGGGGCGGCATCCGGCGTGTCGGCCAGCGGCCGGTAGACCGGCATGGTCACCGCAAGCGTCGTGCCGTCGGCGACCGTCAGGCTGGCGTCGCCGTTGATGTCATAGCGCGAGAATCCCGTGCTGAACAACGCGCTGCGCAGCACGATGCCGCCGGGCTGCGCCACGGCGTCGCCGCGGTCGTCGATGAGGACGCTGGCACTGGACAGGCGCAAGGTGCCGCCGCCCGTCACGCCAAACCCGCGCACCACGCCGTCCAACGTCACGCCGACCACACCCGGCCCCGGCGTACTGCCGTCCGGCCGCGCCATTTCAAGCGTGATGTCGCCGCCCTTGCCGCCCGCCAGTTTGCCGTTCACGCCCAGCGTGGCGCCCGAGGCCGCGTCCAGCACGCTGCCGTCGGCAACGGCCACGGCGCCGGTGCTGCGCAGGGCAATCCGGCCGCCATCGCGGTACGCCGCGGCGCCCGCGGCTTCCGGATTGCGCAGCAGGTTCGCCCAGACGCCGCTCACGTCCAGCACCACGCCCGGCGCGACGCGCACGCTGGCGGACGTATCGGCAGCCGGGGCCAGGAACGCCTCGCGCACCACGCCCTGTATCACGTTGCCAGCGGTCAGCTGGCCGCCGCGCGCGCTCAGGTCGGCGCGGATATCCACCTGGGGCGCATGCAGCGCGATCGCGCCGCCGTCCGCCACCGCCAGCGCATGGTCGACCGCCACATTGCCGCTGGCCACCGCCGTGACCTGGCCCAAGCCCAACCGGCTCAACGCCCCGGCATCCAGCCAGATCGCATCGCGCCTGTCCGCCGGCAAGGCGTCACCCAGGCCCAGAGCTGCGGCCATCGGCGCGCCGGCCTGCCCGAACACGATCTGCCGCGTGGCGGCGGCCAGGTCATAGCCCGAGGTCGTCACGCCATTGGCCGTGACCTGATTGGCCACGTAGCGGCCCAGCACCAGCTGGCCGGCCAAAGCGCGCGCCAGCTGCGACTGCTGGTAGCCGGTCTGCTGGCGCAACCCCGCATCGATGGCCTGGCGCGCCTGCACCTGGCGTTCGCCCTGGAACGCCTCGCCCACGATGCTGCCTTCGATCACGGCGCTGCGCGTGCCGACGACCAGGCGCCCCGCATCGCGCCCGGCCGTGTAGCCGTCTTCAAAGCGGCGTGTTGGCGCCAGCAAGGCGTTGTAGAAATAGCGGGTGGCGTTCTGGCCCCAGCGCCCGTGGGTGTCTTCGAAGCCGCGGTACAGCCCCTTGTAGAGCAGGTCCCCGGGGGCACGCGACACCTCGTACAGGCGGCCATCATCGCCGCGCAGCCAGCTCTGGTTGATGTAGCCGCTGGCCACGTCCAGCGTGCCGCCCGAGATATTGATCAGCGAGCCCGGCCGCGTGACCAGTTCGCCGCCTTCCACCGTGACGGTGCCGCCAATGGCCGCCCATTCGCCGATGCCATGGCCCGATGTGCCCAGGTAGCCGCCCACTTCCAGCAGCCCGCCCGCGGTGTACCAGCGTTCGCGCTCGTAGCCGTTCACGCCCTTGGCCACCTGCACCAGCGCGCGCCGGTCGACCCAGACGTTGCCGTTGTTCAGCCCGTTGCCATCGCGATTGACCGGGGCATCGCGCAGCTCGTTGCCCTGGATGTTCACCTTCAGGTTGTTGGCCTCCATGGCCACTTTCACGCCCACCGCGCCGGCCACATCCAGGATGGCGCCGTCATCGAGCTGGGTACGGCGCACGGCGGCCACGGCCACCTGGCCGCCCGTGGCCAGCGCCAGGGCGCCGCCCTGCGCCTGCACCGTGCCGCCGCTGGTGATTTCGATGCGCGACTGGTCGCCGCGATCCGGCAAGGCGCTCAGGTGGTCGAACGCCTGGCCTGCCTGGCGATAGGGGTCCGCCTGGCCCGCCGCCGGCGCACGCATGGCGGCTTCGCGCTGCGCGTCCAGCGCCGTGGCGCCGTTGTCCTGCAGCAGGATCATCGTGGTGGAATCCTGCCCCAGCACGATGCTGCCCGACGCGTCCGTGGCCGAGTTCAGCAGATGCACCGTGCCGCGCGTCGTCACCGTGGTCGTCGACACCGCCACGCCCAGCTGACGCACGTCGTGCCCGGTCAGCGTGATGTCGCCCACCGGAGCCTGGATCAAACCACTGTTGACCGCCAGGCCCGCCTGGCTGGCGGCATTGCGGCGCGCCGAGACCTCATTGCCGCGCGTCGTGGACAAGCCGTTGGCGTCCGACGCCAGCCCGCGGCGGATGATGAAGGTATCGCCTGCCGCCAACGTGGCCTGCCCGCCCGGCGCCGATATCTGGCCGGCGTTGTGGGCCTCGCGCCCCAGCAGCAGCACATAGCCGCCGCCTTGCGTCACCGAGCCCGGCGCCGCCGTCTGGATACGCGCGCCGGCCTCGACCCGCACGTCGCCCGTGGCATTGCCGGCGCGGGCGGCATCGCCCTGGCCGGTCAGATCGTTGCCGAAACTGGGGGTGTAGCGTTCGGCCGCGCCCGTCCCGGTCTTGTCGCTGTACAGGCCCTTGCGGAATTGGTCGTCGCTGATGCCCACGGCCGCGGCCACCAGGTTGCGCACATTGACCTGGCTGCTGCCGCTGAAGACGATGCCGTTGCGATTGACCACCATGACCGTGCCCGGCGCGTCGATCTGCCCCTGGATCTGGCTGGGCCGGGCCTGCGGGTCGTTGACCCGGTTGAGCACCGACCAGGCGGCCTGCTGCTGGAACGCCACGGTGGTGTTGCGGCCCACGTTGAAGGTTTCCCAGTTCAGGATCGCCTTGTCCGCCGTCTGCGCCACGGTGACGACGGTGCGGCCATTGACCTGGGCTTGCGAGTCGGGCGTCAAGGCGCGGGCGTTGATCCAGCCCGCCGTCAGCGGGTTGGCATCCACCTTCAGGCCGCCTTCGGCCAAGCCGTCCGGCGCGGACGGCGCGTTCAGCGCAGCCTGCCGGGCGGCGGCCTGGGCCGCCTGCTGCGCCGCGATCGCGGCCGCGCCCCGGTTCAGGTTGGCGAGCGAACGCTGCAACTGTTCATTGGCGCGCTGCTGGTCGCGCAGGGTCGACGGAATGCCCGCCAGGCCGCCGCCCGGCAGCCGGCCCGTCGCGGCGGTCTGGGCCTGGGTGGCGCGCTTGTCGGAAAACCAGCCCGGGCCGAACGCGGGCCCGGCCGCCAACGCTGGCCCGGCGGACAACGCCAGCACCAGCGCCTGCATGGCGGGCGCCAGGCGGAACCGGGGCGCGTCGCGGCGCAGGCGCTGCCGCCTGCCTGTCCGCTCGCCCTGAAGATTGCCCTTGCTGCCGTAGCCTGCCTTGCCTGCCTGTCGATTCATGCCTGTCGTCTCTGGGGTGCCTTGCCATGCAGAATGATGTGTAAATCAGATGACACGGCGGGGAAAAAAGGTGTGGAGTGCGGTAACAATGGCGCGCCGCGCCAGCTCTGCCGCAATGAAAAGGGGCGAAGCCCCCGCTGCTGCGCGGGTCGCCTCGCCCCTGGCCCGTCACGCCCTGCCGTGGCGGCAGGCCGTGGCCGGTCCTGTCGGTGTCACATCAACCGCGGCCGGCGTAGCTGCCGCAGACGGTGGCGTTGCCGACGTTCAGGTTGGCCGTGCTGCCGGTGCCGGTCACGAACGCGTTCAGGACGCGCGTGCGGTTGGCGGGGGCCAGCGGCACCAGCAAGTGGTTGGCCGGGTAGGTGTTGTTGGCGGCGTAGTGACGGGTCAGGAAGTCCTTGACCGCGGCGGTGACGGCCGGATCGGTGTAGCACTGGCTCAACACGAAGTTGGTGGTGCCCACGATCGGGTAGCCGGCGCCCGGGTTGACCGACGAACGGATCCAGTTGAACGGGTTGCCCTGGTTGTTGGGGTTGGCCCAATCAGCGCCAGCCGGGTTGCGTTCCACCGGACCGGCAGCGGTCGGCAACGCGGCGGTGCTGCTCAGTGCCGTGCTGACGTTGGCCGCGCTGGGCGTGTAGGTGGTGCCGTTGTTGAAGTTGGTCAGCGAGGCCTGCTTGAGCGCGACCGTGAACTGGGGGTCCGGGCTCAGGTAGGTGATGGCCGACGTTTCAGCGGCGATGGCGGTGGCGACGCCGCCGCTGCCGCTGGCGCTGATGAAGTTGGCGGGAGCGGCGTTGCCCGGGAATTCCTGGTTGAACGTGCTCTTGCCCGAGAAGGCGATGGGCGAATCGCCGCCGCACACGGCTTGCAGGTGGCGGGTCAGCAGTTCGGTGGTGCCGCTGCTGTCGCTGCGATAGACGACCTTGAAGTCATCCAGCGAAGCGGCCACGGTGACGCCGACCTGGCTCCACTTGGTGTACTTGCCCGAGATCACGCCGCACAGTTGCGCCTTGCTCAGCGTGACGTCGGCCGTGGGGCCCTTGTACGAAATCGTGACGGGCGTGCCCACCGACGGGATCTGGATCAGCGGACCATGGCCGACCGGGTTGCCGATCTTGCCCAGGCCGGTCGTCAGGTAGTCGGAGATCTGCGCGGCGGTCAGGATGGAATCGCTGCCGATCCAGTGCACGGCGCCGGTGCGGCCGAAGGACGCCGGGGTGTTGCCCAGGAAGGCCGTCTTGCCGGTGCCGCTGCCGGTGCCGACGTACGAATAGAACGACGGGGCCGGGAAGTTGGTGATTTCGTCCTGGTACAGCGGCTGGGGCAGCGTGGCGCCGCCCGAGACCACGACCTGTTGCGCCAGGGCAGCGCCCGACAGGGACAGCATGCCGACCGCCGACAGCGCGGCGACCAGGGAATTGCGATTGAACATGTCTTGCTCCTTGCACTCGTTTAGGAGAGAACTGCTTGTGGAGAAAAGAACAGATGGACCCGAGAACGCATCCGGCGGCACTCTGCAAAGACCTGCCTGATGCGTTGAAGCCATGTTGAATAAACGAGGTGACAGCGCAGGGAAAAAAGGTGTGGAGTCGGGTAAGAATGTGCGGAGATGTGCGGAGTCTTGCGTGTGCGCGAAGCGCCTTTTTGAAGGCGCTTTTCAACCCACCATCTGGTTGATTTCCATGATCGGCAGCATCACCGCCAGCACGATCGTCAGCACCACGCCGCCCATGATCAGGATCATCAGCGGCTCGAGCATCGAGGTCATCGCCATGGCGCGCCGTTCGATGTCGGCCGACAGCGTCTGCGCGGCCCGGTCCAGCATGCGCGACAGCGTGCCGGTCTTCTCGCCGCTGGCCACCAGGTGGCACAGCAGCGGCGGAAATACCTTCTGCTGGCGCAGCGCCGCGCCCAGGCCCGAACCGCCTTCGATGCGTTCGGTGGCATCCTGCACCGCGCGCCGCAGGCAGTCGTTGGCCAGCGTCTGGCGGGCGGCTTCCAGCGCGCGCAAGAGCGGCACGCCGGCATCCGACAGAATGGCCAGCGTGGCGGCAAAGCGCGCGGTGTTCACGCCCAGCGCAAAGCGGCCGATCATCGGCAGGCGCAGGATGCGCGCGTGCCAGGCCAGCCGCGCGGCGGGCGCGCGTTGCGACAGCCGCCACACCCCGAACAGCAGCGCCGCAGCCAGCGCATTCAGGCCGCCCCAGGTGCGCACGTACTCGCTGGCAGCCAGCATGGCACGGGTGATCCACGGCAGTTCCTGGCGCGCCTGCGAGAACGCGCTGACGACCTGCGGCACCACGTAGGCCAGCAGGAACACCACGATGCAGATCGACACCACGCCGACGATGGCCGGGTAGATGAAGGCCGTCAGCACCTTGGCGCGCAACGCGTTGCGTTCTTCGATGTAATCGGCCAGCCGTTCCATGATGCGCGCCAGGTCGCCGGAATCTTCGCCGGCCTTGATCAGCGCGCGGTAGATGGGCGGAAAGTCGCGCGGCCGCGCCGACAGCGCATCGGAAAAGCGCTGGCCGCTGCGCACGTCGGCGCGCACACCGGAGAACGTGTCGGCGATGTGTTTCTTTTCGGCCTGCTCGACGGTGGCCGACAGCGCGCCTTCCAGCGGCAGGCCCGCGGCCAGCAGGCTGGCAAGCTGGCGCGTGGCCCAGGCCAGGTCGCTATCGGACAGCTTGGCGGCAAACAGTTCGATCGACCCGGCGCCACGCGCCGCCGCCATCGTCACGGCCAGCGCGGTCAGGCCTTGTGCGCGCAACTGCGCCCGCGCCGCACGGGGCGTGTCGGCCGTCAGCACGCCGCGCTGGATCTTGCCCGCGGCATCCGCGGCTTCAAAGCGAAAGTCCGGCATCGTGCGCCCTACCCGTCCCGCGTGACGCGGATGATTTCCTCGCGCGAGGTCTGGCCGCCCTGCACCCAGCGCTCGCCGTCTTCGCGCATCAGTTTCATGCCGGCCTGTTGCGCGGCCACGCGCAGTTGCTGTTCACCGGCGCCTTCGTGAATCAGGCCGCGCTGCGCGTCGTCCACGATGTAAAGCTCGTGGATGCCGGTGCGGCCGCGATAGCCGGTGTGGTTGCAGGCCGGGCAGCCCGCGGCCTCGAACAGGCCCGGTTCCTGCGCCGACGGCCGGCGGCAATCCGGGCACAGCCGCCGCACCAGGCGCTGCGCCAGCACGCCCAGCAACGACGAGGCGAGCAGGAAGCGTTCCACGCCCATGTCGGTCAGGCGCGTCAACGCCGACACCGCATCGTTGGTGTGCAGCGTGGCCAGCACCAGGTGGCCCGTCAGCGACGCCTGCACCGCGATCTGGGCGGTTTCCAGGTCGCGGATCTCGCCGATCATGATGACGTCCGGGTCCTGCCGCAAAATGGCCCGCAGCGCCACCGCGAAGCTCATGTCGATCTTGGCGTTGACCTGGATCTGGCTGATGCCCGGCAGGTCGTATTCCACCGGGTCTTCCACGGTCAGCACATTGGACGTAGCCGCGTCGATCTGCCCCAGCGCCGCATACAGCGTGGTGGTCTTGCCGCTGCCGGTGGGGCCGGTCACCAGCACGATGCCGTGGGGCTGGTGCACCAGGCGGTCCAGCTCGTGCAGCACGCCGGGCGCCATGCCCAGCTTTTCCAGGCGCAGCCGGCCGGCTTCCTTGTCCAGCAGGCGCAGCACCGCGCGTTCGCCGTGGCCGGTGGGCACCGTGGACACGCGGATGTCGATGGGCCGCCCGCCCACCCGCAGCGCAATGCGGCCGTCCTGCGGCAGGCGTTTTTCGGCAATGTCCAGGTGCGCCATGATCTTGATGCGCGAGATCAGCGCCGCGTGCAGCGCCTTGCGCGGGCTGACCACGTCGCGCAGCCCGCCGTCCACCCGATAGCGCACCACCGAATGGGTTTCGTAGGGTTCGATGTGGATGTCGCTGGCGCCGTCGCGCGCGGCCTGGGTGAACAGCGCGTTGATCATGCGGATGACGGGCGCGTCGTCCTGCGCATCGAGCAGGTCGGTGACCTCGGGCATCTCGTGCAGCAGGCGGTCCAGGTCGACTTCGTTTTCGGCCGCGCCCACCACCGACGCGGCATCGCCCGAATCGGCGTAGGCACTGGCCAGCAGGCCGTCCAGTTCGGCGTCCTGCACCCGGCGCAGCGGCAGCGGGCCGTGGCGGCGCCGCACTTCGCTGACGGCCCAGGCGGGCGTCTGGTGGGTAATGACCAGCTCGCCCAGGCCGCCGCCCAGCCAGTGCAGCAGCGCCCGGTGCTGGCGGGCCCAGGCATAGGGCAGCTTGGGCTGCGGGGCGTTGGGGTCGCGGGCGTTCATGGGGCGGCTCGCAGGGCGGAGGGCGAAACGGTTCGCGGATGGGCTTGCAGAAGCGGCCGCAGCAATACGCTGCCCGCCAGGCCTTCGCCCGGCGCCACGCCGGGGTCGGCGGCTTCGGCTTGGTCCTGGCGCTGCAAGGCCACCTGCGCCAGCGCCAACGGTAGCGGCGCGGGGCCGGCCAGCAGCCAGGCGGCCACCGCCCCGGCGGGCGCGCGCTTGAAGGTCACGCGCCAGGCGCCGTCCTCCCACGCCACTTGATAGCGCCCCGCCAGGCCCGCCGCGTCCAGCCAGCGGTCCAGCGCATCCGCCGATACGGCGGTGGGCGGTGCGGTGAATGGTGCGTTGGCCGCCGTGTTGGCCACTGTGTCGGCCACTACGGCAAGCGCCGGACCCGCCTGGCGCAGCACGTCCTGAAGCTCGCGTCCCGTACGCTCCAGCCGCCGCAATTCTTCGCGGCTGCGTTCAATACGTCCCAGCGCGGGTTCGATCACCGCGAGCCAGCTGCCCGCGCCGGCCACCACCACCGCGCACAACGCCAGCAGGCGCCGTTCGCTGGCCGCCAGCCGCGACCAGGCCGCCACGCCCCGATCGACCTGGCCGCGCCAACGCGCACGCCATCGGCCGCGCCAGACGGTGGCCAGGCCCAGCGATCCAGGCGGCGGCGCCAGCGTCATGATCGACCCG
>NZ_CADIJO010000008.1 GCF_902859705.1 Achromobacter deleyi | reverse complement strand
TACTACAATCACGACCGTATCAAGCTCAAGCTGAAAGGCCTGAGCCCGGTGCAATACCGAGCCCAGGCCTTCGGGCTTTAGTTGACCGTCCAACTTCTGGGGGTCAGTTCACATGGCGGGGTTTCTTTTTTGGGTCTGGCTGACTGCAGCCTGCCTGGCGTGCGTTCAGTGCCGCATCAATGCAGGGCGTGCGTGCGGATCAGGCCGACTGCGATGCCTTCGAGTGCAAATTCCTGGTCGGCTTCGACCACGATAGTGTCGAAGTCGGGGTTTTCGGGCAGCAGTTCGATACGGCCATGCTGGCGTTGCAGGCGCTTGACGGTGACGTCGTCGCCCAGGCGGGCCACCACGATCTGGCCGTTGCGGGCTTCGGAGGCTTTCTTGACGGCAAGCAGGTCACCTTCGAGGATGCCGGCGTCGCGCATGCTCATGCCGCGCACCTTGAGCAGGTAGTCGGGGGCTTGGGCGAAGAGGCTGGAGTCGACGCCGATTTCGCGTTCGACGTGCTCGGCTGCCAGGATGGGGCTGCCGGCAGCCACTCGGCCGACCAGCGGCAACAGCAGTTGCGCCAGGCCAGGCAAGGGTAGGGCGGCTTGCGTGGGGGAGGCCGAGGTGTCTTTCAGGCGGATGCCACGCGAGGCGCCGGCCGTGAGTTCGATGGCGCCTTTGCGGGCCAGGGCCTTGAGATGGTCTTCGGCCGCGTTGGGCGAGCGAAACCCCAGGGCCAGGGCAATTTCGGCGCGGGTGGGCGGAAAGCCGGTGCGCGCGACCGTTTGCCGGATGAGGTCCAGGATTTGCTGTTGACGATCAGTGAGTTTGCTGGCCATGGCGATGATCCGTTGGGGTCGGACTGTACATATATACAGCAGCATTCTGGGGGACATAACGCAAAAAAGCAAGCGGGTGTCGATTGCGGCGGCAAGCGGCCCAAAAACGCAGGCAATACAACGCAGGCAATAAAAAACGGGACCCGAAGGTCCCGTCTGGCAGGTGCCGGCTTTGCGGGGCGCTTTACAGCACCGCAGCGATGCCCTTGGCGACCTGGTCGATGTTGCCGCTGTTCAGGGCGGCGACGCAGATGCGGCCACTGGAGACGGCGTAGACGCCGTGCTCTTCGCGCAGGCGGTCGACCTGGGCCGAGGACAGGCCCGAGTACGAGAACATGCCGCGCTGCTGCAGCACGAAGCTGAAGTCCTGCTTGCCGCCATGTTCCTTGATTTTCTCGACCAGCTGCTTGCGCATCAGGCGGATGCGGTCGCGCATGGCGCCCAGTTCCTGTTCCCACATGGCGAACAGTTCGGGCGTGTTGAGCACGGTGGAGACGATCGTGCCGCCGTGGGTGGGCGGGTTGGAGTAATTGGTGCGGATGACGCGCTTGAGCTGGCTCAGGACACGGGTGGCCTGGTCTTTGCTGCCGGCCACGACGGTCAGGGCGCCGACGCGTTCGCCGTACAGCGAGAACGACTTCGAGAACGACGAGCTGATGAACATGGTCATGTTCAGGTCAGCGAACAGGCGCACGACGGCGGCATCTTCCTTGAGGCCTTCGCCGAAGCCCTGGTAGGCGATGTCCAGGAACGGGACCAGGTTGTTTTCCTTCACGACGGCGGCGATCTGCTGCCATTGTTCGAAGGTGGGGTCCACGCCCGTGGGGTTGTGGCAGCAAGCGTGCAGCACGACGACGGTCTGGGCCGGCGCGGCCTTCAGGGCTGCCAGCATGCCGTCGAAATTCAGGCCGCGGGTGGCGGCGTCGTAGTAGGCGTAGGTGCCGACTTCGAAACCGGCGCGTTCGAACAGCGCGCGGTGGTTTTCCCAGCTGGGATCGCTGATCAGGACCTTGGAGGTCGGCAGCAGCTGGCGCAGGAAGTCGGCGCCGATCTTGAGGGCGCCGGTGCCGCCCAGAGCCTGGGTGGTGAGGACGCGGCCTTCGGTGACCAGCGGGGAATCCTTGCCGATCAGCAGGGCTTGCGCGCCCTGGTTGTAGCCGGCGATGCCTTCGATCGGCAGGTAGCCGCGGGCAGCGGCGGCTTCGATGCGGGCGATTTCGGCCTTGCGCACGGCGCCCAGCAGGGGAATCCGACCCTGATCGTCGTAGTACACGCCAACGCCCAGGTTGACTTTACCGGGGCGGGTATCCGCGTTGTATTGTTCGTTCAGACCAAGGATGGGGTCGCGCGGCGCGAGTTCGACGGAATCGAAAAGGGTGCTCATGGGACTCTGCTGAGGGTGAGTGGACGCAGTGGGAAGTGCTGTGGATAATGGGGGGTTTACCCTGGGAACAGTCTAGCATGCCTAAGAGCGCAATAGACCCGAGTGCTGCGGGCGCGGCCGCCGTTGGTGCCGTCAGTGATGCCCCCGTTACGGCTGTACCCGGTGCGGGCCCGGCAGGGGCCGGGTTCGTGGATTTTCCGGACAGCCCGTTTCATCTTTACCAACCCTATCCGCCCGCCGGCGACCAGCCCGCGGCCATCGAAGGCCTGGTGCAGGGCATCCAGGATGGGCTGATGTTCCAGACCCTGCTGGGCGTGACCGGGTCGGGCAAGACCTACACCATGGCCAACGTCATTGCCCAGCTCGGGCGGCCGGCGTTGGTTCTGGCCCCGAATAAGACACTGGCAGCCCAGCTGTACGCCGAAATGCGCGAGTTCTTCCCCAAGAACGCCATCGAGTATTTCGTGTCGTACTACGATTACTACCAGCCCGAAGCCTACGTGCCCACGCGCGACCTGTTCATTGAAAAGGACTCGTCCATCAATGAGCACATCGAGCAGATGCGGCTGTCGGCCACCAAGAGCCTGCTGGAACGCCGCGATACGATCATCGTCGGCACGGTGTCGTGTATCTACGGTATCGGCAACCCGGGCGACTACCACGCGATGGTGCTGATCCTGCGCGCCGGCGACCAGATCTCGCGGCGTGAGATCCTGGCGCGCCTGGTGGCCATGCAATACACCCGCAACGACGCGGAATTCACGCGCGGCGTGTTCCGGGTGCGGGGCGAAACCATCGACATCTTCCCGGCCGAAAGCGCCGAACTGGCGTTGCGGCTGACCCTGTTCGATGACGAGATCGAAAGCCTGGAGCTGTTCGACCCGCTGACCGGCCGTATCCGCCAGAAGCTGCCGCGCTTTACCGTCTATCCCGGCTCGCACTACGTGACGCCGCGCGACACGGTCATGCGCGCCATCGAGACCATCAAGGAAGAACTGCGCGAACGGGTCAAGCGCTTTGTCGACGACGGCCACCTGGTCGAGGCCCAGCGCCTTGAGCAGCGCACCCGCTTCGATCTCGAAATGCTGCAGGAACTGGGCTTTTGCAAGGGCATCGAGAACTACTCGCGCCACCTGTCGGGTGCGGCGCCGGGCGATCCGCCGCCCACGCTGATCGACTACCTGCCGTCCGATGCGCTGATGTTCATCGACGAAAGCCACGTCACCATCGGCCAGCTCAGTGCGATGTATCGGGGCGACCGGTCACGCAAAGAGACGCTGGTGCAGTATGGTTTTCGCCTGCCGTCGGCATTGGACAACCGGCCTCTCAAGCTCGAGGAGTTCGAGGCCCGGATGCGCCAATGCGTATTCGTGTCGGCCACGCCGGCCGCCTACGAGAAAGAGCACACCGACAACGTCATCGAGCAGGTGGTGCGGCCCACCGGCCTGGTCGATCCGATCGTCGAGGTGTTGCCCGCCCGCACGCAGGTGGACGACCTGCTGGGCCAGATCAAGGCGCGCGTGGGGCAGGGCGAGCGGGTGCTTGTCACGACCCTGACCAAGCGCATGGCCGAAGACCTGACGGACTTCCTTTCCGAGCACGGGGTGCGGGTGCGCTACCTGCACTCGGACATCGATACGGTGGAACGCGTCGAAATCATCCGCGACCTGCGCCTGGGCACGTTCGACGTGCTGGTGGGGATCAACCTGCTGCGTGAAGGCCTGGATATTCCGGAAGTTTCCCTGGTGGCCATCCTGGACGCCGACAAGGAAGGTTTCCTGCGGTCCGAGCGCAGCCTGATCCAGACGATCGGCCGGGCGGCCCGCAACCTGAACGGCCACGCCATCCTGTATGCCGACCGCATCACCGATTCGATGCAGCGCGCCATGGAGGAAACCAGCCGCCGCCGTACCAAGCAGTTGCAGTTCAACGCCGACAACGGCATTACCGCGCGCGGCGTGCACAAGGCCGTGCGCGAGCTGATCGACGGCATCGTGGCGCCGGTGCAGCACGACGCCCTGGAAGCTGCCGTGCCCGCGGAATTCCTGAAGGACGAAAAGGCACTGGCGCGCGAGATCAAGCGCCTGGAAAAGCTGATGATGGACCACGCCCGCAATCTGGAATTCGAACAGGCCGCGGCAGCGCGCGACGCGCTGAACGCGTTGAAGCAGCGGGTGCTGTTGGATGGGGCGGTCTGACCGTATTGAGGTATCTAAATGTATCTGTGCGCTGACAGCCTGCTGAATCGCGGTTGGCGGCGCACCGTTGCATTTACATGCTCAATATTTGGACAATTGGTCTGTCGAAAGCATCTCGAGCAACCTTAAATATAGTCCGTAACTATATGATTTATAGTTGATATTTAAGGGGACGGATTTGCGCGCCATCCTGGCTGGCGCTGCAAAAAAAGCTTGCCTTATCTCGGGTTTTCCCGCACACTTACTCCCATGATGACCAAGGTACTTTTCGTTTGCATGGGCAATATCTGTCGCTCGCCGAGCGCAGAGGGCGTGTTTCGCCATTTGGTGAACGACGCGGGTTTGGGCGATGTGGTTCGCATCGACTCCGCGGGCACGCACGCGTTTCATATCGGCGAGGCGCCTGATGCCCGGGCGCAGGCTGCGGCGCGTAAGCGCGGCTACGAGATCACGCACTGCGAGGCGCGTCAGGTCACCGCGGAAGATTTCCGCGACTTCGATCTCATCCTCGCCATGGATTGGGACAACCTGTCTGCCATGCAGCAGCAGTGCCCCAAGGCCTATCAGCACAAGCTGATGCTGCTGATGCGCTTTGCCAACGAGTTCGAAGAAGCCACCGTGCCGGACCCGTATTACGGCGGCGCCGACGGTTTCGGCAAAGTGCTCGACTACCTCGAAGATGCCTGTCAGGGCGTGCTCGAGCTGGTTCGCAAGCGCGCTACCCAGTACCAGGCGGCCTGATCCCCTGGTGCGCCAGGCCGCCCACGGGCGGCCTTGGGCAATTTGGTAGTGAAAAAAACCGCGCAACTGCGCGGTTTTTTCTAGCCGGGAGCCATACCAAATTAGTCGGGAATTTGCTATACTTGAGCCAATTACTCGGGTATTGACCGCCGGATTCGCCGGCGGCCATTGCCGAATCACAGGGAACCCACCATGCGGCTAACTACCAAAGGGCGTTTCGCCGTGACTGCCATGATCGATCTGGCTATGCGGCAGCATAGCGGCCCGGTCACTCTTGCGGCCATCAGCCAGCGTCAGAACATTTCGCTTTCGTACCTGGAACAGCTGTTCGGGAAACTGCGTCGCCACGAACTCGTGGACAGCGTGCGCGGCCCCGGCGGCGGCTACTCGCTTGCTCGCCTGGCGCGCAACGTGACCGTGGCCGACATCATCTTTGCCGTCGACGAGCCGCTGGATGCAACCAGCTGCGGCGGCAAGCGGGACTGTACGAGCGGCAACGACGGCAAGCCCGGCAAGTGCATGACGCACGAGCTCTGGGCGACGTTGAATCGCAAGATGGTGGATTACCTGGATTCGGTGTCCCTGCAAGATCTGGTTGATCAGCAGCGCGTGCGCCAACTGCAGGAAGCCAACAATCAAGCGCAGGCCTGCGCGGTGCGTGTGAATCGGGTGGGGGGCGCCAATGCCGCCGCCAATGCCCCGACCACGACCGTCGCGGCCAACGCCACCGTATAAGCAGCATCAGGAGTTGTAGAAATGACCACCCGCCCGATCTATCTGGACTATTCGGCCACGACCCCCGTCGACCCCCGCGTCGTCGACAAGATGGTGCCCTGGCTGTACGAGAACTTTGGCAATCCCGCTTCGCGCAGCCATGCCTTTGGCTGGGAATCCGAGGACGCGGTCGAGCGCGCCCGCGAAGAAGTGGCCAAGCTGGTGAATGCCGATCCCCGTGAAATCGTCTGGACTTCCGGCGCCACGGAGTCGGACAACCTGGCCATCAAGGGCGCTGCCAATTTCTACGCGGAACGCGGCAAGCACATCATCACGATCAAGACCGAGCACAAGGCCGTGCTGGACACCTGTCGCGAACTGGAGCGCCAGGGCTTTGAAGTGACCTACCTGGACGTCAAGGACAACGGCCTGATCGACCTGGACGTCTTCAAGGCGGCGCTGCGCCCCGACACCGTGCTGGTGTCCGTGATGATGGTGAACAACGAAATCGGCGTCATCCAGGATATCGAAACCCTGGGCGAGATCTGCCGCGAGAAGGGCATCATCTTCCATGTGGACGCCGCGCAGGCGACCGGCAAGGTCGAGATCGACTTGCAGAAGCTGAAGGTCGACCTGATGTCGTTCTCGGCCCACAAGACCTACGGCCCCAAGGGCATCGGCGCGCTGTACGTGCGCCGCAAGCCGCGTGTGCGCATCGAAGCGCAGATGCACGGCGGCGGCCACGAGCGTGGTTTCCGTTCGGGCACGCTGGCGACCCACCAGATCGTCGGCATGGGCGAAGCCTTCCGCCTGGCGCGCGAAGAAATGGGCACCGAGAACGAGCGCATCCGCATGCTGCGTGATCGCCTGTGGGCCGGCCTGTCGCAGATCGAAGAGGTCTACCTGAACGGCGACATGGACCAGCGCGTGCCGCACAACCTGAACGTCAGCTTCAACTATGTCGAAGGCGAGTCCCTGATCATGGCGATCAAGGAACTGGCCGTGTCCAGCGGTTCGGCCTGCACCTCGGCCAGCCTGGAGCCGTCGTACGTGCTGCGCGCCCTGGGCCGCAACGACGAACTGGCGCACAGCTCGATCCGTTTCACCCTGGGCCGCTTCACGACCGAAAAGGAAGTGGACTACGCCATCGAATTGCTCAAGAGCCGGGTCGGCAAGCTGCGCGACATGTCGCCGCTGTGGGAAATGGCCAAGGAAGGCATCGACCTGAATACCGTGCAGTGGGCCGCGCACTGAGCGCCCGTGCCAACGAAATACGTGGAGAACTGATATGTCTTACAGCACCAAAGTCCTGGATCACTACGAAAACCCGCGCAACGTCGGTTCGTTCGACAAGTCGGACGACTCGGTGGGCACCGGCATGGTCGGCGCGCCCGCCTGTGGCGACGTCATGAAGCTGCAGATCAAGGTCAACGAAGCCGGCGTCATCGAAGATGCGCGCTTCAAGACCTACGGCTGTGGCTCGGCCATCGCTTCCAGCTCGCTCGTGACCGAATGGGTCAAGGGCAAGACGCTGGACGAAGCCATGAACATCCGCAACACGCAGATCGCCGAAGAACTGGCCCTGCCGCCCGTGAAGGTGCACTGCTCGATCCTGGCCGAAGACGCGATCAAGGCCGCCGTGCAGAACTACAAGGAAAAGCATTCGGTCGTGGCCGAAGCTGTGGCGAACTGACATGTCCGTTACCCTGACCCAACAGGCTGCCACCCACATCGGCCGCTACTTGCAAAAGCGCGGAAAGGGTATTGGCTTGCGGCTCGGCGTTAGGACGACGGGCTGCTCCGGCATGGCCTACAAGCTGGAGTACGTGGACGACGTGGCGCCCGAAGACCAGGTCTTCGAGAGCTTCGGCGTGAAGGTATTCGTCGACCCCAAGAGCCTGGCCTACCTGGACGGCACCGAGCTGGATTACGCCCGCGAAGGCCTGAACGAAGGCTTCAAGTTCCGCAACCCCAACGAGAAGGCGACCTGCGGCTGCGGCGAGTCGTTCACGGTGTAAGTCTTGGCTGGAGACGACCACTTCAGCCTGTTCGGCTTGCCGGCACGCTTTGACCTGGACCCGCAGGCGCTGGAAACCGCATGGCGGACCGTCGCTGCGCAGGTGCATCCCGACCGCTTTGCCACCGCCAGCCCCGCGGAACGCCGCGTGGCCATGCAGTGGGCAGCCCGTGCCAACGAGGCCTATCGGCTGTTGCGCGATCCGCTGTTGCGGGCTCGCTACCTGTGCGAACAGGCGGGCATCGATTTGCAGACCGAGAGCAACACGTCCATGGACACGGCTTTCCTGATGCAGCAGATGACCTGGCGCGAAATGCTGGACGATGCGCGCGATGACGCCGACGCCCTGGCGGCGCTGCAGGCTGAGCTGCAGGACGCCCGCGTGCAGATGCGCGCCACGCTGACCCGGCTGCTGGACGAACAGCGCGACTACGCGGCAGCGGGCCTGAAGGTGCGGGAATGGATGTTCGTGGAAAAGCTGGCGCAAGAGCTGGCGTACGCCCATCCCTAGCCTGACGATCCGGACGAGCCTGGCCGCCGGGCGCCCAGGCTTTGCCGCCTACTGAGCAGAAAAATAGAATCATGGCCTTATTGCAGATTTCCGAGCCCGGTGAATCGCCCGCGCCGCACCAGCGCAAGCTGGCGGTGGGCATCGATTTGGGCACGACCAATTCCCTGGTTGCCGCAGTGCGCAGCAGCGTGGCTGAAGTGCTGCCTGACGCAGAGGGGCACGTGCTGCTGCCGTCGGCGGTGCGCTACTACCCGGGCGGCCGCGTGACCACGGGCCGCGAGCCCCTGGCGCAGCAGGCCGAAGACCCGCTGAACACGGTGGTGTCGGTCAAGCGTTTCATGGGCCGTTCGCTGGAAGAGGCGCGCGCCACGCGCGCCCCGTACGAATTCGTGGACGCGCCCGGCATGGTGCGCATCCGCACGGCGCAAGGCGACCTGAGCCCGGTCGAGGTGTCGGCGCAGATCCTGGCCGTGCTGCGCCAGCGCGCCGAAGATGTGCTGGGCGACGATCTGGTGGGCGCCGTGATCACGGTGCCGGCATATTTCGATGACGCCCAGCGCCAGGCCACCCGCGATGCGGCCCGCCTGGCCGGCCTGAATGTGCTGCGCCTGTTGAATGAACCCACCGCCGCGGCAATTGCCTACGGCCTGGATAACGCCGCCGAAGGCGTGTATGCGGTGTACGACCTGGGCGGCGGCACGTTCGATATCTCGATCCTGCGGTTGACGCAGGGCGTGTTCGAAGTGATTTCCACCGGCGGCGATACCGCGCTCGGCGGTGACGATTTTGATTCCCTGATCGTTGATCACGTGGTCGCCGCGACCGGCGTGGGCGAACTGACGCACGCCGATCGGCGCGGCCTGCTGATGGCGGCGCGTGCGGTGCGCGAGGCGCTGTCGGATGCGCAGCAAGCGCAGTTGCAACTGACGTTGGCCAACGGCCAGACGATTGACCGCACGTTGACGCGCGCGGAATTCGAAACGCTGGCGCAACCCTTGATCCAGCGCACGCTGGAATGCGCGCGCCGCGCGCTGCGCGATGCCGAGCTCAAGCCGGCGGACGTGCGTGGGGTGGTGATGGTGGGCGGCGCGACGCGCATGCCCGTGGTGCGGGCGGCGGTGGGCGAGATGTTCGGCACCGAGCCGCTGACCGATCTGGACCCGGACCAGGTGGTGGCGCTGGGCGCAGCCCTGCAGGCCAATCTGCTGGCCGGCAACCGCGCACCGGGCGAAGACTGGCTGCTGCTGGATGTGATTCCGCTGTCGCTGGGCCTGGAAACGATGGGTGGCCTGGTCGAGCGCGTGATTCCCCGCAACAGCACCATCCCGGTGGCGCGCGCGCAGGAATTCACGACGTTCAAGGATGGCCAGACGGCCATGAGCATCCATGTGCTGCAAGGCGAACGCGACCTGGTGTCCGATTGCCGCTCGCTGGCGCGTTTCGAACTGCGCGGCATTCCGCCGATGGTGGCCGGCGCCGCGCGTATTCGCGTGACTTTCCAGGTGGATGCGGACGGGCTGCTGAGCGTGACCGCGCGTGAGCAGAGCAAGGGCGTCGAGGCCGCGGTGTCGGTCAAGCCGTCGTACGGCCTGAGCGACGACGAGATTGCGCAGATGCTGGCCGACAGCGTGGCGCAGGCGGATTCCGATGCCCGCGCCCGCATGTTGCGCGAACAGCAGGTGGATGCGCGCCAGTTGGTGGAATCGGTACAGGCCGCGCTGGCGGCCGATGGCGATCTGCTGGATGCCGACGAACGCAAACGGGTGGACGACTGCCTGCAAGCGGCGATCGCGGCGCAGGACGCCCAGGATGTGGACACGGTGAAGGCCGCGACCGAAGCCCTGTCGGCGGCGACCGACGACTTTGCCGCCCGCCGCATGGACCGCAGCATCCGCGCCGCCCTGGCTGGCCGCAAACTTGACGAAATTGCCTGATAAGAAGCTATGCCGAAACTGACCGTACTGCCTCACCCCGATTACTGCCCCGAGGGCGCCGTGATCGAAGACGCGCCCAAAGGCGTGTCGATCTGCCGCGTTCTGCTGGACAACCACATCGACATCGAGCATGCGTGCGAGCTGTCGTGCGCGTGCACGACCTGTCACGTGGTGGTCAAGCAGGGCTATGCGTCGCTGGAAGACGCGACCGACGACGAAGAGGATCTGCTGGACAAGGCCTGGGGCCTGACGCCGACCTCGCGCCTGTCGTGCCAGGCCTTGGTGACCGATGCCGACCTGACGGTCGAGATCCCCAAGTACACCATCAACCACGCCAAAGAGGGCCATTGATGAAGTGGACCGATACCTACCAGATCGCCGAAGCGCTGGTGGACGCCCATCCGGACGTCGACCCCAAGACGCTGCGTTTCACCCAACTGCGCGAATGGGTGCTGGCCTTGCCCGGGTTCAGTGATGATCCCGAGCGCAGCGGCGAGAAGATCCTGGAAGCCATCCAGATGGCCTGGATCGACGAAGCCGACTGAACCGCGCCGCAAACGCTCCCATCCGGGAGCGTTTTTGTTTTGGCGCGCCGGCTGCGCGGTATCATCAAGGCTCTTCTTGTTGTTCCAACCGCCCGAGTCTACCGATGCCCGCTGCCCCTTTGCGCTTTGGCCTGGCCGCCAACCGACTGCACCATGAAACGCCCGACGCCGCCTTGTTCAGCTGGTTGCGGGCGTGTTCGTCCACGATCCGCGAACTGGGCGTGCAGTTGCACACCGTGGGCCGCACGCACGACGCGATCGTGCGCGAAGGCATGCTGCAGGGCTATAGCGGCCTGATCCGCTATCCGTATGGCCGCGAAGGCGGCTTGATGAAGCTGGTGGCGCGCGTGACCGAGGGTCGCGACGGACAGGCGCCGTTCGACGGCGCGATCTACTTGATCGATCCCGTGGACCCGTCGTCGATTTTTCCCGAGGCCCTGGCGCTCAAGCGCCAATGCATCACGCACGGCCGGCCGTTCATTTCGACGCTGGCCGGCGCCATTGAATGGATGGAGGTCGAGCGCATCCATGCCGGCCTGGCGCCGGATGTGTCGGCCTCGCGGCTGTTCAATTACACGGGCCAGACGCTGGCGCTGATTGCCCACGATGCGCTCAAGGACGAGATGGTGGCATTTGCCAGCGAGCATTTCGACGTGCTGTCGCAGTTTGCGCGACGTGTGGCGACGGGCACGACGGGCGGCCGCCTGAACGACCTGGCCTGGTCGCGCGGCTGGCCCAAGGACACGCCCTGGGTGCATCGCTACCTGAGCGGCCCGCTGGGGGGCGACGCCCAGATTGCCGAGCTGGTGCTGGAACATCAATGCCAGCGCGTGATCTTCTTCGAAGACCCGCACGTGGCCCGCCAGCACGAAGCGGATATCCAGTTGCTGGAGCGCGCGGTGCGGGTGGTGACCGAATCGGCCACCTGCGCGACGTCGCCGTCCGTGGCGCGGCGCTGGGCCCTGGCTGTGCAGTTGCGCGCAGGGCGGGCGTAGGGCGGCAGGCTGAGCCTGCCCAAGCGGGACATGGCACGGCAGGCCGGGTAGGGACGGCACGCCGGCCATGACACGGCAGGCAAGGGCGGCGCGTGCGCCGCCCTTGTAGTTTGTGGTTTCTTGGCTATTCGAATCGTAAAAATAACCATTCTACGAAAGAGAACCATTAACATTTGGCTTTCAAAATCCATACAAAAGGGAGCCATGTTGATGTTTCGTCCTGTCATGTGCCGCCGCGTCGGAGTGGCCGCGGTATTGGGGCTGCTGCCCACCGTATTGCTCGCCCAGCAAGCCGCCGTGGGGCCCACTACGACGCTGCCCACCGTGACCGTGGAGGGCAGCGATGAGACGGCCACCGGTCCGGTGATGGGTTACGCGGCAACGCGGTCGGCTACGGCCACCAAGACCGATACGCCGCTGATCGAGACGGCGCAGTCGATCACCGTGGTGCCGCGCGACCAGATCGTGGACCAGGGGGCAACCAGCCTGCAGGACGCGCTGGGCTATGCGGCCGGAGTGCGATCCGATGCGTATGGAGTGGATTCGCGCACCGACAGCGTGCGGGTGCGGGGCACGGACGCCGACGTGTACCTGGACGGCCTGCGCCAGGCATTCGACTACTACACCAGCACGACGCGCCCCGATCCCTACCTGCTGGAGCGCATCGAGGTGCTGCGCGGACCGGCTGCGATGACGTATGGCCAGGGCAGCACGGGCGGCATCATCAACATGGTGAGCAAGCGCCCGCTGGCCGAGACGCAGCGCGAGGTGGGCGTGCAGTTCGGCAATCATGGGCGCAAGCAGGCGCAGATCGACCTGACGGGCCCCATTACCGAAGACGGCCAGTGGCTGTACCGCCTGGTGGCGCTGGGGCGCGACGCCGATACCCAGGTGCATCATGTGCCGGATGACCGCACGCTGGTAGCCCCATCGCTGACGTGGAAGCCCAGTGCGGCCACGACTTTCACGTTGCAGGCCCTGTACCAGAAGGACAAGTCCGGGTCGACGGCCCAATTCATGCCGTGGTCCGGCATGCGTACGCCGAATCCGAACGGCACCATCCCGACCTATCGCTTCATTGGCGAACCGGATCACGATCGCTACGATTCGGAGCGCCGCAGCATCGGCTGGCTGTTCGAGCACAAGTTCAACGACAAATGGTCGTTCAGCCAGGGCTTTCGGCACGCCAACAACAAGGTGACGTACTTCACGCATTATGCGGATTCGTTCACCGTGCCGGGGGGCTGGGCGGAAGACCCCATCAACCAGCGCATCATCGGCCGCTATGCCGATGATTCGATCACCAAGGTGCGCATGGACACGCTGGACCAGCACCTGACCGGGGAGGTGCGTACCGGCGCCGTGACCCACAAGCTGCTCCTGGGGCTGGACTGGGCGCGCTATCGCCGTGACCGCGAAAGCGGCAGCGGCAAGGATTCGATCGACGCCTATGCGCCGGTCTACGGCAATGGCTACATTCCGGTGCTGACGGGCGAACCGCAATTCACGCAGAGCCAGACCGGCATCTATCTGCAGGACCAGATGAAGATCGGCCAGCACTGGATCGTGACGGCGGGGCTGCGCCACGACCGCGCGCGCAGCCAGCTCGACGGCGGCGACGCGGACAAGGCCCAGGCCACCACCAAGCGCTTCGGGCTGATGTACGCGGCCAGCAACGGCTGGTCGCCGTATGTGAGCTACAGCGAATCGTTCACGCCGGTGGCCAGCACCACGCGCAGCACGCCCGATGGCGACGTGCCCGAGCTGTACAAGCCGCTGCGCGGCAAGCAGTGGGAGGCGGGGCTGAAGTACCAGTCGGAAGATGGCGGCCACCTGGCCACCGCGTCGGTGTATGACCTGCGGGAGAAGAACCGCCTGGTGCCGGACCCGACGTCGGCGCTGAACAACATCCAGACCGGCAAGACGCGCACGCGCGGCGTGGAACTGGAATGGCGCGGGCAGGTGACGTCATCGTTCGACGTGATCGCGCACTACAACTACATCGACCTGGACCCGAAACTGGAAGGCATTCCGCGCCATCAGGCCGCGGCGTGGGGCCGCTATCGCTTTGCGCTGGACAATCTGGACGGGCGCTTCACGGTGGGCGCCGGCGCGCGCTGGATGGCGTCGTTCCGCGATGGCGACGGGCCGAAGCTGGCGCCGGTGTGGCTGGTGGACAGCATGGTCTCGTATGAGACCAGCCAGTGGCGTTATGCCTTGAACGTCAACAACCTGATGGACAAGACCTACCTGGCCACGTGCCTGTCGCGCGGCGATTGCTGGTACGGCGCGCGGCGCAGCGTGATTGCGAGCGTCAGCTACAAGTTCTGAAGCCGGCCTGCGGGCGCGGCGCCTAGCGGCCCTGAAAGCGCGGCGCACGTTTCTCGCGGAAGGCGGTGACGCCTTCGGTGAAATCGTCGCGCCGGGCCGATGCCAGGAAGGTGGCGGTTTCTTCGGCCAATTGCGCTTCCAGCGACGCCTGCGCGGCGCTGCGCAGCAAGCGCTTGGCGCCGGCGATGCCGTGCGGTGCATGGCTGGCGATGGCCTGGGCGTAGGCCTGCGCCTGCGGTTCGAGCTGGCCCGCGGGGGCGCTGCGGGTGATGATGCCCCAGGCCTGTGCGTCGGCGGCGGTGAAGGCATCGTGGCGCAGCAGCAGGTCGAGCGCACGCTTGGGGCCCACCACACGCATGAGGCCATGCGTCATGCCGGCATCGGGGGTGGCGCCCAGCTTGAGATAGGCGGTCATGAAGCGCGTGTCGGCATCGGCGATGGCCAGGTCGCAGGCCAGCACCAGGGACAGGCCGGCGCCCGCGGCCACGCCGTGCACCTGGGCAAGCCAGATCTTGTCCATGCGCGCGATGCGCGACAGGAAATCGTTGAGCGGCGTGAAGAGATCGAGCAGCTTGCCGCGCACGGCATCGGCGCCGCCTTCGAACATCGCGATGTCGCCGCCTGCGCAGAAGGCCTTGCCCGCGCCGCGCAGCAGCACCACCCGGATATCGGCCTGCGTGTCGAGCCATTGCGCGGCGCGTTGCAGGTCTTGCGCCATGGCGACGCTGATGGCGTTCAGCGCGTTGGGCTGGTTCAAGGTCAGCGTGGCGATGCCATCGCCGGCATCAAGAAGCAGCGTTGGAAAGATCGGAAGGGAAGGGGTCATGGCCTGTCTCCGTTATCGGGTAAATACCAACTTTCGATCCAAAAACCACGATGCTATGGTCGGAACCGAGCGCTTGCTTGGTTGACCATCCGCACGGCAAGCGTAACGCATAGAACGATTTTCCGGCGCTGTACCAGCGTAGGTAAAGACAGGTTCGCTGCATCGCCTGCCTCGGGGCTACGCTGATTCACCGCCATTAGAAAAACAGCTTCGCGACACAGCGAGGAGACAAAGGTGGATCAATCCGACAGCCCTCCGTTGCTGGAGGTGGATGGGGTCACGTTGGCGTTCGGCGGGGTCAAGGCGCTCAGCGGCGTGGGCTTTCGCGTGGCGCCGGGGTCCATCACCACGGTCATCGGCCCCAATGGCGCGGGCAAGACGTCGCTGTTCAACACCATTTCCGGGTTCTACCGGCCGGCCGCAGGCACGATCCGCTTTCTGGGACGCGACATCACGCGCGTCGCCGCGCCCGAACGGGCCCGCCTGGGGCTGGCGCGCAGCTTCCAGAACATTGCGCTGTTTCGCGGCATGACGGTGCTGGACAACATCAAGCTGGGGCGCCATGCGCACCTGCGCAGCACGGTGCTGGACGCGCTGCTGTACCTGGGCCGCGCCCGCCGCGAGGAAATGGCGCTGCGCGCCGACATCGAAGAACGCATCATCGATTTCCTGGAGATCGACCACATCCGCCATGCGCCGGTGGCGGCGCTGTCGTACGGGCTGCAAAAGCGCGTGGAACTGGCGCGCGCGCTGGCGATGAACCCCAAGGTGCTGATGCTGGACGAGCCGGTGGCCGGCATGAACCGCGAGGAAACCGATGACATGGCGCGCTTCATCCTGGATGCGCGCGCCGAATGGGGCGTGACGGTGCTGATGGTGGAGCACGACATGGGCATGGTGATGGACCTGTCGGACCACGTGGTGGTGCTGAACTTCGGCCAGGTGATCGCCGATGGGTCGCCGACGCAGGTGCAGGCGGATCCGGAAGTCATCAAGGCCTATCTGGGCGCGGGCGACGTGGGCGACCTGCGGCGCCGGCTGCGGGAGGCGGCCTGATGGACGGGCTGTTCTTCCTGGAAGTGTCGCTGGCCGGGCTGGGCAGCGGCGGGCTGTATGCGCTGGCGGCGCTGGCGTTCGTGATCGTCTACAAGGCGACGCGGGTGGTCAACATCGCCATCGGTGAATTCCTGATGCTGGGCGCGTATGTGTTCTACGCCTTTGCCGCCGGCATGGCGTGGCCGGTGTGGTTGGCGATCGCGGGGGCGGTAGGCGTGTCGGCGGCGCTGGGCGCGCTGGTCGAGCGTTTGACGATCCGGCCGATGCTGGGCGAATCGCCGATCTCGGTGTTCATGATCACGGTGGGGCTGGCGTCGATCCTGGTGGGGGTGGTGGAGCTGATCTGGACGGCGGACCAGCGCCGCTTGCCCGAATTCATGCCGCGCGCACCGGTGATGGTGGGCGAGGCCTTCGTGGCGCCCAAGGTGTTCTACGGCTTCTGGGTGGCGGTGGCGTTCGTGCTGCTGGTGCTGGCCGTGTTTCGCTACTGGCGCGGCGGGGTGGCCCTGCGCGCCACGGCATCGGACCAGGGCGCGGCCTACGCGATGGGCATCAACGTGCCGCGGGTGTTTTCGCTGTCGTGGGCGGCAGCGGGCGCGATTGCCGCGGTGTCGGGAGTGATCGTGGGCGCGATCGGCGGCATTTCTTCGTCGATGGGCGTATTTGGCCTGTCGGTGCTGGTGGTGGTGATCGTGGGCGGCCTGGACAGCGTGGCGGGCGCGCTGGTGGGCGGGATCTTCATCGGTTTGCTGGAAGCCTGGGCCGGCGCCTATCTGGGCGGCGAATACAAATTGCTGGCGACCTTCGTGGTGCTGGTGGTGGTGCTGATGCTGCGGCCTTATGGGCTGTTCGGCACCCGCGAGATCGAGAGGCTGTAGCCGATGCGCATCGCGACCGCGAAAGAGACGTACCTGGCCGACCAGGCGCTGTTCGATACCCGCACGCAGCGGCTGTGGCTGGCGCTGCTGGCGGCATCGCTAGTGTTGTTCCCGTTCGTGGCGGACGCCTATTGGCTGTACCTGGCCTGCCTGGTGGCCATCAATGTGGCCAGCGCGACGGGCCTGAACATTCTGACGGGCTACACGGGCCTGGTGAGCCTGGGGCAGGCGGCCTTCATGGGACTGGGCGCGTACACGGTGGCGGTGATGGAACTGCGCCTGGGCACGCCGGTGCTGGTCAATCTGCTGGGCGGGGGCGTGGTGGCAATGCTGGGCGGCCTGCTGGTGGGTATTCCGTCGCTGCGGGTCAAGGGGCTGTACCTGGCGATATCGACCATTGCGGCGTCGTTCATTGCACATTTCGTCTTCGCCAATTGGCAGTTCACCGGCGGCACCGGCGGGTTGCAGGTGCCGCCCGCCCGCATCCTGGGCATGGATCTGGACACGTCGTTCAAGATCTATTGGCTGATCGTGCCGCTGACCGTGCTGATGGTGCTGGGCGCGGCCAATCTGTTTCGTACGCGCATCGGCCGGGCGTTCATCGCGATCCGCGACCGCGATATCTCGGCCGAAGTGCTGGGCATCCACCTGCTGCGCTACAAGCTGCTGTCGTTCGGCCTGTCGTCGTTCTATGCCGGGGTGGCGGGCGGGCTGTGGGCGTATTTCTTTCGCGTGGTCACGCCGGAGAGCTTTCCGCTGATCATGTCGATCTTCTTTCTGGCTGCCATCATCGTGGGCGGCATGGGCTCGATCCTGGGTTCCATCCTGGGCGCCGTGTTCATGACGATGGTGCCCGAACTGCTCAAGCTGATCGTGGGCTGGCTGCCGGTGGGGGGCGATGCCCTGAGCCTGATTTCGCCCGTACGCACGATCGTGTTCGGCCTGCTGATTGTGGGCTTTCTGATCTTCGAGCCCCACGGGCTCGCGGAAATCTGGCGCCGCGTGCGCCGCTACTTCCACCTGTGGCCATTCCGCACCTAGACGGCGGCCGCGCACCCAGAGAACCAGGAGACATCAACATGAAGCGCATCCGGATAGGCAGCGGTTTATCGAAGTTGCTGGCGCCCTTGGGCGTGGCGATGGCCATGGCGGCCGCGCCCGCGGCCCACGCCGAAGAAGACCTGGTGCTGGGCGGCTCGATTCCGCTGAGCGGGGTGTTCGCGTTTGCCGGGCAGGGCATCCATGCCGGCATCACCGACTACGTGAAGATCATCAACGACCAGGGCGGGGTGAAGGGCCGCAAGGTGCGTTACGTGCCGGAAGACACGGCCTACAAGGTGGATGCGTCGGTGGCGGCCTTCAAGAAGATCACCAGCCAGAACAAGGTGAATTTCTACTACGGCGATTCGACCGGGTTTTCCAAGACCATCAACGCCGAACTGAACCGCGCGGGCAGCATCCTGATGACGGGCGCCTCGTTCGCCACCGAACTGAACGATCCGGCCAAGTATCCGGCGCAGTTCATGCTGGGGCCGGACTACACCGAGATGTTCGGCATTCTGCTGCGCTACATCGCCAAGGAAAAGCCGGGGGCCAAGGTGGCGTTCGTGTATTCGGACACCGAGTTCGGACGCGACCCGATTGCGAGTTCGCGCGCCGTGGCGCAGAAGCTGGGGCTGACGGTGGCCACCGAGATCATGACGCCGCCCGGCAGCGTGGACGTATCGACCGAGGTGATCAAGCTGCGCCGCGCGGATCCGGACTTCACGATTTTCCATGGCTACGTGCTGGCGCCGATTCCGGAATTCGTCGGCCAGGGCAAGCGCATGGGCCTGAAGACGCGATACATGGGCACGTTCTGGACCATGGACAATTCCACCGTGATGCAGATGGGCGAGGACGCCGAAGGCTTCATGGGCGTGATGCCTTACCGTTACTACTATGACGACGCGGCCGATGCGCCGATGCTCAAGAAGATCCGCGAAATGCGGCCGCAGTACCAGAGCACGGGCTACATGCAGGGCTTCCTGGCTGCGATGCTGTTCACCGAAGTCGCCAAGCGCACGCTGGATGCGGGTAAAGAGCTGACCAGCGCCAACATGAAGGCCGCGCTGGAAGGCATCAAGGACTTCGACACCGGTGGCCTGATCGGCGTGCCGATCTCGATCAAGGGCAATTCCATTCCCGTGGGCCGGATCTATCGCGCGGACACCAAGCAGAAGCAGATGGTGCCGGCGTCGGACTGGATCGTGCTGCAGTGAGGCGGCCGTGATACCCGGAATCGTCGCAACGACGCCAGCGCCGCCCGCGGCGGTGCTGGACATCAACAACATCGAGGTCGTCTACAACAAGGCGGTGCAGGTGCTGCGCGGCCTGTCGCTGTCGGTGCCGACAGGCGCCATCGTGGCGCTGCTGGGCAGCAACGGCGCGGGCAAGTCGACCACGCTGAAGGCCGTGTCGCGCCTGCTGGACCTGGAGGACGGCGAACTGGTGCGTGGCCGCATCGCGTTCGATGGCGGCGATACGGCGGGCGCGCGGCCGCAGAACCTGGTGCGCGCGGGGCTGGCGCATGTGATGGAAGGGCGCCGCGTGTTCGAGGACCTGACGGTGGAAGAGAACCTGGTGGCCGCGACCTACGCGCTGACCGGGCGGCCCGGCGCCAAGGTGGATTTCGACCTGGTCTATGGCTATTTTCCGCGGCTGCACGAGCGTCGCCGCGGCCTGGCGGGCTATCTGTCGGGCGGCGAGCAGCAGATGCTGGCGATCGGCCGCGCGCTGATCGCGCAGCCCAAGCTGATGCTGCTGGACGAGCCGTCGCTGGGGCTGTCGCCGATGCTGGTGGAAACGATTTTCTCGATCATTGCCCGGATCAATCGCGAACAGGGGGTGTCGATGCTGCTGGTCGAGCAGAACGCGTCGGTGGCGCTGGCGGTGGCCCACTATGGCTACATCATGGAAACGGGCAAGGTGGTCATCGACGGCACGGCCGACAAGCTGGCGGCGGACCCGGACGTGCGCGAGTTCTACCTGGGCGTGGGCGGCTCGGGCGAGGCCCGCGGCTTTCGCGATATCAAGCACTACAAGCGCCGCAAGCGCTGGCTGTCATGACGGCGCCCGATGCTTCGCGGCCGGCGGACGGTCTCTGGCCGGCGCTGACCTTGCCGCAGATGCTGCGCGAACAGGCGCGCCGCCAGCCGGCCGGCATTGCCGTGCGGCAGAAGGACTTCGGTATCTGGCAGCCGGTGTCGTGGGCGCAGTACTGGCAGCGGGCCTGCCGCGTGGGGCTGGGCTTGCAGGCCGAAGGCCTGTCTCGCGGCGGCCGGGTGGCCATCGTGTCCGACAACCGCCTGGAATGGCTGCTGGTGCAGCTGGGCGCGGGCGCGGTGGGTGGCGTGGCCGTGGGCGTGTACGCCACCAGCCCGGCCGAGGAAATGGGCTACGTGCTGGAACATGCCGACGTCGAACTGGTGGTGTGCGAAGACCAGGAACAGACCGACAAGGTATTGCAGGTGGCGCACCGGCTGCCGCTTTTGCGCCGCATTGTAGTGATGGAAACCAAGGGGTTGCGCTCGTATCCGCCCGCCGAACGTGCGCGCATCGTTGCCTTCGCCGAACTCGAAGCGGAAGGCCTGCGGCGCGAGACCGACGGGCTGGAGGCGCTCAATGCCTGGCTGGACACGCAACAGCTGGATGACCTGGGGCTGATGATCTACACGTCCGGCTCCACGGGCAAGCCCAAGGGCGCGATGCTGAGCTACCGCAACATGCGCGGCGTGGCTCCTGGCATCGCCGACCGACTGTCGATGGATGCCGGCAGCGTGCACCTGTCGTACCTGCCGCTGTGCCATGTGGCCGAACAGATGCTGTCGACCTTCGTGCCGATCTATCTGGGGGCGCAGGTCAATTTCGGCGAGTCGATCCGCACGGTGCAGGAAGATCTGCGCGAGGTGGCGCCCACGGTGTTCCTGGGCGTGCCGCGCATCTGGGAAAAGCTGCACGCGTCGATCTCGATCAAGATGCAGGAAGCGGGCCGGCTGCAGCAATGGCTGTATCGGCGGGCGGTGGCCGCCTGCACGCCGTTCCTGGAAAAATCCGCGCGGCAACGCAGCGTGGGCGAAAGGCTGACCTATGCGCTGTGGTACGTGCTGGTACTGCGAGCCTTGCAGAATTTCATCGGCCTGCGCCGGGTCGGGGTGGCAATGACGGGGGCGGCTCCCATTGCCCCTGACGTGGTGCGGTATTTCCGCACGATCGGTGTGCCATTGGTAGAGGTGTATGGCCTGACCGAATCGGCGGGCATGATCTTTGGCCAGCATCCGGATCGCGTCAAAGTGGGTACGGTGGGCGAGGCGATTTTGGGGGTCGATTGGCGCCTGGGCGACGCGGATGAACTGCAGGTGCGCGGCGACATGGTGTTTGCCGGCTACTACAAGAACGACGCGGCCACCGCCGATACCGTGCGGGACGGCTGGCTGCACACGGGCGACGTGGCCGCGGTGCAGGACGGACGCCTGCGCATCGTCGATCGCCTGAAAGACATCATGATCACGGCCGGTGGCAAGAACCTGACGCCGTCGGAAATCGAGAACGCGGTCAAGAGCAGCCCCTATGTGAAGGAGTGCGTGATCGTCGCGGATGGCCGCCGCTTTGTCGCAGCATTGATCCAGCTGGAATTCGACACGGTGGGCAAATGGGCGGAATCGCGGCGCATCGCCTTTACGCATTTCCGGTCGCTGGCCGAATGCGCAGAGGTGCGCGAGCTGGTGGCGGGCGAGGTGGCGCGCGCCAATGCCGGGCTGGCGCCGGTGGCGCAGATCAAGCGCTTTCATCTCTTGACCAAGGAACTGGACCACGATGATGGCGAGGTGACCGCGACCATGAAGGTACGGCGCGCCAGCATCTACCGCAGTTATGCGGACGATATCGAGCGGCTGTACGCCGAGGAGACACCGGCATGAACGAAGCGGTGATTGTGGAGGCCGTGCGCACGCCCTTCGGGCGGCGTGGCGGCCGCTGGGCCGACAGGCGGCCCGATGATTTGCTGGCCGATGCCATCCAGGGCTTGTTGGGGCGGGCCGGCCTGCCGCCTGGCCAGGTCGAGGACGTGCTGGCCGGCTGCGTCAGCCAGGCCGGCGAGCAGGGCGCCAATATCGGCCGCCTGGCGGCGCTGCTGGCGGGTTTGCCCGAGACGGTGCCGGGCCTGTCGCTGAACCGCATGTGCGGGTCCAGCCAGCAGGCGGTGCACATGGGGGCGCAGGCCATCGCCGCGGGCGACATGCGTTATGTCGTTGCGGGCGGGGTGGAAAGCATGAGCCGCGTGCCGATGTTCCTGGACGTGACGTTGGGGCAGGGTGAGTTTCGCGGGTTCGATTCGCTGAACCCCGGGCTGCTGCAGCGCTATCCGCTGGTGCATCAGATCGAAAGCGCGGAACGCATCGCCGAACAATGGGGGCTGACGCGCGCCGAGATGGATGCGTGGTCGGTGCAGAGCCACGCCCGTGCCTGGGCGGCGGCCTCGGCTGGCTGGCATAGCGAACTGCTGGCGGGGCCGGCGGGGCTGCCGCTGCGCGACGAAGGCATTCGCGAACGGGCGGACCCGGCCAAGATGGCCACGCTGGCGCCGGCCTTGCGCCCGCCGGGCCAGGGTAATGTCACCGCGGCCCAGGCCAGCCAGTTGGCCGATGGCGCGGCCGCCGTGCTGCTGGCGGACCGGCAGGCGGCGCTGGCCGACGGCCTGCGTCCGCAGGCGCGTTTTCGCGCCCGCGTGGCGGTCGGTTCGGACCCGGTGCTGCAACTGACCGGCGTGATTCCCGCCACCGAACAGGCGTTGGCGCGTGCCGGCCTGCGCCTGCAGGACATGGACTGGATCGAGATCAACGAGGCCTTTGCCAGCGTGGTGCTGGCGTGGCAGCGTAGCCTGGATGCCGACCCGGCGCGCGTGAATCCGTGGGGCGGCGCCATCGCCCACGGCCATCCGCTGGGCGCGACGGGCGCGGGCCTGATGGCCAAGATGTTGGCGGGGCTGCGCGCCACGGGTGGCCAGTTCGGCCTGCAGGTCATGTGCATCGGCCATGGCATGGCGACCGCGACGGTGATCGAACGCTTATGAGCCGGCCAGCCAGGGACGTACCGGCCAGCCACGAGGACGGGGCGGAATCGCTGCGCCGCGACGAGGTGATCCTGACGGCCGGACGCCTCTTTCGCCAGCACGGCTACGAACGCACGACGGTGCGCGAACTGGCGCGGGCCGTGGGTTTGCAGTCGGGCAGCCTGTTCCATCATTTCCGCAGCAAAGAAGAAATCCTGGTGGCGGTGATGAACAACGGCATCCAGGAAGTGCTGGATGGTGGCCGCCAGGCGCTGGATCACTACCAGGCGCCAGCCGACCGTCTGGCGGCGCTGTTCCGGGTGCATATGTGGAGCATGCTGCACGGCGCCGGGGGCGACGCGATGAACGCGCTGGTGTACGAATGGCGCAGCCTGTCGGCGCCCAGCCAGGCCAGCGTCAAGGGCTTGAGCGACCGCTATGAAGCGATGTGGCAGCAGGTGGTGGCGGCGGCGGTGGCGGCGGGCCTGCTGCGGGGCGACGCCCGGGTGATCAAGCGTTGCGTGCTGGGCGCCATGAATCTGACGGTGCAGTGGTACAAGCCGGACGGCCGGCTGGCGCCCGCCGCGTTCATCGACGAAATGCTGGTGGCCAGCCTGCCGGGCCTGCCGCCAGAAGCTGGCCGCTGGCCCTTGGGCTAAGGGGCGGTTCGGCTATTCGCCGGTGGGCCAGTAGTGGCTGTCCGGCAAGGCGCGGGCGCCGAAGATGGCCTGGCCCACGCGCACCACGGTGGCGCCTTCTTCGATGGCGATTTCGAAGTCGCCCGACATGCCCATGGACAGCTCGTCCAGCGCGATGCCCGCGGGCGCGTCCTGGCGCAATTGCTCGCGCAGGCTGCGCAGCAGCACGAAACACTGGCGTACCCGCACAGCTTCGCTGGAGAACAGCGCCAGCGTCATCAACCCGCGCACGCGCAGCGCGGTGAATGCCGGCATGGCGCGGACAAAGGCGGCGGCCTCTTCGGGGGGAAGGCCGTACTTGCTGGGTTCGCCGGACGTGTTGACCTGCACGAACACATCCAGCGAACGGCCTTCGGCCTGCAGGCGGCGGTCCAGCGCCTCGGCTACGCGCAGGCTGTCCAGGGCCTGGAACTCGCTCGCGAAACGGGCGACCACCTTGGCCTTGTTGGTCTGCAGATGGCCGATGACGGACCAGCGCAGGTCGGTCAGGTCGGTGGTGGCTTCCCATTTGCGCAGGGCTTCCTGCACCTTGTTTTCGCCCAGCAGCCGGCAGCCCGCGGCGTAGGCCAGCCGGATGCGGGATTCGTCCATGGTCTTGCTGACGGGCAATAGACGCACGTCGCGCGGGTCGCGGCCGGCGCGCTCGCAGGCGGCCTGGATGCGTGCGTGCACGGCAGCGAGGTTGTGGCGGAAGTCTTCGACGGTCAGCGCCTGCGGATAGCGGCCGTGCTGATCATGGCGAGTTTGTGTGTCGTCGGTGGGGGGCAGGTCAGGTTGCATTACTTCACCATGTCCTTGGCGGCCGCGGGGGCGGCGATGGATGTGTCAGTGTAGCGGGTGCGCGTCGGCAGGCGGCCGTTGAGCAGGGCGTGGGCGGCCAGACCGATGAGCAGGCCCCAGAACGCGCCGCCGATGCCGAACAGTTTGATGTTGGCCGCGGCGGCCAGGAAGGTGATCAGCGAGGCCTCGCGCGTCTTGGCATCGGCCAGCGCGCCGGCCAGGCTGGCGCCGATGGTGCCCAGCAAGGCCAGGCCGGCCAGCGTGGTGATGAAGGTGGCGGGCAACGCCATGAAGACCGCCGCCAGCGTGACCCCGAAGACGCCGACGACGATGTAGAACACGCCCGCCGCGATGCCGGCAACCCAGCGCCGGGACGGGTCTTCGTGGGATTCCCGGCCGGTGCAGATGGCGGCCGTGATCGCGGCCAGATTGAAGGCGTGTGACCCGAAGGGCGCCATCAGCAGCGACCCCAGGCCCGTGACCGTGACAATGCCGTTGGCGCGGGTCTTGAAGCCGTCGTTGCGCAGCACCAGCATGCCGGGCATGTACTGGCCCGTCAGCGTAATCAGGAACAGCGGCAGGGCGACGCTGAGCGCGGCATTGAGCGAGAAGGCGGGCGAGGTGTAGACGGGCGCGGCCAGCGTCAGTGTCAGGGCAGACAGGTCGACGCGGTTCTGCAGCAGCAGCAGGGCCAGGCCCGACACCAGGATGCCGACCACGGCGTAGCGGGCAGTGAAGCGCTTGAGCACCACATAGGCCAGGATCAGCCAGCCTGCCAGCAAGGGGTCCAGGCTGATGCCGCCGAAGGCGCCGATACCAAACGGCAGCAGGATGCCGGCCAGGAGGCCCGCCGCCACGCCGGGAGGAATCAGGCGGATGAGTTTCTCGAAGCAGCCGGACAGGCCCAGCACGACGAAGGCGGCAGCAGAGATCAGGTAGGCGCCCACGGCTTCGGCGTATGGCGTGGTGGCCAGGGCCGTGACCAGGAAGGCGGCGGCGGGCGTGGACCAGGCGGTGATGATGGGTTCGCGCGTGGCCCAGCTGAGCAGGATGCCTGTGACGCCCACACCGATGGAAATGGACCAGACCCACGAGGCGGTGTGGGCCGGGTCCAGGCCGGCCGCCTTGGCGGCCTGGAATACCAGAATGAACGTGCCGCCGTAGTTGACGATGACCGAGATGAGGCCGGCGATGACGGGATGCAGAAGGTCGCGCCATTGCAGGGCGGGGCGAGAGACGGGGGAATACATGGCGTAGGGGCCGGCCTGGAGAGGGGAAGGTTGGAGGGAAAGTCGTTTTATAGCGCCGTAATGGACTACTGAAGCCCTATGCTTCTTTAGATACCACCAGACCACTTTTTCCGGCTGTCCACATTGCGGCCGATGTTTCTGTCCCCTAGAATGGCCTGCCGCGACACTTCATTGCGCGGCTTTCAGGCAGACCGCATGAGCAAGGCATTCGAACTGGAAACCCTGAAGATCCGCATGGCCGATGCGGATCTTCAATGGCTGGACCTGCACCAGCGCATCCAGCGTGCGCTGGGGGCGTTGATCCTGGACGGAGCGCTGGGCGCGGGCGTGAAGCTGCCCGCGACGCGTACGCTGGCCCAGTCGCTGGGCGTGGCGCGGGACACGGTCGAAAATGCCTACGTGCAGCTGCACCGCGACGGCTTCATTTCCCGTCGCAAGGGCTCGGGCAGCTACGTGTCCGCCACTCTTGGCGCGGACCTGCGCGGGGCGGCCGGCCGGCGCGCCAAGGCCCCGCCGCGTGCAGCCACGGTGGCCTCGCCTGGGGAAGGCCTGAGCCGGCGAGGCCGTTCGATCTTCGATAGCGGCGGCGTGGCCGACCAGCAGGCGATCCAGCCGTTCGCCACCGGGCTGCCCGAGACGCGGACGTTTCCCACCGAGGTCTGGGAGCGACTGCAACGCCAGGTGCTCAAGGAGCATCGCGGCCATGTGTTGCTGCATGGCGATCCGCAGGGGGCCGAGCCGCTGCGCAAGGCGATTGCCACATATCTGAATCTGGAACGCGGCGCCAAGGTGACGGCGCGCCAGATCGTGGTGCTGAGCAGCACGCGCCAGGCGCTGTTCCTGTGCGCGCAACTGCTGGCCGACGCCGGCAAGCCGATTCTGCTGGAGAACCCCGGCTACTTTGGCGCGCGCAAGGCGTTCGAATTCGCCGAGGCCCGCATCGTGCCGATCGACGTGGACGCGCAGGGCATTCGCACGGACTTGCTGCGCGCCGACCGCAGCGGCGCCGCCTGCGTCTACGTGACGCCGTCGCATCAATACCCCACCGGGGCGACGCTGTCGCTGGCGCGCCGGCTGGAACTGACCCGCTGGGCCGGTGAAACCGGCAAGTGGATCATCGAAGACGACTACGACAGCGAATTTCACTACGACGGCTTGCCGACCGCCTGCGTGCAGGGCCTGGACAAGCACGGCCGCACGATCTATCTCGGCACGTTCAGCAAGACGCTGTTTCCGGGCTTGCGGATGGGGTACATGGCGTTGCCCGAGGAATTGGTGGACGCCTTCAGCCGCGCGCGCAGCATCGTCGACGGGCACACGCCGCAGATCCTGCAACTGACTTTGGCGCGCTTCATGGACGATGGGCACTACAACTCGCATGTGCGCGCCATGCGCAAGCTGTATGCGGCGCGGCGCGAGGTCATGCTGGACGCCGTGGCGCGCCACTTGCAGGGGGTGGCGCGGGCGGTGCGGCCCGAAGGGGGATTGCAGATTCCCTGCCTGCTGGAACCGGGCTGGTCCGAGGTGGACACGATCCGCCGGGCGGCCGCGGCCGGCGTGGCGTTGCCGGGGCTGAGCCGCCTGTATGCGGGGCCGGTGCAACAGCAGGGGTGGCTGCTGGGCTACGCGTCGCTGAGCGCCCACGAAATCGAGACGGCCATGCGGCGCCTGGCCGGGGCCTTGCGCCGCGCGTAGCGGCTTTTGGGAAGGAGATGCGCCGCGTCAGCCGCGGCGCTTGAGGAAGGCGCCGACGCCGCAGGCGATGGCGATGGCCAGCAGGGCGCCGGCAATGGTGAGCAGGAAGTCGGCTTCGCCGTGATAGCCGCCGCCGGTGACGCCACCGGCGACGCTGCCCATCCAGATCACCGCGGTGATCAGCGCGCCCGACAGGCCCAGCGCGGCGGCCAGGCACAGGGCAATGAACAGCGGCGAGCGGCGCACGGGCGCCGGGCCGGCGGCATAGCCGCCACGGCCGCGCCGCGGCTGCATCACCATGTAGAACAGCGCGGCCACGACCGCGGCCAGCATCAGGATCTTGAAGATCATGATGCGGCGCGCGTTTTAGTCTTCACGGCGCAGGTGCGGGAAGAGGATGACGTCGCGGATGCTGGGGCTGTCGGTCAGCAGCATGACCAGGCGGTCGATGCCGATGCCGCAGCCGCCCGTGGGGGGCATGCCGTATTCCAGCGCACGGATGTAGTCGGCGTCGTAGTACATCGCTTCTTCGTCGCCGGCGTCCTTGGCCTCGACCTGCGAGCGGAAACGTTCGGCCTGGTCTTCGGGGTCGTTCAGTTCGGAGAAGCCGTTGGCGATTTCGCGGCCCGTCATGAACAGCTCGAAGCGCTCGGTGATGCCTTCACGCGAGTCGGAGGCGCGCGCCAGCGGCGAGACTTCGACCGGGTAGTCGATGATGTAGGTGGGGTTCCAGAGCTTGGCTTCGGCGGTTTCCTCGAACAGCGCCAGCTGCAGCGCGCCCAGGCCGGCGCGTGCCAGGACCGGGCCGTCGGCGTCGACGCCGAACTTCTTGAGCTCGGTGCGCACGAAGGCGGGGTCGTCCAGTTGGGCCTGGGTGTAGCCGGGCGCGTACTTGAGGATGGCTTCGCAGATGGTCAGGCGGTCGAACGGCTTGGAAAGGTCCAGCTCACGTTCCTGGTAGGTCAGCACGGCGCTGCCGGTGGCCGAGATGGCGGCCTGGCGGATCAGTTCTTCGGTGAAGTCCATGAGCCAGCGGTAGTCCGCGAAGGCTGCATAGAATTCCATCATCGTGAATTCCGGATTGTGGCGCGGGCTGACGCCTTCATTGCGGAAGTTGCGGTTGACTTCGAACACGCGTTCGAAGCCGCCGACGATGAGGCGCTTGAGGTAAAGCTCGGGCGCGATGCGCAGGAACATTTCCATGTCCAGCGCGTTGTGGTGCGTGACGAACGGCTTGGCCGCCGCGCCGCCCGGAATCGGGTGCAGCATCGGCGTTTCGACTTCCAGGAAGCCGGCGTTCAGCATGAACTGGCGGATGCTGCCCACGGCCTTGCTGCGCGCTTCGAACGTGCGGCGCGTGGCGTCGGTCATGATGAGATCGACGTAGCGCTGGCGGTAGCGCAGTTCCTGGTCGGCCACGCCGTGGAACTTGTCCGGCAGCGGACGCAGCGACTTGGACAGCAGGCGCGCCGTGGCGGCGTGCACCGACAGTTCGCCCTTGTTGGTCTTGAAGACCGACCCTTCGATCGCGATGATGTCGCCGATATCCCATTGCTTGAACGCGGCGTAGTTGTCTTCGCCCAGCGTGCCGCGGTCCAGGTAGATCTGGATGCGGCCGGTGCTGTCTTGCAGGGTGGCGAAGCTGGCCTTGCCCATGACGCGCTTGAGCATCATGCGGCCGGCAACCTTGACGGTGACGGCGGCGGCGGCCAGGGCTTCCTGTTCCTCGCCGTCGTACTTGTCGTGCAGGGCGGCGGCGCGGGCGTCGGGAACGAAATCGTTGGGATACGCGACCCCGGTTTCGCGCAGTTTGGCCAGCTTGGCGCGCCGTTCGGCGATCAAGCGGTTTTCATCCTGGGCGGTTGCCGGAGCGGTCGTGTGGTCGGTCATGGTCGGGGATCAGTCGTAATTGCGGATGTCGTCGATTTCGGTGGTGCCGAAATCGTCGCGGTCCAGGTAGGCGAGGATGCGGGAGGCCACGTTGGCGGGCGAGGACAGCTTGCCGGTGGCGTGGAAGTCCTGGAACTTGGCCAGCGCCGGGAAGGCGTCGGGATCGCTGGCGCGGATGGCGGCCTGCATGTCGGTGTCGACGATGCCGGGGGCCAGCGCGACGATGCGCGCGCCGCCTTCGCCCTGTTCCTGCTTGACCACGCGCGAGTACATGTCGAGCGCGGCCTTGGTGGCGCAGTACACGCCCCAGCCGGCGTTGGGATTGCGGCCCGCGCCGGACGAGATGTTGAGCACGCGGCGGTCGGCGGCAAGGTCTTCGACGGCAGCCAGAAAGCGCGCGGTCAGCAGCATCACGGCCGTGACGTTCAGGTTGAAGGCGGCGGCGATGGCCGGGCCGTCGATCAGCGCGTCGGTGCCGGACACGGGGTGCACGGTGCCGGCGTTGTTGATCAGCAGGTAGCGGCGCGCGTCGCGCGGCAGGGCGCCACAGATGCGCTGGGCGGCGGCATCGGCCGCAGCCAGGTCGGAGAGGTCCACGGACAGCTGTTCCAGCTGCACGTCCTGCGAGCGGGCGTAGGCGGCCAGCTCGGGGTCTTCGCGGCGCGCCAGGGTAAAGAGGCGCGTGCCCGGTTTGACCAGGCCGCGCGCCATGGCGGCGCCGATGCCGCGCGAAGCGCCGGTGAGAATTGCGATGGTGTCAGACATTCGTGGACCCTCTGGGTGCGGTGGGCGGAACTAGCGGGAAACTCAGACGCCTTGCTTCAGGCTGGCCTGGATGAAGGGATCCAGGTCGCCGTCCAGCACTTTCTGCGTGTTCGAGATTTCGACGTTGGTGCGCAGGTCCTTGATGCGGCTCTGGTCCAGCACGTAGGAACGGATCTGGTGGCCCCAGCCCACATCGGTCTTGGAGTCTTCCAGCTTCTGCTGTTCGGCCATGCGGTTGCGCATTTCCAGCTCGTAGAGCTTGGATTTGAGCATCTGCATGGCTTCGGCGCGGTTGCGGTGCTGCGAGCGGTCGTTCTGGCACTGCACCACGATGCCGGTGGGCATGTGAGTCAGGCGCACGGCCGAGTCGGTCTTGTTGATGTGCTGGCCGCCCGCGCCGGACGCGCGGTAGGTGTCCACGCGCAGGTCGGCGGGGTTCACTTCGACTTCGAAGGAATCGTCGACTTCGGGGTAGACGAACACGCTGGCAAACGACGTATGGCGGCCGCCCGACGAGTCGAACGGGCTCTTGCGCACCAGGCGATGCACGCCGGTTTCGGTGCGCAGGTAGCCAAAGGCGTATTCGCCTTCGATCTTGATCGTGGCGGACTTGATGCCGGCGACTTCGCCTTCGGATTCTTCAAGGATCTCGGCCTTGAAGCCCTTGCGTTCGGCGTACTTGAGGTACTGGCGCAGCAGCATCGAGGCCCAGTCCTGCGCTTCCGTGCCGCCCGCGCCCGCCTGGATGTCCAGGAAGCAGTTCAGGGGATCGGCCGGATTGGAGAACATGCGGCGGAATTCGAGGCTTTCCAGTTTTTCCTGGAAGGCGTCGGCGTCCGATTCGATGGATTCCAGCGTGGCGTCGTCGTTGTCGGCGGCGGCCAGTTCGAACAGTTCGTTCGAGTCGGCCAGGCCCGTGCCCAGGCCGGTCAGCGTTTCCACGACGTCTTCGAGGGCTTTCTTTTCACGGCCCAGGTCCTGGGCGTGCTTGGGGTCGTTCCAGACGGCCGGGTCTTCGAGCTCGGCGTTTACGACTTGCAGGCGTTCAGTTTTGGCATCGTAGTCAAAGATACCTCCGTAGAGCCTGTTCGCGCTCCGCGTAGTCGGCGAGGCGGGCTGCGAGCTGGTTCTGACGTTCGGCTTCCATGATGATCCTGTCTGATGACTTTTGTGCGAAACCTGGCATTTTACCGTGGATGGAGCCGGCTTGCGGGCCGGGGGGGCAAGAAAGGGGACGGATTGGTCGGAAATGCCTTCTAGGGGTTTGCGCGCAGAGCGGCGAGTTGTTCAGTTTTTTGTCAACTGCGGGATTCTAGGCTTGGTGGCCGGCCCATACGTCCCCTGCCCGGGGAACGGGACCGCGCAAGATGCCGGCGACCAGCCGGCCTATCCCGTTAGAGGAGGAGACGTTGATGGAACACACTATGGCCCCCGGGGTCTCGCCGGCGATCCCGGCGGCTGAGGAGGACCGGATCTACCGCAAGGTGGGGTGGCGGCTGGTGCCGCTTTTGGTGGTTTGCTATGTCGTGGCCTACCTGGACCGCGTCAATGTGGGCTTTGCCAAACTGCAGATGCTGCAGGAGCTTCAATTCAGCGAGACGGTCTACGGCCTGGGCGCAGGGATATTCTTCATCGGCTATTTCCTGTTCGAGATTCCCAGCAACATCATTCTTCATAAAGTGGGCGCGCGCGTCTGGATCGCGCGGATCATGATCACGTGGGGCATCATTTCGGCCTGCATGATGTTCGTGACCAGCGTGCACATGTTCTATTTCCTGCGCTTTCTGCTGGGCGCGGCCGAAGCCGGGTTCTTCCCGGGCATCATCCTCTACCTGACCTACTGGTATCCCGCCGCCCGCCGCGGCCGCATCACGACCTTCTTCATGACGGCCGTGCCGATGTCCGGACTGATCGGCGGCCCGATCTCGGGCTGGATCATGAGCACCTTCCATGGCGACCACGGCCTGTCCGGGTGGCAATGGCTGTTCCTGCTCGAAGGCATTCCGTCGGTGATCATCGGCGTGCTGGTGCTGATCTACCTGGACGACCGCATCAACAAGGCCAAGTGGCTGACCGCCAACGAAAAGGCCGTGCTGATCCGCAATATCGCGGCCGAAGAACAGAACAAGGAAGATCCGCCGATCCGCGCCGCGCTGACCCGTCCGCGGGTGTGGGCGATGGCACTGATCTACTTCTCGTTCGTGATGGGGCTGTACGGGGTGGGGTTCTGGATGCCGACGCTGATCAAGAGCACCGGCGTGCAAAGCCCGCTGGCGATCGGCCTGTTGACCGCGGTGCCGAACCTGTTCGCGGTGATCGGCATGATCCTGATCGCGCGCAACTCGGACCGCAACCGCGAACGCCGCTGGCACGTGGCGATTCCGGCGCTGTTCGGCGCGCTGGGCCTGCTGTTCTCGGCCATCTGGAGCGGCAACACGGTGCTGGCGATCCTGGCGCTGACGGTGGCCAACATCGGCATCTGCACGGTGCTGCCGCTGTTCTGGAGCCTGCCGACCGCCTTGCTGGGCGGCACCGCCGCCGCGGCTGGCATCGCGCTGATCAACTCGGTGGGCAACCTGGCCGGCTTCGTCAGCCCGTATCTGGTGGGCTGGCTCAAGGACATGACCGGCACCACCAACACCGGCCTGTACATGCTGTCCGGCTGCCTGGTGGTGGGCGCGCTGGTGGCGCTGGCGCAACCGGCCAAGCTGGTCAACAAGTAACGCGCGGGGCTTGATGTGGCAAGGACGCTTCCGGAGGGAAGCGCCCTTGCTATGTGGCCGGCGGGGGCTAGGATGTTTTTTTGCCGCCGGGCCGCCCCAAGGCAAAAGCGCCCCCTTGGGGGGCAGCAAGCGCGCGTAGCGTGCGCGGCGTGGGGGCGTTTTTGCCGCCGGGCCGCCCCAAGGCAAAAGCGCCCCCTTGGGGGGCAGCAAGCGCGCGTAGCGTGCGCGGCGTGGGGGCTCTCAACCCGCGTGTTCGATGACCAACTGCACCGACACCATCCCGTTCCACACGTTCTGTTCCAACCGGTACGCCGCCTGGATGTGTTCCGGCAGCGACTGGTCGTGGCCGAACCAGATGGCGTCAAAGCGCTGGTGGCCGCGTTCGAGCGACAGCTTCAGGTGCTTTTCGCCGACCAGGCGCTGGTTGCGCACCACGAATTCGTCCAGGAACAGCGGCGCGGCAAAGCCTGCGCCCCAGACCTGCTGCTGCAGCATGCCGGCCACTTCGGCGTTGGCATAGCCCGATTCCAGCGAGCCGTCGGTTTCGATGACGGGTTCGAAGGTGTCGCGGCCGGTCAGTTCGCGTACAGCGGCATCGAAGGCGGGAGCGAAGGCGGGGAAATCGTCCTTGCCCAGCGTCAGGCCGGCCGCCATGGCGTGGCCGCCGAACTTGCGGATCAGGTTGGGGTGGCGTTTGGACACCAGGTCCAGCGCATCGCGCAGGTGCACGTCGGGAATCGAGCGGCCCGAGCCGCGGATCTCGTCGCCGCCCGCGGGGGCGAAGGCCAGGGTGGGGCGCCAGAATTTTTCTTTCAGGCGCGAGGCCACCAGGCCCACCACGCCCTGGTGCCAGCCCGGGTCGAACACGCAGACCGTGGCGCCGGCCGAGGCGTTGGGTTCTTCCATGGCCGCCAGCGCCTGTTCGCGCATTTCGGCTTCGATGGTGCGGCGTTCGCGGTTGATGTTGTCGAGTTCGCGCGCCATTTCCAGCGCCTGGGCTTCGTCGTCGGTGGTCAGGCAGGCGATGCCCAGGCTCATGTCGGCCAGGCGGCCGGCGGCGTTGATGCGTGGGCCCAGGGCAAAGCCCAGGTCAAAGCCGTTGGCGGTGCGCGGTTCGCGGCCGGCCACGGCGAACAGGGCGCGCAGGCCTGGCTGCAGGCGGCCGCTGCGCATGCGCTGCAGGCCCTGGGTGACCAGCAGGCGGTTGTTGGCGTCCAGCTTGACCACGTCGGCCACCGTGCCCAGGGCCACCAGGTCGGACAGCGCGTCCAGGCGCGGGCCGCCATCGGCCGCGTAGACGCCGCGGCGACGCAGCTCGGCGCGCAGCGCCAGCATCATGTAGAAGATGACGCCCACGCCCGCCAGGTTCTTGGACGGGAAGCCGCAGCCCGGCTGGTTCGGGTTGACGATGGCCAGGGCCTCGGGCAGCGTGTCGCCGGGCAAGTGGTGGTCGGTGATGACCACGCCGATGCCGGCGTCGTTGGCCGCGGCCACGCCGTCGACGCTGGCGATGCCGTTGTCCACCGTGATGATGATGTCGGGCTTGCCGCTGCGGTGGCGGCAGGCCAGTTCGACCACGGCGGGCGACAGGCCATAGCCGGTCTCGAAGCGGTTGGGCACCAGGAAGTCGACGTCGGCGCCCATGGCCGACAGGGCGCGCAGGCCGACGGCGCAGGCGGTGGCACCGTCGCAGTCGTAGTCGGCCACGATTAGCAGTTTCTTGCCGGCCTGGATGGCGTCGGCCAGCACGCCGGCCGCGTGCGCCGAATGCGTCAGGCCGGCGGGCGGCAACAGTGACGGCCAGGCCAGCTTGGTCTGGTCGGGATGGGTGACGCCGCGGGCGGCCCACAGGCGCGCCAGCAGGGGGTGGATGCCCGAGGCTTCCAGGACGTGGCAGGCGGACAGGTCGGCCCGGCGGATGGTTAAGCGGGGTGAGACCACCAGGCGCTCCAGTTTTTCTTGGGGGCGGGCAGCAAGCCCAGCAGGCCCCCGCGCGGTTTCAGGGTGAGGGCGGCGCTGCGGTCGTCGCCCAGCAGCAGCAGTTCGGTGGGCGTGGCGGGCACGCCGTTGGGGCCGGCCAGCGGTTGCAGCTGCGTATCGAGTTCAGCCAGGGCATCGAGCCAGGCGGCCCAGTCGCCCGCGCGTTGCGGAGCGTCCAGGGCGGTCAGCACGTGCGCGCTGGGGGCGGCCGGGCGCTGCGGCCACGGCGTGCCGCCGCCATACAGCCACAGGGCATTGACGGGCGGCAGGCCGCGCGCGGCGCGGGCGTCGTTGACGGGATGCTCGTGCCAGGCCATCTGGATTTCATTGAGCAGGCGGCGCCAGGGGCGGGTTTCGGTGTCCTGGCGCCACCAGTCGTTCAGGCGCTGGCCGGCCACGGCCAGCGGGCTGGCGGTCTGGGGCCGCAGGCCGTCGGGCAGTTGCAGGCGCCAGCGCGCCGCCGACAGCGGTTGGACGGTGAAACCGGTGCCTTCGAACAGCGGGCGGGCGGTGTCCAGCAGCGCGGCGGTTTCTTCGTCGCGCAGGTCCATCTGGGCCGGGTCGAGCAACGTGGCCTGGTCGGTGCCCAGGGCCAGGTGCACCAGCTCGGCCAGCCAGACGGGGCCATTGCCGGCCGAGTCGTCAGCCAGCAGCGGGCCCAGGCCGGCGCCTTGCAGCAGGCCGGGTTCGGGGGCGTAGCCCGCCCGGTCCAGCTGCCAGGATTCGAAGGGAGTACAGCCGTAGGCGCGGATGTCGTGGGCCTGGACCCGGGCGCTGGCGGCTTGCAGCCAGCGGTGCAGCGTGGGCGCGCGCTGGGACAGGAGCTTGGCCAGTTCGGCGGCAACGGGAAGGGCGGGCAAGGCGCCCGGAATGACGATCAGCATGGGCGCGATTGTAGTCGCTGGCCGCCCGGGGAACTAAGGCCGGCCCCGATTGCCATACGTTGACACGGCTGGTCGTCCAATCCCACATCCGCGGGGCGGTTTTCCAGTCGGTTAATGCCATAATGCGCACGTGCTGAAAATACCCTACGAACTCTGGATCGGCGCCCGCTATGCCGGGTTGGCCCGAATCCGCCAGCGACGCGGCCGCCGCGATCGCTTCATCTCTTTCATCGCTGCCAGTTCCATGGCGGGCATCGCGCTGGGCGTCGCCGCCCTGATCGTGGTGCTGTCGGTCATGAACGGCTTCCAGAAAGAGGTCCGTGACCGCATGCTGTCGGTGCTGCCGCACATCGAACTCTACATTCCCGGCGCCGCGCCAGAGCGCGTGCTGGAGCAATGGCAGCAGTTCTCCGATGCGGCCAAGCGCAATCCCGAGGTCAAGGCCGGCGCGCCCTTCGTGGCGGCGCAGGGCATGCTGGTGCGGGGACAGGCGCTGCGCGGGGTGCAGGTGCGCGGCATCGATCCGGGCACCGAAGGCAATGTCTCGGACCTGCCGCGCCAGATGGTCTCGGGCAAGCTGACCGACCTGAAACCGGGCGGCTTCGGCGTGGTGCTGGGCAACGAGCTGGCCGACGGCATGGGCGTCAAGGTGGGCGATACGCTGCTGATGATGGCGCCGCAGGGCTCCATCAGCCCGGCCGGCTTCGCGCCGCGCATGCGCCAGTTCACGGTGGTGGGCGTGTTCTCGTCGGGCCACTATGAATACGATTCGTCGCTGGCCTTCGTGGACAACGACGACGCGGCCAAGGTCTTTCGCGACAGTGGTACCGCCGGTGTGCGCCTGCGCATCGCCGACATGCAGAAGGCGCCCGAAGTGGCCGCCGAACTGCGCAAGGTGCTGCCGCCGTACGTCATGGCCAGCGACTGGTCGCGCAACAACCGCACCTGGTTCGCGGCGGTGCAGACCGAAAAGCGCATGATGTTCCTGATCCTGGCGCTGATCGTCGCGGTGGCGGCGTTCAACCTGCTGTCGTCGCTGGTGATGGCCGTCAAGGACAAGCAATCCGACATCGCCATCCTGCGTACCCTGGGCGCGGGGCCGGGCGAAGTGGCCCGCATCTTCCTGGTGCAGGGCGCCCTGATCGGCGTGATCGGCACCTTCCTGGGCGTGGTGGGCGGCATCATCATCGCCTACAACGTCGATGTGATCGTGCCGTTCATCGAGCGCATGCTGGGCGTGCACTTCCTGCCGCGCGAGGTCTATTTCATCAGCGCCTTGCCGTCTGACCCCCAGATGGGCGACATCATGGTCATCGGCCTGACGTCCCTGGTGCTGTCGCTGCTGGCGACCTTGTACCCCAGTTGGCGCGCTTCGCGCCTGCAACCCGCACAGGTGCTGCGCCATGATTGATTCCCTGACGCCGGCGCTGCATGCCGACAACATCGTCAAGGTCTATGACGAAGGCCCGGCCCGCATCGAAGTCCTGAGCAACGTCACCCTGACGGTGGCGCGTGGCGAAATGGTGGCCATCGTGGGCGCATCCGGGTCCGGCAAGAGCACCTTGCTGCACATCCTGGGCTTGCTCGACGTGCCCACCAGCGGCGCGGTCTCGGTGGATGGCCAGTTGGCCGTCGGCCTGTCCGAAGCCCGCAAGAGCGCGGTGCGCAACCGCAGCCTGGGCTTCGTGTACCAGTTCCACCATTTGCTGCCGGAATTCTCGGCGCTGGACAACGTGGCCATGCCGCTCATCGTGCGCCGCGAAAATCGCGACAAGGCGCGCGAGGCGGCACGCGAAGTCCTGGGCCTGGTGGGCCTGGCGGCGCGTGAAGGCCACTACCCCGGCCAGTTGTCGGGGGGCGAACGCCAGCGCGTGGCGTTGGCGCGCGCGCTGGTGACGCGTCCGGTCTGCGTGCTGGCCGACGAGCCCACCGGCAACCTGGACCGCCACACCGCGCACAACATGTTCGAGCTGCTGACCCGGGTCAACAAAGAATCGGGCACGGCCTTCGCCATCGTCACGCACGATCCCGAACTGGCCGCGCGCGCCGATCGCCAGCTGTTGATGGAAAACGGCCGGCTCGTCTGACGTCTCGGCCCCAGGCAGTATCCGCCCGCCCCATGGCGGGGGATAATCAGCGCCAGGAGGCCCCGCCATGCTGATCGACACCCACTGCCACCTGGACGCTGCCGAGTTCGATGCCGACCGCCGGCAGGTCGCCGAGCACGCCTGCGAGGCCGGCGTCCAGTCCATCGTCATTCCCGCGGTCGAGCGCGCCAATTTTTCGGTGGTGCGCGACCTGGCTGCGCAGGTGGCCGGCGGCGCCTATGCGCTGGGCATCCATCCCCTGTACGTGCAGCGGGCGTCAGAGGACGACCTGGACGCGCTGCGCAGCGCCGTCAAGCAGGCCCTGGGCGATCCGCGCTTCGTGGCCATCGGCGAGATCGGTCTGGACTTCTTCGTGCCCGAGATCGCGTCCGGCGAACCGCGGGCGCGGCAGGAACGCTTCTATGCCGCCCAATTGGCGCTGGCCGCCGAGTTCAAGCTGCCCGTGCTGCTGCACGTGCGCAAATCGCAAGACATCCTGCTGAAGTACCTGCGGCGCCATGACCGCGTCGGCGGCATCGCGCACGCCTTCAACGGCAGCGCCCAGCAGGCCCAGGCCTTTGTCGACCAGGGCTTTGCGCTGGGGCTGGGCGGCGCCATGACCTACGAGCGCGCGCTGCAGATTCGCCGCCACGCCACCGACGTGGGGCTGCAGCACCTGGTGCTGGAAACCGATGCGCCGGATATACCGCCAGCCTGGCTGCACCCGCCCGAGCGGCGCAACCGGCCGGGGGAACTGGTCCGCATCGCCCAGGTGCTGGCGGACTTGCGGGGCATATCCCCGGCGCAGGTGGCACAGGCCACGACCGCCAACGCCCTGCGGGTGCTGCCGCGCCTGTCTGCCGCCATTCTGGCCGACGCCGACTGAATTTCCGTCCCTGTTTGATACGGTGCAATGCATGACGTTGTCGTGCGGATGCATCACTTTTGTCTGAAATTTCGTAATTCTGTCTGATTCCTGAATAAATCCTGACATTTGGTTGAATTGATGAATAGCAATAACTATCATTGCCGTTCCTAAAAAATCAGAACGTTGTCGCGGAGCCTGTCGCGGGGCAGGTTCCCAGGAATCCCATGAAAAAGACTGAATCGGCTGTAGCCAATGCCGGAGGTACCGGCTCGTCCACGATTTATGCCGCCATGTGCGGCGCCGCCTTGATGTCCCCGGGGCTGGCGCTGGCGCAGGGCAGCGCGGCGCCCGGCGCCGTGCACCAGTTGTCGCCCGTGCACGTGCAGGGGCAGGCGGTCAGCGACGGCTATGAAGCCAACGTCGCCTCGTCGCCCAAGATGACGGCGCCGCTGCTGGACACGCCGCGCTCGGTCACGGTGATCACCGAGCAGTTGATGCGCGATCGCGCCGCGACCTCGCTGATGGACGTGCTGCGCACCGCGCCGGGCATCACCTTCGGGGCCGGCGAAGGCGGCACGCCGACGGGCGACCGGCCGTTCATCCGTGGCTACGAAGCCAGCACCGACATGATGGTCGACGGCATGCGCGACCTGGGCCGGTTCTCGCACGAGACCTTCAACCTGGAATCGGTCGAGATCCTGAAGGGCCCCAGCTCGGCCTATTCCGGCCGCGGCTCGACCGGCGGCAGCATCAACCTGGTCAGCAAGAGCCCGAAGCTGGAAGACTTTGTCGAAGGTTCGGTGGGCTTTGGCACCGACGACAACTGGCGCCTGACCGGCGACGCCAACTGGGCGTTCAGCGAAAGCTCGGCCTTCCGCCTGAACGTGATGAAGCAGGGCGGCGATGTGCCCGGCCGCGACCACGTCGAGACCGACCGCTGGGGCGTGGCGCCGTCGTTTGCCTGGGGCTTGGGTACGCCCACCCAGGTGACGCTCAGCTACTACCACCTGCAGAACGACGACACGCCCGACCTGGGCATTCCGTTCAAGAACGAATCGCGCCCGGGCCGCGTGACGCCGCCCAAGGTCGACCGCGACAACTACTACGGCCTGATCGGCCGTGACTACCGCAAGAACCAGGCCGACATGGGCACGCTGATGGTCGAGCACAAGTTCAGCGATTCGCTGAAACTGCGCAACGGCACGCGCTACAGCGAATCGCGCAACGAATACGTGATGACGCGCCCGTCGTTCGACAATTGCGCGGCCCGCGTCAGCAACCGCCCCAATCCGGCCTATGGCAGGGCGCCGTGCTCGACCGAAGCGCCGGGCCTGCAGATCAGCAAGGCCTTGCGCACGCTGAACCAGACCAACCGGTCGTTCATCAACCAGACCGACCTGTTCGGCGAGTTCGCCACCGGCGCCATCCGCCACAGCTACGCGGCCGGCCTGGAATACAGCACCGAAAAGATCATCAAGCGCGACGGCATTTCCAGCGGCGGCTTTGACCGCACGCTGCTCGATGACCTGTACCGCCCGAATCCGCACCAGGCCTACACCGGCAGCCTGGCATGGGGCCCCAAGTACGACGCGGCCAAGACCAGCACGCGCGCGGCCTACGTGTTCGACACGATCAAGTTCAGCGAGCAATGGGAAACCAACGTCGGCCTGCGCTACGACAACTACCGCGTGTCCAGCGGCGGCGCGGATCGTACCGATGACATGTGGAACTACCAATTGGGCCTGGTCTACAAGCCGGCGCCCAATGGCAGCATCTACGTGTCGTACGGCACCTCGTCCAACCCGTCCGGCGAAACCGCCGGGCAGTCGGGCGGCGCGGACGGCGCGGCGGGCGGACGCCTGACCTCGGCCACGGCAGCGCTGGCGCCGGAGAAAAGCCGCAGCATCGAACTGGGCACCAAGTGGGACCTGTTCGACGAGCGCCTGTCGCTGACCGGCGCGGTGTTCGAGACCCGCAAGACCGATGCACGGTCGGCCGACCCGCTGACGGGCGACATCACCTTGGCGGGCAGTAACCGCGTACGCGGCGTGGAACTGAGCGCGGCGGGCTCGATCACCCGCAAGTGGCAGGTGTGGGCGGGCTACAGCTACATGGACCCGACGGTCACGAACTACACCAGCGGCGGCACGGACTTCAGCGGCAAGCAGATGAAGTTCATCGCGCGCCAGAGCGCGAGCCTGTGGACCACCTACAAGTTCCTGCCTGAACTGACCGTGGGGGCGGGCGCAACCTACACCGGCAAGCGCTACGTCGACGATGCCAACGTGTACCAGCTGCCGTCTTACTGGCGCTACGACGCCATGGCGGCCTACCAGTTCAACAAGAACTTCGGCCTGCAGCTGAATCTGAACAACCTGACCGACGAAACGATCTACGAGGCGTCGCACGTGGGCCTGTTCAGCTACGTGGCGCCCGGCCGGTCGGCCATGCTGACCGCGACGTTCCGCTACAACTGAGCGGACGGCGGCGCCTCAGGGCGCCGCGCGCGGCAGTTCGATGCGCACGCTGAGCCCGCGGGGCGCGGCGTTGCGCGCCGAGATGCGGCCCTTGTGCGCGGCCAGCGCGGCGCGCGCGATGCTCAGGCCCAGGCCCGCGCCGCCTTTGGGGGCGGCCGGGCCTGACTGGCTTTGGTAGAAAGGTTCGAACAGGTAGGCCAGTTCTTTTTCCGGCACGCCGGGGCCGCTGTCTTCGATTTCCAGGCAGGCCTCGCCGGCATCGGCCAGGAGGCGCACCTGGATGCTGCCGCCCGCCGGGGTGAAGCGCAGCGCATTGCGCAGCACGTTTTCGATGGCGCTGGCCAGGCTGTCGCGGTCGGCGGTGACCCAGAGCGGCGCCGGGCGCGTCCAGGTGATGCCCAGCTTGCGGTCGCCGGCCTCGAAACGGGCATCCTGCACCACGTCATCCACCACGTCGGCCAGGTCCAGCGTATCGGTGGGCGAGGGCAGCGCGCCCATGCGGGCCAGCCGCAGGGTGCTGCCCACCAGCGCATCCAGCCGTTCGCATTCACGTTCGATGCGGTCCAGCTGCAAGTCCTGGCGTTCGTCCTTGCGGCGCGCCAGTTCCACGCCCAGGCGCAGGCGCGCCAGCGGCGAGCGCAGTTCGTGGGCGATATGGCGCAGCAGTTGTTCGCGCGTATCCACCAGCGCTTGCAGACGGTGGGCCATGGCGTCGAAATCACGTGCCAGCAGGCCCAGTTCGTCCTTGCGTTGCGAGAGCCTGGCGGGCGTGCGGGTATCCAGGCGGCCGGCTGACAGCGTGCGCGCGGCCAGGCGCAACTGGCCCAGCGGCGCGGCCACGTGCCGGGTCAGCGCCCAGCAAAAAGGCGCGGTTACGGCCAGCGCAAACAGCAGCAGCGCCAGCGTCACCGGGGTCAGGCCCAGCACTTCCCAATGCGAAGAGTCATAGGGCAGGAACAGCATCAGCAGTTCGGTGCGGTCCGGCAGCACGAGCAACTGCGGGTCCCACCACGAGACGCGCAGGACGGACGGATCGGCCGGGGTGTCCAGCGCCGCGATCAGGCTGGCTTCGTGCGAACCGCGAAAGGCGGTCAGCCAGTCGTGCAGGCGGGTGGGCAGGCGCCGTCCGAGAATGTCCTGGTCTTGCGCATCGACCACGTAGATCTTCAGCGCCGAATAGCGGCTGTCCATTGCTTCGAGCCAGCGGCGCAGGCCATCGGCGCCTTCCGCACGGGCGATCTGGGCGGCGTCGCGGGTCAGGTTGCCGGGGTTTAGGCCGTCCAGCGAATCGACGCGGTACCAGGCCACGGCCGCGGTCAGCATCATGCCGCAGACCATGATGACGGCCATGGCGCCCCAGAAGGTCAGGAAGGCGCGCCAGAAGAGGGAACGGACGGGCAGCCAGGCCATTCAGGCCGAGCCTGCCAGCACATAGCCCAGGCCGCGCAGGTTGCGGATGGCAGGGGCGTCGTCGGCGTGATCCAGCCGCAGCTTCTTGCGCAGGCTGCTGATGTGGGTGTCGATGCTGCGGTCATAGCGGTCGGCCGTGCGGCCCAGCGCGTACAGGCTGATCTGCTCGCGCGGCACCACCTGGCCGGGGGCGCGCATCAACACTTCCAGGATGCGTTGTTCGGCACCGGTCAGCAGCACTTCCTGGGTGCCCAGCCGCGCGCGGCCGCTGGCGGCATCCAGCGAGAGCGTGCCGACGTTCAATTCGGCCGCGGGCGCCTCGGGCGTTTCCTCGAAACGGCGCAGCACCGCGCAGATGCGCGCCTTGAGCTCGCGCGGGCTGAAGGGCTTGGCCAGGTAGTCGTCGGCGCCCAGTTCCAGCCCCAGCACGCGGTCGGTTTCGCCGCCGTGCGCGGTGAACATGATGACCGGGCGGCGCGAGCTTTGGCGCAGGCGCCGCAGCAGATCCAGGCCATTGCCGTCGGGCAGCATGAGGTCGAGCAGGATCAGGTCATAGCCGTCCTGCAAGGCCAGGGGCAGGCCCTGGGCGCTGCTGTGCGCCAGCGTCAGGTCGACGTGGTGAGGGTCGAGATACTCGCGCAGCATCAATGCCAGGTCGACGTCGTCGTCGATCAACAGGATGCGGCGCGTCACCATTTGGGTAGGAATGGACATGCGCTTGGGTTCTGTTGCCGCCGGCAGCATAGCGGGTGTGTGGCTGCCGAAGTGTCAAGAAGTGCGAAGAAGATAAAAGTTGAGGAAAGCGTGTTGCAGCGTTCCAGACCCCTCAATTCTAATATGAGAATAGTTTTCATTAAAAATACGAAGCGGACGGCGACGCTGTGCACGGGGCGCGGCAACTGTCCGGGACGGGAGAGTCTGAAACATGAGCAGCATCGATCTGGCCGCGCGGCGCGCATTCGGCCCGCGTACCCGCCTGACCGTCGCCTTGTGCGCAGCGGGCCTGGGCATGGGCCAATCGGCCTGGGCGCAATCGGCGGATTCGGCCGCGCCCAAGGTCATGGACACCGTGGTGGTGACGGCCAGCGGTTACGAACAGCAGATCCAGGACGCGCCGGCGTCCATCAGCGTGATCACGCGCCAGGACCTGGAAAAGAAGTTCTACCGCGACGTCACCGATGCGCTGGTCGAGGTGCCCGGCGTGGTGGTGACCGGCGGCGGCGACCGCCAGGACATCAGCCTGCGCGGCATGGGTCCGAAGTACACGCTGATTCTCATCGACGGCAAGCGCCAGAACTCCCGCGAAACCCGCACCAACTCGGATTCGAGCGGCGTGGAAGGCGGCTGGACCCCGCCGATCTCGGCGATCGAACGCATTGAAGTGGTGCGCGGCCCGATGTCGTCGCTGTATGGGTCGGACGCCATGGGCGGGGTGATCAACATCATCACCCGCAAGGTGCCCAGCGAGTGGGGCGGTGAAATCCGCATGGACTCCACCATCCAGGAAAGCAGCAAGTCGGGCGACATCTACCAGGGCAACTTCTACCTGGCCGGTCCGATCAAGAACGACCTGCTGGGCCTGCAGATCTATGGCCAGGCGACCCAGCGCGACGAAGACAGGATCGTCGATGGCTACCGCAAGCGCAACGCCACCAACATCACCGCCAAGCTGGCGCTGACGCCGAACCGCGACCACGACATCGTGCTGGAAGCCACGTCCAGCCGCCAGAAGTACGAGAACACCCTGGGCAAGACCGTGGCGCCGTTGCCGCCGGGGCAGGCTTGCGCGCGCACGGGTTGCCCGGCGTCGTCCGAGACCGATTACCGCAGCAGCAAGTGGGCGTTGTCGCACACCGGCCGCTGGGGCTGGGCGGTGTCCGACAGCTATGTGCAGCAGGAAGAGTTCGACAACCGTTCGCGCCAGATGAAGATCAAGAACCTGGACCTGCAGACCAGCTGGTCGCTGCCGCTGGGTTCGCACATGCTGACGCTGGGCGGCAGCTACCTGTCGCAGCGCCTGACCGACCAGACCGGCAACCAGCTGGCCGGCGGGCCCAGCAAGGTGGACCGCTACCAGTGGGCCGTGTTCGCCGAAGACGAATGGCGCCTGACCGACAGCTTCGCGCTGACCGGCGGCCTGCGCATGGACCAGGACGAGAACTTCGGCAGCCACTTCAGCCCGCGCCTGTACGGCGTGTGGCACATGGCTGAACGCTGGACCCTGAAGGGCGGCGTATCCACCGGGTTCCGCGCACCGGATCTGCGCCAGACGGTGGCCGGCTGGGGCCAGGTCAGCCGCGGCGGCAACATGTACGGCAACCCGGACCTGACGCCGGAAAAGTCGGTGACCGAGGAAATCGGCCTGCTGTATGACGACGGCGAAGGCTTCAATGCCGGGCTGACGCTGTTCAACAACAACTTCAAGGACAAGATCACCCGCGTGGCGTGCCCGCTGTCGCAGTGCACCGAGGGGCCGAACCAGTTCGGTGCCAACCCCACGACCTATATGAACGTGGACAAGGCGGTGTCGCGCGGCGTGGAAGCCAGCATGAAGCTGCCGCTGGCGCGTGACTGGTCCGTGACCAGCAGCTACACGTTCACCAAGTCCGAGCAGAAGTCAGGCCAGTACGCCGGCCAGCCGCTGAACCAGCTGCCCAAGCACCTGTTCACCACCACGGTGAACTGGCAGGCGTCGGACGCCCTGGAAGCCTGGGCCCGCGTCAACTACCGCGGCAAGGAAAGCCAGCCGATCACCGGCCCGTCGTCGTCGTCGCTGGTAGCGCCGTCCTACACCTTCATGGACCTGGGCGGATCGTACGCGGTCAACAAGAAGGTGTCGGTGTACGCCGGCATCTACAACCTGTTCGACAAGCAGGTCGGCTATGACGACTACGGCTACGTGGAAGACGGCCGCCGCTACTGGCTGGGCGTGGGCGTGAAGTTCTAAGCCCTCGGGGAGGGGCAACATCAGCGCGCACCGCCGCCAGGCCGTGCGCGCGCAACATTCAGAGGCAATGACGATGATCAAGCAAGCACAAGCAGGACAAGCCGGCCGTTGGCTGGCGCGCTTTGGCGCCGCCCTGGCGCTGGGCGCAGCCAGCGCGGTATGCGCGGCCCAGACCGTGCCGGTCAAGCACGCGCGCGGTGAAACCGCCGTGCCGCAGAATCCCGCCAAGACGGTGGTGCTGGACCTGGCGGTGCTGGACACCTTGCACGCGCTGGGCGTGGACGTGACGGGCGTGCCCACGGCCGCCAAGCTGCCGCCGCAATTGAGCCAGTACGCCGACAAGCGCTACCTGAAGGTCGGCAGCATGTTCGAGCCGAACTACGAAGTGATCCACGCGGCCGCGCCGCAGGTCATCTTCGTGGCCGGGCGCTCGGCGCCCAAGTACGACGAACTGGCCAAGCTGGCGCCCACGGTCGACCTGACGGCCGACGCCAAGGACCTGGTGGGCAGCGTGGTGCGCAATACCGAGACGCTGGCCGCGATCTACGGCAAGCAGGCGCTGGCCAAGGAAAAGCTGGACGCGCTGCGCGCCTCGATCTCGGCGCTGCACGGCAAGGCCGCCAACGCCGGCACGGGCCTGATCGTGCTGACCACGGGCGGCAAGATGAGCGCCTACGGCCCGGGCTCGCGCTTTGGCGTGATCCACGATGCCTTCGGCATTACGCCCGCCGCCAAGGACCTGAGCGTGTCGAACCACGGCCAGGCGATCTCGTTCGAGTTCATCGCCCAGACCGATCCGGACTGGCTGTTCGTGATCGACCGCGACGCGGCCATCGGGCGCGAAGGCACGTCGGCCCAGCGCATGCTGGACAACGACCTGATCCGCCCGACCAAGGCCTGGAAGCAGCAGCGCGTGGTCTACCTGAATGGCTACAACTGGTACCTGCTGGGCAGCGCGGGCCTGACGGCGATGCAACAGAACGTGGACGATATCGCCCGCGCGCTGTCGGCGGCGAAGTAAACGCATGGTGCGCAACACGGGGTCGGGCAGGTGAAGGCTGGCGGGGCCATCAAGGGCTGGGCGGGGCTGGCGGCGTTGCTGCTGTTGCTGCTGGGGCTGTGTGCGGCCAGCATCAGCCTGGGCGCCGGTTCGTTTTCGTTCGCCGCGCTGACCGGCGGGCCGGACGCCGAGCGCGCCTGGCGCCTGCTGCTGGTCAGCCGCGTGCCGCGCACGCTGGCCCTGCTGCTGGCCGGCATGTCGCTGGCGGTGGCCGGGTTGATCATGCAGATGCTGGTGCGCAACCGCTATGTGGAGCCGACCACGGCCGGCACCGTCGAGTCGGCCACGCTGGGCATCCTGGTGGTGACCCTGCTGGCGCCGGACACGCCGGTCATCGGCAAGATGCTGACGGCCACCGGATTCGCGCTGGCCGGCACGCTGCTGTTCCTGGCGCTGCTGCGGCGCGTGCCGCTGCGCACGCCGTTCATCGTGCCGCTGATCGGCCTGATCCTGGGCGGCGTGATCCATGCGGTGACCACCTTCGTGGCCTACCGCTATGACCTGCTGCAATCGCTGCATGCCTGGACCACCGGCGATTTTTCCGGCGTGCTGCGCGGCCGCTATGAATTGCTGTGGATCGGCTTCGGCCTGGCCGCGGCGGCCTACCTGGCCGCCGACCGCTACACGGTGGCCGGCATGGGCCGCGAGTTTGCCGCCAACCTGGGCCTGAACCACGCGCGCCTGACGCTGATGGGCTTGCTCATCGTGTCGGCGATTTCTGCCGTGGTGGTGGTGACGGCGGGCGGCATTCCCTTCCTGGGCCTGATTGTGCCCAACGCGGTGAGCCTGCTGCTGGGCGACAACATGCGGCGGTCGATTCCGTGGGTGGCGGTGCTGGGCGGCGTGTTCGTGCTGGCCTGCGACATCATCGGCCGGCTGGTGATCCACCCGTATGAAATTCCGTTGGGCACGGTGGTGGGCGTGGTGGGCAGCATTCTGTTCCTGTGCCTGTTGCGCAGCCGCAGGGGGCGTCGTGGCTGACACTGTGCTTCGGACCGCTTTGCGTGCCGTGACCCCGCGTTCGCCCCAGGCGTGGCGCCTGGCTCTGCTGGCCGTGGCGGCCTTGCTGTGCGTGGCCGGCTTCATGACGCTGGGCGCCAACGGCCAGTGGTCGTTCGTGATTCCGTTTCGCGGCGGCAAGCTGGCGGCGATGCTGCTGGTGGCCTACGCGGTGGCGGTGTCGTCGGTGCTGTTCCAGACCATCACGCACAACCGCATCCTGACGCCTGCCATCATGGGCTTCGATTCGCTGTACCTGCTGATCCAGGCGGTGGTGGTGTTCGGCTTTGGCCAGATGGCCGGCGCGGTGAATCATCCCGTGGCGGCCTTCGCGCTGGAAGTGTGCGCCATGACCGCGTTCGCCTGCCTGCTGTTTCGCTGGCTGTTCACCGACGCGGTGCGCAGCCTGCACCTGATGATGCTGGTGGGCATCGTGTTCGGCCTGCTGTTTCGCAGCCTGTCCAGCTTCGTGGTGCGCCTGATCGACCCCAATGAATTCCTGGTGCTGCAAGACCGCATGTTCGCCAATTTCAATTCGGTGCGCACGGGCCTGTTGCCGTTCGCCCTGGCGGCCGTGGCGGCGGCGACGCTGCTGGTCTGGCGCATGCGGCGCCGCTACGACGTGCTGGCGCTGGGCCGAGAGATTGCGCTGAACCTGGGCGTGGACTACCGCCGCACGCTGCTGTTGACGCTGGCCGCGATTGCCGTGCTGGTGTCGGTATCGACGGCATTGGTGGGGCCGGTGACATTCTTCGGCCTGCTGGTCAGCAACCTGGCCTATCAGGCCATGGGGTCGGACAAGCATCGCTACACCGTGCCGGCCGCGGTGCTGCTGAGCGTGATCTTCCTGGTGGGCGGCCAGACGTTGCTGGAACGGGTGCTGGGCCTGAGCACGACCGTCAGCGTGGTGATTGAATTCGTGGGCGGAGTGATGTTCCTGGCCCTGATCTTGCGCAGGGGACGCCAATGATCGATATCCAGCAAGTCAGCAAGCAATACGACGACACCGTGGTGGTGGACCAGGTGACGCTGGCGCTGCCGGCCGGCGGCGTGACCGCCATCATCGGCCCGAACGGCGCGGGCAAATCGACCTTGCTGTCGATGATCAGCCGCTTGTTGCCGATGTCTGCCGGGCAGATCCAGGTCGATGGCCTGGACGTCACCCGCACCGACAGCCGCGAACTGGCGCGGCGCCTGTCCATCCTGCGGCAGGACAACCACTTGCCGCTGCGGCTGACGGTGCGTGACCTGGTGGCGTTCGGGCGCTATCCGCACACGGGCGGGCGCCTGACGCTGGACGACAAGGCGCACATCGACCGCGCCATCGACTACCTTGATCTGGGTCCGCTGGCGGATCGCTATCTGGACCAGCTGTCGGGCGGCCAGCGCCAGCGCGCCTTCGTGGCGATGGTGCTGTGCCAGGACACCCGCTACGTGCTGCTGGACGAACCGCTGAACAGCCTGGACATGAAGCACGCCGTCGCCATGATGGGCACGCTGCGGCGCGCGGCCGACGAGCTGGGCAAGACCGTGGTGCTGGTGCTGCACGACATCAATTTCGCCTCGGCCTACGCGGACCGCATCGTGGCGATGAAGGCGGGCAGGGTGGCGCACTACGGACCGCCAGCCGAACTGATCCGGTCCGAGGTGCTGGGCGCCTTGTATGAACTGCCGATCGACGTGCACGAGATCGGCGGCAAGCGCATCTGCGTGTATTACCGCTGAACGGTCGTCATGGCGGCGGCCTGTGCATGCGCCGCCGCCATGACGCCGCGGCTTAGTGGGTCAGGTCCACCGCGTAGCGCGAGAGCTGCGTCACCGGGTCAGGCGTGGCGTCGTAGACCGACACGTTGCTGACGCCGTGCGCGTTGGCCAGCCCCAGCGTGCCGGGCACCGACGAGAACACCACGGGGCCGGCCAGCGCGGCCAGCGGCTTGAAGCCCCAGCTGCGGGCCAGGCCGTAGGTGGCCAGGTCCAGCACGGGATGCTTCTTGATGTAGCTGATCAGCACGTCACGGCTGGCGTCCGGCGCTTGCAGCACGATGTCGCCCTTGCCGCCTGCCAGGCCCGGGAAGTCGCCGCCACCGCTGGCGCGGTAGTTGTTGGTGACGACAAGGAACTGCGCCGCCAGGTCCAGCGGCGCGCCCTGATACGTCAACCCCGTGATGCGCGAACCTTTGGGTTGCGTCACATCGATCTGGTAGCGCAGCGCGTTGCCTTCGGCGTACAGCACGTCGAAATTGAAGGTCGGGAAACTGGTGTCGACCAGATCCTGCGGCGCGACCTGGGCGGGGTCGATTCGCTTGAACTGTTCGGCGGTCTTCTCCAGCCACTGGCGCACGATGTCGCCGCTGACCCGCACCACCTGCAAGGTGTTGGGATACAGGTACAGGTCGGCGGCGTTGTTGATGGCGATGTTGCCTTGCTGCACGAAGGTGAAGTCACCCGGCCCGTTGCGTCCACCCTTGAACGGCGCGGCCGCCGACAGGATCGGCAGGGCGCCATAGGCGGGGTTGTTGCGGGCGATGTAGTCCTTCAGGTAGTCGATCTGCGCCATGTTCACGACTTGCAGCGCCGACACGTCGCCTGTCAGCGCGTAGTAGGTGGCCATGTCGAACTGGCTCTGGCCGATGGGCGTCTTGACGTAGGCGATGGTGGCCGCGTGTTCCGCCTGCACCAGTTGCTGCGTGGCGCTGTCGGACTCGACGTAGGTGGCCGGGGTGTTGCCGCTTTGCGCGGTCAGGCGCGTGGAAATGCGCTGCACCTGGGTGGCGTCCTTCTGCACCTTCCAGCCCTTGTCATAGGCCAGCTTCAGCTTGATCTGGCCCAGGTTGTTGCCCCATTGGCCGGCCTGCACCGCCGGCACGCCGTTGATCAGGCCTTTTTCCAGGTCGATGCCCGGCTGCCCCGCGAATTGCGACTTGGGATTGGTGTCGGGAAACAGCAGATGCTGGTGGCCCGTGATCAGGGCGTCGATGCCCGCGACCTGGCTCAGGTAGCCGGCGCCGTTTTCCATCGACGGGCTGTAGGGCGTGGTCATGTCGATGCCGCCGTGCGCCAGCGCCACGATCAGGTCGGCTCCAGCGGCCCGCATTTCCGGCACGTAGCGCGCGGCCGTTTCCTTCCAGCCGGCGACGGTGACGTGGCCTTCGAGGTTGGCCTTGTCCCATTGCATGATGGGCGGCGGCGCAAAGCCGATCACGCCCACCTTGAGCGACACGTCGATGCTCTTGCCGGCGGGGTCGGTGGCCTTGAAGGTCTTGGTCAGCAGCGTCCAGGGCTTGAAGATCGGTTGCTGCGTGGCGGCCGACACGACGTTGGCCGACACGAACGGGAAGCCCGGCGCGGCGCATTCCTTGGCGCCGCCCGGGTTGGTCTGGGCGGTGCCCTTGGTGATGCCTGCCAGGCCGAAGTCGACGTTGGTGACCTGCGACAGGAAGGGCAGGCCGTAGTTGAATTCGTGGTTGCCCATCGTGGCCGCGTCGTAGGCCAGGAGCTTCATCTGCTTGTAGATGGCCAGCATGCCCGAGCACTGCACGGGCGCGACCAGCGCCTGGTAGTCGGACAGGGCGGTGCCCTGGATGGTGTCGCCGTTGTCGAACAGCAACGTGTTCGGATTCTGCTTGCGGGCGTTGGCGATCAGCGTCGCGGTGCGGTCCACGCCGTAGCTCTTGTCTTCGGCCAGCTTGTAGTAGTCGTAGCCCAGCACGTTGGCGTGCAGGTCGGTGGTGCCCAGGATGGCCACGTCCAGCGTTGCGCCCTGGGGCACGGAGACCGCGGGCGGGGTGGCGTCGTCGTCATCGTCGTCACTGCCGCCACAGGCGGCCAGGCCGGCCAGCAGCGTGGCGCTGGCGGTCAGTGCAAAGATCCTTCGGATGGGGTGCTTCACCGTCGTTCCTTTTGTGTCGGGAGAAGCAAAATTCTGGGGACAGGGTGTGACCCGGGCATGACATTCAGCCCGCCGACAGCGTCGCGCCCGCGTGCCATGCACAAGCTGAAAAGCATCTGAATTAGACGGGCGTCTTATTTATCGTGGCCTGCCGGCAACGAAACGATAAAACGATTGCGACCGATTCTCATTGTCAAGAGAATGGCGAATCCTTCGATTTCAAACGACTTCAGAAAGACCTCGCTGGCCATGCACGCCCCTCGCTCCCTCTCTGCCGCCTTGCTTGCCCTGGCGCCCCTGGCCGCCTCGGCCCCCGCCCACGGCCAAAGCGCCGCACCCACCGCCACCTTGCCCGCCATCAGCGTCACGGGGCAGGCGGACCCCGAACAGAGCTACAACCCGCCGGCATCCACCAGCGCCACCAAGATCGACGCGCCGCTGCGCGACATTCCGCAGACGGTGAACGTGGTGCCGGCGCAGGTGCTGCGCGACCAGCATGCGATGTCGGTGCAGGACGCCCTGAAGAACGTGCCGGGCGTCAGCTTTTCCACCGGCGACGGCCAGCGCGACCAAGTGTCGATTCGCGGTTTCACCGCCATCGCCGACCAGTTCGTCGACGGTTTTCGCGACGACGCGCTGTACTACCGTGACCTGTCCAACGTCGAGCGCATCGACGTGATCAAGGGCCCCGCGGCGGTGCTGTACGGCCGCGGCTCGTCGGGCGGCCTGATCAACCGCGTCACCAAGAAGCCGGGCGAAGACATCTCGCAGGTGGGCCTGAGCTATGGCTCGTGGAACGACCGCCGGCTGGACGTGGACCTGGGCCGTTCCAACGAAAGCGGCAGCATGTCGTGGCGCCTGACCGGCGCCGTGGAAAAGGGCGACAGCTATCGCGACAAGCAGTTCATCGACCGCAAGGCCATCGCGCCGTCGGCCCAGTTCAAGTTGGGCGAAAGCACCACCTACCTGATCCAGACCGAATTCCTGGAAGACCGCCGCCTGACCGACTTCGGCATTCCGGCCTATCACGGCCGCCCGGTGGACGTGGACCCGTCCACCTACTACGGCGCCGAGAACGCCCGCGATACCGACTACACCCAGACCCGGGTGCAGTCGTACGCCGGCACGCTGACGCACCGCTTCAACGACAACTGGTCGTTGCGCAACGCCACCCGCTACTACCACTACACGCTGAACCGCAACAACACGCTGCCGGGCACGGTCAACGAGGCGGCGCAGACGGTGTCGCTGACCCACGGCAACGTGCTGCGCGACGAACACGGCTGGACCAACCAGACCGAGCTGATGCAGCGCGTGCAGTGGGGCTCGGTGCGCCACGACATTCTGTACGGCGTCGAAGTGGGCCAGCAGAACAAGGACCTGGTGAACTATTCGGCCGCCAACGTCGCCACGGTGAACCTGTTCGACCCGCAATTGCCCACCTTGCAGCGCCAGGTGAAGGGCGCGCCGGGGTCCGACAGCCTGGGCCGTTTCAACACGCTGGGCCTGTACGTGCAGGACATGGTGTCGCTGGGTGAATACTGGAAGGTGCTGGGCGGCGTGCGCCACGACCGCTTCGAGCAGAAGACCGAAGACCGCCGCACGGGCCAGAACCTGTCGCGCACCGACTCGAACCTGAGCCCGCGCCTGGGCCTGGTGTTCCAGCCGGACACGGTGCAGTCCTACTACGTGTCGTGGAGCCGTTCGTACCAGCCGTCGGGCGAAGCCTTTGCGCTGGCCGCCAACAACGTCGACCTGGCGCCGGAAAAGACCACCAACTATGAAGTCGGCGCCAAGTACGACTTCCTGGATGGCAAGCTGTCGACCACCGTGTCCGTGTTCCGCCTGGAGCGTACCGACATCAAGGTCACCAATCCCGTGACCAACACGCTGGTGCCGGTGGGCACGCAGCGCACCGATGGCGCCGAATGGACGCTGTCGGGCGACTTGTCCAACGGCTGGCGCGCGATGCTGGGCTACGCCTACCTGGATGCCCGCGTGACGCAGTCGGTGGCCCGTGACGCCGGCAAGGATGTCGAAGGCAAGCGCGCTACGCTGACGCCGCGCCATGCCGGCAACGTCTGGGTCACCAAGGACCTGGGCGATGGCTTTGGCGTGGGCGCCGGCTTGAACCTGGTGGGTGGGCGTTTCGCCAATCCGGGCAATACGGTCAAGCTGCCGGGCTACGTCACCGCGGACGCGGCGGCATGGTGGCGCCAGGGGCCGTATTCGGTGCAGCTGAATATGTACAACCTGTTTGACGCCGGCTATATCGTGTCGGCGCATGGCAGCAGCCCAAACCTGAACATGCCCGGCGCACCGCGCAATGCGATGCTGAGCTTGCAGTACCGGATGTAGGAAGGGCTACAGCGCCTGCATGATCGCCTGTCGGTCATGCGGGCGTTTGTGTCGTCTGGGTGCCGTCTGCGGCGGGCTGGGCAATGGCGTGGGCAGGCTGCCGTTGGCGCCTTAGCGCAGCGGCGATTCCCGCGTCAGGCTGTCCGTTTCCAGGGCTGCCAGCGCATCCAGGAACCGCCACGCGAACGACCCCGGGCCGTCAGCCAGCGCTCCGGCACGGCGGCCGGCGATGCCGAAGCAGGACAGCGCCGCCACGGCCGCCGTATAGGCGTCTTTTTTCGATACCGCCACGAACGCGCCGACTACCGCCGTCAGCGCGCACCCCGTGGCGGTGACCTGCGGCATCAACGGCGAGCCTCCGGTGACGCGCACTTCCCGCGTGCCATCCGTCACGAAATCCACTTCTCCCGTCACCGCCACCACGGTCTGTTGCGCCCGCGCCAGGTCGCGCGCCGCTTGCTCGGCCAGCTGCACCGGGTCGCGCGCGTCCACGCCCTTGCTGGCGCTTTGGCCGCCGGCCAGCGCGATGATTTCCGACGCATTGCCGCGGATCACCGCCGGGCGCAGGGCCAGCAGCCGCTGCACCGCGTCGCGGCGAAACGCCGTGGCATGGTGGGCCACCGGGTCCAGCACCCAGGGCGTGCCGGCATCCGAGGCCGCCGCCGCGGTCTTGAGCATGCTTTCCAGCCAGGGGGCCGACAGGGTGCCGATATTGATCACGACCGCGCCGCTGATGCGGGCGAATTCCGGGGCTTCTTCCACCGCATGCACCATCGCGGGCGAAGCGCCGATGGCCAAGAGCGTGTTGGCCGCCGTGTTCATGGACACGAAGTTGGTCAGGCACTGCACCAGCGGCGCGTCGCGTCGCACGGCGGCGTAGAGGTCTTGCGAGGCCTGGGCCAATAGGGAAGGGGTCGATTGCGTCATGCCGGCGGGTCCTTGCGTAAGAGAAGGACTGGGCAGGAAGGGCGGGGATGCGTCGCGCCGGGCTTCGGGCGCGCTTGCGGGGCCGCACCATCCCTACGCCAGTATTGTCTGGATCAGGTTCAACGGGTCTACGCGCCGCTGGGGTTGGCGTTTGGACGCCGGCCCCGCTATCGGATTCTCAGCTTCTTGCCGAAGCTCCCCGGGTGGATGGGGGTATGTTCGGAGGGGGCGGGGGGATTGTCAAGGGTGGCGCACTCGGATTGCCGTCACAGGGGCCAGGGAACCGGGGCGGCCAGATTCTTGCGGGCGATCCTCATGGCCAAAGTCGTGCACTGGCGGCATTCAGGGCCGCGCTGGCGACCTACGCTGGTTCGTTTCAGGAGACGGACATCAACGGTCGGCTGTTTTGCCTGGCTTTCGTGGCCGGGGCGGGAGGGGTGCAGCTGCTGCCTGCGCTGCCTGGCGTGGCGGCGTATGCGGCGGCGGCGGGGGCTTGCATCGTGGCGCTGGTGGCCTGGCGGCGTTGGCCGGGGCGCGCCATCGGGCTTTGCTCGGCCGCGTCTGTCGGCCTGTGCCTGGGCGCCCTCAACGCCGCCGCGCAAGCGCAACTGCGGCTGGACGACGCACTGGCCGACGAACACCAGAACGAGGTCGCGCGGCTGGTGCTGCGGGTGGCGGAACTGCCCGATGGCGATGCGCGCGGGCAGCGCTTTGTGGGCGAGCAGGTGGCGCCCGCGCGTGCCGGCATGCCGTCCCGCATCCTGGTGTCGTGGCTGTCGCCGCCCGGTGGGCAGGCGAACCAACCCTTGCTGATGCCCGGCCAGGTATGGCGCATGGCGCTGGTGCTGCGCCGGCCCAGCGGCTTGCTCAACCCCGACGCGCCCGACAGCGAAGCGCGGATGTTCGCGCGCGGCTTGCGGGCGACGGGCACCGTGCGGGGGCAACCCCGCTTGCTGGACGATCAACCTTGGGCCTCGCCGGGCATCGCCATTGAACGCGCCCGCCATCAGGTGCGGCAGGGCCTGCGACTAGCGCTGGGCGAACACCGCTACGCGCCGGTGCTGATCGCGTTGGCGATCGGCGACCAGGCCGGCGTGGCGCGCGAGGATTGGCGCCTTTTCAACCGCAGCGGCATCACGCATCTGGTGTCGATCAGCGGCATGCATGTCACGTCCATTGCCGGCATCGCGGGGCTGCTGCTGGCCGCGTGGTGGCGGCGCGCGCGGTGGCGCGGGACGGGCTTGGCGGAATTCATTCCGTCGCGCATCGCGGGCGGCGCTGCGGCGGCGGTGGTGGCCTTGTTCTATTGCCTGATCGCGGGATGGGGCGTGCCGGCGCGGCGCACGTTCTTCATGTTGTCGGTGGTGCTGGCCGCGGCGGTGTCGCGGCTGAGGATGTCTGCCGGGCGCATCCTGGCCTGCGCGGCTGCCGCGGTGGTGGCGCTGGACCCGTGGGCGCCGATGTCGGTGGGGTTCTGGCTGTCGTTCGGCGCGGTGGCGATTCTGCTGCGCATTGCCGATGCGCCGCGCGATGCGGACGCGGGCTGGCGCAAGCGTTGGGCCACGACGCTGGGGCAGGCGACGCGCTTGCAGCTGGTGGTGACGCTGGGCTTGACGCCGCTGTTGGCGTATCTGGTCCACCAGGTGTCGCTGGGTTCGCCGTTGGCCAATGCGGTGGCGATTCCCGTGGTGACGTTTTTCGTGACGCCGCTGGCGCTGCTGTGTGCGGCCTTGTCGGTGACGCCGGGGTTGGCGGCTGCCGCGGCGCTGGCGGGCCAGGCGGGGCTGTACGGGTTCGACCTGATGATGGTCGTGGTGGCGTGGGTGGGCAACGCGCGCTGGGCCAGTTTTTCGGTGGCGGCGGCGCCGTGGCCCTGGCTGGCGTTGGCGGTGGCGGGCATGGTCTGGGCGTTGCAGGCGCCGGGCTGGCCGGCGCGGCGGCTGGGGTGGCTGTGCATGGCGCCGCTGTTGTGCTGGCGGCCGGATCGGCCCGAGCCGGGGTATTGGCGCATGAGCGCGATGGATATCGGGCAGGGCAGCGCGATTCTGGTGCAGACGGCCAGTCAGGCGCTGCTGTTCGATGCCGGGCCGCGCAGTTTCAGCGGCAGTGATGCGGGCGAACGGGTGATCGCGCCGTTTCTGCAGGCGCGCGGCATAGGTGAACTGGATGTGCTGGTGCTGTCGCACGCAGACACGGACCATGTGGGTGGCACGCGGTCGGTGCTGGCGGCGGTGCCGGTGGCGCGCAGCTATGCGTCCTTTGACCTGGCGGCGTTTCTGCGGCGCGATGCGCGCTTGTGGCCGGATGGTGCTGGCTTACCGACGCCGCAGCCGGGCGAGGTACTGGGCTGCGCGCGTGATGTGCGCTGGGAGGTCGATGGCGTCACGTTCACCTTCCTGCACCCGGCGGGCGGCACCAGCGGGCGGGTCGAGGATCGCAATGCCGATAGCTGCGTGCTGCGTGTCGAGGGCTTCGAGCACGCGCTGTTGCTGACGGGCGATATCGGCGTGGCGCAGGAAAGGGAACTAGCGGCGCGCGGCCTGGCCCCGGCGGATATCGTCATGGCGCCGCACCATGGTTCGGCGTCGTCGTCCAGCCGGGAACTGGTTGCGGCGTCCGGCGCGGCGCATGTGATTGCGCAGGCGGGGTATCTGAATCGATTCAGGCATCCGGCTCGGGCGGTGGAACTGCGCTGGACGCGTGCGGGGGCGGTGTTCTGGCGCAGCGATCGGGATGGCGCGGTGATGGCGCGATCCCGGGCGGGGGCGTTGGATGTGTGGGCGCAGCGGGATGTGGGGCGGCGTTACTGGCATGGCCGTTGATGCGGGGTTCGAATCTGCTGTCCGATGTTCTGCCCCAATGCATCGGCCCCAGATGCATCAACCCCAATGCATTAACCCCGCTGCATCAGCCATCCCCGCATCAACGCCGATCCACAATCACCGTATCCCGAATCGCCCGGAACGTCGCCAATGCATCGGGCATGGCATCGCGCGTGGTGGCGCAGGCCAGGCGGATGCGGCCTTCGGGGCGGACCCAGTCGGCGATGTACTGGCGGGCGTCTTCATGGCCCGGACCGACCCCCGGCGCAACGATGTAGTCGATACCGCGCCGGCCGGGCTGGTCGAAGACGTCGAGTTGTTCGATGGTGCCGCGCAGCTTGCGCTGCTGGATTGTCGCGGCGGCGACCAGGGAGTCATAGGCCTGCGCGCCTTGGGGGGCTTTGGTTTTGGCGGCGTCGGCCGCCGTGGCCGTGAATCCTGCCCGGCACAGGAATTTGGCGCCGGGCGCCACGGGCGGAAAACTCTCGGGGGCGGAAATCTCGATCAGGGCGTCGTAGCGGCCCGACTCACGCGCCGCACCGATCTGAAATGGGGCGGATACGGTTGCCCCAAAGCCGGTGGCCAGGTCGACGTAGCGCCTGGGCGCGGCGGCCGGGGGCGTGGGATCGGCGTCTTCCATCTGGAAGCGCACCGGCAAGGTGAGCGAGGTTTTCTCTTCCGTCATGTCCGCGGAAAACACGGGCAGGGGCGCGGCGCGGCGGACCATGGCGATGGTGGCCTTGTCGACCGCTTCGTAGCCTGACGAGCGCGCGATGGTGACGTCGTAGATGGCGCCGTTGCGCAGTACCGTGATGTTCAACGACAGCGCCAGGCTGCCGCTGATGTGCTCGGCTTCGCGCGGGAAATCCAGGCGGGAGATCAAGCGCCGCTGCACCGCTTTGCTCCATTCGGCCTGGTTGGCAGGCGCGGCCGCCAGGGTCGGGGCAGGGTGGGCCAGTGTGACGGCAAGGATCATGGCAACGCGGGATGCGAGGGACCGCCAGCGCATAGAGAGTTCTCCGGGTGGGGGTGGGCGATGCTGCCCGAGCGTTGTTGCGAGCATACCCGAGGGGCCGCGGCAGGCTGCGCCAGTGCGAAGGCGCCACCGCTTGCGAGCATGCAGGTTGTGCCACCGCTTTGCGCGCATGCGGGTTGCGCCACCGCTTGCGTAAACACCTACGCAAACGCCGCCTGCACCGCCGCGAACGCCGCCGCCACCAAGGGGTCTTCGCGTCGCGACGCCAGGGTGATGAAGGCCAGTTCCGCCTGGATCGCCAGGCCCGGCGCCAGCACCAGGCCATGCGCTTGCGATTCGCGCAGCGCGATGGAGTCCCGCGCCAGCGTCAGGCCGACGCCCGAACGCACCAGGTCCAGCATCGAGGCTTCCTGGTCGACTTCGGCAACCGTATTGGGCGTGACGTCCAGTTCGCCAAATTTTCCGGCCAACAGGCGATGGTGCACGGAGTCGGGCGGCGTCCAGATCCACGGCAAGGCGGCGATTTCACGCCAACCGCGCCCGGCCACCTGCGCGCCCCAGCCCTTGGGCGCCACGACGTAATACGAGAACGCCGCCAGCGGCAGCGCGTGCAGGGCCGGTTGGCCGCGGGTATCTTCTTGCGGCCCCAGGAAAAAGCCCACGTCCAGCTCACCCGTGCGCACCTGTCGCCCAACGGAACCGGACATGCCGTGGCGCAGGGTGGGGCGGATCTTCGGATAGTGTTCGACCAGGTATTGCAGCGTGGCGCCCAGGCGCAGGAATTCGGGGTCCAGGATGGTGCCCAGGCGCAGTTCGCCCTGCACCGTCGTGCGCAGCGCGCCGATGGCGCGTTCGAAGTCGTCCAGCGCGTCCAGCACGCGCTGGGCCGAAGGCAGCAGCGCGCGGCCGTCGGCATTGGGCGCCAGGCCCTGGGCGGTGCGGGTGAACAGCGGCAGGTCAAGCGCTTCCTGGAAGCTCTTGAGCTGCAGGCTCAGCGCGGGTTGGGTCAGGTGCAGGTGTTCGGCCGCGCGGGTCAGGTTGCCCACGCGCGCCACGGCGGCGAAGGTGCGGATGTGCTTGAAGTCCATGGGGCGAGTCCGGCGGCGATGCCCAAGCGGGGCGATACCCATTATTAAAGAGACTTATAAAGCGCTTTTCAACAATTCATTGGACAGCCCCCGCGGGCTGCGCGACAGTGGCGCAGCCACTACACACCTAAAAGAAGAAGCGCCAATGGAGACATACGACTACATCATCGTGGGGGCGGGGTCGGCCGGCTGCGTGCTGGCCAACCGGCTGAGCCGGGACCCGGCCACGCGCGTGCTGCTGCTGGAAGCCGGCGGCCGCGACAACTACCACTGGATCCACATTCCGGTCGGCTACCTGTACTGCATCGGCAACCCCCGCACCGACTGGATGTACCGCACCGGCGCCGAGCCGGGCCTGGGCGGGCGGTCGCTGATCTATCCGCGCGGTCGGGTGCTGGGCGGGTGCTCGTCGATCAACGGCATGATCTACATGCGCGGCCAGCGGCAGGACTACGACGAGTGGGCCGATATCGCGGGCGATCCGTCATGGCGTTGGGACGAAGTGCTGCCGGTATTCAAGCGCAGCGAAGACCACTACCGCGGCGCGGACGATTGCCATGGCGCGGGCGGCGAATGGCGGGTCGAGGCGCAGCGCCTGCGCTGGGACATCCTGGATGCGTTTGCCGACGCGGCCCAGCAGGAAGGCATTCCGCGGGTGCAGGATTTCAACCGCGGCGACAATTTCGGTGTGGGCTATTTCGACGTGAACCAGCGCCGCGGCTGGCGCTGGAATACGGCCAAGGCGTTCTTGCGGCCGGTGCGCCAGCGCCCTAATCTGCATGTGATGACGGGCGCGCACGCCGAGCAACTGCTGTTCGAGGGTACGCGCTGCGTGGGCGTGAAACTGCGGCGTGAAGGCCAATCCATCAGCGTGCGCGCCACGCGGGAAGTGGTGCTGGCGGCCGGCGCGGTGAATACGCCGCAGTTGCTGGAATTGTCGGGCATTGGCGAACCGGCGCGCCTGCGCGAAAGCGGCATCACGCTGCGCCACGCCTTGCCGGGCGTGGGCGAGAACCTGCAAGACCACTTGCAGTTGCGCGTCATCCTGAAGGTGCGGGGCGTGAAGACGCTGAACCGCATTGCATCGACCTGGTGGGGCAAGGCGGGCATCGGCCTGGAATACCTGCTGAACCGCAGCGGGCCGATGAGCATGGCGCCATCGCAGTTGGGGGCGTTTGCCAAGTCGGACCCGGGCCAGGCACGCGCCAACGTGGAATTTCATGTGCAGCCCTTGTCGCTGGGCGCTTTCGGCGAACCGTTGCACGGCTTCGATGCATTTACGGCCAGTGTCTGCAACCTGCGGCCGGTGTCGCGCGGGAGCGTGCATGCGCAGGGGCCCGACGGCGCGCAGCCGCCGGTGATCACGCCGAACTACCTGCGCGAGGAACAGGACCTGAAGGTGGCGGCGGATGCCATTCGCCTGGTGCGCCGGATCAGCGCGGCGCCCGCGTTGCAACGCTATCAACCCGAGGAATGGCTGCCCGGCCCGTCGTACCAGACCGAGGCCGAACTGCGCGAAGCCGCCGGCAAGATCGGCACGACGATCTTTCACCCGGTAGGCACCTGCGCCATGGGCCGCAAGGCGGACGATGGCGCCGTGGTGGATGCGCGGCTGCGGGTGCATGGCTTGCAGGGCCTGCGCGTGGCGGATGCGTCGATCATGCCGACCATCACGTCGGGCAACACCAATTCGCCGACCATCATGATTGCCGAACGGGCCGCGCAGATGATCGCGGAAGATGCCGCCGCATAGCCAGGCGGCGTAACCGGAACGCTTGCGCGGTTCGGCCCGCGCAAGCGCCGCCGGGGCGACAGACTCAACGCAACGACCGGTACATTTCCTGGCGTTGCGGATGCGTCAGGATCACCTGCCACAACTGCCCTTCGCGCGACCGGAAAAAGCCCGCGCAACACATCAGGTAGTACTGCCACATGCGGTAAAAGCGCGTGCCGTAGCGTTCCTGCAGTTGCGGCCATGCACGTTGGAAGCGGTCCCACCAGGCCATCAGCGTGCGGTCGTAGTCGGCGCCGAAGTTGTGCCAGTCTTCGACGATGAAACGGCCTTCGACGGCGGTGGCGATCTCGCGCGCCGACGGCAGCTTGCCGTTGGGGAAGACGTAGCGGTCGATCCAGGGGTCGGTGCTCTGGCTGGTCGAGGCGATGCCGATGGTGTGCAAGAGGAAGATGCCGCCGGGCGCCATCAGCCGCTGCACGTTCGTGAAGTAGGTGTCGTAGTTCTTGGGCCCGACGTGTTCGAACATGCCCACCGACACGACCTTGTCGAAGCTGCCTTGCAGGTCGCGGTAGTCTTGCAGCAACAGTTCCACCGGCAGGCCTTGCACGCGTTCCTGGGCCAGCGCCAGCTGTTCCTTGGACACGGTCACGCCGGTGACCTTGACGCCGTAGCGTTCGGCGGCGAACTTGGCCAGGCCGCCCCAGCCGCAGCCGATGTCCAGCAGCGTTTCGCCGGGCTTGAGCTGCAGCTTGCGGCAGATCATGTCCAGTTTGGCTTCCTGCGCGTCTTCCAGCGTTTCGGCGTTTTCCCAGAAGGCGCAGGAATAGATCATGCGGCTGTCGAGCATGGCTTCGAAGACGTCGTTGCCGGCGTCGTAGTGCTGCTCGCCCACTTCGAAGGCGCGGCTCTTGGATTGCAGGTTGAACAGTTTGTGGCGCAGGTGTTCGGCGATGAGCTTGACGCGGGCCAGGCCGAGCGCGGCGGACCCCATGTCGGCGCGCAAGAGGCGGGTGAACAGCTCGTCGAGCTGTTCGCAGTCCCATTCGCCGTCCATGTACGACTCGCCCAGGCCCAGCGACCAGCTGGCGAAGACCCGTTCGTACATGTGCTTGTCATGAACCTGGATGTCCCAGGGACGCGTCCCGTTGATCTGGACGTCCGCTCGCCCCAGCAGGTCTTGCAATACCTTGGGCGGCTCAGGCGGGGCGGTTTCGGTGTGTTGAGTGCTTAGCTGAGATGACGGACTGCTTTGTTGCATAGTGACTCCAAATCAATTCGGGAATGACTGATGTGGCAATGCTCGAAGCGCATAACTCTCGCCGGACCGGCGCCGGGAATCCAATTTAATGATTGAATCGTGCCGATAGGCAATCTAATTTCAGCGGGCCGTCAGCGCCGCGGACTCGCGGTCGCCGAACCGGGACCCGCCAATCTTAACCAACGTATGCTGCTGCGCAAGGCCCAGACGCATCCTGCCAGCAACAAGGCGGCGGCACCGATAAAAACCATGGAGGCGATGGTGTCGTTCAAGGCGATGGCGGCGTCGTAGCGGTGGCGCGACAGATAGTCCAGCAGGCCGAACAGCGCCAGCGCCAGGATCACCAGCAACCAGGGTTTGCGCGGCAGCGGGGGCAGGGCGGGATGCCGCGCCTTGAACGCGCGGATGCTGCGCCGCAACCACCACAGCGCCGCCACGGCGGGGATGGCCAGGGCGTAGCGGGCGATGGTCACGACGCCGAAGATGTCGCCGTCGGCCGTCAGGGCCAGCAGCCAGGGCGGCAGCAGGATCAGCGCCAGCAGCCAGGCCAGCAGCAGTTGCCGGCGGGTGCCCGGGCGGGCCAGTTTTCCTGCGACAAGGCCCAGCACCAGCACGCCGAACAGCACGGCGATGAAGATCAGGGCCGGGGCGACATAGTCGCCATTGAGCATGTATCCGCCGGGCATGGCGCGAGGGTTCCTGAAGACTGGATTAGGGTAACGGCGCCATTCTAGGCCAGGGCGGCAAGGCGCCGGGGGGGGCTCCTGGTTTGCTCCTGGCTTACGCCTGCCTTGCCCCGGATTCAGGCGTTTCAATGACACAGAAATCGCCATGCGCGCCGCTACACTGGCAGGCTTGCCGGCAGGCTCGATTTGCCCGCCGCGTTCATGTCAGTCCTGTTTCAAGGAGATCGCCCCATGGCCACGCGCATCCACCTGTTCGGCGCCTCCGGCAGCGGCACCACCACGCTGGGGGCGGCCCTGGGCGAGCGGCTGGGCATCCCGCACCTGGAAGCCGACGACTATTACTGGCTGCCGACCGATCCGCCCTTTACCGACAAATACCCCAAGGCCGAGCGGTGGCGCCGCATCCGCGAGCGCTTGCAGGGGCACGACGACTGGGTGCTGAGTGGCGGCTCGGTCTACAACTGGGGCACGGGCCTGATTCCGGAATTCACGCTGGCGGTGTTCCTGCGCCTGCCGCCGGATGAGCGCATGGCGCGTTTGCGCCGACGCGAGGCCGAGCGCTATGGCGCACAGCTGGGCAGCGATGCGGCCATCCAGGAAAAAAGCCGCAAGTTCCTGGCCTGGGCGGCCAGCTACGACACGGCGACCGAGGGCACCCGCACGCCCGGCCAGCACCGGCAGTGGATCAGCACGCTGCATTGCCCGGTCCTGACGCTGGATTCGCGCGCCAGCGTGGCGGACCTGGCGGATCAGGTGCTGGCGACGATCCGATAAGATACCGGCCATGCGCGGCGCCGCCATCTGGGCGGTCGCCGGCCATTTGGAGCACAACGATGTCGGACGCAAGCCTGGAACCCCGTTTGGAATTCGTCACCTGCGCCAGCCCCGCGGGCCTGCACCGCATGGCGTACTGGGAGTGGGGCGATCCGGCCAACGACCAGGTGGTGGTCTGCGTGCACGGTCTGACGCGCAGCGGCCGCGACTTCGATACCCTGGCGCGCCGGCTGGCCGGCCGCTACCGCGTGGTCTGCCCCGACGTGGTGGGCCGGGGCCGTTCCGATTGGCTGGTGAATCCGGCGTTCTATACCGTGCCGCAGTACGTGTCCGACATGGTGACGCTGGTGGCCCGGCTGCGGCCCGCCCGCCTGTCGTGGGTGGGTACGTCGATGGGCGGCCTGATCGGCCTGGGCCTGGCCGGCGCCGCCGCGTTCGCGCGGGCAATGCTGCCGCTGCGCCCGCACGTGGGCATGCTGCCGCCGCAAGCCGGGGTGCGCTTGGAAAAACTGGTGCTCAACGACGTCGGCCCGCGCCTGGAAACCGGCGCGCTGGCCCGCATCGGCCAGTATGTGGGCGAACCGGGCGCATTCGGCTCGTTTGCCGAGGCCGTGGCCAACATGCGCGCCAATTCCGGGACCTTCGGGCCGCATACCGACGAACAATGGGAACACCTGGCGCGCTTCGTCTATCCCGAGCAGGACGGCAAGTGGGTCAAGCACTATGACCTGGCGCTGGCCCAGCCGATGGCGATGACGCCCGAGGAACTGGCCGCGGGCGAACAGGTGCTGTGGCGCTCGTATGACGCGATCGATTGCCCGATCCTGATCGTGCGCGGCGAGCAATCCGACCTGCTGACCCGCGCCACGACCGAAGAAATGCGCCAGCGCAATCCGCGCGCGCAGTTGCTGGAAGTGCCCGGCGTGGGCCACGCGCCGACGCTGATGGCGGACAGCCAGGTGACGCCGGTAGCGGATTTCCTGTTGGCGTGAGGCGGGGGCAGGGCGGCGGCGTCGGGCCAAGCGCTCAAGTGACGCGCCGGCCGCCGGTTCCTGCTAATGGGGACACCGCCGGCCACCCGCGCTATCCAGGGGCACGGGCCTTCTCTACAATAGGCCCTATGAAAACCCCTGTCCTGAACATCGATCTGCATTGCCATTCCACCGTGTCCGACGGCGCGCTGGCGCCGCGCGACGTGGCGCAGCGTGCGCATGCCAACGGCGTCGATGTCTGGGCCTTGACCGACCACGACGAAGTCGGCGGCCTGGCCGAAGCCGCGGCCATGGCACAGGAACTGGGCATGCGTTTCGCCACCGGGGTCGAGATTTCCGTCACCTGGGCCGGCCTGACCGTGCACATCGTCGGGCTGCGCTTTGATCCCGCCAATTCGGCGCTGGTCGAAGGCCTGCGCCAGACCCGCTCGGGCCGCGCTGAACGCGCCAAGCGCATTGGCGACCGCTTGGCCGAAATGGGCATGCCCGGCGCCTACGAAGGCGCGCTGCCGTTTGCCGGCAACCCGGAACTGATCAGCCGCACGCACTTTGCGCGCTACCTGGTCGAAGCCGGCTACTGCCCCGATGTGCAGACCGTATTCACCAAGCACCTGGGCGACGATCGCCCCGGCCACGTGCCCATGCAGTGGGCCACGCTGGCCGAAGCGGTGGGCTGGATCCGCGGCGCGGGCGGCATTGCCGTCATCGCGCATCCGGGCCGCTACAAGTACACGCCCTTGCAGTTCGCCGCGCTGTTCGACGAATTCCTGCAGCTGGGCGGCTTGGGCATTGAAGTCACCACGGGCAGCCACACGGTGGAAGAAGCCCGGCAGTACGCCGACGTGGCGCGCCGCTATGGTTTCCTGGCCTCGCGCGGGTCGGATTTCCACAGCCCGAAAGAAAGCCGGATGGACCTGGGCCGCTTGCCGCCTTTGCCGTCCGATCTCAAGCCGGTCTGGCACGACTGGTTCTAGGGGCGACAGGCCCTATGCGGGCGGTGCGATGCCGCCTGGCTCATGGCACGGTGCGACCGTGCCGCCCTTGATCTGAATGTGCGCCCGAGGCGCTGCCGCCATGAACAAAGCATTTGTCAAAGAATCCGACAACGAGGACGACGACGACCTGCCGCAGGCCCAGGCCTTGCCGGCAGGCACCAAGAACTACATGACGCCCGAAGGCTACGAACGCCTGCGTGCCGAATTGACGCACTTGATGAATGTCGAGCGCCCGTCGGTGGTGCAGGTGGTGTCCTGGGCCGCGTCCAACGGCGACCGGTCCGAGAACGGCGATTATCTCTATGGCAAGAAGCGCCTGCGCGAAATCGACCGGCGCATGCGCTTTCTGACCAAGCGGCTGGACATCGCCGAGGTCGTCGACCCGGCCATCCAGCCCAACCGCGACCAGGTCTTCTTCGGCGCCACGGTGCTGTATTCCGACAAGGCCGGTGAAGACCACACGGTCACCATCGTGGGCGTGGACGAAGCCGAGCCGCTGGCCGGCAAGATCAGCTGGATATCCCCGGTGGCGCGCGCGCTGATCAAGGCCCGCGAAGGCGATACGGTGGTGCTGCGCACGCCGGGCGGCATCGAGGAACTGGACATCCTGGAAGTGCGCTATCCCGAGTAGCGTGGTCTGAAATGACGTGCATGGGATGAGGGCGGCTTCGCGCGCGTTACCCCAATCAGACAGCGGCAATCAGACAGCCGCATCGGGCTTACGCCAAAAAGGCGACGGGCGCCGGCTTGTGGCCGGCGCCCGTCTTTTGGTGGGCGGGATCTGGCGTCCCTGCCTCGGTTGGCGGCTTGCGCCGCCGTTCCCCTGGGGCTTGCTGCTTATTTCTTGCGGGCGGCGATGGACTTCTCGGCCATGTTGACCAGGTCTTCGCCGATCTGCTTTTTCCACTTGTCGTAGACGGGCTGGGTGATCTTGGCGAACGCGTCGTGGTCGGCCTGGCTGAGCGAGGTCACGGTCACGCCGTGGCCTTCGATTTCCTTGAGCAGCGACGGATCTTCCGGCGTGACGCCCTTGCGCGCGATCACGATCTGCTGCTTGCCGGCGTCCAGCGCGGCCTGGCGCACGATGTCGCGGTCTTTTTCCGACCACGAATTCCAGACCTCGCGGTTGACCACGAAGATCAGCGGATCGGCCACGTAGTTCCACAGCGTCAGGTACTTCTGGCCCACGGTGTAGAGCTTGGAACCGGTGTAGATGGACAGGGGGTTTTCCTGACCGTCGACGGCGCCGCTGGCCAGCGCCGGCTGGGCGTCGGCCCAGCTCATCTGCGTGGGATTGGCGCCCAGCGCGGTGAACGTGTCGATGTACAGCGGCGAACCCACCACGCGCAGCTTCATGCCCTTCATGTCTTCGGGGCGCTTGATCTCGCGCTTGGAATTGCTGAGCTGGCGGTAGCCGTTCTCGCCCCACGCCAGCGGCACCACGCCGGCTTTTTCGATGAGCTTGAACATCTCTTTGCCGACGTCTCCCTGCACCAGCGCGTCGATGGCGGCGTAGTCGGGCATCAGGAAGGGCAGCGAGAACAGGTTCAGCTGCTTGACCTGCGGCGACCAGTTGATGGTCGAGCCCACGGCCATGTCGATCACGCCCTGGCGGATGGCGGTGAATTCGCGGGTCTGGTCGCCCTGCACCAGCGAGGTGCCGGGGTAGACCTTGATGTTGATGCGGCCCTGGGTGCGCTCGCGCACCAGGTTGGACCAGATCTCGGCGCCCTGGCCCCACGGGAAGGTGGTGCCCACGACGATGGAGAGCTTGTATTCGGCCTTGTAGTTCTGCGCCAGCGCAGCCGGCGCGCCGACCACGGCGGCGGCGCACAGGGCGGCGCCGATCAGGTTGCGGAATTTCATGTTGCGTCTCCTCTCTTTGCGGGTTTGTCTGTTGTTGTCATGCATGCCATGCCTGCCCGGGCGCATACCCGGCCAGGCGCCCTCAATAGCCCAGCTTGTGCGGCAGCCACAGCGCCAGTTGCGGAAACGCCAGCACCGCCACCAGCACCAGGAACATCGCGCCCAGCAACCACACCACCCAGCGCACCGTGGATTCCATCGGCACGCGCGCAATGCGGCACGACACCATCAGGTTCACGGCCAGGGGCGGGGTGAACTGGCCCAGCGCCACCTTCAGCGTCAGGATCACGCCGAACCACACCGGGTCCCAGCCATAGGCTTTGGCGATCGGCATCAGCAGCGGCACGAAGATCAGGAAGATCGAGATGCCGTCCAGGAACATGCCGACGGTCATCAGCAGCAGGATCAGCAGCGCCAGCACGCCCCATTCGCCCAGCCCGGAATTGACGATGGCATGGGTGATGGGGTCGATCACGCTCAGCGTGGACAGGGCCCAGGCGAAGATGCCGGCCAGCGTCACGACCAGCATGATCACGGCGGACAGCTCGGCGGCTTCGCGCAGGATGGTGTACAGGTCGCGCAGCTTGATGGTGCGGTGGATGCACATGCCCACGAACAGGCCGTAGAACACGGCCACGACCGCGGCTTCGGTGGGCGTGAACCAGCCCATGCGCATGCCGCCCAGGATCAGCACCGGCGCGGCCAGGCCCCACGAGGCCTCGCGCAGGCTCTTCCAGAACGGCGGGCGCGGCAGGTGCGCTTCCAGCATGCCCATCTTGTGCTTGCGGGACAGCCACACGGCCGGCACGATCAGCGCCAGGCCGGCCAGGATGCCGGGCACCATGCCGGCGGCAAACAGCGCCGGCACCGAGGCTTCGGGCACCAGCACCGAATAGATGATGAAGGCGACCGACGGCGGGATCAGGATGTCGGTGGCGGCGCCCGCGGCCACCACGGCGGCCGAGAACGGCCCGGGGTAGCCGGCGCGCGACATGGCGGCGATCATCACCGCGCCCACCGCGGCGGCGCAGGCCGGGCCGGAACCCGAGATGCCGCCCAGGAACATGGCCACGGCAATCGACACCAGCGGCAGCATGCCCGGGCCGCGGCCGACGATGGCGATGGCGAAATCCACCAGCCGCCTGGCCACGCCCGAGCGGTCGAAGATGGAGCCGACCAGCACGAACATCGGAATGGCCAGGAGCGGGTACTTGGCCAGGCCCGCGTAGAAGTTCTGCGGCACGGTCAACAGGCCATACCAGGGCGTATCCAGGTTGGACAGCACGATGGCGACCGTGCCGCCGATGCCCAGCGCCACGCCGACCGGCACGCCGATCAGCATCAGCGCGATGAAGACCGCGAACAGGATGCCGGCGATCATGCCTGGTCCCCTTGGCCCGTTGCGTCCTTGCGCCGGATCAGCCGGCGCAGGGTGCCCAGCGTGCGCAGCGAGATCGCCGCGGCCATGACCGGCAGCCAGATCGAATACCACCAGGTGGGCACGCCGATGGCCGGCGAGGTTTCTTCGTAGATGTATTCGTCGGCCACCAGCTTGACCGACAGCACGGTCAGGAGCACGAAGAACGCCAGCACGCAGCCATTGGAAATCAGCGCCATGATGCGCTGGCGGCGGGGCGAGCCGTTGTCGGCCAGGATCTCGATGCGGATGTGATGGTTGCGCACGAAGGCGACGCTGCCGCCGACCATGGTCAGCACGATCAACAGGAAGACCGAGATTTCCTCGGTCCAGGCGAACGACTGGTCGGTGAAGTAGCGCACCAGCACGTTCAGGAAGGTAATGGTGGCCAGGGCCCCCAGCAGGATCACGGCCAGCCAGTCCTCGATGGCCAGCGGCACTTTCACGGCGGGATCTGTTTCGGCGGGGATGATCGGTTCAACAGGCTCGGCGGGGGCTTCGGGGCGTGACATGTGAGGCAACGGCCAGCGCGGCAGGGCGCTTTCTAGTTATAGGGTCGCTGCATCCTACCGTCGGGGCGCGGGCGCGGGTGTTCGTGTTTTCCCGCGCTGCGGTATGGCCGCAACATGGTGCGTTGCAATAGCGGGGCCGGCGGCGCGCAGGCGGCTGGCGGGAAAAACCGCGCTGGGGGCGGGGGTTTGTTCGCGATATTGCTTTGCAGCAGGGCCGCCGTTGCGTCGCGGAATTCTTTTGTAACATCGGACGGAATGCCGTTGTGAGGGGCCGGATCGGGGTTGCGGTAATCCCGGCTCCGGGAAAACCCCTTAAACAGGTAAAATCCTTTCTTTGCTCCCCTCCTTATACGGCGCCCGCATCGTGTCCCTAGTTCAGCATCTGCCTGGTTCCTCTGTCCTGTCCTCCTTTCGTCGTGATCGCCTGCTGGCGCAATTGAAGGAAGCCGGCCTGCCCGTGGCCGACATTTCCGCCCGCTACGAGCACTTCGTCAGCACCGACGCCGCCCTGACGGCCGAACAGCAGCAGCACCTGGCCCAATTGCTCGACTACGGCACCCCCGCCACCGGCGAGGCCCCCGCCAAGAGCCTGGCCCTGTTGGTCATTCCGCGCCTGGGCACCATTTCGCCGTGGGCCAGCAAGGCCACCGACATCGCCCACAACTGTGGCCTGTCGGCCGTGCACCGCATCGAACGCGGCGTGCGCTACACCATCACCCCCGAACGCGGCCTCTTGGGCACCAAGTCGTTCGATGACGCCATGCTGGCCCGCGCGGCAGACTGCCTGCACGACCGCATGACCGAAACCGTGGTCGACGCCAGCTTCGATGGCCAGGCGCTGTTCCAGGCGCTGGCCGGCAAGCCGATGCGCCAGGTCGGCGTGCTGGCGCACGGCGTCCAGGCGCTGGAAGAGGCCAACGTCACCCTGGGCCTGGCCCTGTCCGACGACGAAATCGAATACCTGGCCAAGTCGTTCACCGACCTGGGCCGCGATCCCACCGACGTCGAACTGATGATGTTCGCGCAGGCCAACAGCGAACACTGCCGCCACAAGATCTTCAACGCCCAGTGGGTGATCGACGGCCAGGAACAGCCCAACACGCTGTTCGGCATGATCCGCGCCACCCACAAGGCGCAGCCCGAAGGCACCGTGGTGGCCTATTCCGACAACGCCGCCATCATGGCCGGCGGCCCGGCGCAGCGCTTCCAGGCCGGCGTGCCCGGCGTCACGGGCGAGGGCGTCGACGGCGCCAGGTACATCCGCCGCGACACCACCGTGCACACCCTGATGAAGGTCGAAACGCACAACCACCCCACCGCGATCGCACCGTTCCCCGGCGCCTCGACCGGCGCGGGCGGCGAAATCCGCGACGAAGGCGCCACCGGCCGCGGCTCCAAGCCCAAGGCGGGCCTCACGGGCTTCACCGTGTCGCACCTGCGTTTCGACGACGCCCTGCAGCCCTGGGAAGCCGACCACCACGGCCTGCCCGAGCGCATTGCCTCGCCCCTGTCCATCATGATCGACGGCCCCATCGGCGGCGCGGCGTTCAACAACGAATTCGGCCGTCCCAACCTGCTGGGCTACTTCCGCTCGTTCGAGCAAAGCGCTGGCGGCACGCGCTGGGGCTACCACAAGCCCATCATGATCGCGGGCGGCCTGGGCAGCATCGACGCCGGCCTGACCCACAAAGACGTCATTCCCCCCGGCGCGCTGCTGATCCAGTTGGGCGGCCCGGGTTTCCGCATCGGCATGGGCGGCGGCGCGGCATCCAGCATCAGCATGGGCAGCAACTCGGCCGAACTGGACTTCGATTCGGTCCAGCGCGGCAACCCCGAACTTGAACGCCGTGCCCAGGAAGTCATCGACCGCTGCTGGCAGCAGGCCGAAAACAACCCCATCATCGCGATCCACGACGTGGGCGCGGGCGGTCTGTCCAACGCGTTCCCCGAACTGGTCAACGACGCCGGCCGCGGCGCCATCTTCGACCTGAAGCGCGTGCCCCTCGAAGAATCGGGCCTGTCGCCCGCCGAAATCTGGAGCAACGAATCCCAGGAACGCTACGTCCTGTCGATTCTGCCGAGCGACCTCGAGCGCTTTGACGCCATCGCCCGCCGCGAACGCTGCCCCTATGCGGTGGTGGGTGTGGCCACCGAAGAACGCCAGCTGCGCGTGGTCGACGGCGAAGGCCTGCCCGGCCTGGATGCCATCCGCCCGCAAGGCGAAGCCGAAGTCCGCCCGGTCGACGTGCCGATCGACGTCATCCTGGGCAAGCCGCCCCGCATGACGCGCGACGTGCGCCGCCTGCCCGGCGTGTCCGAGCCGCTGGACCTGGCCGGCATCGACCTCACCGAAGCTGCCTTGCGCGTGCTGCGCCACCCCACCGTGGCCAACAAGTCGTTCCTGATCACCATCGGCGACCGTACCGTGGGTGGGCTGTCCAGCCGCGACCAGATGGTCGGCCCGTGGCAAGTGCCGGTGGCCGATTGCGCCGTCACCCTGGCCGACTACGAAGGCTTCCGCGGCGAAGCCATGGCCATGGGCGAACGCACCCCCATCGCCATGCTGAACGCGCCCGCCTCGGGCCGCATGGCCGTGGCCGAAGCCCTGACCAACCTGGCCGCCGCCGACGTGGCCCGCCTGGAAGACATCAAGCTGTCCGCCAACTGGATGGCCGCCTGCGGCGTCGACGGCCAGGACGCCGCGCTGTACGACACCGTGTCCGCCGTCAGCGAACTGTGCCAGGCTGCCGGCCTGTCGATTCCGGTCGGCAAGGATTCCCTGTCCATGAAAACGTCCTGGGAACAGGACGGCGAGCAGCGCCAGGTGGTGGCGCCGGTGTCGCTGATCGTCACGGCCTTTGCGCCGGTGGGCGACGTGCGCGCCAGCCTCACGCCGCAGCTGCGCACCGACGCGGGCGACAGCGTGCTGATCCTGATCGACCTGGGCCGCGGCCTGCACCGCATGGGCGGCTCGATCCTCGCCCAGGCCTACAACCAGGTCGGCGAAACCGTGCCGGACATCGATTCGCCCGAAGCCCTGCGCGCCTTCTTCGTCACCATCCGCACGCTGGCCGAAGCCGGCACGCTGCTGGCCTACCACGACCGCTCCGACGGCGGCCTGTTCGCCACGCTGGCCGAAATGGCCTTTGCCGGCCGCACCGGCATCTCGGTCAACCTGGACATGCTCACCTTCGACCCGCAATCGGCCGATTGGGGCGACTACAAGATCCGTCCGGAACAAGTGGCCGTGCAGCGCGAAGAACTCACGCTCAAGGCGCTGTTCTCGGAAGAAGCCGGCGCCGTCATCCAGGTGCCGGCCGCCCAGCGCGACGCCGTCATGCAGGTGCTGCGTGGCGCGGGCCTGTCGGCCCACTCGCACGTCATCGGCGGCCTGAACGGCGCCGACGAAATCGAGTTCTACCGCGATGGCAAGAAGGTCTGGGGCCAGCCGCGCGCCGAACTCGCCCGCGCCTGGAGCGAAGTGTCCTACCGCATCATGTCGCGCCGCGACAACCCGGCTTGCGCGCAAGCCGAGCTGGACGTCTGGAACGACACGAAAGACCCGGGCATGACGCCTGCTGTCGCCTTCAACCCGCAAGAAGACGTGGCCGCGCCGTTCATCAACACCGGCAAGCGTCCGCGCGTGGCGATCCTGCGCGAGCAGGGTTGCAACAGCCAGGTGGAAATGGGCTGGGCGTTCGACACCGCCGGTTTCGAGGCCGTTGACGTCCACATGACCGACCTGCTGTCGGGCCGCGTGGATCTGGGCCTGGTGCAGGGCCTGGTGGCCGTGGGCGGCTTCAGCTACGGCGACGTGCTGGGCGCCGGCGAAGGCTGGGCCCGCACCATCCGCTTCAACAGCAAGCTGTCGGACCAGTTTGCCGCGTACTTCGCGCGCCCCGATACCTTTGCGCTGGGCGTGTGCAACGGCTGCCAGATGATGGCCGCGCTGGCCCCGATGATCCCGGGCGCCGAGCACTGGCCGCGCTTCACGCGCAACCAGTCCGAAAAGTACGAAGCCCGCCTGTCGCTGGTCGAACTGGCCAAGTCGCCGTCGATCTTCTTTGCCGGTATGGAAGGCGCGCGTATTCCGGTCGCCGTGGCGCACGGTGAAGGCTACGCCGACTTCTCCCAGCAGGGCGACGCCGGCCGCGTGCTGGCCGCCGCGCGCTTCATCGACAACTACGGCAATGCCACCGAGGCCTACCCGTTCAACCCGAACGGCAGCCCGGCCGGTCTCACGTCGGTCACCACGGCCGACGGCCGCTTCACGGTGATGATGCCGCACCCGGAACGCGTGACGCGCAACGTCATGATGTCGTGGGCGCCGGAAAAGTGGGGCAATGCGGATACCGGCGGCGCGTACAGCCCCTGGATGCGCATGTTCCGCAACGCCCGCGTCTGGACTGCATAAAAGAAGGCCCCCACGCCGCACGCGCGTTGCGCGCTTGCTGCCCCCCAAGGGGGCTCCCCGGCCTTCGGGCGGCCGGGCGGCCGGGGGGGCTTTTCCCGCCGACAAAAACCTCACCAGTTTCTGGTGAGGTTTTTTTTCGCCTGCTGGGCAAACCACGATGTAACCCAATGAGATATTTAACTTTTCATTGCATTGGGCCGTAAAGCAGGGGGACAGCCCGTCGCGGCTGCCTCATGCAAACCCGGAAAGGCCCCCCCCATGTTCAAGAATCTGAGTATCCGCGCGGTCCTGACGACCGCGCTTGGCGTTTTTTTCGCGCTTTTCCTGCTGACCGGCATTGCCGTCTATCAGCAGTTGACGTCCAACCGCAGTTCCATCGAAGTGCTGCTGGACACCAACCTGGTGCGATCCAACGCCATGGACGACGCAGGCGCCGAACTGTTGCGCGCCCGCCTGGTGCTGCTGGCGGCGCAGAGTGCGTTGCTGGAAGGCAAGCGCATCGACAACCTGGCCAGCATGCAGCGGCTGGACGGCTACACCAAGCGCGCGGCCGACCTGGTGCAGAGCGCGCGCCAGACGCCCGAGACGTCACCGGTGGGCAAGCCGCTCTTCGAGGCCGCCCTGGCCGCCTATGACGTGTACCAGCGCGATGCCATTTTGCCGATGATCGCGGCCATTCGCGCCGGCAATGCCCAGGAAGCCAGCCGGCTGAATCTGGACAAGGTGACGCCGCTGGGCATCACCTTCACGCAGGCCAACCAGAAGTATTCCGACTTTGCCGACGAGGTGGGACGCCGCGTGGCGAACGAGTCGTCGACGCGCATCAATGGCGCCATCGCGTTCCTGATCGGCCTGCTGGTCGTGGTGGCGGTGCTGGTTGTCGGCCTGTACGCCGTGTTCGCGCGCTCGGTGTTCCGGCCGCTGCACGACGCCGGCCGCCTGTTCGACCGCATCGCCAGCGGCGACCTGACCAACCGCATCGAGCAACGCGGCAACAATGAAATCGGCGTGCTCTACGCCGCCGTCAAGCGCATGCAGGACAGCCTGGCGCGCACCGTGGCCGCCGTGCGGCTGGGCGTCGAGGAAATCCATACCGGCTCGCGCGAGATCGCGGCGGGCAACATCGACCTGTCGTCGCGCACCGAGCAGCAGGCCGCCTCGCTGGAGGAAACCGCCGCCAGCATGGACGAGCTGTCGTCCACGGTGAAGAACAACGCCGACAGCTCGCGCAGCGCATCGCAACTGGCCGTGGCCGCTTCCGACGTGGCCACCCGCGGCGGCCAGGCGGTGGGCGACGTGGTGGGCACCATGCGCGCCATTGCCGACAGTTCCAACCGCATCGCCGACATCGTCGGCGTGATCGACGGCATTGCCTTCCAGACCAACATCCTGGCGCTGAACGCGGCGGTGGAAGCCGCCCGCGCCGGTGAGCAAGGCAAGGGCTTTGCGGTGGTGGCCAGCGAAGTGCGCGCGCTGGCTCAGCGCAGCGGCCAGGCCGCCAAGGAAATCAAGGGCTTGATCGACGACTCGGTGCAGAAGGTGTCGATCGGTTCGGACCAGGTGGAAGCCGCCGGCGCCACCATGCAGGAAATCGTGACGTCGGTGCGCCGGGTGACGGACATCATCAACGAGATTTCCAGCGCGTCCGAAGAGCAGTCGCAGGGCATCCAGCAGGTGAATCAGGCCGTGTCGCAGATGGACAGCGTGACGCAGCAGAACGCGGCGCTGGTCGAGCAGGCGGCCGCCTCCGCGGCGTCGCTGGAAACCCAGGCGCAACGCCTGCGCGAAGCGGTGGCGGTGTTCAAGCTGCAGGCCGGCCGGGTGATCGATGCCGATGCGCCCGCGTTGGGCCGGGACGGCGAACCGGTGTTGCTGGGCGCCTGAACCCGCCGCCGACCTGAATAGTGTTTCAGGCCAGCGCCCGCGCCAGCCAGTCGACCAGCGCGCGGGCGCGCGCCGGCAGGCGCCGCGGGCCGCTCAGCGCGTACAGCGTGACCGGTTCCATTTCCCAACCCGGCAGCACCGGCACCAGCCCGGCGGCAAGCGGGGCCGCCGTGCCGGTGGCGTGCAACGCGGCGATGCCCACGCCGCGCGCGGCCAGCTGCATTGCCATGGCGGGCGTGTCGACGCCATAGCGTTCACGCACCGTGACCACCACGCGTTCCGATCCCGACCACAGCCGCCAGCGAGCCGGCCGGCTATCGTGCCCGCGCTGCGGACCGACGTGCAGGCCGACGCAGTCGTGCAGCGCCAGGTCGATGGGATGTTCGGGCGGCGGCCGCTGCGCCAGGTAGCCGGGCGCGGCATACAGGCGGGCACGCAGGGCGCCCAGGCGATGCGCCACCCGGGCGGGGTCCGCCGGGGGTTCCAGGCCGATGGAAAGATCGCAGCGCTCGCGTGCCGCGTCAGTCTCGGCACCGCCCTGGCCCCACAGCACGCGCACGTCCGGATGCCGTTCGGCGAAGGCCGCCAGCGCCGGGGCCAGCGCATCGTGCACGCGGGCATCCGGCAGGGTCAGGCGCAGCGCGCCGGCTCGGGTCAGATCCACCATGGCGAGGTCCGGTGCGATCGCAATCGATCAGAACGCGTAGACCACGCCGACGCTGCCGAACACATTGGCGCGGCGCTCGGTCAGGGGGCTGTCGCGCGCGTCGCCCAGCAGCGTGTTCACGCCGACCGTGGTGATGGTGCTCCAGCTGGGGTTGATGCGATACGACCAGTTGGCGAACACGGCCGCCGACTTGAAGCCGGATGACGGCGAATAGGTCGACAGGCCTTCGCGGCTGCGTGCGGCCTGGCTGGACGTGACGCCGAACCAGGTCTGCATGGCATCGTGGCTGGCCCATTGCGTGCTGGCGCCGACGTTGACGCGGTGGGCGCCTTCCTGCCAGGCGTTATAGGTGGCGCGCAGTTCCAGCGTGCCGCCGTAGCCGCTGCGGGCCGCCTGGCGGTACGCCGCGCCGAGCGACCAGGGGCCGGGCGTCCATTCGACGAAGCCGCCGTAGGTGGCGTGGAAGTCGATGTCGTCCAGCCCCTTGGTGCGGTCGGCATCGCTGGCATCGCGGCCCAACGCCATGCCCAGGAAGACGCCGGCCTTCCAATCGGGCGCCAGGTCGGTCTGCAGGCCCATGGCGGGCAGGCCGGCGCGCGGCGAGATGAAGAAGTTGCCGGAATGGTAGTTGATCAGCGGCACGGGGAGGGCGCGGTAGTCGCGCGAGCCTTCATAAACCGGGACGTATCCCACGCCCAAGCCGATGAAATTGGTGCCGGGTTGATCGGCCTGGGCCTGGCCCGCGGCGCAGGCCAGGACGGCGGCGGTGGCGGCGCCTCTTGCTAACATTGCCAGCTTCATTGCGGGGATCTTCCTTTCTGGTGGGCCTTGCGCGCGGCATCGGCCGCAACGCGATAAGGCGCCCATTGTCGAAGCGCGCTTTTAAAAATTCTTTAAATCCCGGGCGGCACAATGCCGCACCGTGGATAGTCAGGGAGTGTTCGTGCAAGTCTTGCTGGTGGAAGACGACGCCATGCTGGGGGACGCCTTGCGCGCCAGCCTGGCGGGGTCGGGTATGCGGGTCGACTGGGTCCGCGACGTACCGGCTGCGCGCCTGGCGCTGGTCGAGCACAGCTACGGCGCGGTGCTGCTGGACCTGGGCTTGCCCGGGGGCAGCGGCCTGGCGGTGTTGAAGCACCTGCGGTCGCGCTACGACGCCACGCCGGTGCTCATCATCACCGCCCGCGACCGCCTGACCGAGCGGGTGCAGGGCCTGGATGCCGGCGCGGACGACTACATCGTCAAGCCGTTCCAGCTCGACGAACTGCAGGCGCGGTTGCGTGCGGTGGTGCGGCGCAGCCGCAATTCGGTGGTGTCGGCCCTGCGTTGCCGCGATGTGCTGCTGGACCCGGCCCGGCGGGTGGTCACCAAGGCGGGCGCCGAAGTCGTGCTGAGCGCCAGCGAATACCGCACCCTGCTGGCGCTGATGGAACGGGCGGGCCAGACCGTCAGCCGCGAACAGCTCGAATCCGCCGTGTACGGCGGCAGCGGCACCATCGAAAGCAATACCGTGGCGGTGTATATCCATCAACTGCGGCGCAAACTGGGTGACGACCTGGTGGCGACCGTGCACGGCCTGGGCTACCGCATCGCCACGGCGGACGCACCATGAAGACCCTGCGTCGACGTCTGACCATCACCTTGTTGCTGACGCTGCTGCTGACGTGGGCGGCCGTGTTCTTTTGCCAGCAGCACGCCATGAACGAGGCGCGCACCGGCATACGCGACCAGGCCTTGATGGACAGCGCCAACCAGACCATCCTGTCGCTGCGGCGCAATCTCTTGGCCGAAATGACCGATGAACGCTTCGAGCTGCCTCCCTCCAGCCTGTACCGGGGAGATCGCAGCCTGGTTCAGATCTGGTCCCTGCAAGAGCGCCGCCTGGTGCTGCGATCCCCGGAGGCGCCGGCCCAGCCCCTGAATCCGGGCTTCGAGGACGGTTTCAGTGACGGCCAGGGAGAGGGAGAGGGCCTGCGCGTGTATACGCTCAGCGATGCTTTCGGCCAGGTACAGGTGCAAATGGCGCGCGCTGACAGCGTGTTGCGGGCCGAGGCCGTGGCCGCCTTCAAGCGAGGCCTGCTGATCGTATCGGCGTTGTTCCTGCTATTGGCGGCGGCGATCTGGATCGTGGTGCGCCAGGCCTTTGCCCGGGTGGACCAGGCCGGCGAGGCGATCCAGCAACGCGCGCCGTTCGACCTGGCGCCCTTGCCGCTGGACGGCTTGCCCGGCGAGCTGCATCCCTACGTGCAATCCATCAATACTTTGTTGTTGCGTCTGCAAGCCGCCATGGACCATGAACGGCGCTTTCTGGCTGACGCCGCGCATGAACTGCGTACGCCTCTGGCCGCGCTCAGCGCCCAGACCGAACTGCTGTTGCAGGGCATTGCGGGGACGCCAGCGGCCGAAGTCGGCGTCAAGCTGCGCGCCGTGGCACAGCGCACCGCGCGGCTGGCCGAGCAATTGCTGGACCAGGCCCGGATGGACGCGGTCAGCGAAAAAGGCGCCGATCTGGAAGCCGTGGCGTTGGACCAACTGGTGGTGCTGCTGGTGCGCGACAGCGAATCGGCCGCCTCTCGCAAGCGCCAACGCATTCAGCTGGATGTACAGGCCTGCGAGGTGCGGGGGCGCATGGACAGCCTGGGCATGTTGGTGCGCAACCTGCTGGACAACGCCTTGCGCTACACCCCGGAAAATGGCCAGATCGCGGTGGCCTGCGGTCCCGCGCAAGATGGCGGAGCCTGGCTGCGCGTGGCCGACGATGGCCCGGGCATCGCGCCGCGGGAACGGGTGCGGGTGTTCGATCGCTTCTATCGCGGCGTGGGGGCGGGCGCGGGGGACGGCGGCAGCGGCATCGGCCTGTCGCTGGTGGCGCAGATTGCGGCGCGTCATGGCGCCACGGTGGCCTTCGCGCCGGGGCTGAATGGCCGCGGCGTGGCGCTGGTGGTGACTTTTCCCGGCGATGCGGCGCCAGCCAATACATGAAAACACCCCAAGGGGGGGCCGGCGTGTCCCACCCTTGAGGTGCGTTCATCGCATGGCGTCTGCCTGACGGCCCACCGCGCGGTCAGGCGCCGCCCCAGATCCGGTCCAGGGGCGCCAGAGGATTATTGATCCAGCTGGATCTTGGCGTCGGCCGCCACGTTCTTCCACTTCTTCACGTCGCTGGCGATCACGTTCTTGAACGCTTCCGACGTGCCGGCCACCACCGTGCCGCCCAGGCTGGCCATCTTGGCCTTCACCTCGGGATTGTTCAGCGCCTTGACCGATGCGTCGTGCAGCTTCTGCGTCACGTCGGCGGGCAGGCCCTTGGGGGCCAGCAGGCCATTCCAGGCATTGGCTTCATAGCGCGGCAGGCCGGCTTCCTTGAAGGTCGGCGTGTCGGGCAGTTCGGGCGAACGCGTGTCGGCCGCAATGGCAATCGGGCGAATCTGGCCGCCCTTGATGTACGGCAGCGAGGCCGGCACGGGTTCCCAGATCATCGAGACCTGGCCGCTGATCACGTCGGTGAATGCCGGGCCCGCGCCGCGGTAGGCGATGTGCATGAGCTTGGCGCCCGTCATCGACTTCATCAGTTCCATGGCCAGGTTGCCCAGGCCGCCCGCGCCCGACGAGGCGTAGGTGTATTTGTCCGGGTTGGCCTTGGCCGTCGCGATCAGCGCGTTCAGGTCGGCGGCCGGAAAGTCCTTAGTCACGCTCAGCACGCCCGGCACGGTGACCAGCTGCGTGATGGCGGTGAAGTCCTCTACCGCGTCGTACGTCAGGTTCTTGTAGACGGCGGGGTTGGTGCCGTGGGTGCTGGACGAGGCCAGCAGCAGGATGTAGCCATCGGGCGCGGCATCGGCCACAAAACGCGTGCCGATCGAGCCGCCTGCGCCGGCCTTGTTCTCGACCACCACGGTGGCGCCCAGTTCGGTGCCCAGCTGCGCGGCGAACACGCGGCCGATGATGTCGGCGGTGCCGCCGGGAGCGAACGGCACGATCAGGCGTACGGGCTTGTTGGGGTAGTCGGCCTGCTGGGCCGAGGCCGCGCCGGACAGCAGCGAGGCGCCGGTCAAGAGCGCCACGGCCAAGGTGGTTTTCGTCAATGTCATGAGTGTCTCCAGGCGAAGGTTAGTCGAGGCCGTTGAGCCAGTCGACGATCAGTTCGGCGATGCGGTCGCTGTTGCGGTCCAGCATGCAGAAATGCGAATTGCCGGCGATGCCGGCGGCGGGCAGGTCCAGCACGTCGGCCCGCTTGCCCGCGCGTTGCAGGGCGTGCCAATAGGCGTCTGTCTGGGCGCGGTAGCGCTGCCAGGTGTCGTTGGCGGCGAAGTGGTCGCCCCAGACCAGCAACTGCGGGGGCAGGGGGCCGTCGACCGTGGCGGGCGTGCCGGTGGGTTCCACCGCCACCACCGCGCGGATCGGGCCGGGGCATTCGCGCGCCAGTTGCGTGGCGTAGCCGCCGCCCTGGCTGTGGCCGATGACGATGCAGGGGCCGGCCAGGTCCAGCAGCAGGCGATAGGCGTCCAGCGCCATCGCGTCATGGTTCAGCCAGCGCGGCACGAATTGCTTGGCGAAGGTATCGAAGGCGTCTTCGGGAAACTGCTGCCCCGGATAGGCGCGCCGCGCCTGGCCGGCGGGCGCGTAGCCGTCGGCCGGGCCGATGCGAAACAACTGCCAGGCCTCTTCCTTGGAACGGAAGATGGGGGCGGTGTCGTAGACCTGCGGCGACATGGCCCACGATGCGCGGCCGCGTTCGGGCGCATCGGCCACGAACACGTCGTAGCCCGATTGCAGCAGGCGCCAGAGCCAGCCCTGGCGGCCGTCGGGCGTGCTTTCCCATTGGGCGCCCGTCATGCCGCCGCCGTGCCACAGCAGCACGGGGTAGGGGTGACGGGGCTGCGCCAGCCGGTATTCCTGCACGTAGAGCTGGCCGGCGCTGTAGCGGCCGTTCATGTCGATGGCGCGCGCCGAGGCGTTGCCCACCACTTTCTTTTGCAGCACCGGCAGCCCGCTGGCCACGACGTCGTGGCCGCCCAGAAAGTGGCTGCGCAGGGATTTCAGCAGGATGGGGGCGTCGGGCATCGGCATCTCCGGAATGACGCCGTAATACTAGTTGTAACCAAAGCCGGCCTTGTGCAAAATGTGCAGACGTTGTGCCGGATCGGCACAACGCCATAACAAGCCGTCGGAGACAAGATGGACATCAAGTGGCTGGAGGACTTCGTGGCGCTGTCCAAATCGCGCAACCTGTACCAGGCGGCCGAGGCCCGCAATATCACGCACCCGGCGTTCGGGCGCCGCATCAAGGCGCTGGAGGATTGGGCCGGCGTGCCGCTGGTGGAACGCGGCCACCAGGTGTCCACCCTGAACCCGGCCGGCCGCAGCATGCTGGCGGCGGCCATCGACGTGCTGGACATCCTGCGGGAAACCCGGCTGAGCCTGCAAAAGCCGGAACTGACCCGCAGCCGCAAGATCTCGATTGCCTCGGGCAAGACGCTGGCGCATTCGGTGCTGCCGGGGCTGATGGCCAGCGTGCAGCAGGGCATGCCGCCCTTCCAGCTGAAGGTGATCACCACCACCCTGAACTACGGCGTGGACATGCTGGCCGAGGGCGAAGTCGATTTCCTGCTGTGCCACGCCCATGAACCGCTGTACGCCCAGATCGACAACCCCAATTACCGCTGCCGCCGGGTGGGCGCTGACAAGCTGGTGGCGGTGAGCGCGCCGCTGGCCGCAGGCAGCAAGCATCCGCGCCACGCTGTGCCCAAGCTGGCCAGCGACCCGGCGGTGCCGTTCCTGGCCTACGCCGACAGCATGTCGCTGGGCCGCATCCTGCGCGACCGGCTGCGCGGCCTGTGCGTCACCGCGCAGTTGCAGACGATGTATGAATCGGACCTGGCCGACGCCCTGCACGCCATGGCCCGCCAGGGTTTCGGGCTGGCGTGGCTGCCGCACACGCTGGTCGAGGCCGACCTGCGCGCAGGCAGCCTGGTGCGCGCCGACAGCGCGCGCAACGACATCCATATGGAGATCCGGCTGTACCAGTCGGTGGACAACGCCAAGCCGCTGGCGCGCCAGGTGTGGGGCCGGATCGAGGCCTACGCGGCGCGCTAAAATAGCCGGATTCCCCCCTGACATTCCCTCACAGGATTCCGCGCCATGAACGCACGTATCCCCGAAGACGCCCTTCCTCCTACCCTCGATCCGAAGGCTCTGCAGGCTTTTGTGGACGACAAGTGGGACAACGAGATCATCCCCGCGCTGACCGACTACATCGCCATTCCGGCCAAAAGCCCGGCGTTCGATGCCGACTGGGAAAAGAACGCGTTCATCGAGCGCGTGGTGCGTGATGCGGCCCAGTGGGTCGAAGCCCAGAAGGTCTCGGGCCTGAAACTGGAAGTGGTGCGCCTGCCGGGCCGCACGCCCGTCATCTTCTTTGACGCGCCGGCCACCCGCAGCGACAACGGCGACACGGTGCTGCTGTACGGCCACCTGGACAAGCAGCCGGAATTCTCGGGCTGGCGCGCCGGCCTGGGTCCCTGGACCCCCAAATACGAAGACGGCAAGCTGTACGGCCGCGGCGGCGCCGACGACGGCTACGCCGTGTACGCCTCGCTGACCGCCATCATGGCGCTGGACAAGCAGGGCATTCCGCGCCCGCGCTGCGTCGGCATTGTCGAAACCTGTGAAGAATCCGGCAGCTACGACCTGCTGCCCTATGTGGACGCGCTGCGCGACCGCCTGGGCAACGTGGCGCTGGTGGTGTGCCTGGACTCGGGCGCCGGCAACTACGACCAACTGTGGATGACCACGTCGCTGCGCGGCATGGTGTCGGGCACGCTGGAAGTGCAGGTGCTGGACGAAGGCGTGCACTCGGGCGATTCCAGCGGCGTGGTGCCGTCGTCGTTCCGCATCCTGCGCCATCTGCTGGACCGCCTGGAAGACAGCGGCACCGGCCGCCTGCTGCCGCAAAGCCTGCATTGCGAAATCCCGGCCGAACGCATTGAACAGGTTTCCGCCACCGCCCGCATCCTGGGCGACGAAGTGTGGCGCCGTTTCCCCTGGAGCTGCGGCGCCGAAGGCGGTTTCGTGCTGCCGATGACCACCGAACCCGAACAGGCCCTGCTGAACCGCACCTGGCGTCCGACGCTGTCGGTGACCGGCGCCGAAGGCCTGCCGCCGCTGTCCAGCGCCGGCAACGTGCTGCGTCCGCGCACGGCCTTCAAGCTGTCGCTGCGCCTGCCGCCGCTGGTGGACGCCGTGGCCGCCTCGCAGGAAATCAAGGAATTGCTCGAAGCCGACGCGCCCTACAACGCCAAGGTCATCTTCAAGGCCAACGAAGGCGCCGCCACCGGCTGGAACGCGCCCGCATCCGTGCCGTGGCTGACCAGCGCGCTGGACGCCGCCTCGCAGCAGTACTACGGCTCGCCCTGCGGCTACATCGGCCAGGGCGGCACGATTCCGCTGATGAGCATCCTGCAAAAGGGCTTCCCCAAGGCGCAGTTCATGGTCTGCGGCGTACTGGGCCCGAAGTCCAACGCCCACGGCCCGAACGAATTCCTGCACGTGCCCTACGGCAAGAAGCTCACCGCCGCGGTCGCCCAGACCATGGCGGCCATGCCGACGGCCTGACGGACGCATACGCAATATCGGGCGCGGGCTGCATCAGGCCCGCGCTTTTCTTTTTCCAGGATTGCCCAGATGATTTCCACCTCCGACGCCTACGCCAACGTGGTCGCAGAAACCCGCCACTGGCTGACCCAGGCCGTGATCGGCCTGAATCTCTGTCCGTTCGCCAAGGCGGTTCAGGTCAAGGACCAGATCCGCTTTGCCGTCAGCGACGCGACCGACGCCGAAGGCGTGTTGACCGACCTGCAGGACGAACTGGCCCTGTTGGCCGAGACCGATCCGGAAAAGATCGACACGACGCTGCTGATCATTCCCGACGCGCTGGACGATTTCCTGGATTTCAACGACTTCGAGGAACTGTCCGACCGCCTGCTCAAGCGCATGCGCCTGGTGGGTGAATTGCAGGTTGCGACGTTCCATCCGCAGTTCCAGTTTGCCGATACGCAGCCGGACGACATCGAGAACTACACCAACCGTTCGCCGTACCCGATCCTGCACCTGCTGCGCGAAGACAGCATCGACCGCGCGGTGGAATCCTTCCCGGATGCCGCCGAGATCTACGAAAAGAACATCGAGACGATGAACCGCCTGGGTCTTGAAGGCTGGAAGCGTCTGATGACCAAGGCCTGATTGATGCCCACCGGGATATCCCTAGATAGCCCCGGCGTCATATTGCATACAAGATACCGTCATTGAGACCCCCGCCGTTCGGCGGGCGGCCTGTGCCTCCTTCCCCCCTTGTCGTTGATCGCATGGCTCGCCGCGGCCGGATGCCGCGCGCCTGCCGTGCACGCCTGTCCGGAGAGCCTTATGCCGTTCACCCGCCGCCATGCCCTGGGCGCGCTTGCCGCGCTGCCGTTGATGCCTCGCCCCGCCTGGGCGCAGGCTGACTTTCCTGCCCGCCCCGTGCGGCTGCTGGTCGGCTTTGCGCCGGGCGGCCTGACCGACATTGCCGCGCGCGCGCTGGCCGAGCGCATGGCCAAGATATTGAAGGGCAACGTGGTGGTGGAGAACCGCCCGGGCGGCCAGGCCATCATCGCCACCGTGGCCGTGGCGCGGGCCGAACCCGACGGCTACACGCTGGGGTTTGCCGGCACCAACGGCATGATCCTGAACCCGTTGCTGTACAACAATCTGCCGTACCAGGTGTCGGACTTCAAGCAGTTGGGGTCGATGGGCAAGTCGCCCATGCTGCTGATCGTGCATCCGGCGCTGGGCGTGAAGAACGTGCAGGAATTCATCGCGCTGGCCAAGAAAAAGCCGGGCGACCTGACGTGCGCGCACGCCGGGCGTGGCGTCATCAACCATCTGGCGCTGCTGCACTTCCAGTCCAAGACCGGCACGCAGTTTCAGGACGTGCCCTACAAGGGCAGCGGCCCCGCGCTGCTGGACCTGATGGCCGGCACGGTGCAAAGCACGTTTGATTTTCCGACCTCGGCGCTGCCCAACATCCAGTCGGGCAAGTTGCAGGTGCTGGCGGTGACGGCCGACCAGCGGCTGTCCAGCCTGCCCGACGTGCCCACCATGAAAGAGGCGGGCGTCGACGGCATGGAGCTTTACACCCGCATGATGATCTCGGGCCCGGCCGCGATGCCGGGCAGCGTGGTCCGCATCCTGGAAAACGCGGTGCGTGAAGGCACGCGCGACCCCGGCCTGGTGCAGCAGTTTGCCGCGCAGGGCGTGACGGTGGAATTCACCTCGTCGGCCGACCTGGACCGCGTCATTGCCGAAGAATCCGCGCTGTGGGCCGGCGTGATCCGCGCCAACAACGTGCCCAAGACCGACCTGAAAGGCTGAGAATCCGCCATGACCGAACAGCCCCGCATCACCGTCAGCCCGGAATTCGCGCTGATCGACGTTGCCCGCGAGATCCGCATCGATGGCTTCGCGCCCTATGCCTTCGTGACCGTCACGGCCCGCATGCGCATGTGCGGCGCGTGCCGCGCTGTTCGCCGCCCGCGGCTACCAATGCCTGGCGCTGGGCATCTTCAATTACGAGGGCCGCCCCAAGTACCTGAACGACATGCCGCTGGAATACTTCGAGCATGCGCTGCGCTGGGCCCGCGATACGTTGCAGCCACGGGACGGCTTCGTGGCGCTGTCGGGCATCAGCCGGGGCGGCGAGACCTCGTTGCTGGTGGCGGCGCATTATCCCGAGCTGGTCAGTGCGGTGGTGGCCTACGTGCCGTCGCCCGTGACGCACGGCGTGGTCAGCGCGGGTGAGCCGGGCACCGGGCGCAATGCGCAGGTCTGGCGCAAGGCCGGCGAGCCGCTGCCGCACCTGTGGCAGGACAACGCCACCGCCGACTGGGACGCGGCCTATGCGTCCGACCCGCCGTATCGGCAGACCCACGCTTTTCTCAGCGCCAGCCGCGACGCCGCGGCGTTCGAACGGGCCCGCATTCCGGTCGAGCGCTATCCGGGGCCGGTCATGCTGGTCAGCGCGTCCGACGACGGCTTCTGGCCCAGCACGGCGTATTCCGAAATCGTGATGCGCCAGCGCCAGGCGCATGGCCTGCCCACGTTCCACCATGTCTGCATGGGGGCGGGGCACCACGTGCACTATCCCTACCTGCCGGCCACGTTGATCAGCAAGCCGCACGCCATGTCCGGCCTGCTGCTGGACGCGGGCGGCACGCCGGCCGCCAATGCGGCGGGCAACGAAGGGTCTTACCTGGCGGTGCTGGATTTCCTGGGGCGTGCGTCGGGCGGCGCCCGTTCGCAGCAGGCCTGAAGGCCCGGCAGTGGCGGGCGCGCGGCCAGTGTGCCCGCGGCAGGCTTCAGTGGCCGTGCTTGAACAGCCGCTCGCTGATGAAATCCACGAACACGCGCACCTTGGGCGACAGGTTGCGGTTGGACGGCCACAGCGCCTGAAAGCGGCCTTCGCCTTGCACATGGTCGGCCAGCACGACCTGCAAGGCCCCGCTCGCCACGGCGTCGTGCACCAGAAAGTCGGGCATGCAGCCGATGCCGAAGCCGCTGACGGTGGCGCCCAGCAGCGCTTCCATGTTGTTGCAGGTGAACGCCGTGGCCAGGCGCGGCGGCGCGTCGCCCGCGGGCAAGATCAGCGGCCATTCCTGCAGCGTGCCGGCGTTGGGATAGCGAAAGCGCACGGCGCGGTGCCGTTCCAGGTCGCGTGGCCGCGCGGGCACGCCGTGCTGCGCCAGGTAGGCCGGCGCCGCGCATAGCTGCAACCGGTACTTGCCCAACGTGCGGGCCGCCAGGCGCGAGTCGGGCAGGTCACCGCTGCGGATGGCCACGTCGACCCGTTCGCCGATCAGGTCGACGATACGGTCGTTGAAATCCATGTCCAGTTCGATGCCCGGATAGTGCGCCGCGAAGGCCGGCAGTACGGGCAACAGGAAGTGGTAGCTGACCAGCGGCGCGCTGACGTGCAGCCGCCCACGCGGCACTTCCAGCGTCTGCGACAGCATGGCGTGGGCATCGTCCAGGTCTTCCAGAATGCGTTTGCAGCGCTCGTAGAACAGCTGGCCTTCTTCGGTGAGCTGCATGCGGCGCGTGCTGCGCTGGAACAGGCGCACGTGCAGGTCTTTTTCGAGCTTGGCTACGGCCTTGCCGACGGCGGATGGCGACAGGTCCAGGTCGCGGGCGGCGGCGGCAAAGCCGCCGAGTTCGGCGCTGCGGACAAACGGCATCAAGCCGCTCAAGCGGTCCATGGGGGCTCCATTGCGGAAATTAATTCTCTTGTGTGTGGATTTTTACCCTATTTATCCCGAAGTCGTGCGCAAGTATCTTCAATGCCGTCGCGTCCACTTCTGGTTTCCTCATGTCCTCATCCGCTGTTGCCCCGCTTGCCGCGGCCCGCAAGACCCTGATCCTGATCGCCGTGTGCCTGGCTTGCGCGGCCATGCCGCTCAGCTTTACCGGGCCGGCCGTCGCGCTGCCGTCGATCGCCCGCGCGCTGGGCGGCGAACCGGCAGCGCTGAACTGGGTCACCAATGCTTTCATGCTGGCGTTCGGCAGCGCGCTGCTGGTGGCTGGCGCCCTGGCCGACCGCTATGGCCGCCGCCGGGTGTTCCTGGCCGGCACGGCCTTGTTCATCGCGGCCTCGATCGGCCTGGTCTACGCGCCCGGCATCGTCAGCTTCGATTGGCTGCGCGCCGCGCAAGGCCTGGGCGGCGCGGCGATCTTCTCGGGCGGGGCCGCCGCCCTGGCGCAGGAATTCGATGGCCTGCCGCGCATGCGGGCGTTCAGCCTGCTGGGGGCCAGCTTCGGCGCGGGCCTGTCGTTCGGGCCGATTTCGTCGGCCTGGCTGATCGAACACTACGGCTGGCGCAGCATCTTCTTGCTGGTGATCGGCCTGGCGGGGGTGGCGTTCGTGCTGGGTGCGCGCAGCCTGCGCGAATCGCGCGACCCTGATGCGGGCCGGCTGGACTGGCCCGGCGCGGCCGCCTTCACTGCGGCGCTGGCACTGTTGACATGGGGCATCATGCGGGTGCCCCAAGAAGGGTGGGGCGATCCGCTGACGCTTTCGATGCTGGCGGGCGCGCTGCTGCTGTTCGTGGCGTTCACGCGGATCGAACTGCGCACGGCGCGGCCGATGCTGGACCTGACGCTGTTTCGCTATCCGCGCTTTGTCGGCGTGCAGTGGCTGGCGGCCGCGCCGGCCTACGCCTTCGTGGTGCTGCTGATCCTGCTGCCGGTGCGTTTCATTGCCGTGGACGGCCTGAGCGAAATCGCCGCGGGCCGACTGATGATCGCGCTGTCGGCGCCGTTGCTGTTGCTGCCCGTGGCGGCCGGCCTGATGACGCGCTGGCTGGCGCCCGCCGTCATCTGCGGCGCCGGCCTGCTGGTGTCCGCGGGCGGCCTGGCGTGGCTGGCCGTGGCGATGGCGGCCGGTGAGCCCCAGGCCTTCGTCGGCCCGATGCTGATGATCGGCGTGGGCATCAGCCTGCCCTGGGGGCTGATGGACGGCCTGGCGGTCAGTGTCGTGCCCAAGGAACGCGCGGGCATGGCGACGGGCATTTTCAGCACCACGCGGGTGGCGGGCGAGGGCGTGGCTCTCGCCATCGTCAGCGGCGTGCTGGCGGGGCTGACGGCGCGGCACATCGGCGCGGCGGTTCCGGGCGGCGCGGCGCACGCCGCCGAGGCCGCCCAGCGGCTGGTGGCGGGCGATTTCGCCGCCGCCGCGCAGTGGCTGCCCGCGGCCGGGCGCGCGGCATTGGTGCAGGCCTCGGGGCAGGCATTCGCCAGCCTGCTGTGGGGGCTGGCGGCCGTGACCGTGCTGACCGCGCTGATCGTGTTCCTGTGCCTGGGGCGAACGGAACCGAAGCCCGCCGCGCGTCAGCCCAGCCGCATCGACACTTCCACATCACCGCTGAACGGCGTGGACAGATAACCCGATGCCGGCGACCGCACCCGGGCCAGGTATTCGGGGCAGTAGTCGGCGTTGTCGGCCACGATCATCGCACCCGGGCGCAGGCGGCTTTCCAGCAGCGCCAGGATGTCGGAATACAGGGCCTTGGCGCCGTCCAATAGCACCAGGTCGATCGACGCCGGCAGGTCGGCGGCCAACGTTTGCAGCGCGTCGCCCTGGCGGAATTCCACCAGATCGGCCAGGCCGCCCGCCGTCAGGTTCTCGCGGGCACGCACCACCTTGGACGGCTCGAACTCGCTGGTGATCAGGCGGCCGCCGCCGTTGTCGCGCAGCGCGGCCGCCAGGTGCAGCGTCGAGATGCCGAACGAGGTGCCGAATTCCACGATGTAGCGTGCGTTGCCGCTGCGCGCCAGCATGTAGAGCAGGGTGCCGGTTTCGGGCGAGACGGCCAGCGGCAGGTCTTTCATGCGGCCGTAGAAATCGAGGTAGTCGGTCTTGCTGCGCATCAGCCGGGTCTGTTCGGCGTCCGACATCGTGGCCAGGGCCGGGTCGGCGGTGGACCACGACGCGTCGGCCTGCGTGAACAGCAGGTCCAGGAGCGGGGCGACGGGGGAGGAAGTCAGGGTATTGGTCATGCGAGGGTTCCGATATCAAGTGAGCGGTTGCGGCAGCATCGAAGGGCCTGTCGGATCGGTCCGTTGAAGCACTGCCGGTGCCGGTTTAGAATACGACGAATTCGTCGCATTTCTCTATTCGCATTTCGGGGCACCCCATGACCACACGCCGCAACGCCAGGCTTTCCGAGCGAAAACAGCCCCAGCAGACCCGTTCGGCAGAACTGGTCGCCGCCATTCTGCAAGCCGGGGCTCAGGTTTTGGCCCAGGAAGGGGCGCAGCGCTTCACCACGGCGCGCGTCGCGGAAAAGGCGGGCGTCAGCATCGGGTCGCTCTATCAGTACTTTCCCAACAAGGCCGCCATCCTGTACCGCTTGCAGATGGAAGAATGGGCGCAGACGTCAGGCCTGCTGCGCGGTATTCTGGAAGACGCCAGCCAGCCGCCGCACGAGCGCCTGCGCACGGTGGTGCGCACGTTCCTGCATTCCGAATGCGAAGAAGCGGTGATGCGCGTGGCGCTCAACGACGCCGCGCCGCTGTACCGCGATGCGCCCGAAGCCAAGGCCACCAAGGAAGAGGGCGCCCGCATCGTCCAGGCCTTTCTGCGCGAAGCGCTGCCGCAGGCTTCCGAGGCCACCCGCGCGCTGGCCGGCGACCTGATCACCACCACCTTCAGCTCGGTCGGCAAGCAATTCTCGGAAAGCCCGCGCACCGCCCAGGAAATCGACGCGTATGCCGATGCGCTGGGCGACATGCTGTGTGCCTACCTGGACAGCCTGGCGTCATCCGCCCGGGGGTAAGATTGCCGCTCATTCCGGCGCCTGCGAGGTTAGGCCATGCATTCTCGTTTTGACGTCGCCAACGGCCATGCCGTGCTGGCTGGCGAAACCGTTGGTCGTGGTGATCCCGTCGTGTTTCTGCATGCGTCCATCTGCGATCGCCGCATGTGGCGGCTCCAGATGGCAGGCATCGCCGCAAGCTGCCAGGCCATCGCCTACGACCGTCGCGGTTTCGGCGACACGCGCGGACAGGCCGAGGAACACTCGGCCGTGGCTGACCTGATGGCCGTCATCGATGTAGCCGCCAGGGGCAAGCCGGTGATCCTGGTGGGATGCTCGCAAGGCGCACGCATCGCCCTGGACGCGGCGCTGCTGCACCCGGCCTCGGTGCGCGGCCTGGTGCTGATATCGCCGACCGTAGCCGGTGCGCCCGAAGCGGCGCTGCCGCCCGCGCTGCAAGCGCTGATGGCGCCGTTGAAGGCGGCCGAGGCCGCGCGCGATATCGATCAGGTCAACCGCCTGAAAGCGCGTGTGTTCCTGGACGGCCCTCTGGCCGCCGAAGGCCGCGTCGCCGGATCGGTGCGCGAGCAATTCCTGGACATGCATGGGCGGGCGCTGCGCGCAGCGCCCGCGGGTGCCAGCCAGGACAACGTGGCGGCGTACTCGCGCCTGCAGGAATTCACGGCGCCCGCGCTGGTGATGTGGGGCAATCTGGATTTTCCCCACATCCAGGAACGCGCGCGCCGCGTGGCGCAGATGCTGCCCCAGGGCGAGGCGTACGAATCGGTCCACGCCGCGCATCTGCCCAGCATGGATCATCCGGCGGCCATCACGGAACGCCTTCTGGCCTTCATTGGCCGCTGTCCGCCTGGCGCGGGCCACGCTTTTTCATAACGGACGCTCATGCCGCATTCCGCTCCCGTCGCGCTGGTCACCGGATCCACGTCCGGCATCGGCGCCGCCATCGCCCGGCGCCTGTCGCGTGACGGCTATTCCCTTGTGTTGCATTCGCGCCGTTCGGCCGATGCCGGCCACGCGTTGGCCTCCGAACTCGGTTCGGCCGTCTACGTGCAGGCCGACCTGGCCGTGGATGCCGACCGGGTCCGGCTGGTGCGCGAGGCCGTCGCCGCCTGGGGCCGGCTGGACGTGCTGGTCAACAACGCCGGCATCAGCCGCGTCATCCCGCATGGCGACCTGGCCGCCGCCACGCCGGAAATCTGGCACGAGATGCACGAAGTGAACGTGGTGGCGCCGTTTCGCCTGGTGGCCGAAGCACAGGCCGCCTTGCTGGCAGCGGCCACGGGCGGCAAGCCGGCGTGCGTCGTCAATGTCAGTTCGCATGCCGGGGTGCGGCCCAAGGGCGCGTCCATTCCCTATGCGGCGGCCAAGGCTGCGCTGAACCACGTGACCCGGCTGCTGGCCGTGTCGCTGGCCCCGAACATCCGCGTCAACGCGGTGGCGCCGGGCCTGGTGGATACGCCGCTGACGCAGGACTGGACCGCGGCGCAGCAGCTCTGGAAAGAACGCGCGCCGATGCGCCGCGCGGCCAGCCCGGACGACATTGCGCAGGCGGTGGCGTTGCTGGTGCAGTCCGATTATCTGACCGGGGAAATCCTGCTGTCGGATGGGGGCTTGAACCTGACCTGACGGGTCTAGGTTGGGGCGCCTGGCGCGCGTGGGTCAGCGGCGTCGTCGTCATCGGCAGATGGTACGCCGGGCACGCCACGGCGGATGTTGCGTGAATACTGCGCCGGGTCCGTGGTGGCCCGCGCCCGCTCGGTATAGCGCCCGGCGCGCCGATAGGCTGCCGCGCTGTCCGCGCCTTCCAGCGTGCCCAGCCGGTACAGGTACTCGGGCAGGTAACCCGACAGCAGCAGCCGGTAGTTCAGCGGCAGGCCGGGCACGATCTTGTCAGCCAGCTGGTAGATGATGGTGATGCAGTTGGCGGTCAGCGTGTTGTAGAAGCGCGGGTGGCGCGCCAGCTGGCTGGCCGTGTCCACATACGACAGCAGCAGCTTGCGCGCCGCGCCGTCGGGCATGTGCACGCGGTACAGGTAGCCGTCTTCGCCGCGGATATTGGTGCGCACGCGCAGGCTGTCTTCTTCAGCCGAGGCCAGCACCGACAATTCATACTGGCGAAAGAACCCGCCGATTTCCGAAAACTTGTCGTGCCGCTTGCGGCGGATTTCCACCGAAAACACCACCTGCTGGCCATCGGTAAAGCCGAACGACACCAGCGCATGCGCGATGGCCGGGCGGCCCCAGTACGACAGCGCCAGATCCACCGAGGCCAGGCGCGACAGATCATAGGTGCGCGTTTCCCAGCGCACGTCGTAGTCGGTGGCGCTGCGCCAGTTGAAGTTGCGCACGTTGCGCAGCGTCAGGGTATCGCCCTGCACCGAGCCTTGCGTGATGCGGGCGACTTCCGGAATCCAGTCGCGGTCGTTGGACGGGCGCACGCCCCAGCGCCACCAGGCCAGCAGCATCAAGAGCAGCCCGCCGAAGCCCCAGGCCGGCCAGGCGTGGCCGGTGGCCAGCCCGATCAGCGCGGCGGCCGCCAGCGCCAGCCAGGCCGCGGGCAGCAGGGGCCGCCAGCGCGCACCCATCAAGGGCTGGAACCACAGCGCCAGTGCGCCCCAGGCCGCGCCCGCCGCAACGGCCACGCCCGCGGCAAGGGTTCCGATCATGGCTGGGCCTGTGCGCTGCGGGCGCCTGCCTCGCGGTCCTGGCGGCGCCAGCCGGCGCGCAATGTCGCGATCTGCCGAAGGGCGGCCTGCGACATCTTCCACCAGCCGAACGGCCGCGGGTCGGCCAGCATGCTCAGCGCCCGGGCATAGTCCAGCGTCAGCCCCGGGGTCCAGGCCATGGTCAGGGCGCGCTTGCGAATCTGCGCGGCCACCCAGAGCTCGGGCGTCAAGAGCAGGCGCAGCAGCACGCCCCAACCGGCGCGCGGGCCGTGCAGGCGGCCCACCACGCCGTCCAGCGCGGCTTCCAGCGCCGCCGACACCGAACTGGAGCAATTGCGGTGCGTCAGGTTGTAGATCTCGGTCTGGCGGTAGACGTCCCAGAACGCCTGCAGCTTGGCCGCGTCGTAGTTGCGGATGCGCACCTGCATGGTGGACGGGCACCAGGCGCGGGATTCGGTGGCGTAATCGGGCTGGTACACGCCGGGCACGTTGTTGTCGGCGGTGGCGCGCAGCAGCGTGCCGAACTGCTCGGGCGAATGGTCGATTTCCTGCGCGGGGTACAGGCTGATGTACACGCCTTCGGGCGATTCCAGCGCGGCGTGGCCGGTGGACACCACGCCGTTGATGTCGACGGCGGCGATGTAGCGGTCCAGCACGGGGTAGTTGCGCGTGGCCGTCTTGGCGGAACCGGACGGCGTCCACACGTGCACCGTCAAGGCGCGTTCGCTGGCCAGCGGCGGGCCGTCGAACACGGTCTGGGCCGGGCCATCGACACGGGTCGGCATGAAGTCGGGATGCGGGTTGTCGGCCAGCGCCGGGTTGGAATCCAGGCTGCGCACCCGGCGTGCCAGCCAGACCAGCTTCATGCCCGAAAACGCCAGGAACAGGCCCAGGCAGTACGGCACCGTGCCCACGTAATGCGTGGGGTAAGGCTGGAAGAAGAAGATCGCCAGCAAGATCTCGACCACGCCGGCTGCAAACACGTAGCGCCAGCGCGGATAGCGCACCACGTAGGCGGCAATGCACTGCAGCAACCCGTCCGCCAGGAACAGCAGGCCGAAGATCATCGACAGCAGGAAATGGCCGTGATGGTGCCCGGCCAGGATCAGGATGCCGGCGGCCAGCACGAACAGGCCCTTGGCGTAGCGCAGCACCCGTTGGCCGCCCACCCCGGACGTGGCGATGGCCAGCGTGGCCAGCCCTTCGATGACGAACAGCGTGGCAAACAGGTACAGCGGAAAATACAGCGCCCCGTCCAGCGCATCGATGAAGATCGTGATGCCGGCGGCCAGCACCAGCCAGCCGATGATGGCGAGCGTGCGCGCGCGCTTGTGCAGGTAATCAACGCCGAGCAGCAGCAAGACCAGGTGGCTCATGTTCCTAGCACTCCGTAGAGAGAGGCGGGCATTGCGGTTCGGGCTTGGCGGGCGGCGCTTGGCGGAATAGGTCGCGGCGCGGCTGCCAGGGCGGTACTAAAGTATCACGACGGGTATCACGGGTGCCACGCCGTACGGGCGGCGGGCCGGCGTCGCCAGGACGCCGGCGTCAGGCCCGCTTAGCGAGGGGTCACGGCCTGCAGCCAGTGGCTGGCCAGGTCGAGCACGATGCGTTCCTGTTCGCGATGCGGTACGTGGCCGCAGTTTTCCAGCAGCGCCTGCTTGCCGCCGGTCAGGCCCGCGATGCGTTCGGGATGGGCCGCCGAACCGTACTCGTCCAGTTCGCCGTGCAGCGCCAGCACGGGGCAGCGCACCTGGCGCAGCGTGTCGTTCAAATTCCAGTCGGCAAAGGCCGGCGACAGCCAAGTATCGACCCAGGCGGCCAGCACCCAGGCGGCCTTGTCGCCGTGGTATTTCTTCAGCCGGTCCAGTTGGCCGGGTTCGGCGAAGTTTCGCTGGGCGGCGCGAATGCCGTCCAGCGTGCGGTCTTCGGCAAAGGCCTGGGCCGACTCGGTGATGAGCGCCACGCAGTCGTCGGGGTAGGCCGCCGCCGCGCAGATCGCCATGCCGCCGCCCACGCTGTGGCCCAGGCCGATGTAGCGGCCGATGGCCAGCGCCTGGCGCAGGTCATGAAAGCCCTCGTGGGCCTCGGCCTCGACGAAACCGGTGGCAAGCGTGGCGGGGTTGGGGGCCGACTGGCCGAAGCCCAGCCGGTCATAGGCGATGACGCTGCGGCCGGTGGCCGCGGCCAGGTGCTCGGGAAAGTCGCGCCACAGGTCGACGCAGCCCAGCGAGTCGTGGAACAGCACGATGGGGGCGAGGTTGGCCGCCGAGCTTCCAACCGCCGTGTTTCCCGCCCCAATGCTGTCAGCCCTGTCAACGCCCTGGCCCGCGGGGTCCCAGCGGCGCGCGAAAAGGCGGCCTTGCCGGGTGGGCACGTGGATATCCTGGCGGGCAATCGGAAGCATGTAGGGGGTCCTGGGGGCTAGGGCGCACCGTGGCGCCGTCCGTGGGTAGCCCCCGATTATAGGAAACCCGTGCCCCGTTTATTCCTCGCTGGCCCATTCGACCTGCACGCCCAGGCTGCGCAGGTTTTCGACAAAGCGCGGGTGGGCGCGGCGGATGGGTGTGGCGTTGCGGATTTCCGAGCGGCCGTCGATGCTGCTGGCGATCATGAAGAGCGCGATTGCGACCCGGATGATGTAGGGGCTTTCGACCACCGCTGGCGTCAGCGGATTGCCGCCAAAGGTGATGACCCGGTGCGGGTCCGACGAAAACACGTGGGCGCCGAACTTGGACAGCTCGCCCGTCCAGCCCAGCGCACCGTCGTAGACCTTGTTCCAGAACATTGCGTTGCCTTCGGCGCACACGCCCAGCGCGATGAAGATCGGCAGCAGGTCCACCGGAAAATACGGCCACGGCGCGGCTTCGACCTTGGTTAGCACATTGCTGGTGAAGGGCGTCTGCACCTTCAGCGGGCCGTTGCGCAGCGCGCGCGACCAGCCGTTCTCGTGCACGATCTGCACGCCGAACTTGGCGAAGGTGCGGTCGATCAGCGGGAAATTGCCGGGCGTGCTGTTGCGCACCACCACGTCGCCGCCGGTGATGGCGCCCAGCGCCAGGAAGGTCGTGATTTCGTGGAAGTCTTCTTCGAAGGTGAATTCGCCGCCCCGCAAGGTGGCGCCGCCGCGCACCGTCAGGCGCGAGGTGCCGATGCCGTCGATATCGGCGCCCATCATGGCCATGAAGCGGCAGAATTCCTGCACGTGCGGTTCGGACGCCGCGTTGGTCAGGGTCGATTCGCCCGCGGCGGCCGCTGCGCACAGCACGAAGTTCTCGGTGGTGGTGACCGACGCGTAGTCCAGCCAGTGGTGCGTGGGCTTGAGCGGGCCGGCGCTGCGCACCAGCAGCGAACCGCTGGCGCGTTCGACCTCGCCGCCGAACGAACGGAAGATGTCCACGTGCGGGTCGATCTCGCGCACGCCCAGCGTGCAACCCTTGACGTTGTCTTCCAGCCGCGCCACGCCAAAGCGCGCCAGCAGCGGCGGCACCAGCATGATGGACGAGCGCATTTCCTCGGGCAGCCGGTGCTGCGCCGCGTCGAATGCGGTGTCGCGGTGGTGCAGGTCCAGCGTGCGGGTGCTTTCGTCCAGCCGCACCTCGCTGCCCAGCGTGCGGAAGATGTCCAGGATCTTGCGCACGTCGGTGATGTCGGGCACGCCATGCAGCCGCAGTGGCTGGTCGGTCAGCAGCGTGGCGCACAGCACGGGCAGCACGGCGTTCTTGTTGGCTGACGGAATGACGCGGCCGCGCAGGGGCGTGCCGCCGTGGACGATGAGATTGGACATGGGCGAGGAGCTTGGACGACAGGAAAAGCGGGTTGGGGGAAGGGCGCGGGAAATTGTACCGGGCGGGCCTGGCGGGCGCTGGGCGCCTCTGGTGAAAATGGTGTCAGACTGCAAACCGTGTTGCCTGGCTTTGCGTGGGCAGGGGTGTCGGTCTGGCGTTCAGCCCTGGCGTTGGCCCAGGGTTGGGCGGGGCGGGCTCGAAATCTGGGCGCGAGCCCGGGATATTGGGGCCAGCCTGCATGGACGCCCCAGGTCAGCTTGGGTATAAAGTCCGCCGGACCATTGCCCCGAGCCAGTCCGCCTTTTCGCCAAGGACCGCCGCCATGAGCACTGCCAAAGCCGCAACAGCCGACAAAGCTGCAAAATCCGCAAAATCCACAAAAGCCGACAAAGCCGATCCTGCCGCCGCCGCCGCGTCATCCCCCGCCCAGCTGATCGACGCCCGCATCCGCGAGTTGGCCGACTGGCGCGGTGAAGTGCTGGCGCAGGTGCGCCAGTTGATCCGGCAGGCCGTGCCGGATGTCATCGAGGAATGGAAATGGCGCGGCGTGCCGGTGTGGTCGCACGGCGGCATCCTGTGCACCGGCGAGACCTACAAGAGCGCCGTGAAACTCACCTTCGCCAAAGGCGCCGCGCTCGAGGACCCGGCGGGCCTGTTCAATGCCAGCCTGGACGGCAATACCCGCCGCGCCATCGACATCCACGAAGGCGGCGCGATCAACGGCCAGGCGCTGAAGGCATTGATCCGCGCCGCGGCGGCGTTGAACGCAGCCGGAGCGAAGCCGGTGCGCAAGGCCGCGCAAAAGATGACGCAAAAAGCGACGCACAAGCCGACGCACAAGCCGGCAGATAAACCGGTGCGCTAACCCTTCGCGCCCGAGGCGGTCGGCAGCAGCAGCCCGTCGGCGCCGAACGCCAGCCGCGCGAAACGTTCGCCCATGCGGCGGTGCGATGCGCCGTCCGGATGCAAGCGGTCGGGCAGCGGCAGTTCGGCAAAGTCCGCCGGCCCGTACAGCGTCATGCCGTCCAGATAGCGTAGCTGCGGATCGGTGGCGGCGCGCTGCGCGACGATGCGGCGCAGTTCGTCGCGAATCACCGTCAACGTCAGCTTGCCGGCCTGGCGCTCGGTCGGGTTACCGGTGGCGCGAAAGGCCACCTTGCCGACGGCCAGGGCGTCGGTATCGAAGGCCCCGGGGCCCGGCGTGTCTTCATGGATCGGGCAATGGATCGGCGACACAACCAGCAGCGGCGTATCGGGATGGCCGTCGCGGATCGTGTCCAGAAAGCCATGCACCGCCGGGCCGAATGCGCGCAGCCGCATCAGGTCTGCATTGACCAGGTTGATGCCCAGCTTCAGGCTGATCACATCGGCCGGCGTGTCGCGGATGACGCGCGCCATGAAGGGGTCCAGCAAGGCGCTGCCGCTGAAACCCAGATTCAAGAGTTCCACCCCGCCCAGGCGGGCGGCCAGCGCCGGCCAGATGGCGGTGGGGCTGTCGCCGTTGGACCCGTGGCTGATCGAACTGCCGTGGTGCAGCCATACGGGCCGGCCATCGCGCTGCACCGGTTCAAGCGGTGCGTCGCTGCGCAAGCTGGCCAGTTCAGTGGTTTCGTTATGGGGCAGCCAGATCTCGACCCGCTTGGCGTGGCCGGGCAAGTCGGCAAAGCGCAGCGTGGCGAGTGCCCCCGTGTGCCGCGAGACTGCGCCCGTAGCCATGTTGATCGTGACGACGTCGCCGCCATCCGCGCTGGCCTGCGCGGCCAGTTGGCCGTCGATCCGCAGGTCGTAGATGCCCACAGGTCGTGGCGGCACACCGGCATAGACGTAGCGCGTGGGGGCAACATCCAGTTCAATCCGCGTGGCGGTGGTCTGGAACACCAGGCGCACGCCCGACGGCTGCGATTCGGCCATGGCCAGTTGCGGGTCCGGGCACTGCTGACGCGCCTACGCAGGCAGGCGATGCGGCAGCAGGCCGCGCGCGGTCGCTTCCAGTTCCAGGGCGCCGCGCACCAGCGCCGGGGCGATCGAGGTGGCGTTCAAGCCAGGGCGCGCGTTCGTCATGCGGGGCAATCCATGCGGGTTCAAAGCGCGCGATCTTAGCAAGGGCGAGCGACCGGCGATAGCGCGGTGCCCGCCGGCCTGGCTATTGCAGCGCCGGGGCGCGGCGCTTGCGGATCAGCACCGAACCGCCGATGGTCAGGAGCAATCCGCCACCGAGGTAGGGCAGCCCGAAGATCAGCGTCCAGAAGAACAGCGCGGTCTTGGTGTCGTTGGCGGCTTGCGCACCGGCCGTGGCGGCGTCTTGCAGGCTGGGGTTCATAGTCAGCACGCTGGCCGCCAGCGTCAGCAGCAGCGTCACGCCGAGCAGCACGCAGCCCCAGCCGGCCCGGCCGCGGTTGTCGGGAATGCGGAGCAACGCCGCCGCCACCCCAATCGTGATCAACGCGCTGATGATCGTGCCGGTGATCAGCATGCGGTCCAGCACGTCAGGGGCATCGGCCACATAGGGCTGCCCTGCCGGATGGTTCAGGCCGAACAGCACGATCAGGATGGGATTGACGACGCCAAAAGCCGCCCGGCCGACCAGCAGGCCGAACACAACGCTGGTAATCCATTTGATCAGGGTGGGGTTCATTCAGGGGTCCCGTGTATGCCGAGGTGGCAACAGGATACCGCTAATCGGCGCATCCCTTGGCGCCGGCGGTGGCGCGGGCCAGCGCCGCATTCGCCTCCCTGTAGCGCGACAGGGCCGCAACGGCCGTCTCGGGCGCCGTGTCACGGGAGGGGTATGGCAAGCCGTATTCCCTGGACGTTGCCGCATAGCGGGTGCGCGAGCCATTGCGGGCGTCCCTGGGCGGCTGATAGCCCGGGGCCATGGTCAGCACGATCCGCTTGCTGACGAGGGTGGTGGCGCCCGCCGACAGGTTCAGTTGCTCTTCCGTGCCGACGTCGGTGATCTGATCCCAGGGGACCAAGGTGTTCAGGTCGGGCAGCCAGACGCCCTTGTGCGACAGCACGGCATAGGGTTTGCGCTGCAGCCAGAACGCCCGCAGGGCTGCCTTGGTCAGGTGCAAGCCGCTGATGACGCCAATGGCGCCCATGAGCCAACGCTTCAATTCCAGGCCCGCCAGCAGGCCGGCAACCAGCAGCAATCCCCCTGTCAGGCCGCAGAGCAGGGCGGCGCCCCAGCCGTGTTCGTAGAGTTTGACCGGCGCGGCGCCTGTCAGGGACTGACGTCGCAGCGAAGCGATGTCTTGCGCAAGCGCCTGCCGGGCGAGGGCGCGGTAGTCGAATTCGGGGAGGGTATCGAAGGACGAAGCGTTCTGGGCGCCGGCGGCGCCCAGGGGTGCAGGGGATTTCATGAGAAGAATCGAGGATTGCGTAGAGCAACTGCAGGGTGGGCCAAGGCCTTGCAGATTACGCAGCGCAACTCACCGCGAACATTGGAATGTTCTGATTTTTGCCGTGCCACGGCAGGGCGCCGGTCGGCTCGTTCTTCGATGGCAACGGCGCGGCAGGCCGCCGCGCCGCAGGCACTTCAATAGTAGATATCGACGTAGTCGGTCAGGCCGCCGCACGCTTCCATCTGCTGCAGGCGCCAGTACTTGCGCTTGCCGGTGGCGCGGAATTCATAGTCGCCCGTGCGTTCGCAGCGACGGCCCGGGTCGGGCGCGTTCAGGATCAGGATGGTGCCGCGGAAAGTGAAGCGGTCGGCCGAGATCGAGACCACTTCGCCGCGCAGTTCCACCGAGCGGTCGCCGTTGACCTGGCCGCCTTCCAGGCTCACCACGTCGCGGTCGTCACGAGCCGTCAGGTGGCCGCGCTTGTCGCTCCAGAGCCACTGCAAGGTGACGCCGCTATTGTTCAGCAGGCGCTCGTAGGCGGCCTGGTTCAGGATTTCGGTCTTTTGCACCCGTTGCAGCGTCTGGCCCGGAGCAGCGGCCTGGCCGGCTTGCGGCTGCGCTTGTTGCGGCTGCGCCTGGGGCTGGGTCTGCGGTTGCCGGGGCGGCAGCGCCGGCGATTGGGATTGCGGTTGCGTTTGTGGCTGCGATTGCGGCTGGACTTGGGACTGGGGGCGGGGCGGAAGCTGGCCCGGCGCCAATGCCGGCGCATCCCCCGGCGCCGCCATGACCGGCGCTGCCGCCACAAAAGCCAGGCCCAGGGCAACAGCGTAAATGCCGGACATCAGCCGCTTCTTGGCGGGCGTGAAAGCCGGGGCGCGATCGGGGATCATGTGCATAGGGGGGAGTCTTGTAGGAAATGGGAAATGCGTTGTCGGTATGGCGACGCACGTTTTACTGGGTAGGTATTACCGGGTACCTATTACCAGGCACGTACTGCCGGGCCGTAAATTAGCACGCGTCATGGCGTGCGCGAATTGCCGATTTTCTGTCTTATGTATCTATTCGTTAACAGGAAAATGACGGCCCCACGCTCGCCTGAACGCCAGGGTTTCAAGGCTTGGGCTTGCGATTCATTTCGTATTTAGGCCGGCTGCGAAAATTCTTCATTGCATAGTCCAGAAACTCAGCCTTGCTGATGCGTCCGTCGCCGTCGGTGTCCATCGCGGCCACCTGTTCCGAGGTCGCTTCATTCAAGAGCGGACCGCGCGTGAGATAACCGTCGCCGTTAATGTCCTGCTTGTCGAAGGCCGCTTCCATGCGGGCGTAGTATTCCTGCTCGGTCATGGGGCGGTTGACGGCGTCGGGGGCCGGGTTGGCGCCGGCTTTGCCCGCACCCGTTTGGCTTTTGTCGGTTTTACCGGCGTCAGTCTGGTTTTCGCCCGCCTTGGCTGGCTCGGCTGTTTTGGCGTCCGACTTGCCAGGTTGCGCGGCAGCCGGGGCAGGGGCCGCGGGCGCCGATTGCGCCATCGCGCCGCCCGTCAGCAAGGCAAGCAGCAACGCTGCGGTCAGGCTGCCGGTCCGGGTGACATTTTTCATGGTTATCCTTTTAGACAATCAAGCGGCGCAAATCATATCGCTGACTCGAATAACCCGTGTTGCCATATGTTTTCGAATACTAAAACCCGGTAATCAACGCTGAAGGTCGTTGATATTCGGCGCGGTAGCCCTGCATTGGCTACTGCGGCAACAACCGCATCCCCGTGCGTTTCACGAACTCTTCATAGCTGATCGGCGGGCCGGCCTTGGTACTGGCGCTGTTGGCCTGCCAATGCACCCATGAACGGCCGCTGGTGGCGTCGTACACCACTTTGTAGATATAGGTCGGCACTGCCACGCCCGACCCGATGGTCTTGGGCCGGTCGACATAGACCGGGCCGGTGAACACGTACACGTCGCCCGCCGCTCGCATCACGTATTGGCGCGTGTCCTGTTCGATGCGGCTCCAGGGGCCGGCGTTGTGGGTCTGGTCCTGCGGCACCATGTTCGCCAGCGAAAAACTCTGCGCCATGGCTTCGGGCGTGGCCATGTCGCCGGCCGGCGCCATGTGGCCGCGGGAATAGCCGGACCCCCGGTAGTCGTCCAGCTCGGACCGCTCGGCGCGCGGCAGCCGCGCGTCGGCGTAGAACTTGTCGGTGCGGTGCAGGCCCTTGGCCTGCGCCAGGTTCTGCCGGTTCAGCCGTTCGGCCACGAACACGGGCGTCTTGGTCTGGCCATTGTGCAGGATCGCGAATGACGAAAAACAGACCTCGCGCAATCGCTGGCTGGCCGGCACGGCGGGCGGGCGCGCGTTCGGAAAGAACTGCGGGCAGTCGGTAAAAGTGGTCTGCACCAGCGCCGAATTGGGCGTGGGCAAGGCGACTGGCGCCGTGCGCTCTTGCGACGGCCAGCCCAGCCGCGACAGCAGGTCGCTGGCCGATGCCGGCATCCGCCAGTGCGGATTCAGCATGTAGGTGGCGGCGCCGAAGCTGGCCAGCGAGGTCACGACCAACGCCCGTAAAAAACGGGGAATGCGGCCGGCGGACCGGGAATTCGTTCGAGAGGAGGTGCTTCTCTTTCTGGGAGCGGGTTTCTTCGCGCGCGTCATGCTACCTGGGGCTACGGACCGGCCGCCAGAGGCAGCCAATGTGACCCCGGATTGTAGATGAGTGATGAATTTGTCACTTGTCGGCGCACAAGCGGGCGCGCGACGCACCTTGAATGCGTCGTCGCCCTAGCGCCGAATCACGGCGTCAGTTCGGGCCGCGCGATCTCGATGACCCAGTCCACGAAGGTCTTGACCGCCGCCGTGGCGCGGGCCTGGGGGTAGACGATGGAAATCGGCACCGGCGCGCAGCGGGCATCGGCCAGCACTTCGCGCAGCCGTCCGCTGCGCAGGTAGACGGCTGCCGCCAGTTCCGACAACTGAATCAGCCCCAGCCCTTCCAGCCCGCAGTGCAGATAGGCCTCGGTCTCGTTGATGGCGTAGCGGCTGGGCAGGGCCACCGACATGGCCTTGCCCGCCACGCGAAAGCGCCAGTCCAGCGGCCGGCCGGTGGCGTTGGACAGGTAGTTCACGACGCGGTGCGAGGCCAGCGCCGCCACCGATTCCGGCTCGCCAAAGCGTTTCAGGTACTTGGGCGACGCGCAGGTCAGCCAGGTCAGTTGGCCCAAGGGGCGCGCCACCAGCGTGGAATCGGCCAGCGCGCCGCTGCGGATCGCGCAGTCGATGCCTTCGTAGATCAGGTCCGCCGGCCGGTCGCTCAGGCCCAGCACCACTTCGATGTCCGGGTAGCGGGTTTCGAATTCAAGCAGGCGCGGCACGACGATGGCGCGCCCGATGGTGCCCGGCATGTCGACGCGTACCCGGCCGCGCGGGGCCAGGGTGGCGGCGGACACGTCGTTTTCCGCGGCGGCAATATCGGCCAGGATGGCCTGGCAGGCCGCCAGATAACGTTCGCCCGCCTCGGTCAGGCTCAGGCTGCGGGTGCTGCGCCGTAGCAACGGCGTGCCCAGGTGGGCTTCCAGGTGCTTGATGACGGTGGTCACCGACGAACGCGGCATCGCCAGCGATTGCGCCGCGCGGCTGAAGCTGCGCGCCTCGACGACCCGCACGAACGTTGCCATCGCTTGAAGTTTGTCCATGGGCCATGCCTGCTGAAAGGGCGTGTGATGAAGGGGCGGCGCCTGCGTGCGCTGAGTCCGGCGGGGATGGCGCGATCTTAACAACGCCCCGGTTTTTACGGGCGGTTGGTCCCTGCGATGTGTATTCAAGCAGCGCGAACAATGGCCGGCCGAGGGGCTCCTACACTGGCCAACACATCACCGCCGCGTCGTGTCGCATCGCTCTGGCGATCGGCCGCAGGCTGCCTCCCACAGACCTCCGTCTTCAATCCATCGACTCATCCCTCGGGGACATTCATGTTGAATCACACCACTATTCTCGTCCTGGGCGCCGGCCAGCTCGGCATGGCCATGCTGCGCGCCCTGGCGCCGCGGGCCCGCCAGGCTGGCGACGTGTCGTTATCGGTGCTGCTGCGCCCGTCGTCCGCAGCCTCCGGCGACCCGGCCCGGCAACAAGACCTGGCCGAACTGCGTGCGTTGGGCGTCGACATCGTCCACGGCGACCTGGCCGAGCAATCGGCCGCCGAGCTGGCCGCTACCTTCGGCCGTTTCCATACCGTGATCTCGTGCACGGGCTTTGTCGGCGGCCCCGGCGTGCAGCGCAAGATCGCGCGGGCCGCGTTGGATGGCGGGGTCAAGCGCTTCGTGCCGTGGCAGTTCGGGGTCGACTACGACGCCATCGGCCGGGGCAGTCCGCAGGACCTGTTCGATGAACAACTGGACGTGCGCGACCTGCTGCGGGCGCAGCAGGCCACCGAATGGATCATCGTGTCCACCGGCATGTTCACCAGCTTTCTGTTCGAACCCGCATTTGGCGTGGTCGACCTGGCCGCCAACCGCGTCAACGCGCTGGGCAGCCTGGACACCGCCGTGACCCTGACCACCGCCGACGACATCGGCGCGTTGACGGCCGAGATCCTGTTCGCCCGGCCGCGCATCGCCAACCAGGCGGTGTTCGTGGCCGGCGATACGGTCACGTACCGCCAGGTGGCCGACGCGCTGGACCACGTGCGCGGCGGCCAGCTCGAACGCCACGAATGGACGGTGCCCGAACTGGAACGCCTGCTGGCCGCCGAGCCAGACAGCGCCATGCGCAAGTACCGTGCCGTGTTCGCCCAAGGGCGCGGCGTGGCCTGGGACAAGGCCGAGACTTTCAATGCCCGGCACGGCATTCCCGTCACAAGCATGCAAGACTGGCTGCGCGCCAATGCCTAGGGCCTGTCATTACTGAAACGACCTTCGCGCAGGACGGTGATTGCCGTCCGCCAGGCCCGGACATTTGCCTACGCTTGGTAACGCCTGCCGGCCGGGGGCGCGCAGTATTCTCGACGACGCAGCATGTTTCAGGCGGCCCGCGCGCGCCGATGCGTCGCGGGCCGGGTGCGTCATCGACAGGAGAACCCGAATGGTCAGCAAAAACACGATTTGCCTCTGGTATGACGGTGGCGCCCTGGAAGCCGCCCAGTTCTACGCCAAGACGTTTCCCGACAGCGCCGTGGGCCGGATCATGCGGGCCCCCAGCGATTTTCCGTCCGGCAAGCGGGGCGACGTGCTGACGGTGGAATTCACGGTCATGGGCGTTGCGTGCCTGGGCTTGAACGGCGGCCCGGGCGTCAAGCACAACGAAGCTTTTTCGTTCCAGGTCGCCACCGACGACCAGGAAGAAACCGACCGCCTCTGGAATGCCATTGTCGGCAACGGCGGCAAGGAAAACGTCTGTGGCTGGTGCCAGGACAAATGGGGCCTGTCGTGGCAGATCACCCCGCGCGTGCTGACCGATGCCATCACCGACCCGGACCCGGGCGTGGCCCAGCGCGCCTTCGAGGCCATGATGCAGATGGGCAAGATCGACGTTGCCGCGATCGAGGCGGCGCGCCGGGGGTAGATCTCCCGGCGTTAGCGCTGGCGCGCTTCGTATTCGCTGCGGTTGAACAGCTCAAAATAGAGCACGTCCGACCATTCCAGGCCCAGCGGATATTCCGTGGCGCCGCTGCGGGTGCTGTCGAATTCATTGTCCAGCCGCAGCCCGAACAGCACGTCCAGCGGTTCGGCGGCCTGCTGTACCGAGGCGCTTTTCAATTGGCGTGCGGCCTCGGCGATATCCGCGGGCAACGCGTCCAGCGCCGCGCCGGCATGCTGGCAGCGCGCCAGTTCCTGCTCGACGCTGGCCTTCAGCGCCGCCTCGCCGGACTCGCTCATGATGTCCAGTTCGATGGTTTCCAGCAGCAGGTATGCGTCCCGGTGCGCCTCGAGAAAGGCAAGGGTTTCGTCCATCGCCACCAGCAGGTCGGACGGCGGCGCGTACGACGTGGTGGCTGCCTGCACCGGAATCGACGAACCCGGCTTTTTGGCCGGCGAGAACAGGCGCTTGACGCGTTCCAGGAACGACACCGGTTGCGGCGCGGCCGGGGCCGGCGAGGCGGTGGGCAGCGGCACGGCCACCGCAACGCGCAGGATGTCCAGGAAGCGCCTGACCCGCTCGAAACCGGGTTCGAACGGGCTGCTGATGGCGTAGAGCCGGGTGCGGGAACCGGGCTCATCGTCGTCCAGGCCATCGGAAACGAGCGACGCGCACAGCTGCGGGTCGCCCGACATCAGCAGGCGGTAGATGAACGGCACGTCGTAGGGCCATTCGGACAAACCCGAAATCGTCTCGGGCCGGTCGGCGTAGGACGTGGGGCGGTTGCTCAAGCTGTAGAGATACGAACGGTTGGCCATGGCGGCGGGAATCTCGCAAGCGTTGGGGACGCTAGTTGACCTCAATTCGTGGCCGGGCGGGGTGAAATTGCGGGTTTGCCTGCAAAAAATAGGGGCGTATCACCTTCGTGGTTCCCTGTATTCGTCACATCCGTGCGAAGGTTTTCCCCCTAAAATTGCGACTGCCGCCGCCTCTCCCGGCGCAACACCTCCCTATTCGAGATGTACGTCGATCTCCTCACCCTTTATCTCATCACCATCGGAACGCTGCTGGCCAGCGCCGGCCTGACGTTCTGGGAGCATCGAACCCATCCCACCCGCAGCCATTCGCTGCGCCTGCTGGCCGCGGGCTTTGCCACGCTGGCGGTCGGCTGTACGTCGGTGCTGTTTCGCGCCGACCTGCCCGCCGTGCTGGGCCCGGCCTTGAGCAACCTGGTCATCCTGAGCGGCTACCTGCTGGTGCTGAACAGCGTGGCCTCGCTGAGCGGGCGGCGCTACCGGGTCCGCGCGTTTGCCTTGCTGGCCGTCATGGCCCTGATCTGGCTGGTGGCCGGCGCGGGCGGGCAGGATGTGGTCTGGAAATACGTCAGTGCCTTTCCCATCGCGCTCGTCAGCGGCCTGACCGCGTGGGAACTATGGCGGTGCGATTCCCTGAAAGCCTTCAAGACACGCTATATCGCCGTGGCGGTTGCGGGCATCCATGCACTGATCTATCTGGGCCGGGCCTTCATCCTGCCCTGGTGGGTGGCGGCCCATGGCCCATCGGCGCAACTGCTGGCCAGCAACATCACCATGTACGAAGGGGTGCTGTATTCGGTGATTCTGCCGATGACGCTGATCAAGCTCATCCGTGAAGAAACCTTGAGCCGGCTGGTGCTGGAATCCCAGACCGACTACCTGACCCGCCTGGGCAACCGCCGCTGGTTCTTCGAGCAGGGCGCGCGGGCCATCGACGACAGCGTCGCCCGCGGACCGGTGGCCGTGCTGGCGTTCGACCTGGATCAGTTCAAGGCCATCAACGACCGCTACGGCCACCAGACCGGCGACCACGTCCTGAAAGCGTTCGCGCAGATCGTGCGCGACGTGCTCGGCCCCAATGCCATCCTGGCGCGCATCGGTGGCGAGGAATTCGCGGCTTTGCTGTCGGGGGATGCAGCCGGCCAGGCCCAGGCGCTGGGCGAGGCCGCGGCCCGGCGGTTCGCCGACACGATCGCCGATCCCGCTGGCGGCCTGGGGCTGCGCGCCACCGTCAGCATCGGGCTGGCGCGGTACGACAGCGCCGCGCCGCCCTTGGCCGATGCGTTGGCGCGGGCCGACCAGGCCTTGTACCGGGCCAAGGCGCTGGGCGGTAACCGGCTGGAGCCAGCCTGGATGCTTGAGGCCGCGGCCGCCGATTGAACCAGGCTGCCGTGGCCCGGTCGCTTAGCGCGCCGGCCAGGGCTTGTCGGCCATGCCCAGCTTCGGTTCCCCCAGCAAGGGCGTGGACAAGGCATACGCGCCGTTCTCGGTGAAGGCCCAGATGATGTTGCGGTCGTACTCGGTGTAGATCGAGAACACGCCTTTGCCCAGGGTATAGACGGGCAGCTCGGATTCATCGGCCAGCGCGGGCACGAAGTACCCGGCGATGGTGGGTTTGGCGGGATCTTCTACGTTGAAGATCTGCACCCCCGCGTTGTAGAACGAGTAGGGCACGATGCCCTGGCGCCACTGGCCCGGCTGGCCGATGGCATTGGCGCGCTTCGGGCCGAAGTTGCCGCCCCTCTGGCAGAAGCTGGTGAACGGCGCGCCGGCCGGCACTTCGGGTTGCGGCATCTTGGCCGCGACCTTCAGGTGCGAGGGGTCGCGGGCGTCGATGACGAAAATGTCTTTATAGGGTTCATAGCAGTCGCGGTTCATCGGGTAGCCGTTGGCGAACACGTAGCCGGTGCGCGCGTACTGGCTGACGTCGGCGTTGTCGAATTCGGTGCCGGCGAAGCTGGGCGCCGTGTTCACGCCGCTGAGCATCCTGGGCTTGGCCGGGTCCGACAGGTCGAACGCGTACACCCCCAGTCCGCCCATTGCGCCAAAGCCGATCTTGCCGCCGTTTTCCAGCGGCTGCGACAGGAAGATGGGGTTGCGCGACCCCATCCACGATGTGCGGTTGCCCGCCCGCGGATTCATCAGGTAGGTCTCTTCGTGTTCCTTGTCGCCCAGGATCTGGCCCGGCACGGCGATCTGCGATACGAACTTGGGATCGGCTGGATCGCTCATGTCCCAGACCTGATAGCCGGGCGAATACAGGTAGTTCGGGTATTCGGTCAGGCCGTAGGTGTCGTCCGGCGCGGCCGACAGGATCATGTATTTGCCGCCGTAGTACTCCGGCGAATCCAGCGAACCGGACCCGCGCTGCTGGCCGACCGGCGCGTCCGGATGCTGGTGATCCGTGGTGCGGGTGGCAATCAGGCGCCACTGGCTGGGCAAGGGGCCGTCCATGACGAAGACCTTGAAGCCCTTGAGCGAGTTGTACTGGCGCTGCGCGGCGACCTTGTCAGGCTGCTCCAGCTTTTCGTTCATCAGGCCATAGCGGCCGATCTCGAACGAGGCAACCAGCACCGGCTTGCCCAGCTTCTTGCTCCAGGCGATGGTGGCGCCGCCCAGATAGTCCTGCACGGTATTCGGATCGTACTTTTCGCTGGACCCTTTCGGCCCCCAGACGCCGCCCTTGGAATAGACGATCTTGCCGTGGGCCGGATCGGTGACATCCAGGATGCGCAGGTAGTCGCGGTCGTGCACATACAGGTAGCGGCGGCCCTCGAAGTCGGCGATGTTGTTCCAGGCATGGAAAGGCGAGCCCACGCCGGGGTAGAAGGCCAGCACCTTGACGTTCTTGGCGTAGCTTTGCTTGTCCCAGCTTGTCATTTCGCCGGGGAATTTCTGCCCGGTGTGCACTTCGGGCGTGGCCTTGGGCCAGATGAACTGGCCGGTCGCCGGATCCATGCCGTAATCCACACCGGGCTTTTGCGGCACGGGCCGGCGCTCGGGCGTCAGGCGCAACCATTGCGCCAGATAGGGGTCCTGCACGTTGGGCGTACCGGGCGTGGCGGCAGGCGCAGCAGGTTTGTTCGGTGCGGCCGGCGCGGTCTGGGCGCAGGCCGGCAGCGCGGCGCCGGCCAGCAACAGCGAGGCGAAGGCCGGGCCCGCGAAACGGACAGGCCAGTGGGGGCGGTGAATGGACATGCAGTCTCCTTGGGTACAGGGGCGCTCGCCGGATGCGGCTATGGCGGCGGGCATTCAGAAGGCGTGGCGGATGCCGACCTGGTAACCGGTCGGGTTCTGGCCGGCGTTGGGATAGTTCTGGAAGGTCACGGGATACGGCACGGGCGCGGCGCGGCGATGCTGCACATGGGCCACGCTGGCGTACAGATCGGTGCGCTTGGACAGGCCGTGGATGAATCCCAGGACGAAACCGTTGGCGCTGGACAGGCTCTTGTTGTCGTCGTCGTGGCGGTGCACCACGCTGGCGTAGAGGCGGTTGCGGCCGTCGATGTTCCAGCGCGCGCCCAGTTGGACGTCCCACCCGCTGGCGTTGAAGGCGGTATAGGGCGGATAGGCGTAGTAGCCGTTATAGGTATGGAAGATGAACGTGGGTTCGACCGAACCGATGCGATAGACGGCCGAGAAATAGTTGTCGCGCGAGGAATGCACCTCGGACGAACGGAAGATGTCGCGGGTGTATTGCTGCTCGCTGGCCACGCCCAGGAACAGGGGGCCTTCACGGTATTCGAGGGCGGTGCTGATGAAGCGTCCGGCCTTGGAGCTGCCGCCTTCGCCGTTGGTCATCATGAGGCGCCCCGTGAGGCCATGGAACGCCGGCGTCTTGTACTGCACCGCGCCGTCCACCCGGTACGACGCATAGAAGAATTCCATGTTGTTGACCATGCTGAACTCGGCAGCCCAGCTCGGGTCGGCATAGCCGGCGATCCAGTACGACGGCGTGAACTGCCGGCCCAGCGTCAATTCGCCCCAGTCGCCTTTGAGCCCCACGAACGATTGGCGAAACTGCGCGGCCTGCTGGCCGTTGTTGGCCGAGAACATGGGTTCGATCGTGAACACGGCCTTGTTGCCGTCGCCCAGTTCTTCCACGCCGCTCAGGTTGAAGCGCGAATTGTTCAAGCCGCCGCTGGACATGCGCGTCGTCGAGCCGGGGCCGGACGACTGCAGGTGCTTGATGTTCATGTCGACGTAGCCGGACAGCCAGACGCGGGTCTGGGCCTGCACGCTGGAACCTGCGCATAGCGCCACCACGGCCGCCAGTGCCGAAATCCTCTTCATTGCACTTTCCCCTCCTCGGTGAGCCGGTCCGGCCGCTGGGCGGTTCGGGCCTGTCGCTCGGGTCAACGTTGGACTTTTGTTGTATACATTTATTGATAAAAGTATACGAAGAGGGGGAATGGGTTTATTGAACTGTCTGCTTATAGTGACGGGCGATTTGGTTATAGCGGCCGTATTTCAAGATGTATACATCAGGGCCTTCCTGGATAGGCGCGGGGCGGCGAATGCACCAGAATCGCGGCAGGCCGCGAGCGGCCGGGCCGCGGGGCCTGTACCCCCGGGCTTTGGACAAGAGGAACCCACCATGCATGCCGCGGAAGCGCTTCCCTTGAATGACCTGTCGCTGATCCGCCGTTTGAAGCTGAACCAGCTGATGATCTTCGGGCGGGTGCTCGAAGCCGGCTCCGTGATCGGCGCGGCCCAGGAATTGCGGCTGTCGCAACCGGCGGTGACCAAGGTCATCCAGGAACTCGAGGCCTGTTTCGACGGCCCGCTGTTCGAACGGTCGAACCGTGGCGTGGCGCCGACCGCGCTGGGCGCGCTGCTGGGCCGCCGGGTCAAGCTGCTGATGGCCGAGTTGCGCGGCATGACCGACGAACTGAATGATTTCCGCCTGGGCGCCAGCGGCCACGTCACGGTGGGCACGCTGATCTCGGCATCGGCCCGCCTGCTGCCCAACGCGATCGCGATGTTGAAGGCGCGTGCGCCCGGCGTATTGGTCACCGTGCGCGAAGGCGCCACCGCACACCTGTTTCCGGCGCTGGCCGCGGGCGACGTGGATATCGTCGTCGGCCGCCTGCCCGAACCCGAGCTGCCGCTGGCCAACGCCCATGCGCTCAGCCACCATGCGCTGTTTGACGAGGCCTTGTGCGTGGTGGTCGGCAAGGGCTATGGCCCGGCGGCCGACCGCGTCACGCACCTGGCCGAGCTGATCGGGTCGCCGTGGATCCTGCCCACGCCGGATTCGCCGGCGCGACTGGCGGCCGAGCACCTGTTTCGCGGGGCCGGCCTGCCGCTGCCTACGGACATTGTCGAATCGTTGTCGATCCTGACCAACATCGGCTTGTTGCTGCACACGCCGCACGTGGCGCTGATGCCGCGCGCCGCGGCCCGGCAATTCTCGGATGCCGGCCTCTTGCGCATCCTGAACCTGCCCGAGACCGGCGCCTTCGGCACCGTGGGCTATTCGCTGCGCCTGAACCGCGAGCCCGGCGCCGCCTGCCAGACATTCATTGCCTGCCTGCGCGAGGTGGCCGCGCCGCCGGGCGGCGGCGCGGCGGCGATGCGCTACTGAGGCTCGATGCCGGCCGCTTCGATCACCGGCTGCCAAAGCCCCTGTTCCGTCTTGATGCGGGTGGCGAAGGCGTCGCGCAGTTCGCCATAGGGCGTGATGCCGGCTTCTTCCAGCCGCGTGCGAAAGGCGGGGTCGGCGACGATGCGGCGGCCCTCGTCGGCCAGGCGGGCCAGCACCGCTTCGGGCATCCCCGTGGGGCCGACCAGGCCGTTCCAGGTTTCCACGACATGCCCGGGATAGGTTTCGGCAATGGCCGGCAGGTCGGGCAATTGCGGCAGCCGCTTGGCGCTGGACACCGCCAACAGCGACAGCTTGCCGGTGGCCGCATGCGGCAGCACTTCGGACACGCTGGCGCTGTACAGGTCGATCTGCCCGGCCAGCACGTCCGCCAGCGCTTGCGCGCCGCCGCGGTACGGCACCATCGTCGCCTGCACCCCCGCACGCGTCAGGAAGAGCAGCGCCGACAGGTGCGTCAGCCCGCCGGTGCCGGCGTGGCCCACGTTCAGGGCGCCGGGGTTGGCGCGGCCGTAATCCACCAGGTCGGCCAGCGTCTTGAAGCCGTGGCGGGCGCTGGCCGCCAGCACGAACGGGTTGCCGCCCACATTGATGATGGGCGCGAAATCGCGGATGGGATCGTAGCGGATCTTGTTGGTCATGGGCGCCGTGACGATCTGCGTCATGGTCGACATGAACAGGGTCTGGCCGTCTGCCTTGGCCCGCGCCACGTATTCGGCCGCGATCAGGCCGCCCGCGCCGCCGCGGTTGTCCACGATGAACGGCTTGCCGATGCGCTGGCCCAGCTTCTCGGCCATCATGCGCGCGATCAGGTCGGTGTTGCCGCCGGGCGAGAACGGCACCACGATGGTGACGGGCCGGTTGGGCCAGCTGTCTTCGGCCCGCGCCACGAAGGGCGCGCCGGCCAGCAGGGTCATCGCGCCCAGGCTGAAGCGCCGCCTGGCCGGGTTGATGGGGGTTGTCATGATGTCTCCTCGTTTTCTAGGTATGCGCCCGGCGTTGCCGGGTCGGTCATGCAATCCGGCAGGCCTGGGCGAAGTCCAGCCGCGGCAAGCGCGCAAAGAGCTTGTCGGGATCGCCTTTGCCCAGGTTGCACAGGAAATTCACGCGCCAGGTGCTGTCGGCAAAGAACGCCTGGTTCACCGCGTTGGCGTCGAAGCCGGACAGCGGGCCGCAGTCCAGGCCCAGGGCGCGCGCGGCCAGGATCAGGTAGCCGCCTTGCAGCGAACTGTTGCGCAGCGCGGTTTCCTGGGCCAGCGCCGCATTCGCCGCATAAGCGTCGTACTGTGATGGCCGATGCGGAAACAGCGTTTCGCCCCACTGGTGAAAGGCGCTGTCGTACGCAACGATGGCCGTGACGGACGCGCCCAGCACCTTGGCCACGTTGGCGGGCGCCAGCGCCGGCACCAGCCGGGCCTTGGCCTCGGCAGTCTTGACGAATACCAGCCGCATGGGGCTGGTGTTGGCGCTGGTGGGGCCGTGGCGCACCAGTTCGTACAGGGCTTGAAGCTCGGCGTCGGCGATGTCGCGGGGCAGCCAGCCGTTGTGGCTGCGCGCCTGGCGGAACAACTGATCCAGCGTGCTGGATTCGTTCATGCGCGGTCTCCTTGGCAGACGCCGGCCGTCATGCCTGCAGCGCCGGCAACGCTGCGCGCATGCGGGCTTCGACCTGTGCGGCGGTGTCGGCATCCAGCGGCACCAGCGGCGCACGCACGTGGCGCCAGCCGTCGTCGCCCGTCAACAGCGACAGGGTGTGCTTGACGGCCGCCACCATCGGGAACTGCTCGGCGGTCTTGCGTACCGCCGTGATGCGGTCGCCCAGGCGCGTGGCTTGCTCGGGTGAGCCGTAGGCCAGCGCAATGTCGCGTGCATTGATGTTGTTGGTGGCCGAAATGCAGCCCGCCGCGCCCCGTTCCAGGCTGCGCAGCATCAGCACTTCGGATGCCGGGAAAATCGACAGCTGCGGAAAACGCGCCAGCATGGCGGTCAGGTTGTCCCAGTCGCCCGAGCTGTCTTTCACGCCGACGATGTGCTGCGGGTACGCCGCCGCCAGCCGTTCGATCAGCGGCAGCGTGATGGCAACGCCCGAGACGGCGGGGATGTGATACAGCACGATGCGCAGGGCGGGGTTGTCCACCCGCTCGATCAATTGCCGGTAATAGGCAAACACGCCGTCTTCCTGCACGTTCTTGAAGAAGTAGGGCGGTAGCACCAGCGTGCCGGCGCAGCCCCGTTCCAAGGCATGGCGTGTCAGGACGACGGCGTCGTCGACCGCGCAGCAGCCCGTGCCGACCAGGATGCGGTCGGGGGCGATGCCCGCGTCGATCACGGCATCGACCAGCGACATGCGTTCGTCAAAGGTTTCCGAGCAGGCCTCGCTGTTGGTGCCGGAAATCGCCAGGCCGGCGCCATCGGCGACCAGTTGCTTGCAGTGCGCGACGAACGCGGGCAGGTTCAGTGAAGCGTCCGCGCGAAACGGACTGACCACGGGCGCGAACACGCCGCGCAGCGAAGGATGTGACATGGAAGGTTCCTCAGGATGAGCGGCCCGGCGCCGGGGCAGCGGGGGCGGTGATGGGCAAGGGGCCGGCATGCGTGGCAACAAAATCCAGCAGCGCGGCGGCAAAGGCGCCGTCGGCGCTGCCCAGGTGCGCCACCACGGATGTGTGGTTGTGTCCGGGCACCTGGACGATGCGAGGCATCCGCCCGGCGGCGGCGACGCGCGCCGCGTACTGCAGCGCGTAGCGATCCAGGTAAGGGTTTTCGTATTCGGCGATCGCGATCAGCAGCGGCACGGCCATGGCCTCGGCGTGCGCCATGGGGGCATGGCGCCGCTGCAACGCGGGGTCCGGGCCGTAATAGGCCACCACGCCGGCGGCGTTGGGGTTGCCGGGCAGGGTGTCGGCTTCCAGGCGGGCGCTGATCAGCGCCGCGCCGGCCACGCCATCCGCCTGGCCACGGTAGCGCGGGTCGGTCAGGAAGGTGGCGACGTGGCTGCCGCCGGCCGAATGGCCGATCAGCACGATGCGCCGCGGGTCGCCGCCCCAGGCCGCGGCATGCCTGCGCAGCCAGTCCACCGCCGCCGCCACGTCGTCGGCGCCGGCCGGGTAGGGCGCTTGCGGCGCCAGGCGGTATTCGACGTTGACGCCGACGCAGCCGGCGCGTGCGAACAGCCTGGGCACGTTGGCATAGATGTGCGGCGTGGCGTCCTTGCTGCCGCGCAGGAACGCGCCGCCATGCACGAAGGCCACGATGGGCCGCGCGGCGCCGTCGGCTGCGGCCGGCAGGTATAGGTCAAGCTGCTGGCGCGGGTCGTCGCCATACGCCTGCGCGGGCAATGTATGCAGGCCGTCCGCGGGCAGGCCATCATGGACGGCGTCGTAGATCTCGCAGACCTGGCGCCGGTTGCCCTGGATGTCGCTGGCCCAGGTCGGGCCCAGGGTCAGCATGGCGGTACGCTGCGCGTCGTCCAGCCCGGGAAACGGCGCGTGCGGGAAGGGGAATGTCATCGCGCGCCTCGGCTCATTCGGGCTTGTCTTTCTTGCCCGGCGCGGGCCGGCCTTCCTTGGCCGCCAGAATCGCCGGCGACGGCTGCACCACGAAATGCGCCAGGCGGTGCCGGTCGAACGATTCGAGGTCGCGGGCCCAGGTCTGCGGTTCGTGTTCGGCGCTGGTCGGTATCTGCTCCATGTCGGTGTAGATCTCGACGTTGTTGCCGTCCGGGTCCTTGAACACCAGGAACCAGTTGCTGCCTGGGCCGTGCTGCCCGATGCCGCGCTCGATCTCTACGCCCAGCGCGCGCGCCACGTCCACCGCGCGCTTCATTTCGTCCAGCGATTCCACGTAGTACGAGAAATGCTCCAGCCCGGGGCGGGTGTAGCGCGGCAGGTCGTCGCGGTCGGGGGCGTCGGCCGGCAGGCGCGACAGGGCCAGGTCATGGTGGTCTTGCCCGGCGCGCAGGAAGACCATCTGGTCGGCGATGCGGTCCGATATCTTCAGGCCCATCACCTCGGTGTAGAAGCGGGTCGAGGCTTCCAGGTCGCGCACCATCAGCACCAGGTGCCCGAGCTTGCGGGTCCGGATGGGTGCGATGGCCTTTGTTTCTGCGGCATTCACGGTTGTCTCCTCGCGGGGCTGTTGGCCCCGTCGTTATCAGGTTGCGTAGCAAGCTACCGGCTTTCCAGGGCCACCGGGTTCTCGATGGTGCCGATGCCTTCTACCCAGGCCGTCATCGTATCGCCAGGCTTGAGATACACGCCGCGGCCCATGCCCACACCGTCCGGGGTGCCCGTGGCAATCAGGTCACCGGGTTGCAGCGTCAGGATGCGCGACAGGTAGGCGATCTGCTCGGCCACCGAAAAGATCATCTGCGAGGTGTTGCCGTCCTGCATGGATTCGCCATTGACGCTCAGCGTCATGCGCAGGTTCTGCGGATCGGCGATGCAGCCGGCCGGCACCAGCCATGGCCCCATCGGCCCGAACGTGTCGAAGCTTTTGCCGCGAAACCAGTCGTGCTTGAAGGGGTAGTCGGTGCGGCGGTTGAGGTCGCGGGCGCTGATGTCGTTGAAGACCGTGTAGGCGGCAATGACCGACAGCGCGTCTTCCACCGACACATGGCGGCAGGTCTTGCCGATGACCACGCCCAGCTCCACTTCCCAGTCCAGTTTTTCGGTTTCCGGGGGCATCAGCACCGTGGCCTGGGTGGGAATGACGCTGCTCTGCGCCTTCATGAAGACGTAGGGCTGGCTTTCGGCGCGGGCGGCGAGCTGCGTGCCCATTTCGTCGGCGTGTTCGTAGAAGTTGGAGGCCACCCCGAAGATGCGCCGCGGGCGATAGGGAATGGCGTAGGCCGCGCCGTCGATGGCGGCCACGCGGCCTTCGGCGGCCAGGCCGCGAGCCTGCTCGGCCAGCGACGCCAGGCGCGGGGCGGCGGCATCCCAGTCGTCCAGCAGGCCGTCCACGGCGGGCAGGCCGCCGGTCTGCCCGGCCTGGCTGGCACGGGCCAGTTGCGCCAGGTCATAGAGCGTGTTGTCGACCACCAGGCCGGGCTGTTGGACGCCGTTCAGTTCATAGGTTGCTAGGCCGTGCCAGATCACGGGGATCTCCTTGTTGTGATGATGAGGTGAAGCGGCGGTCTACGTGTTCTCACTACCGCCTTTGTGAATACTTTAAAGCTTACGTGTATACACGTCAAAGGGTTTGTGATAATTTTTGCCCCCTCATCGTTTCACCCCCGTTTCACCCCCTGAGGAGGCAAGCGCCGTCATGAACGGAACCCCGAAAAACCCGAACACCGACGCCGGCCACGCCGGCCCGCTGCACGTGCTGACCCGGCTGCCGCTGGACGCGGACTGGCTGGCCGCCGTGGCCCCCCGCTACCACGTGACCCCCTGGGCGCAGGCCGACGCCGACGTCCGCGCCCGTGCACGGGCGGTGGTCACCAATGGCTCGACCGGGCTCAGCGCCGACGAGCTGGCCACGCTGCCCGCGCTGCAGCTGGTGGCAAGCTTTGGCGCTGGCTACGAGAAAATCGACCTGCAGGCCGCGCAGGCACGGCAGGTACGCGTCTGCCACGCGCCCGACGCGAACGGCCAGGTCGTGGCCGACCACGCGCTGACCCTCATGCTGGCGCTGGCGCGCGGCATCCCGGCGCTGGACCGCGGCGTCAAGGCCGGCGGTTGGGAAACCCTGCGCGCCGCGCGGCCCGGCCTGCGCGGTAAAACGCTGGGCATCGTGGGCCTGGGCAATATCGGCCACCGGCTCGCCAGGCTGGGGGCGGCGGTGGGCATGCAGGTGGCCTATCTTCGGCATGAAGGCACGCAGGGCGGCGACGGCTACGTGCCGCATGGCGACGCGGTGTCGCTGGCCGCCGCGTCGGACGTGCTGGCTTTGACGTGCCCGGGCGGCCCGCAGACGCATCACCTGGTGAATGCCAGTGTGTTGCAGGCGCTGGGGCCGGCCGGCTTTCTGGTCAATGTGTCGCGCGGCACGGTCGTGGATACCGACGCACTGATCGACGCGTTGGCGCGTGGCGTCATCGCCGGAGCCGCGCTGGATGTGTTGGAAACAGAGCCTGTCGTGCCGCAAGCCTTGCGCACGATGGATCAGGTCATCCTGACGCCGCACCTGGCGGGCCGTTCGCCGGAAACGCGCATTGCGCAGCATGCGGCGCTGGCCAGCAACCTGGACGGCTGGTTCGAGCGGGGCGCGCCCGCGCATCCCGTTCGCTTGCCCGCCTGATTGCAGGCAGGCAACCGGCGATGCCCCGGCGGGGCATCGCCGCGCAAGCGTGGCCTCAAAGACCGTTGCGATCGGCTTTCAGGTCGGGGTTGCGCAGGGCCGGGCCCGCATCGCCATCACCGCCCGCGCGGGACGCGCCGCCCCAGCCGTGGTCGGTCAGGTCGATGATGATGCCGTTCGGGTCGCGGTACTTCACTTCATAGAAGATGTTGCCCTTCACCGGCACCTCGCCCATGTAGTAGTTGCCGCCCGCGGCCTCGACCGTCTTGCGGGCTTCGGCGATATCTTCGACCCAGACGCCGATATGGTGCAGGCCGACGAAATCCTTGCCGCGGTCTTCGCCCGCCGCGTGGTCGCTCTTGTAGTTCAGCAGCGCGATGCTGATGGTGCCGTCGGTAAGGTACACGCCGCGCGCCAGCGACGAATCCGTTTCGCCGACCTTGCGAAAGCCGAATGCGTTCTGATAGAACTCGGCGGCGGCCCAGGGGTCGGGCACGGACAGGGCGATGTGGCGCAGTTTGTTGCTCATGGAGATGCTCCTGGTTGGAACCGGGTGGATGAAAGCGGTGGCGGGCGGCATCAGAACTTGTGCGTGATGCCCACCCCGAAAGCGGTCGCGGCGTCGCCCGCCGTCAGTTGCGGCAGCGGATTGCCGGACAGGTTGTAGCGAGCGGTCTCGCCGTTCACCAGCCGCGTGAACGACGTCCAGACCTCGGTGCGCTTGGACAGCGTGTAGCCGTAGCCCAGCGAGATCTGCCAGGCGCCGGACCCCGAGCCCGGCACGCCGATGCCGCCCACTGCCTTGGTGGTGTCCCCGTGCGCGTCGGCGCCGTAGGTGTAGGACGCGCGCAATTGATGTGGCCCGAAGCTCTGGGTGGCGGCCAGTTGCCAGGCATCGCGATACACCGACTGCCCCGGGGCAGGCTGGTAGCGCAGGCGTTCGTAGGCGCCGCGCAGCTTGGTGCCGCCAAAGGTGTAGGTCACGGCCAGGCGGTCGGCATGGTCTGCCGAGCCGTCGTAGAAGTAGTCGCGGTGGTACTCGTGGCCCCAGGCCACGAACCAGTCGCCGCTGGCGTAGCTGGCCAGCGCCGACCACGCCATGGGATTGCCCGTGGGCATGCGTTCGGGCAGCGTCACGCCCATCTTCAGGCTGAAGCCGCGCCAGTTTGGCGTGGCGTATTGGAAGAGGTTTTTCTGGCGCCGGTCGAACGAATGCGGCGCCACGCCATTGCCGGCCGTGGTGAAGCCGTTGCCCATGATCGAGTTCGACGCGAACACGCCGGCCGTGAACGGGTCCACCGTATAGACCGATGCAAAGCGCAGCGGCATTTCCCATTGCCCCATCAGGAACTCGCCCCACGGGCCGCGCAGCCCCAGCCCGGAATTGCGGTCGGAGATTTCCGACGTGCCGGTGCCGGTCATGCGCAGATTGGTTTCGATCTGGAAGAACGCTTCAAGATCGCCGCTGATTCTTTCCTGGCCGCGAAAGCCCAGCACCGACAGGTCGTTCACCAGCCGGGTCAGGGATTCAGAGCGGCCATTGCCCGACAGCCTGACTGTTTCCACGTCTTCCTTGATGAAGCCGTAGATCTGCACGCTGCTGTCCGGCTGAGCCAGTGCGGGGCTTGCGGCGCTGGCCGCCAGCACGGCGGCGGCCACCCGCCTTCGGTGGGGCCGGCGCGCGGTGCGCGAACCCGATCTTGTGACGCCCATGAAAACGGCTGAAGTCGATGCCATGTGGTTGGTCTCCCCTTGTCCTGTTTAAGGTACATAATTTTCGCAAAGTGTACATTGTTATTGATGTGTATACACAAAGGATTTTTGGGATTCCTAGATCAAACGTAGGGGAAGCGGGCCTGGGATGAGGGAAATCCCTGGACAGACGTGACGGAAACGGCCGGAACGGGCGTGCCTGTCCAAGGCGGACACGAAGTCGTGTTCACTCAATGTGTACAGAAATATGGATATGCACTCAGATGGCGTCGTTGAAATATTTTTGGCCAGAAATCAGGCCAAAAAATGGGGGCGTGTATAATTTTTGCCACTCCCGACACTGATTCGAAGGACATTAGTGCCAACCATCGCCGCCCAAATCAGCCAACAGCTCGCCGAAGACATCATCTCCGGCCTCCTGCCTCCCGGTGAGAAGCTCGAAGAGCCCGCCCTGGCGCAACGATTCCAGGTGTCGCGCACACCCGTCCGCGAAGCATTGCGGTTGCTGGACGCGCGCGGCCTGATCGAACTGGTGCCGCGCCGCGGAGGCGTCGTCATCAACACCAGCCCCGACCAGTTGGCCGACATGCTCGAAGCCCTGTGCGAACTGGAATCGCTCTGTTGCCGCATTGCCACGCAGCGCATGAGCGCCATGCAGCGCCGTCAGCTGGAACTGCTGCATGAAGAAGCCGAGTCGGTGGCCGACAAGCGCGACGCCGAGGCCTATCTGGAACTGAACTCGCGCTTTCACCAATTGATCTGCCAGGGCACCCAGAACGCCACGCTGGTTGCTGCCGTCGAAAGCCTGCGCGAACGGCTGGCGCCGTTCCGCGCTGCGCAATCCGGGGTCGAGCGCCGCTTCGAGGTCTCGCACCGCGAACACCAGAAAATCGTCGAAGCCATTCTGGCCGGCCAGCCGGAACAGGCTTACCTGGCCATGCGCAGCCACACCACGCGCCTGACGCTGAACGTCATGGAATTGATCCAGGCCCAGCGCGCGGGCAAGGCGGCGTAGCTTGCCGGCTGAACGCGAGGGCTTCTGGTTCGATGCGCCGGACGCATCGCTTTGCCTGAATCGATCGGGCCACCAGGTCAGCCTGGCGCAGGCCGTGCCGCCCTGGATGGTGGTCGAGCAGTCGGTGGCCGGCATCACGATCGGCAGCCGTTGGCCCGGCCGTCTGTGGCGGGTGCGGGTGACGCAGTTGGGCGATATGTCGGGTCTGGTGGCGCAGCCTGGCTACTGGCGCGCCGCCGCGATCGAACTGCTCGAGGAATTGCCCGTCTCGACGTTGTTCGGCCCGCAGGGCGGGGCGGTGGTCAGCCTGCTTGAGCAGATACGCAACCTGTCGCGCCCGCAGGCCGAGCAACTTGCGGCCGGCGTGCCGCCGCAGGCGTGGCGGGCCTGGGACCGCGCCTGGATGCGTTGGTCCGCTGATGATGGCGCCGCGCCGTCCGGGTACGCCTCCGACGCCGATACGTCGTCCGGATCGCCTTCCGGCGCCGCGCCCGAAACCGATGGCGCCCTGCAAGCCTGGGACGGCGTGCTCTCGGCCACGCGCCGCCTCGACAAGCAACGTTCGCCCATCCACGCCGGCTTTCTGCTGATACACACCCTGGTGCGCGAACGCGCCCAGGCGCTGGACGGCGACGCCGCTTTCGAGCTGATCGAAGACGACGGTGAAATCGAACAATGGCTGGCGCCGATGTGGCGCGATGTCAGCGATGCCTGCCTGTACGCCGCCATGGCGTTGGGCGGCGCGCAGTGGGTCGCGGATGGACAGGCCGCGGTGTTGACGCAGGCCTGGCGCGGCGTATTCGGTGAGTCCGTGGATGCGCCGGCCACGGCCGGATAGGCCGTCGAACTAGCCGGCCAGCCCCACGGCGGGCAGGGCCTCTGGCAAGTGCGAAGTCCCCGCGCCGATCGGCCGTGATGGCTGCGGCGCGCCCCAATTCTGCAAGCTTTCCCGCAGCAACGACACCGCGGCGCGGCCGCTGTCGTTCAGCCGCTTCGATGCATACATGCCGAACTGCGCACGCAGACTGGGCGGGCTATCGGGCCCGAGCGAAATGATGCGCATGGTGTCGGGCCGCAGGCATTCGCTGGACAGCAGCGCCACGCCCAGGCCGTTTTCCACCGCGGCAATCGTGGCGCCCACATTGTGGCTCGTCAGCGTGACCCGAAAATCGCGGCCCGCGGCGGTCAGCGTATCAAACGCCAGGCGGCGCCACGAGCACGGTTCGGCATACACGATCACATCCAGCGGCGCGTCCGGGTCGGGCGCTTCGTCGATGGCGCAGACCCAGTGCAGGTCCACCGCCCAGGTCTGCACGGGTTCATCCACGAACGCCGCGCACACGCCCACCGCCACATCCAGCATGCCTTCCTGCCAGCGGGCGGCCAGCCTTTCGCCGTCGTCCACCACGACCTCCAGGTGCAACTGCGGGCAGGCGCGCCGCAGGCGGCCCAGCGCGGCGGGCAGGGCGGCCACGGCCACGTCTTCCGACAGGCCGATGCGTACGCTGCCCGCCACCGCGCGTTCGCGCAACCGGGCCGCCGCGGCCTCGCCCAGGGCCAGGATGCGGTTGGCGTAGCTCAGCAGCAGTTCGCCTTCGGTGGTGGGCGCCATGCCGCGGCCGGTTCGGTGCAACAGCCGCTTGCCCACCTGTTCTTCCAGCCGCCGGATCTGCGTGCTGAGCGCCGATTGGGCGCGCCCGGCCTGATCGGCGGCGCGGCTCAGGCTGCCGTGGCGGCAAACCGCCACGAAAGTGCGTAGCAGGGCGGGGTCGAAGTCACCGGACAGGGCAGGGGATGACATTATCAATCTGTTAAGTCTGGATTATGAGAGTTCAGTCTACCTGTATCTCTGCGGCGCTCCTAGTATCCCCGTATCGCGAAACCGAATGCCCTTCGCGTCCCCTTGAATCGCGTCCCCTTGAATTGCGTCCCCTTGAATTGCGTCCCCTTGAACTACGGAGAAACTTCCATGTCCGCCCCTCAGAATCTGCGCGTCGTCCTGGCTTCCCGCCCCGTCGGCCGGCCGTGCCCCGACGATTTTCGCTTCGAAGAGGCCCCCATCCCCGAGCCGGCAGACGGCCAGGTGCTGCTGCGGGTCCAGTACCTGTCGCTGGACCCCTACATGCGCTGGCGCATCAGTGCGGCCAAATCCTACGCGCCGCCCATCGAGATCGGCGACGTGATCGTGGGTGGCACCGTGGCCCGCGTGGAAGTCTCCCGGCACCCCGATTGGGCCGAGGGCGACGTGGTGCTGTCGGCGGCGGGTTGGCAGCAGTACGCGTTGTCCGACGGCAGCGATTTGCGCCGGCTGGACCCCACCATTGCCGCGCCGTCCACCGCCCTGGGCGTGCTGGGCATGCCGGGCTTCACGGCCTACGCCGGCCTGCGCAACATCGGCCAACCCAAGCCTGGCGAAACCGTGGTGGTCGCAGCCGCCAGCGGCGCGGTTGGCTCGGTGGTGGGCCAGATCGCCCGCATTCAGGGCGCGCGCGTCGTGGGCATTGCCGGCGGCCCCGAGAAGTGCGCCTTCGTCAAAGACGAGCTGGGCTTTGACGCGGTGGTCGACCACCAGGCGCCCGACTTCGCGCAGCAACTGGCCCAGGCGTGCCCCGACGGCATCGACGTGTATTTCGAAAACGTCAGCGGCCATGTGTGGGACGCGGTGCTGCCGCTCTTGAACAACTTTGCGCGCGTGCCGGTGTGCGGCCTGATCGCCAACTACAACGACGACCCGGCGGCCGCCAGCGGCCCCGACCGCCTGCCGGCCACCATGCGCGAGATCCTGGCCAAGAGCATCACGCTGCGCGGATTCATCCAGCACGAATTCGTCGACGCGCAGCAGGACGACTTCCTGCGCGAGGCGGCGCAATGGATCAAGACAGGCCAGCTGCGTTGGCGCGAAGACATCGTGGACGGCCTGGAACAGGCGCCGCAGGCGTTCATCGGCCTGCTGGACGGTAAGAACTTCGGCAAGCTGGTGGTGCGGCTGGACCGCTAGCCGTCACGGGACGCGGCCGTCGTCTGGTGCGCGTTGCACAGGGTCGTCAGCCCCTGGTCGCAACGCGCAACGACGGCGCCGGGTATCGAAAATTTCGCCATGCCCCCAGCGGAAATTTCCGGGCGCATGGGTCCGGTTGGCCTGATCTTTGGCGATATCATGGCGGCGCCGTCGCGGCCTTGAAGTGGCCTTGATGTGGCTTTGAAGTGGTTTTGAGGCCGCTCTGTAGCGGCCCTGTTGCCGCCTTGCAGCGGCGTTGAATCCGCTTTCAAGCTGCGCTGCGACGCGCCCCTGCAGCGTTGACCAAGGACCCCGCAATGCGTCTGACTCAGTGCCAGAATTTCCACGACTTTCGCCGCATGGCGCGCCAGCGGCTGCCCGGCCCCATCTTCAATTACATCGACGGCGCCGCCGACGATGAAACCACCTACCGCCGCAACACCGACGCCTTCGAGGCCTGCGACCTGGTGCCCGACGTGCTGCGCGGCGTGGCCCAAGTGGACATGTCTGTCACGGTGATGGGCCAGAAGCTGGCGCTGCCGGTGTATTGCTCGCCCACGGCCCTGCAGCGCCTGTTCCATCACGACGGCGAACGCGCCGTGGCCGCGGCCGCCGGCAAGTTCGGCACGATGTTCGGCGTGTCGTCGCTGGGCACGGTCAGCCTGGAAGAGGCCCGCCAGATCAGCGGCGGCCCCCAGGTCTACCAGTTCTACTTCCACAAAGACCGCGGCCTGAACCGCGAGATGATGGCGCGCGCCAAGACCGCTGGCGTGCAGGTCATGATGCTGACCGTGGACAGCATCACCGGCGGCAACCGCGAACGCGACAAGCGCACCGGCTTTGCCATTCCGTTTCGCCTGAACCTGGCCGGCATCGCGCAGTTTGCCGCCAAGCCCGCCTGGGCGCTCAACTACGTCACCCACGAACGCTTCCGGCTGCCGCAGCTGGACACCCACGTCGACATGGGCGGCGGCGCCATGTCCATCAGCCGCTACTTCACCGACATGCTCGACCCCGCCATGAACTGGGACGACGTTGCCGCGATGGTGGCCGAGTGGGGCGGCCAGTTCTGCCTGAAAGGCATCATGTCCGTCGAAGACGCCAGGCGCGCCGTCGACATCGGCTGCACCGGCATCGTGCTGTCCAACCACGGCGGGCGGCAGCTGGACGGCTCGCGCAGCGCCTTCGACCAACTGGCCGAAATCGTCGACGCTGTCGGCGACCGCATCGACGTCATGATGGATGGCGGCGTGCAACGCGGCACGCACGTGCTCAAGGCCCTGGCGCTGGGCGCCAAGGCCGTGGGCCTGGGCCGCTACTACCTGTTCCCCCTGGCCGCCGCCGGCAGACCCGGCGTGGAACGGGCGCTGGACCTGATGCGCATCGAAATCGAACGCGCCATGAAGCTGATGGGCTGCCAGACCGTGGCAGACCTGCAGCGGCGGCACCTGCGGTTTCGGTGATCAGGTTGCCGGGCTGAACGATTGGCCTTGGGCCTGGGCGCGGAGTTCATCGCGCTCGGTGTCCGTCAACCCGGCTCGGGCGAGGGCGCTGTCCAGCAGGATGGGTATGGAACGCTCGCGAATCATGATGGCCAGCGCGGTGGTTTCTTTCGGGTCCAGGTAGAACGGAGTCTCGCCTTTCTCGAAAGCGCTGGTGAAGTTCTTTTGCTTGTCGGCGACACGGCACGAAAATGTGACGATGGTCTTGCCAAACACCACGCGTTCCTGCTTGATCGGTACGACGACGGGCGTGAAGGTCCAGGTCTTGCCTTCGGCGGCTTTGACGGCGCTGTTTTTCCTGGCGGTCACGAGCAGCGCGCCAGCGGAGGCTACCATCAGGATGACAAGCCCGGCCAGCATGGCGATACGGTTCCAGAGCTTGTCCAGGCCGATAGCGAAAGTGGCCAGTTCCGGCCGCTTGGCCGACCTGACGACATCGACCGAGAGATCTCCCACTTTGAAAGAGATAAACGAGATCTCGATCTTGCGTTGATAGGCCTGTCTGTCGACGCGGTAGGCGACGTTTGCGCTGCAGTCGTAGAAAAAGCCTTTTGACACCTTGCACTTGGCGTTGCGCACGGATGCGTCGGGCACGACGACCGGGTCTTTTTGAATTTCCAGATCCTGCATGATTCCCGGTGCATTGAGCCAAACAAAAAAGGCCGCAATGACGGCAAGGAAAACAGCCATGACATAGGAGGTTGTGCGTGCAGCAGCGCCGGCGCGCAGCAGCTTCACCGGTCGGGTCGGAAAGGCCGAAATCAGATCTTGTGACATAACGTGGGGGGAGCCATGCCTGATGGGCAGGCCAAATCGTTGAGAATCGTCGATCTTAGGGGCGGTGTTGCGGCAAGAGAATAGGGCTGGATGGTTATAGGAAATTTCCTCATGCATAAGCGGAAAACTCCTAGGTGGCGCTATGCGCGCGTGCCACGCTGTACCCCTTCAAGCAAGCCCCAACAAACGGGGACGCAATTATTGGCACATCCTTGCAACAATAAACTACATGAGAAGCGTTTGCATTACACTTCCTCGCGATATGTTGTTTCAGCCCGTGCAAGGAAGCCACCATGCAAGACCCGCGGCCCGTCGGCCAGACTCCCTCCGTTCGTTCTCGCGCCGCACTGCGGCGTACCACCAGCCTGGTGCTGATGGCGCTTGCCAGCAGCGCTGCGCTTGCGCAGCAAGCCGACGTTGCCACGTTGCCCGCCGTCAAGGTTGAAGGCCAGGGCGATCTCACCACTACGGAAGGAACCGGTTCGTATACGCCGCGCGCCACCGCCGCCAGCACCGGCTTGCCGATGTCGCTGCGCGAAACCCCGCAATCGGTCACCGTCGTCACGCGCCAGCGCATCGATGACGAAAACATGCGGTCGCTGGCCGACGTCATGGCCAGCACGCCGGGCATTTCGGTGCAGAACTACGACAGCGAGCGCTATTCGTTCAACTCGCGCGGCTTTGCCATCAGCAACTACATGTACGACGGCATCCCGACGTCGTTCGATATGGGCTACGCGGGGGGCGAGTCATCGCAGGACCCCATCATCTACGACCGCGTCGAAGTCGTGCGCGGCGCCACCGGTCTGTTGACCGGCGCGGGCAACCCGTCGGCATCCGTCAACCTGGTGCGCAAGCACGCCACCAGCCGCGAGTTCACGGCAGACATGAGCGTCAGCGCCGGCAGCTGGGATACCTATCGCGCCACCGTTGATCTGTCGTCGCCGCTGAATGCCAGCGGCAGCGTGCGCGGCCGCATCGTGTCGGCCTACCAGGACAACCATTCCTTCCTGGACAACTACGAGAACCGCAAGAAGGTCTTCTACGGCGTGGTGGATGCCGACCTGACCTCGCGCACCACGTTAAGCGTGGGTTTCAACTACCAGGACAACCAGCCCAAGGGCAGCAGCTGGGGCGGTTTTCCGCTGTGGTACGCCGACGGCGGCCGCACGGACTGGAAGCGTTCGCTGAACACCGGCGCGGACTGGACCTCGTGGGCCAGCACCACGCAGGGCGCCTTCGCCAGCCTGGAACATCGCTTCGACAACGACTGGCGCATCCAGACGACGGCGTCATATTCCAAGAACGAAATGGACGGCAAGCTGCTGTACCTGTACGGCTTGCCGGACCGCAACACCGGCCTGGGCGTGAACGGCTCGCCGGCCTGGTACTACGGCGACCGCCAGCAGAACAGCCTGGACGTGAAGGCCTCGGGCCCCTTCAACCTGTTCGGCCGCACCCATGAAGCCGTATTCGGCGCCAGCTTCAGCCGACAGTATGCCGACTTCCGCGGCCGCTTCCCGGCGGGCGCCGCCGCGCCGGTGGGCAATTTCTACGATTGGGACGGCTCGTATCCCGAACCGCAGTGGGGCGAATCCAGCACCGCCAGCCGCTACACCACCAAGCAGACCGGCTGGTACAGCGCGCTGCGCTTCAGCCTGGCCGACCCGCTGAAGCTGATCGTGGGCGGGCGCTACAGCACCTGGAAGACGGACTCGGTGGGGTTTGCCGGCGGCAACAAGCAGGCCTTCGACAAGGATGCCTTCACGCCCTACGCCGGCCTGCTGTACGACATCAACGAGAACTACACCGCCTACGTCAGCTACACCGGCATCTTCAACCCGCAAAGCTATCAAGACCGCAACGGCAGCTGGCTGGACCCGCTGGAGGGCAAGGCCTACGAGGCCGGCGTCAAAGGCGAATTCCTGGAAGGCCGCCTGAACGCGTCCGCCGCCGTATTCCAGATGAACCAGGACAACGTGGCCCAGATCGACCCGGGCCAATTTGTGCCCGGCACCATCAACCAGGCCTATCGCGCCGGCCAAGGCACCCGCAGCCGCGGCTTCGATCTGGAAATGTCGGGCGAAGTCTCGCCGGGCTGGAACGTGGCCGCCGGTTATTCGCACTGGACCGCGCGCGACGGCGACGGCAACGGCATCCAGACCGACCAGCCGCGCAGCCTGGTGCGCCTGTTCACCACCTACCAGTTGCCGGGCAGCTGGAACCGCCTGACCGTGGGCGGCGGCGTCAACTGGCAGAGCAGCATCTACACCCTGGCCAGCGGCCCCAACGGGCAGGAACGCGTCGGCCAGGGCAGCTACGCTCTGACCAACCTGATGGCCCGCTACAAGTTCGACCGCAGCCTGTCGGCGCAGTTGAACGTCAACAACCTGTTCGACCGCAAGTATTACTCGCAGGTGGGGTTCTACAACCAGGGGGCGTGGGGCGCGGGGCGTAGCGCAACCTTGACGGTGCGCTACCAGTATTGAGGCAGCTTCAGTCCTCGGCGCGCCACGATTTGCGCCGCCGGACCCGCGGCTTGGGCACCACGCCCAGGCGCGGGTCGCGCGCCAGCGCCAGTTCCACCAGCTGCGCCGCACGCGCCTCGAAACCTTCATCCGTCTGCGGCAGGTACAGCCACTTGCTCAATTGCGGATGCGGCACCAGCCCGGGCACGTCTTGCATCAGCGCCGCCTGGCGATCGTGCGAGGTGCACACCATGACCCCATTCCAGGGTTCGTCCCGGTCGGCCACCACCAGGTACAGCGACCCGTCCAGGTAGGCCGCATCGCAGCCGAACATCTTGCGATGCGTGAAATGGGCGTCCCGTTCCAGGGGCTCGATGATCCACAGCAGCGAGTTCTGGCGAACGGGGCGCGACTTTCTGGGCGGGGCGAACGGGTCGGGGGCGTGGCGCATGGGGCAAGTGTAGCGAATCGGGCTGCGCCAACGGGCCAGGGGCCGCACTGCCTATAATCATCCCTGATCCCCGCTTTGACGGCAGTCTTGCCGTGCCTCATGTCCCCTAAGCCTTTACGCGTCCTGTCGGTCATTCCGCCGATGACGCAGCTCAACACCCCATACCCGTCCACGGCCTACCTGACCGGCTTCCTGCGTTCGCGCGAGGTCCCGGCGGTGCAGGAAGACCTGGCGCTGGCCCTGGTGCTGCGCCTGCTGTCGGCCGACGGCCTGCGCGCCGTCGCCGCCCAGATCGACGCCTTGCCCCTGGAAAAGCACACCCCGCCCATCCAGGCCTTCATCGCCATGCAGCCACGCTACCTGGCCACCATCGGCCCGGTCATCGCCTTCCTGCAAGGCCGGGATTCCACCCTGGCGCACCGCATCGCCGGCCGCAACTTCCTGCCCGAAGGGCCGCGCTTTGCCACGCTGGACGTCTATATGGACGAAGACGGCGGCGATCCCCTGGGCTGGGCCTTTGGCGCCCTGGGCCTGCAAGACCGCGCCAAGCATCTGGCAACGCTGTACCTGAACGACCTGGCCGACGTGCTGCGCGACGGCATTGATCCTCGCTTCGAATTCGTGCGCTACGCCGAATCGCTGGCCGGCAGCCAACCCACCTTCGACCCCCTGGCCCAGGCCCTGGCCGCGCCGCTGAACCTGGTCGACGAAACCCTGCGCGACCTGACCCGCGAAGCCCTGGAGCGCCACGCGCCCACCATGGTGCTGCTGTCGGTGCCGTTTCCCGGCGCCGTCTATGCCGCCTTTCGCATCGCCCAGGCCATCAAGGCGCACGACCCCGGCATCATCACCGTGCTGGGCGGCGGCTTCGTCAACACCGAACTGCGCGAACTGAAAGACCCGCGAGTCTTCGACTATATCGACTACGTCTGCCTGGACGCCGGCGAACGCCCCTTGCTGGCCCTGCTGGAACACGTGCAGGGCAAGCGCTCGCGCTCACGCCTGGTGCGCACCTTCCTGCGCGACGCAGAATCCGGCCAGGTCCGCTACATCAACATGGTCGAGCCCGACGTCGCCTTCGCCGAAGTCGGTACCCCCACGTGGGATGGCCTGCCGCTGGACCGCTACCTGTCGCTGCTGGACATGCTGAACCCCATGCACCGTCTCTGGAGCGACGGCCGCTGGAACAAGCTCACCGTTGCCCATGGTTGCTACTGGAAGAAATGCAGCTTCTGCGACGTCAGCCTGGACTACATCGGCCGCTACGAAGGCGCGTCCGCCACCGTGCTGGCCGACCGCATCGAAGCCATCGTCCGCGAAACCGGCCAGACCGGCTTTCACTTCGTCGACGAAGCCGCACCGCCCAAGTCGTTGAAAGCCCTGGCCACCGAGCTGATCGAGCGCAACGCCGGCATCTCGTGGTGGGGCAACATCCGCTTTGAAAAGACCTTCAGCCCCGAACTGTGCGAACTCCTGGCCGACAGCGGCTGCATCGCCGTGTCCGGCGGGCTGGAAGTGGCATCCGACCGCCTGCTGAACCTGATGAAAAAAGGCGTCTCGGTGGACCAGGTCGCCCGCGTCACCCGCGCCTTCACCGACGCCGGCATCCTGGTGCACGCCTACCTGATGTACGGGTTTCCCACGCAGACCGTGCAAGACACCGTCGACGCGCTGGAATACGTGCGCCAGCTGTTCGAAAATGACTGCATCCAAAGCGGCTTTTTCCACCGCTTTGCCTGTACGGTGCATTCCCCGGTGGGCAAGAACCCCGAGGAATACGGCGTCACGCTGCAGCCGCTGCCCGAAGTCACCTTCGCCAAGAACGACATCGGCTTTCACGACCCCACCGGCGTCGATCACGACGCGCTGGGGCGGGCGCTGAAAAAAGCGATCTACAACTACATGCACGGCATCGGTCTGGACGAAGATGTGCGAACCTGGTTCCCGTTCAAGGTGCCCAAGACCACGGTCGCGAAGAACCGCATCAGCCGCGCGTTGAGCCAGCGGGGGTAGGGCGGGTCTGGACGACCCGCCCGGGGCCTACAGCAGCAACGGCGAAATCTTGCTGCCGTCCACCGACACCCCGGCGACCAGGCCGCCGTTGTTCAACACGAAGCCGACGATGGGCTGCTGGATGGTGTACGAATCGATATTGCCGTTCACGCCCAGATTCGCCACGGCCACCGTCGCGTCGGCGCCCACCGTCCAGCCGCTGCTGTTGCGGAACTTGGCCAGGGCATCGTCCGTCATGAACATGACCACCATGGCCTTGGACTGCGCGCCGATCTGCAGGCCGATGGACCCGCCCGTGATGCTGTAGTACCCGGTGTCCTGGCCATTCACACGCAGAACCCCCGAACCATGCTGGGCGCCCACGATGAAGCTGGCGCTCAATACGGCCGGAAACACCAGCACGCCGCGAGCCTGGGCCACCAACTGCTTGGATTGGGGCGCGGCCTCGTACAGCTTGGACAAGGTCGCCGTGGCGGCGGCGTTCAATTCCTGGCGCTTGTCGGCAGCAGACGCCGTCGATTGCGGGCCGGTGGTGGTGCAACCGGTGAACACGGCGCTGGCAAGGCCCAGGGTCAAAGCGGACAGGGCGATGCGGCGCGATTTCGACGAGAGATCAAGCATGGCGATTCCTTTGGGTCGATAAGACCCTTGACGACGCGTCAGGGAGCGAGTGCTCAGGGGCAGGATACCCCGGCTTTGGGTGGGCCGTGTGGATTGCGGGCCGGCATCGCACGGTATGATTCCTAGCTGTTTCCAGGCCGGCCGGCTCAATGGCCAGAGGGTTCATCGATGAAAAAAAGCCTCCCGCTCTTGCTTGGCGTGTCCGTCCTGCTGACGGCCTGCGGCCCCAACAAGATCATCGTCGATCTGCCGTCGCCTGACGGCAAATACCACGTCGAAGTGCGCAAGTGTCCGCAAGCCGGATCATTGACGTGGACGGAAAAAACGCAGGTCTCGGTTCTGGATCGCGGTGTGTCCGAAGCGTGCCAGTCCGCCGTGAAATCCCTGGCGCAGTTCGATGCGCCCACCCCGGAAGATCAGCTGCAACTGGAATGGCTGTCGGACACCGAGCTGCGTGCGTGGCACCCGTCTTTCAACCCGGAATATGGTCCGCAGTCTGCGAATTTCAAACCGGGTACGCCGATCAAGCTGGTGTACGCGCCGAAGAAATAGGGGGGGCGGGCTGTCGTCACAATAGGATCGGCGTGCCGCGAGGCAGGTCATATACTGACCCTTCCGATGGGAGGGTGCCATGTGCAGCCACTACCAGACCCTGAAAGACGCCGAACTGCTGCTGAAGCTATTCGGCGTGCCGATGCCCGAAAAACCGTATGCGCACGACATGCATCCGGGCGTGAATGGGCTGTTCGTACGTCGGCCAATCAAGGGCAATGGCAACGGCAATCGTGAACAGCGCGAAGCCGTGGTCGGACGCTGGGGCCTGACCCGGCGCGGCGCTGCGCTTTCGCCAAAACTGTCCACCTTCAACGCCCGGTCAGACCGACTGGAAACGGCCCGCACCTTCCAAGCCGCCTGGTTCGACCGGCAACGTTGCATCATCCCGGCCGACGCCATTTTCGAACCGGACTGGCGTCAGAAATTCCAGATACCCACGCGCTTCACCCGAGCCGATGGCCACCCGCTGGGCCTGGCGGGTATCTGGGAGCGCGGTCTGGATGCCGAGGGCGGTGTACTGGAAACCTACAGCATGATCACGGTCAACGCCGACGATCACGCATTATTCCAGCGGTATCACCGCAGCAGTGAAGAAAAGCGCATGGTCGTGTTGCTGGCCGATACCGCCTACGACGCCTGGCTGGGCGGCTCGCCTGACGAAGCCATGTCCCTGCTGCGGGGTGCGCCGGCAGAAAGCTGGTGTGCCACGCCAATGCCGCAAGGGAATGCGACCAATCTATCGTTGTTTTAGTCGCGCGGCGCTGCACAGGGCCCGTCGTTGACGGCCAATGCGGCCGCGCAATCCCGCGCAGCCAATCAAGTTCTCACGACGCGCGGTTTCAAAGCCCCCGCGCTAGCCCCTTGGCCGTGTCCTCGACCGACCGGCCTTCATTCACGGCATCCTTGAGTTCGCTGACGAACCACGGCAGCACCAACTTTGTGTCGCCGTCCGACAGCCCGATCCGCAGCCGTTCTTTCGGCTCGCAGACCTCTACGCCATTCTGCGACGAACCCTCGCCTTGCACCGTGGCGGGCTTGGACAAACCAAGTGCGGGGGTGGAAAACACCGGGTCCGTCGTGATGGCCGATGCGGTGGCGGCTACGCCAAGCAGCACAGCGCCGGCAAGCAATTGGATTCGGAAGGTCGGCATGGTGCGCATCCTTTGAAAACTCGGGGGGGCTGCACGGGCGACCCGCCAGTTTCGCGGGTGCGCCGTGATGTAGATATTTCGCTATTGTGCTGCGCGCAGAGGCGATCAGGTACGGGAGAGTTGTGATCGTCTGTGAAGATCTGCGCGCGGCCGGGCCACGCTACATGTCGGCGCGCCTGATGAGCGCAGGCAGCGGCTCGCCGGCCCGATACCGGTGAACCATGTCATCGGGGCCAAAACGGCGACCTAACCTCGTGGGTAAGGTAAAACGGCGTGCTGAGCTTGTCAGCACGCCGTCGGTCTTTACAGCAACAGCAGTTGCACGCTACCGGGGTGACTACGCCAATGGGCGCAAACACTCTCTTCGCGACCAAAACGCCAGCGCGTATAGGCCGTTACATATACGGTCTTCAAGTCAATCATCGCTTACCTCTTACGAGAAAAGCGAGAGCGATAGGAGATCACTACGGCAAGTGTTAAACTTCGCCGTTGTATGCAGTGATCGGCAGAGGGGCGCTCTCAACTTCCTTGCCGCCGACGCTCCATCGACGAGCGATCTGTACGTCAGCAACCCGTCCAAAGGTCGATGTGCAGATTTCAAGTCTGTGGTGCAAATTGCCTACCACCACCCCAAACAAGCCCTTCCTGTCAGTAGGTCCTTGCTTGGGGTGTTTCTTTTGTGCTACCCGCCCGGTAGGCTAAGGGCAAGTAGCTAGTACTCTTCTCATTGGTCACTCTCCTCTTCTTGAACGAATGAAGGAGATGCCATTGTGTCTCGATAGTTTTTCAATATGTATTCCGTCATTTTGATGACGGAACTCCATTGCCTTTCGTCCATGTTGTCGGGTAGATCAACTACACCATCTTGCATCCCGAATATCGGAATGGGGATGTGAATTCGCCCCGGCTTCGCGGCGCGAACGGGAAGAGAACCGTGTAGAGACTGCTCCACAGGTGCGTTTTTCGATGCATCTATTGGGGGTGAACTCTTCGATCGCTTCTTACCAGTGGCGCTGACAGGTGCTGCGGGCGCCCTCACGTGTGGGCTCAATGAAATACCAGCTTCTTTCGCCGCACCGAGAAAGAACGCAACCGATTTCGTCAACGTAGATCCTGAGATTTCGTACTGTCGAAAGCGATCAGCCATCTGCTGAGTTGTTGCGCTATTGAGATTGACCGTGCCGTCTGACATGAAGTCATACGAAGACTCGATCATGCGCCGCGTGATGCCCCTTGCTTCTTCTTCGTCGGCATTGACCAGTTCTTGCAGAAGAGGGGTGGGTTTACTCGCATCATCTACCAATCCGAACCATTTCAGCGTGGCGATCAACGCGGATTGTTCAGATCCAGATCGCTTTTTTAGAACACTGCGATCGACGACTCCGGGCAGCACTTGATGATCCCTGAACTCTTTAAGCAGGTTCTCGAAACTTCGGTACGAAGTGTAGGGGGGTTTGGTGACGCTCTTGTCGTTCATGGAGTCCACTCCTTTCGGAGTTAGTGGAGGTGAGCGAATGATACTCGCCTCAGCGCTCTCTAGACAAGAAAAAAAGACGATTTTTTTTCTACACCCGGCCCGGGCTGGTCTGTGAGGGTTAGTCTAAATTTTGTGATTCCTTATGTTGTTGTTATGAATCAATGACTTATGTTTTTGTTTTGGTTCTTTGCGTGGACTTTTAATCATAAAAAGCCAATTCGCCAACAAGGTTGGGGCTGTGTTAGTGGCTGCCATTCAGGGGAATCCATCGTCATTTAAGGTTAGTGAATGGCATTCAAATCCGGTCGTACCCGAATTTAGCGCTACTCCATAGCGCAATCCGGATACGAGGCACGATAGATGCGTTGGAAGCAAGGCACCTTGTGATGCCACCGAGAGGCGGGGCGTCCTACTAATGAGTGGCACCATCGTTGCGATAGATGCCCTGGGAAAAGGAAAGGGCCGTGTGCGGCCCTTTCTCTGTTTCTTGGCAGGATGTGATGCAGGAAAAATGACCCTTCATCCCCGGAAGCCGCGTCGTTCCAGCGTCTTAGTTAGTCGTTCCGCAGGATGCTTTTGAGGTGGATTCTTGTGTTGTGCAATGATTCGTGCATCCCTCGCTGGGTGCTTCGACCCAAGCATGTCGGTCGTGTTGATTGGATGTCTATGTCCTTCGTGCGGCAAGCTCCGCAAGACCCTCGTAATCTGACAACAAGTTTTCTTATTCGGGTGGAAGCAAGGGTGGTCAGATTGGCGGGATCCAAGCGGCCAGTCTGCAAAGCCCTCATTGCTGCTTTGCAGCTGGCTGCAAAACTGCGCGATCGTTTGAGGGTATGAGAGCTCAGATCGGGGCTATGCCACATTCGGCGCCTGGCCAGCCCTCATCGTTGTGTAGAGCGGGCCGGTTAGTAATTTTGGTGCTTTTACACTTTACATATTGTGCGATCTGCTGATAGCGCGTGATGAGGCGTTCCGAGGATTTGCCATGCCGCTTTATGCACCACCCGCACCCCCCAACGCATCCATCACCCGCGCCGAATAAACCATCGCCGCTCCCGCATTCATCGCCACCGCAACCCCCAGCGCCTCGGCAATCTCTTCACGCGACGCGCCCAGTTTCACCGCCGTGTCGGTATGCACCGCGATACACCCATCACAGCGCGTCGTGACCGCAACGGCCAAGGCAATCAGTTCGCGGGTCTTGGCGTCCAGGTGTCCGGTCTTTTTGCCGGCACCCGAAAGCGTCCGATAACCGCCCAGGGTGTCGGGCGACAGTTTGCCGAATTCGCCGATGCGGCCCATGAGTTGCGTGCGGTATTCGTTCCAGTCGAGCATGTTCGTTCCTTTTCATCAGGGGAAGGGCGTTGACGGCCAACGCCATGAGGGAAAGTGTAGGACGGCGAAATGCGATCTATGGCATAGTTAAGTCTTGATATTTAGCGAATTCGTCTCATGGATGCGTTGAGTCAGCTACTGGCCCTGGCGCAGGGTGAAATCCGCTTGGATACGCGTTGCGCGCTGAGCGGCAGTTTCATCCTGCCCCACGAGCCCTTGCCGCCCGGGCAGGCCGTTTTCCATCTGGTGCTGGATGGGCGGTGTCGGGTGCAGTCGTTGCCGGGCACGTTTCTCGATCTGTCGCCGGGCAGCTTTGTGTTGTTGCCGCAAGGGCAGGCGCATACGCTGAGCGGCATGAATGCCGGGGCGGGGCAAGCGGCATCGAGGGTGACGCAAGAGCAATCGGTCGACGCGCTGCTACCTGTCACTCGCACCGCCGATGCCGACGGTGACGGCGAAGTGGATTTGCTTTGCGGTCGGCTTCTTTACAGCCAAAGCGGCAGCACGTTGTTGATGCAGCAGTTGCCGCCCGTCTTGCAGGTGTGCCTGCATCAGACGCCGGGCATTGATGCGTTGCGAACGCTGACCCAGTTGTTGAGGCATGAGGTATCGGCCAGGCAGCCCGGCGCCTGGGCGATCGCCAATGCCTTGGCGCAGGCGTTGCTGGCCTATGCGATGCGCGCCTATGGCGAGGGCGAGTCCTCTGACGCGCCCCAACCGAGCTGGCTGGCCCTGATTGCCGACGAGCGCCTGTGCGCGTCGTTGCAGGCGATGCTGGCCGACCCGCAGGGCCCCTGGACGCTGGATACCCTGGGCGCCGCCGCGGCGATGTCGCGAGCCACCTACGCCAGGCGATTCAAGGACGCCTCGGGCATGACGCCCGGCGCCGCGTTGCTGGCGGTGCGCATGATGCACGCGAGCAAACTGATGCTGCAGACGCGCCGGACGCTGGCGGATATTGCCGAGGCCGTGGGTTATCAATCGGAAGCCGCGTTTGGCAAGGCGTTCCGGCATGCGTTGGGCAGCACGCCTGGGCAATGGCGCAAGAGCAGGGCGAACGTGTGACGCCGCAGCCAGGTGAACGGGCGGGTTCGACCAGCCCAGGGCAATGAGCTTTGGAGTTCAGACAACCCAAGCATTTGAGTGCATCGGAATCGATCCTCACGCATTCATGTACTATCTTCCATCGATTCTGTCGTGTCCCTAAATTCTGACCGCGACACATGCCGACCAGTGAAAGGCGAGTTTCACAATGCGCTGCAGCCTGTTTTCGTGACAGCGCCTGGCGGGATCGGCTCGCTGGACCGCGGTTCGCACACGTCAAACCCATCAAGAAAAACGGAGAAAGTTGATGCGCTTAAAGGCTCTTGCACTCTGCATGCTGGCAGGATTTGGAACGTCGGCCGCGGCACAAGACAGTACGCAAACGCTGCAACAGGCCTTCAAGCAGATTCCGCAGGCGGTGTTGTCTGCCCCGCAGGCCATGCAGATTTTCTTTCTGGATGCGCAGGCTTGGCGCGGACTGGAAAAATCCGGCCCGACGGCCGACAGTATGCGCAGGCTGAGCCTGGCGCATCCGATCCAGCCGATCGAATCGATTGGCCATGGGCTGGACCAGTGGTCGCTGAATGCGAAGATCGCTTTTGACGAGGTGTCGTATTTCGCCGGGTTTGGCCAGGCGCCGTCCAATGTCAGTTATTGGGGGCTGAAGAATAAGCAAGCGGTCGCTAAATTGGTCGCTGACCTGAAGCAAGGCGATTTTGTGGCGGTGGAGGGCGGTGTGCCGGGCCTGATCGCCAATGGCGCCGAGGGCGCGATGGATCTGAAGAAGGCCAATGCGAAAAGCCCGTGGCGCGGCATGATGGGCAAGACCAGCTTTGTGCTGCCGCTGGATTCGGCGTTGATCCAGGCGCCTTCGGCGGCGGGCATGAAGGATCTGGCGCAGACCGCGCCGTCGGTGGCCGACAGCGAAGTCGTGGCGGCCGCGGTGGCGGGTTTGAAAGAGGCGGTGCCTGCGAACAGCGGCCGCATCGTTCAGGCCGCGGTGATTTCCCCGGTGATGGGGCTTAACGCGGTCGATCCGGCGAAGGTGTTGCTGTCGACCCATGGCGATATCGACATCGCCAAGCAGAATCTCAAGGCGGCGACTGAGGCCAATGGGCGCGGTATTCCGCCTTACTTCTCGGGGATTCTTGCGGACGCGCAGATCGACGACGTGCCGGCGGTGGTGATTTCGCTGGCCTACGCGGATTGCGCGACCGCCAAGCAGGCGGTTGACGGTATCGATGCGGCCTGGAAGGCGAGCATGGCGGCTGCGGTGCCGGCCAAGTTCTCGGGCAAGACGGTCCAGGTCGGCAAGCTGTGTGCAGCGGTGGTGAACCTGACGGCGCCGAAGGCCGAAAATGCCGGCAACCCGATTTTGGCGCAGGTGATGAACCGCTATATGCGGCGCGACTTCACCGTGCTGCAGATCGGCGCGCCGCGCTGATCGCGCGCCTAGGCTTTTTGCGTCTAGGCCTCTTGCGTCAACAGCTTCAAGGGCGGCCCATTTGCCACGCCAGTGGCACGTGGGTCGTTCTTTGCAGGGGCAGGGACGCGTCGGCGAAGCGCGCTTCGATGCGGTCGCGTTCGCGGGCGTCGACGCGTTCGCCCAGTACCAGCGGAAGCTGCCGGCAACGGTTCAACGCTTCGGCTGCGTTGATACCCAGCAGATCAGCGGCTGCCTTGGCGGCAGCCAGCAGGCGGTCTGCCGGGCATGCGGTCAGGTGAAGGTCGTATTCCGCGTAGATGTCGCGGGATAGCCCCGGCGTCGGCTCGGGTTCGTTGCCCCGCTATAGAACTCGCCACGGTCCAGGAACGCGTCTTGCTCGGCGTAGTGTTCGAGTGCGACGGCATAGTCTTCCAGCTGCGATAACGGCTGCTGCCGTTTCTGCACACTCAATACGTCGGCGAAGGTGGCGGCTTCCAGATAGTTGACCAGTCCGTGCGCCATGGCGAAGGCGGGGTGTTCCTCGCCGTCTTCGTCGACGGCAGGATCGTCTTCGTCTTCGCGGGTCGACAGATAGAGTTGGGCGTCGACCAGCGGCACGTCATCGGTCACGTAGACCCAGCAATAGCGGTCCCAGACGTCGCCGTCGTCATGACACGCGGCGATGGCTTCGATGCCGTCGCGAAGGTAGAGGAGTTTGCGCATGGGAAGGAGTCCGCCGAAAAGGGCGATGATGCCAGATTCCGATGCATGGACGGCGCGCCAGCACGAAGATGCAGGGTCCCACTTTCATTGATTCACACCCCCGCCACAAAGGCAGGGCCGTGTCTTTCATTGACCCGTCACCGGCGTTTGACACCATTTTTTACTGCGTTTCGCGGCCGTAGCCGCCATCCTCACCCGTACACTACCGGGAACATCAAGGAGCATTATGTCGATTCAAACGTTGGGCCGTTACGGTGTCGTGCTGTTTCTCGCGGTGCTCAGTTCGGGCTGCGCCAAGGTCGTTGGCGAATGCGGCTGGGTCCGCAGCAGCTGCATGTATGACGGCAAGTACGAAGAAGGCGAAGAAGACTACGCCGAAGCCGAAGCCAAGCGGCTGAACAAGCAATCCACGGATCGGCTGCGTCGCAGCAATTGATTCCGCGGCGCGCGTGTTGAAGCGGGCGAGGTCACTGGCCCGCCCGTGCCGAAAGCCGTCAAAAGACAAAAAGCGAAACCCATGCCAGGTTTCGCTTTTTGCTTTTTGCTTTAAGCCGCCACCGCCGCTTCCGGCAAGAAAAACCGATCCTTCAATTCCTGCAGGCCGATCCGGTCCAGCATCTCGGTCAGGCGTTCGGCCGGCTTTTTCTTCGGCAGGTTCTTGTACTGCGCGATGATCAGTTCGTTCTTCATCGAGTGTTCCCAGCCGACCAGCTCGGTCACGCTGACCTGGTAGCCGTGGGCTTCCAGTTGCAGGCAGCGCAGCACGTTGGTGATCTGGCTGCCGAATTCACGCGTATGCAGTGGGTGGCGCCAGATTTCGGCCAGGGGGTCGGCCAGGGCGCGGGCTTTGTTCTTTCTCAGCACGGACGCCACTTCGGCCTGGCAGCAGGGCACGACGACGATGTATTTGGCCTTTTTTTCCAGCGCGAAATGAATGGCGTCGTCGGTGGCGGTGTTGCAGGCGTGCAGGGCGGTGACGACGTCGATGGTCTTGGGCAGTTTGTCCGAGGTGATCGATTCGGCCACCGACAGGTTCAGGAACGACATGCCGTCAAAGCCCAGGCGCTTGGCCAGTTCTTCGGATGACTTGACGAGTTCTTCGCGGGTTTCGATGCCGTAGATGTGCGAGCCGCTCTTGGCGGCGTCTTTCTGTTCCTTGAAGAACAGGTCATACAGGATGAAGCCCAGGTACGACTTGCCCGCGCCGTGATCCGCCAGGGTGACGGCGCCGCGTTCCTCTTGGACGTCCTTGAGCAGGGGCTCGATGAACTGGAACAGGTGGTAGACCTGTTTCAGCTTGCGGCGGCTGTCCTGGTTCATCTTGCCGTCGCGGGTCAGGATGTGCAGGGCCTTGAGCAGTTCAATCGACTGGCCGGGGCGGATGTCGTGGGTTTTTTCGGACATGGGGCAAGGCAATGCGCCCCGCGGGCAGCGGGGCGCAAAAGAAGGCGGGAAAGCGTCAGTTTAACGAAATCCCTAGGCCGCAGGCGCGACCGCGGCGCCCTCGATGCCATGGCGGGCCAAGGCTTGCTCGACGAAACCGCTGCGTTTCATGTCTTCGACGAAGGCGGCCAGCACCTGCTGCGCGGCCTCGCCGCGGCGGCGCGGCAGGCCCATGGCCTGGCGGATGGTCATGAAGCTGCCGGGCAACAGGCGCAGGCCACCCAGGCGGGCGGCGTCGGCTTCGAGCTGCTGGCGCACGCCGGCGGCGACTTCCGTGCCGTCTTGCAGGAAGGTGTCGACGACGGTGGGCGAGGTGGCGGCGCGGGTGATGGCGGCGTGGCGAAGTTCACGCGTCAGGTACAGGTCGTAGGCGCTGCCTTGGCCGACGGTGACGCGGTGACGCGGGTCGTCGACCTGGGCCATGTCGTGCAGGGGCGAGTCGTGGCGCACCAGGTAGGCGCCTTCGATCAGCACGTAGGCGTCGGTGAAGGCGATGTCGGTGGCGCGCTTGGGGTCGATGGCGAAAAAGCCGATGTCGGCGTCGTTCTGGCTGACGGTGTCGACGGCCTTGCCGGCGCTGTCCAGCACGACCAGGGTCAGCGGCACGCCCAGGCGGTCGGCGAAGGCCCGGGCCAGGTCGACGGAGACGCCCGCGGCATGGCCTGCGGCATCTCGCCGGGCCAGGATGGGGTTGCCCAGGTTGATGGTGGCGCGCAGGGTGCCGGTGGGGGTGAAGGCTTGCAGGATGTGGGGGGCGATGGCGGTCATGGTGAATGGAAAAAAGGAATTCGAAAAGAGAGCGTCAGGGGATAACAGGCGTCAGACCTCGTGCCGCCCCGCTTTTGCCGCACAACAAAGATCAATCCGTGTGGGCTGAAGATCTTCGCCAAACCAGGCATTGATCGCGGCGCGGCGCTCGCCGACGTAGACGGGCGCGCCGGTGTCATCGAGCGTCATGCCCAGGTCATGGCCCGGCACCAGCAAGGTGCCGGGCCGCTTGCGCCACCACGCCCAGATGCGTTGCAGGCTGGCGTGGCTGGCTGCCGCATCGGCAGTGTCGGCGACTTGTCCGGAAAGCAATTCGGCGCGGTTCTTGGCCGCGTCGCCGGTGAACAGCACCGCCTGGCGGGGATCGTCGACGTAGAACAGCAAGTGGCCGGGCGTGTGGCCCGGCGAGGCAATGGCGGTGATGCCGGGCAGGAAAGTGTCGCCGTCCCCGATACGGCGAACGCGCGCCTGGCGGTTCAGTTCCTGCACGTACAGCTCGGGCAGGGGGTTGAAGCCCGGCGGTTGCGCGGCGGCCCATTCCAGTTCCTGCTGGCCGATCCACACGGTGGCGTTGGGAAACAGGGTGAAGTTGACGGCGTGGTCGTAGTGGGCGTGGGTGAGCACGACGTCGGTGATGTCGGCGGGCGCGACGCCGCAGGCGTCCAGGTGCGTGGCCAACTGGTGCCGCACGCCAAAGGCGCCGACGTCGACCAGGATCTTGTGATTGGCCGAGCGCAGCAAGGTGCTGGTGCTCCAGCCCAGGCCGCCGTGGCAGACGGCGCGCCCCGGGTAGCCCTGGATCAGGATGTCGATCTGGTACATGGCGTCATTCCGCGGTGATGTGGGCGTGGGTGATCAGCGTGCGGTAGCGTTGCAGGTCGTCGCGCAGCTGGCGTGAGAAATCGTCGGGCGTGCCGGCGACGATTTCGTTGCCGCCTTCGGTGGCCAGTTTACGTATCACCTCTGGGTCTTGCACGGCCTGCATCACGGCCTGGTGCAGCGTGGCGAGGATGCCGGGATCGGTGCCGGCCGGGGCCAGCAGGCCCTGGAACTGGGTCACGACGAAGTCGCGGTAGCCCAGTTCCTGCAGGGTGGGCACATCGGGCAGGCTGGACGCCCGCCGCGGGCCGGTGACGGCGTAGGCGCGCAGCTTGCCGGACTGGATGTGCGGGGTGGCGGTCACCGTCGTGTCGAACGTGAAGGTCAGCTGGCCGCCCAGCACGTCGGTCAGGGCCTGGGCGTTGCCCTTGTAGGGCACGTGCGTCATCTGAGTGCCGGTCTGCAGCGCCAGCAGTTCGCCGGCCAGGTGGCCGCCTGCGCCCAGGCCGGCCGAGCCGTAGGTGACGGCGCCGGGTTTCTTGCGGGCGGCGGCGATCAGGTCGTCAAGGCTGTGCACGGGCGATTGCTGCGGCACGACCAGGGCGTACTGGTAGCTGGTGATCTGGCTGATGGGCGCGAAGTCCTTCAGCGGGTCATAGGGCGTTTTCTTGTACAGCGACGGGTTGACGACCAGCGGGCCGCTGGCGTCCAGCAGCAGCGTGTAGCCGTCTGGCGCGGCCTTGGCGACGAAGTCGGTGCCGATCATGCCGTTGGCGCCCGGCTTGTTCTCGACGACCAGGGTGCCCTTCAGCGTCTTGCCCATGTGCGCGGCGATGACGCGCGCGGTGATGTCGGCGGCGCCGCCGGCCACGTAGGGCACGATCAGGCGGATGGGCTGCTTGGGGTAGCCCGCGGCCGCATCTGCGGCGTGTGACGCGGGGGCGGCCAGGGCAGCCAGCAGCCCCAGTGCAAAGAAGGCTGAGCCTTTCATGATGTGTCTCCTCCAGGATGCGTGGCCGCGTCAGCCGTGGGGCTGGCCGGCGTGGCGGCGCAGCAGCGCCAGCACGTCGGGGGCGATGTCGATGCCGTGCTGGCGTTGGCGGGCCAGCTTGGCCAGTTCGATTTCGCCGGGCTGGATCACGGGGCGTTGCGCGTCGGCCGGCGGGCTATCGTGCAGGATAGCGGCGAAGTCGTTCATGCGTTCGGCCAGCCATTGCGTCGAGCCCAGGCGGCGGGTGTCGATGAGCAAGAAGAAATGCCCCAGGTTCTGCGGTTCGTCGGGCGCGTCGACCCAGGATTTGACGTGGGTCAGGTAGGCCGCGTTGGAGAGCAGGCCGGCGAACAGGTCCACCATCAGCGCCAGCCCGTAGCCCTTGTGGCCGCCGATCGGCAGCAGGAAGCCGTCCAGGGCTGCCTTGGGATCGGTGGTGGCCTGGCCCTGGGCGTCGGTGGCCCAGGTGTCGGGGATGGCTTGGCCGGCCTTCAGGGCGTTGCGGATCTTGGCGCGGGCCACCACGCTCATGGCCATGTCCAGCAGGAAGTGCTGGCCGCCCGGGTTGGGCACGGCAAAGCCGATGGGGCTGTTGCCCACGCGGGCGTCGGTGCCGCCCCACGGGGCGATGGTGGTGGTGGCGTTGCTGCCGATGATGCTGGCGTAGCCGGCTTCGGCGGCGATCAGGCCGTAGGGCGAGATGGGGCCGAAGTGGTTGCTTTGGCGGGCGAAGGCGATGCCGACGCCGCATTCGCTGGCGGCCTGCATGGCGGCGCGCAGCGCATGCATACCGACCAGCGGGCCGACGCCGTTGTCGCCGTCGACCATGCGCAGGGCGGGCGCGGGGCGGGTGACCTGAATATGGGCCTGGGCATTGATGCCGCCGACCTGCAGGCGTTCGCCATACGATTCGATGCGCGACAGGCCGTGGGTGGACAGGCCGAACAGGTCGGCCAGCACCAGCACGTCGACGACGTCGGCGGCATCCTGGGGCGGCAGGCCCAGGGCCTGGAAGGCGCGTACGCCCAGGTCACGCAGGTCGGCTTCCGCGATGACGGCGGGGGCAGGGGAACGGGCAGGGGCGGTCGTGACGCCGGTGGGGGCAGCCATGGTCAAAGTCCTTGTGCAAACAAAAGAGGGGGCGATGGGGGCGGGGCTATTGCGCGGAAATGTGCGCGTCGCGCACGACCTTGCTCCAGCGGCGCTCTTCGGCGTCGATGAAGGCGGCGAACTCGGCGGGGCCGGCGCCGGACGGCTCGGCGGCGTCGTGGGCCAGGCGCTGGTGCACGGCGTCGCTTTTCAGGGCGGTGTTGGCGGCGGCCTGCAGGCGCGCGACGACGGCATCCGGGGTGCCGACCGGGGCCAGCAGGCCGAACCACTGCGAGCTCTCAAACCCGGCAAAGCCTTGCTCGGCCACGGTGGGCACGTCGGGCAGGATGGGCAGCCGGTGTTCCGAGCCCACCGCCAGGATCTTGATCTTGCCGGCCTGGGCGTGCGGCAACAGGCCCGGAATGCCGGCGGCGGCCGCATCGATGTTGCCGGCCAAGAGGTCGGTGACCTGGGCGCCGGTGCCCTTGTAGGGCACGTGCACCACATCGACGGCCGCGGCAGTCTTGAGCATTTCGAAGGCCAGGTGGCCGGCGCTGCCGTTGCCGGCCGAACCGTAGTTCAAGACGCCGGGCTTGGCGCGGGCCAGGGCTACGAATTGCGGCAGCGTGGCGGCCGGCACCTTGTCGCCCACGGCAAACACCATGGGCAGCTTGGCCAGCAGCACGATGGGAGCGAAGTCGCGGCGCGGGTCGTACGACAGATTGGGCATCATGGTCGGGTTGACCGCCAGCGTGCCCACATGGCCCAGGATCAGCGTGTAGCCGTCAGGCCGGGCCCGCGCGACTTCCTGGGTGGCGATGGTGCCCTGGCCGCCGCCCTTGTTTTCGACGATGACCTGCTGGCCCAGGTCGCGCGACATTTCCACGGCCACGGCGCGGGCCACGACGTCGGAACTGCCGCCGGGGCCGTAGGGCACGAGCAGGCGGATGGGGCGCTGCGGCCAGGCGTCGGCGGCCTGGGCGGACGGCATGGCAGACAGCAGCAAGGGGGCGGTCGCAAGGGCCAGCGCGGTGCGCAGGCAGGCTCTCCGTAACGGCTTCATGGGGTGGGGTCTCCTGGTCTGGGCCGCTATTGGTTGCGGCTGGAAGACATCGTGCCCGGCGCCCGGAATCGAGTAAAGTGCAAAAATTAGTTCAATTCTTGATGAAAACGCATGAATTTCGATCTCGCGGATCTACGCGCCTTTCTGGCGGTAGCCGACCTGGGCAGTTTTCGCGCGGCGTCCGAGGCGCTGCATCTGTCGCAGTCCGCGCTGTCGCGGCGGGTGGACAAGCTTGAGGCGGCGCTGGGCGTGCAGCTGATGACGCGCACGACCCGCAAGGTGGAACTGACCACCATCGGCCGGGGCTTCGTGCCCAAGGCCCGCAGCGTGCTGAACGAACTGGAAAGCGCGTTGATCGGCATTCGCGACGTGGCCGAGCGGCTGTCGGGCATGGTGACGATTGCCTGCGTGCCGTCGGCGGTGGCGTATTTCCTGCCGGATGTGATCCGGGAATATCACGCGCAATACCCGCGCATCCGCATCCGCATCATCGACGAGTCGTCGTCGCAGGTGCTGACGGCGGTGGCGCGGGGCGATGCCGATTTCGGCCTGACCTACATCGGCGCCAACGACGCCGAGATCGAATTCAAGCCCTTGCTGGAAGAGGCCTTCGTGGCCGCCGTGAGCCGCAAGCATCCGCTGGCACGGCGCAAGTGGGTGGGCTGGGCCGACCTGGAAGACCACCCGTACATCACGCTGGCCCAGGGTAGCGGCAACCGCTTCCTGATGGACCAGGCGCTGGTGCACAGCGGCTGCCGGCCGCGCCATTTCTGCGAGGTGCAGCACGTGCCGGCGCTGGTCAGCATGATCGAGGCGGGGCTGGGCGTGGGCGTGGTGCCGCGCCTGGCGATGCCGGGGCCGGAACATGGCACGCTGGTCAGCGTGCCGCTGCGCAACCCCACGGTGACGCGCACCATCGGCCTGATCCATCCGCGCGGCAAGGCGCTCAACCCGGTGGCGCGGCTGTTCTACGACCTGTTGGCGCAGCGGGTGGAAGCGCGCCAAAAATAACAGGCCGCCCGAAGGCGGCCTGTGTTTGCAGTGCCGGGTGCGATGCGTGGTCCGATATCTACCGAACTTGCATCAGCGGCATCAAGCCGGAAAAACCGGCTCGCCCAGGTTCAGCATCAAGCGGTTGGCCCACGCAAAGATCGCGTCGGAATGCAGCAGGTCCAGCACCTCGCCTTCGGTCAGGCCCACATCTTTGAGCGCCTGGATGCTGTCGGCATTGACGGCGGCCGGCGCGTCGGTGATCTGGATCGAGAACTTGCCGATCGCCAGTTCGCGCGCGGTGGTGCCGGCGGTGGCGGGGTCTTCGAACACCTGGGCGATCACGTCATTGCGCTTGGCCAGTTGTTCGAAGCGCTGCGCATGCACCGACGCGCAATACACGCAGCCGTTGACGCGCGACACCACGGTGGCGCCCAGCTCGCGCTCGGCGCGCGACAGGCCGCCCGGCGCATACATGATGGCGTTGAACGCCGTGGAGCGCTGGCGCAGGATTTCCGGCTGGTGCACCAGAAAGCGGTAGTAGTCCGAGACCTTGGCCTTGGGGTGGCTTTCTTCCAGCACGGCGATCTGGTCGGGCGTGGCCGTGTCCAGGTCGATGACGTCGAGCCAGGCCTTCCATTCCAGCGATTCGTTGGTGAAGCCGTGGTTCTTGATGACGTCGCCGGGGGCGGTGGCGGCGGTGTTGGCCGGGAAGGGCGCGGCGGGCGTGCCGGCGGCGCGGCCGGGTTGTTCAGCCAGCGACTTCATGGCGTCCAGGCCCGCCACCAGGCGCACCTGGTACGACAGGAAGGCGATCAGCTGCGACAAGGTCACCACGGCCGGCGTCGAGACGCCCGCGGCCGGCAGGGTCTTGAGCGCGGCTTCGTCACCTTCGACGGGCTTTTCGATCAGCTTGCGCGTGAATTCCAGGATGGCGGCCAGGCGCGGATCGGCGGCGTCCGCGGGCTTGCCGGATTCGGCCACCTGGATGTCGGCGGCGTTGGCGCCCGCATCCACCAGACGCTGGCGGTAGTGGGCGGCCAGCGCAGGCGACGGCGTCAGGCGCGACGCGTACAGCGCGACCAGCAGGCGCTCGGCCAGGGTCAGGCCGGGCAGCGCCGGGTCGAACAGGGCGTCGTAGCTGCCCTGCGTGGCGGCAGCGACCTTGTCGCGCTGGTGGCGCGCGGCGTAGGTGGAGCTGCCGGCCTTCAGGCCGACGAGCTGGTCAACGAGGTCTTTCGCGGCGTCGTAGACGATAGGTTGTTGTGCCATTGAGGGTGTCTCCTTGGGTGTCATTGAGCCGGCTTGGCGGCCGCGCGAGCCTTCACCGCTGCGTCCAGGAACGCCAGCACGCCTTCCCAGGATTCCTGGTCGGCACGGGCGTTGTCCTTGGGGTTGCCGCCGCTGGTGCTGATCTTGCCGGACACGGGGTGGGCGTAGACTAGCTGCGTGGTGGGCACGTACGGGAACAGGATGGAATGCCCGCCGTTCTCGTAGTCCAGCCACTTGACCGGGTACGGGTGCTGCACGTCGGCCAGCTTGTCCTGCACCATCTTCGAATACAGGCTGGACGGCCACGAGCCGTCGTCCGTGGCGGACAGCAGCATGACCGGGCCCTGGATGTCTTCGACGCGGATGCGGGCTCGCGCCACGGCGTCCGGGTCCTGCAAGGCGGTGAGGATGGCCTTTTCGTGGCGATGCGGCGACGGGCCTTCGTCGAACGGCGCCCAGGTGGCGGTGCGGTTGTTTTCCCAGACGTGGGGCAGCGGTTTGCCGCCCAGCAGCCAGGTCGGGCCTTCGCGGCCGATCTTCGGGTCGCAGGCGTTCTGGCCGCTGTGCACGACGGCGCCGGGCACATAGGCCACCACCGCCGACACTTCGGTGGGGAAGGTGGCGCCCAGGAGCAGCACCAGTTCGCCGCCGCGCGACTGGCCGCTGATGGCGACGAAGTCGTGCTTGGGCTGAACCTTCTTGCGCAGCCAGCGCAGGCCGGTCTGGAAGTACTCCAGCGGGGTGTTCGAGATGTAGTCGGACAGGCCCGGCGCCTTGAAATACGCCAGCGCAAAGGCGGCATAGCCGCGCGAGGCATACAGCGCCGCGCGCGGTTCGTTGATGCCGCCGCCCGAGCCGTTCAGGATCATCACGGCCGGGTGCGAGCCGGGCGTGGCGCCGGCCGGCAGGTACAGCGTGCCGACCAGGCCTTCTTCACGCACGTCGATGCGGGTGACGCCGTCGGCGGCCAGGCGCTGCACGAAGCGGCCCTGGGCCTGCGCACCCGCGGCGCGCACGACGATGTCGGTGACCAGGGCCTCGGTGACCGGGTGGTTGAAGTGTTCGCGGCTGGGCGAGTCCACGGGCGACTGCGACCACACCAGGCCCATGGGCGACACGCCGGCATAGTCGCCCGACGCCGGGGCGTCGCGCGACAGGTCGACCACGCCGTCCTCGCCCGCCACGAAGGCGGCGTGGCTTTGCCACAGCACGCCGTTGCGGCGGGTCAAGGCGGTGATCTCGACCGTCTGGCCGGGCGCGACGTGCTCGACCCGGATATGGCGCGGCACGTCGATCAGGGCGTCCGCGGGGGTGATGGAAAGGGTCGGGACCATGGTCTTACTTGCCCGTGTCCTTGGTGACCATCATGGCCGCGGTGCGGTCGCTGGTCATCGGGGTGACCTTCAGGCCCTTCTTGGTGGCCCAGATGTTCTTGTAGTGGTACAGCGGGATGATGCCGACGTCATCAGCCACCAGCTTGACCGAGTCGCGCAGGATGGCTTCACGCTTGGCCACGTCGAATTCCGAGGTGGATTGGTCCAGCGCGGCATCGACCTTGGGGTTGCTGTAATGGCCCCAGTTGGACGCGCCCAGGCCCTTCTTGGCGTCGACGGTGGCCAGGATGTTGACCAGCGCGTAGCTGGCTTCACCCGTGCCGTTGCCCCACGCCAGCATGCTGACGGCGAATTCGTTCTTGTTGGCGCGGCCCGAATACACAGCCCACGGCACGACTTCCACTTGCGTCTTGACGCCGATGCGGGTCCAGAACTGCGCCACGGCCTGGGCGGTTTCCGGGCCTTGCGGGTAGCGGTCGTTGGGCACGTGCATGGTCAGCTTGAAGCCGTCCGGAAAGCCCGCGGCCGCCAGCAGCTTCTTGGCCTGTTCGACATCGTTGGGGATGTCTTTCACGTCGGGGTTGTAGCCGAAGGTGCCCTTGGGCATCCACTGGTTGGCTTCGGTGGCGGCGCCTTGCAGGATGCGGTCGGCGATGGCCTTGCGGTTGATGGCCAGGTTCAGCGCCTGGCGCACGCGCACGTCCAGCAGCGGGTTCTTGTCCAGCGGCTTGCCGTTGTTGTCGGTGATGTACTGGTTGGGCGCAGGGTTGAAGCTGGGCTGCAGGATCATCACGCGCAGGCCGTCGTAGGGGTAGACGGACACGTTCGGGGCCTTTTGCAGCTTGGCCAGGTCAGACACCGACACCTTGTCGATCACGTCCACGTCGCCGGCCAGCAGGGCGGCGGTGCGGGCTGCGGCGTTGTTGATGTAGCGGTAGTTGACCTTGTCCCAGGTGGCCTTTTCGCCCCAGTAGCCGTCGTTGCGTTCCATCAGGACGCGGTCGCCGGGGGTGTAGGACACGAACTTGTAGGGGCCGGTGCCGACCATGGCCTTGCCCGAGTTGTAGTCTTCGGTCGTCGACTTTTCGCCGACGTGCTTGCTGACCACGTGCACCGACGCCAGGTTCAGCGGCAGGTCGGGGTTGGGCGCCTTGGTCTTGACGATCAGGGTCAGCGGGTCCTTGGCGGTCATCGTGTCGATGGTGCGCAGGTAGCCGGCGTAGGTGGCCACGCTGCCGGGCACGGCGCGGGCGCGGGTGTAGGAATAGATCAGGTCGTCAGCGGTGAACGGCGTGCCGTCCTGCCACTTGACGCCTTCGCGCAGCTTGAATTCCCAGGTGGTGCTGTCCAGCGGCTTCCAGCTCACGGCCAGGCCGGGCTGCAGCTTGTTCCACTTGTTTTCGATCAGCAGGTCCCAGAAGTGCAGGGCCACCGAGCGGTCGCCGGCATGGTTGTTCAGTTGCGGGTCCAGCGACGACAGCGGGTCGGCGAAGCCGATGGACAGGTTGTCGGCCGAGGCCGCGGCGGACACGCCCAGAATGGCGGCGGTCAGGGTCGAGAGAATCAGGCGTTTCATGTTCGGAGTCCTTGGTGAGGGGGAACGAGCAGTAAAGGTTCCATGGATCGCGGCGCAGGCGCCGCGGTCCGCGAGCGTCAGGCCATGTCGTTCAGGTGACAGGCGCTCAGGTGGTTGATGGCGATTCCCTTCAAAGTGGGAACCTCGGTTTTGCAGCGCGGCATCGCATGCGGACATCGCGGATGGAAGTGGCAGCCAGAGGGCGGGTTCAGCGGGCTGGGAATCTCTCCCTTGATGGCGGTAAAGGTCTTGTGGCGCGATTTCAGGTTCGGAATCTCGGCCAGCAGCGCCTGGGTATAAGGGTGGTTGGGGCGCTGGAATACCTCGTCGACCGTGGCCGTTTCCACGACGCGGCCCAGGTACATGATGACCACGCGGTCCGACAGGTGCTCGACCACGCCCAGGTCGTGGCTGATGAAGAGATACGTCAGGTTCAGCTGTTCGCGCAGGTCCATGAACAGGTTCAGGATCTGCGCCTGGATGGACACGTCCAGCGCGGCTACGGCTTCGTCGCACACCAGCATCGACGGCTGCACGGCCAGGGCGCGGGCAATGCCGATGCGCTGGCGCTGGCCGCCGCTGAACTGGTGCGGATAGCGCTGGCGCAGCGCAGGGTCCAGCCCGGCGCGCTGCAGCTGGGCGCTGACGTAGTCGTCGAACTCGCCGTTGCCCACCAGGCCGTGGATGCGGGCCGCTTCGCCCACGATCTCGTCCACGCGCAGGCGCGGGTTGAGGCTGGCGTAGGGGTCCTGGAAGATCATCTGCACTTTCAGGCGGGCGGCGTGGGCTTCGGCCGACGTCATCTCGGCCGGACGGCGGCCGTTGATCAATACTTCGCCGCCGGACGGCGTGAGCAGGCCCGCCGCGATCCGGCCCAGGGTGGACTTGCCGCAGCCGGATTCACCGACCAGGCCGACCACTTCGCCGGGGTTCACGATCAGGTCGACGTGGTCGACGGCGCGCGTGACGGCCGGCGGTCTGGACAGGCCCAGGCGCTGCAAGGCGCGGCCGGCGGCGCCCACGGGGCGTTCGCCAAAGCGCTTGCTGACCTGGCGCAGGTCGATCAGGGGCGTGACGCCGGCTTGTGCGCCGGCCGTTGTGCTGTTGCCGGCCGGCGTGTCAGGCTGCGCTTGCAACGGCGTGCCGATAGCGGATTGCTGGCTCATGCCGCCACCTCGCGCAGTTGAATCGTCGGGTGAAAGCAGCGCACCTGGTGGCCGGGCAGCACGTCGGTGATGGCGGGCGCCTGGCCGCACTGCGCCGTAGCGCGCGCGCAGCGCGCCGCGAAGGCACAGCCGGCGGGCAGGTTGAGCAGGTTGGGCGTCATGCCAGGAATCTGGCGCAGGCGTTGGCCGCGCTGGTTGTTGCTGGGCAGGCTGTCGATCAGGCCCACCGTGTAGGGGTGCTGGGGGCGATCCAGCACGTCGTCGACCTTGCCGTGTTCGACGATGCGGCCGGCGTACATCACGGCCACTTCGTCAGCCAGGCCCGCCACCACCGACAGGTCGTGGGTGATCCAGATGAGGCTGGTGCCGTGCTGCTGCGCCAGCTTCTGCACTTCGGACAGGATCTGCGCCTGGATGGTGACGTCCAGCGCGGTGGTCGGCTCGTCGGCAATGATCAGGTCGGGGCGGTGCAGCATGGCGATCGCAATGGCCACGCGCTGGCGCATGCCGCCGGACAACTGGTGGGGGTAGGCCAGCAGGCGTTCTTCCGGGCTGGGAATGCCCATCATGCCGAGCGTGTCGCGGGCCAGTTCGCGGGCCTGCGACTTGCTCATCTTGTTGTGGGCGCGCACCGTTTCGATCATCTGCACGTCCACCCGCAGGACGGGGTTCAGCGTCATCATCGGATCCTGGAAGATCATGGCGATGCGGTTGCCCTGCAGCTTGCGCAGTTCGCGCGGGGCCAGCTGGGTCAGGTCGCGGCCCTGGAACAGCACCTGGCCGCCGACCACGCGGCCGGGGGCGTCCACCAGGCCCATGATGGAAAAGCCGGTGACGGACTTGCCCGAGCCGGACTCGCCGACCAGGCCCAGGATCTTGCCGCGTTCCAGCGTGAACGACACATCGTCCACGGCGGGCAGGGTGCCGGCGCGGGTGAAGAAATGGGTGCGCAGGTTGCGCACTTCCAGCGTGGCCGGTGCGGCCGGGTTCGATGCGGCGGCCGGCGCCGCGACGGGGCGGACGGCGGTCATTTGTGGGTCCTCGGGTTCAGCACGTCGCGCAGGCGGTCGCCCACCAGGTTGATCGCCACGATGGTGACGAGCAGCGCGATGCCGGGGTAGAAACTGATCCAGTATTCGCCGGACAGCATGTATTGGAAGCCGTTGGAAATCAGCAGGCCCAGCGACGGTTCGGTCACGGGCACGCCCAGCCCCAGGAAGCTCAGCGTGGCTTCCAGCGTGATGGCGCGCGCGATCTGCAAGGTGCCGATGACGATCAGCGGCGGCAGGCAGTTCGGCAGGATGTGCTTGAGCATGATCCGCCAGTTGGGAATATCCAGGCAGCGGGCGGCTTCGACGTATTCGCGGCGGCGTTCGACCAGGGCCTGGCCGCGCGCGGTGCGGGCGTAGTAGGCCCATTCCAGGATCACCAGCGTCAGCACCACGTTGCCCACGCCCTTGCCCAGGTAGGCCAGGATCATCATGGCCACCAGGATGGACGGGAACGACAGGATCAGGTCGACCAGGCGCATGATCAGCGCATCGACCTTGCCGCCCGCGTACGCGGCCAACAGGCCCAGCAGCGTGCCGATGATGCCGGCGATCAGGGCCGAGCCCACGCCGACCATCAGGCTGATGCGCAGGCCATACAGAATGCCCGACAGCAGGTCGCGGCCCTGGCCGTCGGTGCCCAGCCAGTAATGGAAAGTACCCAGGCCGTTCATCGATCCCGGCGTCATGCGCGAATCCAGCACGTCGATCTGCAGCAGGTCGTACGGGTTCTGCGGCGAGATCCACGGCGCCAGCACGGCCGCCAGGATCAGCAGGGTGGCGATGACCAGGCCGAACACCGCCGTCTTGGACGACAGGAATTCCAGCAGGTTGCGGCGCCAGGGCGATTCACGGCGCAAGGCGGGCGTAGGGGTAGGGGTAGATGCGGCACTCATGCCGAGGCCTCCAGCCGCACCCGGGGGTCCAGCACTTTATAAAGAATGTCCACGATCAGGTTCAGCGTCACGAACAGGCACACCACCACGATCAGGTAGGCCACGATCACGGGGCGGTCCAGTGCGTTCAGGCTGTCCAGGATCAGCTTGCCGGCGCCGGGCCAGGCGAAGATGCTTTCGGTGATGACGGCAAACGCGATGGTCGAGCCCAGTTCCAGGCCCAGCACCGTCACCAGCGGAATCATGGTGTTGCGCAGCACGTGCACACAGACCACGCGAAACGGCGACAGGCCCTTGGCGCGCGCGAACTTGACGAAGTCCAGCGGCATCACGTCGCGCACGCCGGCACGCGTCAGGCGGATCACCAGCGAGATCTTGAACAGCGACAGGTTCAGCGCCGGCAGGATCAGGTGGCGCCAGCCGTCGGCCGTCAGCCACGACCACTGAAAGCCCAGGAATTCCACCGTCTGGCCGCGGCCGCTGGCCGGCAGCCAGCCCAGCGACACGCTGAACGTCATGATGAGCATCAGCGCGACCCAGAAGGTCGGCAGCGAAAAGCCGACGATGCTGCCCGCCATCACCAGCTTGGAAAAGCGGCTGTCGGGGTACAGGCCGGCCAGAAGACCCAGCGGCAACCCGATGATGACCGCCAGCAGCAGGGCGGCGATCGCCAGTTCCAGCGTGGCCGGCAGGCGCTGGATCACCAGTTCCACGGCGGGGATGTTGTAGACGAAGCTGTTGCCCAGGTTGCCGTGCAGCGCACCGTTCAGAAAGCCCAGGTACTGCTGCCACAGGGGCTTGTCCAGGCCGAGTTCGGCGATGATGCGGGCGCGGTCGATCTGGTCGACGTCCTGGCCGATCAGGATGTCCACCGGGTTGCCGATCGCGTGCAGGCCCACGAAGACGATCAGCGTCATCAGGAAGACGACCACCGCGGCTTGCGCGATACGTCGCAGCAGCCAGCCGGTCATTGCGCGGTCTCCGGGTGCGCGGGCTGCGTCGAGGCAGGTGCCCGGGCTGGGGTCCATTCATCGCCGAACACTTCGGGTTCCGAGAACGCTTCCATGTTGGCGTAGTGCACCGCCACGTCTTCGCGGTAGAACAGGCCCGCGATGCCCTGCGCCAGGCGCTTGGCGCCTTCGCTGATGGCGGGAATGTCGCCGGACACGGTGCCCTGGGTCAACGCGGCCGGGTACGAGAAGCAATGCACCCGGTCCAGGCCCGGACAGGCGCCGGCAGTCTTTTCCTGCAATTCGAACACGGGGCCCAGGTCGGGCGAATCGTGCAGTTCCTGGTCCTCTTCGCCGGCCGGCGGGGTGTAGCGGTCGCCCCAAGCGCGCACGTGCGGGGCCAGCGCCGCGAATTCCGGACGCACGGTCCAGTCGATGCGAAAGCCCGTCGAGAAGATCAGGAAGTCCAGCGTGAACACGCCCTTGGGCGTGGTGACGCGGATGTCATCGCCCGCCAGTTCCACGTCCTGCACGCCGCAGCCCAGGTTGAAGTAGGCATTCGGGTGGCGCGACACGCGCAGCGTGCTGCCGCGCGGGGGCGGCACCTGGGCGGCGTTGATGTAGTGGCGGATCTTCCACTTCCAGTCGTCGGGCAGGTTCAGGTGGCCGTGGGTCAGGCCCGGGTTGCCGGCGCCCTTGCCCTTGTTGATGCGGGGAATGTCGTTGCGGCGGATCAGCAGGTCCACGCTGGCTGCGCCGGCTTCCAGCGCGGTGGCCGCGCTGTCCATGGCCGACGCGCCCGCGCCCACCACGCCGACGCGCTTGCCGGCCAGGGTGGCGTAGTCCATCACGTCCGACGAATGGGCCCAGCGGTCGCGCGGCAGCTTGTGCGCAAAGGCCGGCACGTAGGCGCCGCCCAGGCCGTCGCGGCCGGTGGCCAGCACCACGCGGCGCGCCAGCACCGTGCTGCGGCCCGCGGGCGATTCGATGTCCAGCTGCACCAGCTGGTCGGCGCGCGGCAGCACGGCCAGGATGCGGTGTTCGTTGCGTACGTCCAGGTTCAGCACGCGGCGGTACCAGCGCAGGTAATCCATCCATTGCAGGCGCGGAATCTTGTCCAGCGCTTCCCAGGCCTGAAGGCCGAACTGCGCCTCGAACCAGGCGCGGAACGTCAGGGCGGGCAGGCCCAGCGCGGGGCCGGTCAACTGCTTGGGCGAGCGCAGCGTTTCCATGCGGGCTGTGGTGGCCCAGGGGCCTTCATAGCCTTCGGGCGCCTGGTCGAAGATGGGGGCGACAATGCCCAGGTGCGTCAGCGACGCCGCCGCGGCCAGGCCGGCCATGCCGCCGCCCACGATGGCCACGTCCAGCACCGGCTGGCCGTCGACCACGCGCGGCGTGACCCAGTTCTTGGCGGGAATTTCCAGCCAGGACAGGTCCTGGCGCAGGCGGGCTTCCAGATTGGCCAGGCCTTGCGGCGCGGGGGCCGGGGTGGCTGGGTTGGCAAGCGGCAAGTTCATAGTGCGGGGGTATCCGTAAGGGGGGCTTCATCACCGTAGATGGATTGCAGCAGCGCGCCATGCTGGCAGGCATCGTGCAGCACGAAGCCGGGCAGCAGCGCTGCCGCGGCCTGCGCCAAGGCATCGGCCAAGGCCTGGCAGGCTGGCGTCGGCGCTTGCGACTGCGGGGTGATGACCCCGAAGAAAAAAGGAATGTCCAGGTCGATCGGCCGGATCACCACGCCCGCCATCGGCGCACCGTAGGCGGTAATGGGTTCCAGCACCGACACGCCCAAACCGGCGCGCACGGCGGCCAGGGCATTGACGGACGAATTGGTTTCGATGGCGCCAAGCGGGTTGCCGCCAGGCGGCAGCGCGGCATCCAGGCGACGGCGCAGGCGGTACGGGTTGGCCATGGTGATGACGCGGCGTCCGGCCAGCTCGGCCACGGGCACCACGTCATGGCGTGCGGCCGGGTCGTTTTCCGGCAATGCGACCACACAGGGCGCCTGCCCGATCCAGTGCACCGTCAGGCCGCGGTGTTCCAGCGGCAGGCTGGTCGCGCCCAGCTGGGCCGCGCCGCTCAGCACCGCGTGCACCACGCGTTCGGGCGATGCGCTGCGCAGTTGAATGCGCGCGGCGCCGCTTTGCGCTTCGATGCGCTTGAGTGCATCGGGCACCAGCCCGGCCGCCAGCGCCGACGTGGCGGCCAGCAGCAACGGCTGCGCCTGGCCGCGCGCGATCTCCTCGGCGCGGCCGCGTATCTGTTGCAGGCTGGACAGGGCGCGTTCGACGTCGTCGTACAGCAGGAAGCCCTGGTCGGTCGGGGTCACGCGGGGGCCGCTGCGGGTGAACAGGGCATAGCCGATCTCGGCTTCCAGTTCTTGCAGCAGCCGGCTGATCGCCGGTTGCGAACGGCCGAGCAGCCGCCCGGCAGCGGTGACGCTGCCTGTGGACATGACGGCCGCGAAGGCCTCGAGTTGGCGAAGTTCCATCTGGGGTGCTTTATGCTCAGAACGAATTCTTGCCCACTCAGTATGCGCTTTACAAATAATTAAAGGGCATAAGCAAATTCCCTAATGGGGATTTCCTGATGGTTTTTCATTACTGCGAGTTATTTCAATGACTTAGGGGATATCCCTAGGACGGGCGCGGGCAAACCCGTGCCGGCGCGTCACCGAGGCGCCATGCCCTTGCGCACCGGCAGGGACGTGTCCAGCAGCTCGGCGGTGGCCTTGTCGCTCTCTTGGATACAGGGTTCCAGGGCCAGGCTGGCCAGCAGTTCATCGTAGATGTCGCCCATCAGGCCGGCCGGCCGTTTCAGGTCGCAGGACACTTGATGCACGCGCAGCAAGAGCGAGCGCATGCGTTTGACCTCCCAGAGCAGGGCAAGGACATCGGCGTTCCAGGGCTGGCGCTCGCGGATGACGCGCAGCTCGGCATGGGTAAGGGGGACTTTGAACGGCATGGTGAAAAACACTGGTTATATATCCAGTATAATCCGCCAAAAACAGGGCCGGGTTTGTTGCAGGCCGGCCAAGTGTTACCAATCGCCGAACCCTGTTTCCAGGCTCTCTCCTAGACTCGCGGCATCTCAAATGAACACGGCGAGCGCCTTCATGAAACTACTCTCTACCCTGGCAGTCATCGCCTTCCTGCTGGCGGGCTGTGCGGTCTATACGCCCAGCGGATCCGTGGTCGTCGATCCCCACGACGGCGGCGGCCGCGGCGGATTCTGTCCGCCGGGGCAAGCCAAGAAAGGCAACTGTTAGAGGCGGCAGCCGGCCAGTCTTTTCGACCGTCGGGCTGCGGCATAGGCTTGCGGTTTGATTCTGTTCAGGCCGCGGCCGACCGCAGGCGCGCCATGCTGTACACGTCTGCATAGCCGCCGTCGCGGATGGCGTAGTCGCGCAGTTGCCCTTCGACTTCGAAGCCGTGCTTGCGGTACAGCGCCACCGCGGCCTCGTTGTCGCAATAGACCGCCAGTTCGACCCGGCGCAGGTTCATCCAGTTGTCGGCGATATCCAGCAGTTCGCCCAACAGGCGGCTGCCGATGCCCTGGCGTTGCCAGGCGCTGGCCACGCCCATGCCGATGGACCCGCAATGGCTGCGGCGCACGCGTGCAAATTGTTCCAGCGTGGCACTGCCGACGACTTCGCCCTGGTGCGTGGCCACCAGCGCCACCAGGCGTTCGTTGTCGGGGGCCAGCAGCCGGCGCCAGCGTTCGGCCGGCTGGTAGGGCATCTGCAGCACCTGGCGCGCCATGGCCGGGTCGTTGTACAGCGCGGTGATGCCGGCCAGGTGGGCTTCGGCGAAGCGTTCGATGAGGATGTTCGGGGTCACGGGAAAGCGGTCGTCGGTGTGGGGGCTATCTATATATAGAGGGCAGGGCCATCAGCGCCGCTTGTCGGTTCGCCGCGGCGCCGGCAGCGGCGTGCCGACGTGGCTGGCCAGCCAGTGTTCGATCTTGTCCTCGCGGCGGGCGGCCCAGTCCTTGCCCAGTTCCAGCACCAGCATGTTGCGGGTGTCGCCGAAATCCTGGCCGGGCGCCTTCTGGAACATGGCTTGCCAGATTTCCGAGGCGACCAATTCGGTGGTGAGCAACACGCCGATGCCCTTGGCATCGATCCATAAGGGCGCCGCGCGTTCGTCGACGTGGGTCTTCAGGTTTTCCAGCAGCTTCTGGGCCATCGACGCATTGTCTTTCGAGGCCGCGATCAGGACCAGGTACTGGCGCCGGTTGCTGGACGGTTCGTCCGAATCGCCAAAGGGATTTTCCATGGTCGTGCCTTCAGGGGAAGTCTTGGGGGGGCAGCCGGTTATCGGCCGTCATGTCCGCACCATAGCACCGCGGCGCCCTGGCGTCGGATCAAGCGGTGTTTTTTTCGCGCGAATCCAGCCAGGCGCGGCCCTTGGGCGTCAGCACCGCCACGGCCGGGCCATTGGCTTCGCCGCGTGTCAGGTCGACCAGGCCGTTGGCCGTGGCGTCTTCCCAGGCAGACAGCCGGGGACACGATGTGCGCCAGGCGTCCATGATGTCGGCGTAGGTGCGCGGGTGTTCGGACACCCAGATGAGAAACTGCGCCAGGTTACCCAGTTGGGACGCGCTGGCTTCGATGGCGGGACTGTCAGGCATGACCGGCTCCTTTTCGAACAGCCAATGCCACGATACTCCCGTCAGGAAACCGGCGTCACCGTGTCGCCGGGCCGGGCCAGCTCGTGATAGATGTCGTCCAGGTAGGCGGGCAGTTCGTCGGCGGCCACGTCCGCCGGAATCACCAGGTTGTTGCGCACGCGCTTGCCGGGCTGGGCGTCATAGACGACCCACTGGTCGTCTTCGCGCAGGATGACCAGCTGGAAGCGGCGGTAGATATCGAATTTCACGGTGTCTTCCCGCCTGCGTCTTTGTCGATGAGCTTCTTCATCGACGGGGCCGGATGCAGTGCGTATTTTTCGCGTTCGTAGAAAGCTACCGCATCGGGTCGGGCATCCAGGAACACAGCGCCCATGTCGCGGGCCCGGGCATCGGCTTCGGCGTACGCCATCAGCGCCCGTCCGGCGCCGCTGCCGCGGATGGCTTCGTCGACCACCAGATCGTCTACGTGCAGGTGCGCGCCGCGGGCCAGGGTATGCACGGGCCGGATGCCCATCACGCCGACCAGCTTGCCGTCCAGGTACGCGCCGACCAGCTCATAGCCTGTGTGCGACTGGCGCCGCACGCGATGCAGGAATTCCGCTTCGTCCAGCTTGCGCAACTGCGCGATCAGGGGATAGGCCTGCGCCCAGTTGGACGGCTCGATTCTTTGCACGGCAATCATGGAATTCCCATCGATGTTCTGTCGGGCGGTCAGGCTACCATGGCCTACCCCCACCAGGAGCGACCATGGAAGAACAGGACGGTTTTCAGATCACGCGCGGCGCCGTGCAGGTGCAGGATGGATTCGTGCCGGTCATCGAGGCGCAGGGCCAGGGCCCGGACGGCCGGACGTTGCGGGGCGCCGTGACGGTGACCGAGTACGGCGTCTTCGACGACCAGGAAGAAGCGATCAACGCGGGGTGGACGATACGCGTGCGGTCGATCGAGGTGCAAGGCAACGGCTTGTCGATACGGATCGACGGTTGACGCCAAACGGCAAAAAAAATCCGGCCCGAAGGCCGGAAAAAATTACAACAACAAGCACAACGGCTCGCCGGCACGAGCCAGTGCGGTGAGAAATTTATCAGATATGCGATAGATTGCAATCCCCTGTGTCCACAAGTCGGACACATTTACCTAGACCACCCGCGTCACCGTCGTGCCGTCCCGGAACCAGCCGTCCAGGTTCGCCAGCATCAGGTCCGCCATCGCGCGCCGGGTTTCGTGCGTGCCGCTGGCGATATGCGGCAGCATCACCACGTTGTCCATGCCGTTCAGGGCGGGGGGCGTGGCCGGCTCGTGTTCGAACACGTCCAGGCCCGCCCCGGCAATGCGTCCATCGCGCAGCGCGGCGACCAGCGCGGTTTCATCCACCACGCTGCCGCGGGCGATATTGATCAGCCAGCCTTGCGGCCCCAGCGCGTCCAGCACGGCGGCGTTGACCAGGTGGCGCGTCGCGGCGCCGCCCGGCACGGCCAGCACCAGGAAGTCGCTCTGGGCGGCCAGTTCCAGCACGTCGGCGCAGTATTGATAGCGGGCAGGTGCATCTGCCCGCGGCTTGCGGCTGGTGTACAGAATGGGCATGTCGAAGGCCTCGGCGCGGCGCGCGATCTGCAGCCCGATGTTGCCCAGGCCCACGATGCCGCAGCGCTTGCCGCTCATGCGGGTACCCAGGCCGAAGCCTTCCTGCGGCCAGCGGCCTGCACGCACGAAACGGTCGGCTTCGGCCAGGCGGCGCGGGGCGGCCAGCATCAGCGCCAGCGCGGTGTCGGCAACGCAGGCGTCCAGCACGCCGGGCGTGTTGGTGACCAGAACATTGCGCGCCTGCGCCGCCGCCACGTCGATGGTGTCGTAGCCCACGCCGAAACTGAACACGCCTTCCAGCGCGGGCAGCGCGTCGATCAGCGAACGCGGCGCGCCAAAGCGGCCGCTGGTGGCGATGCCGCGGATCGCCGGGCCGTGTTCGCGCAGCAGCGCGGCCGGGTCTGGGCTTTCCCACCAGCGGTGCACGCGGTAGCGCGATTCCAGGTCGGCGGTCAGTTCGGGCAGCAGAGGGCCGACCATCAGCAGGTCGGCGGCGGGGGCGGTCAAGGTGGATGTCATGGCGGTGTTGCGGGGTGAAGGGCGGCCTGCGGGATCGCGGGCCGCCAAAGGTTGAACTACTGGACTTGAATATGCCGGGTCTTGATGATCTGTCCGTAGCGTTCGCGCTCGCTGGCGGCCAGGGCTTCCAGTTGCTGGGGCGTGGAACCATGGGCCACGGCGCCCTGCGATTCCAGCTTGGTCTTCATGGCGGGGTCGTTGGCCACCTCGCGGATCGCGGCCGACAGCTTGTCGATCACGGCTTGCGGCGTGCCAGCCGGGGCCAGCACCGCCGTCCACGAGCCCGTCTGCGCATTCTTCACGCCGGCTTCGTCGATGGTCGGCACGCCGGGCAGGGCGGGCGAGCGCGTGGCGCCCGTCACGGCCAGTGCGCGCAGCTTGCCGGAATTGACGTAAGGAATCGTCTCCAGCACCGACGCGAACAGCATGTCGACTCGGCCCGCCATCAGGTCCGTCATGGCCGGGCCGCCGCCCTTGTAGGGCACGTGCATCAGGTCGACGCCGGTGGCCTGTTGGAAGATTTCGCCGGACAGGTGCGGCGCGCCGCCCGTGCCCGAACTGGCATAGGTGTGCTTGCCCGGCTGCGCCCGCGCCAGGCTCACCAGTTCCGTCACATCCTTGGCGGGCAAGCTGGCGGGCACCACCAGCACGAACGGCAGGTCCGAGAACAGCGACACCGGCGCAAAGGCCTTGGCCGGGTCCGAGTGCAGCTTGTAGATCCACGGGTTGATGGCCAGCATGCCGGAATTGGCGAACAGCAGCGTGTAGCCGTCGGCGTTGGCGCGCGCCACCAGGTCGGCGGCGATCTGGCCGCCCGCGCCGGGGCGGTTGTCCACCACGACGGACGCGGACAGCTTGTCGCCCAGCGCCGCGGCCAGCAGCCGCGCCGAAATATCGGTGCCGCCGCCAGGCGCGAACGGCACGATCAGGTTGATGGCGCGTTCAGGGTAGGGCGCAGCCTGCGCCGCGCTCGGCAGGACGCTGCTGGCGGCCAGGGCCAGCAGCGCGGCAATGAGCCGGATGCGGGGGCGCGCGGGTCGGTTTGTCTCCATGGATCTTCTCTTTGTGGTGGATGGGTGGGCAACGAAGGTCGGGCGATTCCGTCCGCGAAAACACGGCTGCGGCGGTTCGCCTCGAGGGTTGGGGGCAGGGCCCGCCGACACGGCGCGAAGCCTCCTTTTGTGTCGGTGGACCGGGGTCTGGTCCCTGCGGCCGAGTATAGGAATGCCTGTCGATGGATGACTGTTCGAGCTATAAATAGCATTGATCAATTCAAGGATTGAATCGATGGAATTCCGCCAGCTTGAATGCTTCATCGCCGTGGCCGAAGAACTGCACTTCGGCCGCGCAGCGCAGCGCCTGTGCATGACGCAGCCGCCGCTGTCGCGGCAGATCCAGTTGCTGGAGCAAGACCTGGGCGTGACGCTGTTCGAACGCAGCAGCCGCCAGGTGGAACTGAGCGCGGCGGGCAGGCGCTTCTTGCGCGATGCCCGCCACTTGCTGGAGTATTCCGCGCGCGCCGCGGCCATCGCCCGGCGCACGTCGGGCGGCGAGGCCGGGCACATCACGCTAGGGTTCACCGCGGTGGCGTCGTACCGGCTGATGCCGTCGCTGGTGGTGCGGGCGCGCAAGCGGCTGCCCGGCGTGGACATCCAGCTGCGCGAAACCGTCAGCACTGATCTGTCGCGCCTGTTGGTGGCGCGCGAGGTGGATGCGATCCTGGCGCGCAGCGTGCCGCAGCAAAGCGGCATCGAAGCCCGCCTGATCGAGCGCGAGCCGCTGGTGCTGGCGCTGCCGGCAGGGTCGCCGCTGTGCGCGCACGCCGTCGTGCCGCTGCGCCTGTTGCAGGGGCAGCCGTTCGTGCTGTATTCGCCGCGGGAAGGCAAGTACTTCTATGACCGCATCGTCGGCGCCTTCGGGCTGGCCGACGTGCAGCCGGAATACGTGCAGCGCGCCAGCCAGACGCACACCTTGCTGGCCTTGGTGCGCGCCGGGCTGGGTGCAGGCATCGTGCCGGATTCGGCGCGCGAGCTGCGCCTGGAAGGCGTGGAATTCCGGCCGCTGGGCCAGCGCGATCTCTATGCCGACATGTACCTGGCGTGGCACGCGCAGCACGACAACCCCGCGCTGGCCGCGTTTCTTACGCAGGTCGCAGAAACGGCGTGACGCGCAGGCGGCCTACCAGCGATGCGTGTACATCGCCGTCAGCACCGTGCCGGCGGCGGGCAGGCGGCTGCTGTTCAGGCTGTTGCGCATCAGCTGGCTGTACTGCGGGTAGTAGTCGCGATTGAACAGGTTTTCGATGCCCAGCGTCAGCGTGTCCTGCTTGCTCAGTTCGTAGCGGCTGATCAGGTCCACCGTGGTGTAGCTGCTGACCTCGCGGCGCCCGAAACTGTTCACGCCGTCCAGCCGGTAATCCTTGCTGCCGAAATACGTGACCTGCACGCGGTTGCTCCAGCGCTCGTTGGGGCGGTATTGCAGGTAGCCTGTCAGCTTGAGCGGCGGGATGCGGTAGCCGGTCATGGGCTGGCTGGGCTGGCCGTCCGGTGTTTCGCGGCCACGCGTCCAGGTGAAGGTGCCGCCGGCGCCCCAGCGGTCATCGTCGGTGCTGTAGTCCAGGCTGCCTTCGACGCCGAAGATCTTTTCTTCCGTGCGGGTCAGGATCAGCCCGTTGTTGAAGCTTTGCACGTCGCCCAGCTTGGACGTCGAATAGAACACCGCCAGCGTCGCCGACGTATTGCCGAAGCCGCCGCGCCAGCCCAGTTCATAGTTGTTGGTCTTCACCGGTTGCAGGTCCGACGACGCAATGTCGAAGCCCGGGCGGGCATTGCGCATCTGCACGCCGATATCCGGCAGCTGGAAGCCCTGGCTGAACGAGGTATAGAACTCCTGCCCGCGCACCGGCGCATAGGCCAGCCCTGCATTGAACAGCAGCGCGTCGTAGCTGACCGAGCCGCCCTTGATCGTCTGCGGATTGGCCACCCGCGACTGCGACAGCGGCACGAAATCGTCGAAACGGGCGCTGGAATATTCGTAGCGCACGCCGCCTTGCGCGGACCACTGGTCGTTGAACTTGTGTTCCAGCTGGCCGAACAGGCCGGTGCTACGGGTGGTCAGCTCGGGCATGTAGGTCACGGTGCCGGTGCGGCGAAACACCCGTCCGCCGCTGGCGTCGTACGCCACGGGGTCGAAGATGTCGTTCGGCATGTCGCTGCGTTCCTGGTTGAAGTCCAGGCCCCACAGCAGCTTGGTGCGCTTGGCATCGCCCAGCGGCGTGTCCACCGTGATGCGGCTGCCGAGCACGTGCGAATTCTGCATCACCTGGTCGACGTTGTTGCCGCGCGTGACCACGGCGCGCGCATCGAACGGCGTGAAGCGGGTGTAGTAGTCGCGGTAGTACACCTGGGTGCTGAGCTTGCTGCCCCACAGCGACTGGTGCTGGTATTCCAGGTTCACCAGGGTATTGCGGATCTGGTTCTGGTCGTCCAGCTGCAGCCCGTCCAGCGGGCGCGCCGTGGCCGAGCCCGGCGGCAGGCGCGCTACCGCGGGGTCCGACGCGTAGCGGGTGTCCTGGTCGGCGTTGTAGTGGCTGACCGACAACTGCACGCGCTGGTTGTCGTCCAGCCGCACGCCCAGCTTGGCGCCCACATTGAAGGCGTTGGCGTTGAACATGTCGCCCTGGCTGGGCTCGGGGGCGATGCGGTTGCCGTTGGCGTCGTACGAACTGCCGATATGCCGGCCGCCCACGTCGAAGGCGTAGTCCAGCTTGCCTTGGCTGCCGGCAAAGTGCTGCTGCAACTGGCCGCCCAGGCCGTCGGCGCGCAGGCGCGTCAACGGCGACGTGGCGCTGAGCGTGGTCTCGGCCACGTCGGGGCCGCCGGCCGGGCGCGTGGTGATGGACACGATGCCGCCCGTGGCGCCCGCGCCGTAGATCGCGCTGCTGCCGCGCAGGACTTCCACCCGTTCGATCAGCCCGGGGTCGATGTTGGCCAGGTTGCGCGCGGAATCGCGGTTGGTGTTCAGCGGAATGCCGTCCACCAGCACCAGCATGCTGCGCCCGCGCAGCGTCTGGCCATAGTCGGTGATGGTGCGGCTGGAATCGGCCATGCCCGGCACCGCCTTGGCCAGCACCGTGGCCAGGCTGTCCGAACCCGTGCGCAGTTCCTGCAACTGGTCACGCTCGATCACCGTGGTCTGCCGGGTCGGGCTGGCCAGGTCGGACTGGGTGCGCGACGCGCTGACTTCCACCGCGGCCAGCGTCACGGGGCCGGCCTGGGCGGCCGCGGCCCGTTGCAGCACGATGGCATTGCCTTCGCGGCGCTGTTCCAGGCCGCTGCCGCGCAGCAACTGCGCCAGCGCCTGTTCGGGCGTATAGCTGCCCGACAGGGCCGGCGCTTGCAGGCCCGCCACCACCTCGGGCGTGTAGAACAATTGCAGCGGCGTGCGCTGCGCCAGGCTCTTGAGTGCGGCGTCCAGCGGTTGCGCGGGCATGCTGAAGGCGATCGGGGCGGGGGCGGGCTGTGTCTGCGCGGCAACCGGTGCGCAGGCGCAGGCCAGCGCCAGGGCGACGGGCGCCAGGCGTAGCGCGCCGGCTCGCATGCCGCCGCGCGATGGGCGACGCGAGTCCATTGCGGAGTGTTCCAACCCCAAGTGTTCCAACCATGCCTGCACGTTCCTGCTCCTGTTCTTTGCCGTAGGGGTGTCCGCCGCTTTTGCCGCCCGGGACAGGCGTGATGAAGCGGGGTTGCTTCTGCGGAAGACGCAATCCGGCGAAAAAACCTGAATGGAAATTTGTAACGACGGCGCGAAAGCCGATGCCTGCCGCGGCGACAGGATCAGCGCGCGCTCACCTGCGCCGTGCCGTCCGGCAGCCGGCGCACCGCCACCGGCAGCAATTGGGGCAGGGCGGCCAACAGGCTGTCGGGGTCGGCGGTGTTGAACATGCCTGTCAGGCGCATGCGGGCGGACGCGGCATCGACCACGATCGGCATGGGGCGGTAGCGCGACACTTCGCGTGCCACGTCGGCCAGCGCCGCGTTGGAAAACACCAGCTTGCCGTTGCGCCAGGCCAGCACCGCGTCGACATCGGCGGCCGTCACCGGCCCCAGTCGGCCCTGGGCGTCCAGCGCTACGCGCTGTCCGGCTGTCAGCGCGGCGGTCGCGCCCGTGGGGCCGGGCGCGCCGTCGACCCGCACCGACCCGGACTCGACCACCACGTCCGCGCCGCCGTCGTCGCGCCGCACCTCGAAGCGCGTGCCCGTGACGGTGACCGACCCGCGGCCCACGTCAACGACGAACGGCCGCTGCGAATCGTGCGCCACCGTGAACATCACCTGGCCCGCCACCAGTTCCACCTGGCGCTGCGCCTTGCCCAGCCGCACTCGTACCTGGCTGCGCGTGTTCAGCTCCAGCAGCGAGCCATCGGGCAATTGCAGTTGCTTGCGTTCGCCGATGCCCGTGGCCAGTTCCATCCTCTGGTCACCGGGCATCATCAGCACGACGCCGCCCGCCACGGCCAACGCCAGGGCCAGCGTCGCGCCCGCGCCCACCAGGAATTTGCGCCGACGCGGCGCGGCGGCCTGGCGTTGCATGCGTTCGGGCTGCACCTGGGCAGACGCTTGCCACAGGCGCTCAAGAAAATCGTATTCGTAGCGGTGGCGCGGGTCGGCCTCCAGCCAATCGCGCAGCGCCTGCCGCTCGGCCTCGGTCATGTCGCCCGACTGCGCGCGCGCAAACCAGCGCGCGGCGGCGTCAGCCGTAGAGGGCGGGGCGGGCAGGGTGTGTGTCATGGCAAGGGCGCGCGGCTAGTGCGGCGCATGCGCGCTAAGGCGCTGGCGCAGGTGGCGCAAGGCGCGGATCATGTGTTTTTCGACCATGTTCTTGCTAAGGCCCATGCGTTCGGCGATCTCGGCCTGGGTCAGGCCTTCCAGCCGTTGCCACAGGAACACCTGGCGGCATTTTTCGGGCAGCTCGGCTAGCGCGCGTTCCAGGTCCTGCGTCAATTGGCCCGACCGGGCCTGCGACACCGGGTCGCCCAGGCGGCTGGGGTGGGCCGCAATGATATCAAGCGGCAGCAGCTCGACGCCGCCTTCGCGCCGATGCTGGTCGATGACCAGGTTGCGCGCCGTCTGGTGCAGATAGGCGCGCGGCTCCCGCACGGCGGCGTCATCCGCCTCCAGGCACTTGAGCAGGGTGTCGTGCGACAGGTCTTCGGCCGCGGGCCGGTTGCCCAGGCGTCGCGTCCACGTGCGCAGCAATTCCTCGTAGAAGGGCAGGAATCCCTTCGCGCGTGATAAGCGGCTTGCCATACCGGTGGCCGTAAAGTGGGACCGGAATGATAATGCGTTGCATTTGATTGTGGCAAGCGGCTTTGGCCGGCAGCGCCCGCCCGTTCAGGCCGGCATCTTCTTCTTGCCCATCAACGCCAGCGTCAGCGCGCGCCCGCGCCGCATGAACGGATACAGTGCGGCCGACAGGCACGGGTTGCGAAACACCGCGGCGTTCACCTTGTTGAACAGGTCGTTGTCGGTGCTGATGAGCGCCAGCCGGTTGATGCAGTCGGCGCCCCAATAGGTCTTGCCGTCCAGCCGCAGCAGCATGCCTTCGTTCAGGTCATAGCCTTGCTGGCGAAAGGCGGCGGCCAGGTCCGGGTGCTCGCGCATGTTCAAGAGCGCCACCGGCCCCACGGCCTTCTGCAACTGCACCCTTTGCACGTAATTCGTGCAGAACGGGCAGTCGCCGTCGTACAGCAGGAAGTTCTGGGGGGTGGTATCCATATAGAGAGCTTACCAGCCTAGTTCCAGTCGATATCTTCCTGCAGATACCACGGACCGGCCAGGGGCGTGACGACCAACTGGGGGTGCGACGACAGCAGCGGTTCCTGCGGCGAATATTCGTACCAGAGCAGGTAGCGGTCCGCCACGTCCAGCGTGGCATGCGCCACGGCGCCCGACGCGTCGTACTCGATATGAAAGGCGTCAATCGCCAGCCCCAGCTCGCGGATGCGCCGACGCAAATCCGCATGCTGGGCGGCCGCTTGCGCATCAAAGGCCTGGGCCGGCGGTTGACCTGGCAATTGGCACTTTTCGCCGGCCGGCTCGCAATATCGAATGGTTGCTTCAAGGGTTGCTTCTGGAATGGCCGCGTATTGCTTGGCCGCGAACTCCAACTGCTTCGGCCCCTCGGCCGAATAGCTGGAGATGCGCAGCGGTTGCACATAGGCAAGCAAGGCCTCCAACCGGGGCACGTCCGACGCGCCTGGCTGCCGATAGGCGTGCCAGCCCCAGGCGCCGGCCAGCGCCAACGCCACCACGGCCAGGGCCCCGCCGATCCCGCCCCGGGCCCCGCCTATCCGGATACCGCGCGTCATCTCGCCGCCTACGCCGCCGCGTCCGCCCACGCCAGGTGCATGGCGTAGTCACGCACGTCCTGCGGCCAGTCGGCCAACTGCCGCGCGAACCGCTCGCGGTCGCCGGCATACAGGGCGCGCGTGGCTTCTTCGAAGCCCGCCAGGTTGCCCGCCATGCTGGACATGAAATGGTAGGCGGCCTCCTGGCGCTGGCGTTGCTGGTCGCGCGCCTCGTTGTCGCGGCGCGCCTGTTCCACCAGCTTGCGCAGCGCCACCGAGGCGCCGCCGGGCTGCGCGCCCAGCCAGTCCCAGTGGCGCGGCAGCAGCGTCACTTCGCGCGGCACCACGCCCAGCTTGGGCCGACCGCGGCCGCGCGGGGCAGCGTCGGCGGCCTCGGCCGCGTCTTCCACTGGCGCGGCGCTGGCAATAGGCTGCGGCTGGTAGCGCTGGCGAATCTGCGCGTCGTCGCCACGCAGGTCCAGGTCGACCTGCTTGCCGGTCTGGTCATCGAACACCAGGATGGCGGCATCGCTGCCGGCGGCCGAGGTTTGCCGCACGGTCAGCGCTATATCGGCCAGCGGCCCGCGCGCCAGCAGGCGGTGGCCTTCAAAGGCGGTATGCAGGGCGCCCGCGGGCGTTGCGGCAGAGGAGGGAATCGTGGTCATGGCGGTACGGGTTAAATTTTGCCCGGGTAAATTTGATGGAATGCATTGTGATCCGCCGAAAAGCGTCTGTCAATATAATCCGGGTAAAAATAGTCGCGGCCGCGCCACGCCCATGAAAAAAGTCGCAAAAATCCTGCGCCGACCTAGGGTCAATACCTAGTCAAAACACACAGGCGGCGTATAATCTTGCTTTGCGCCCGGAGTTACCCATGCGTCTCGTTCAAAAAGCGCTCACCTTCGACGATGTGTTGTTGGTGCCTGCGTATTCCGAGGTGTTGCCGCGCGACACCTCCCTGGCCACGCGCCTCACCCGCAACATCAGCCTGAACATCCCCCTCGTGTCCGCCGCCATGGACACCGTCACCGAGTCCCGCCTGGCCATCGCCATGGCCCAGGAAGGTGGCATCGGGATCATCCACAAGAATCTGTCCGCCGACGCCCAGGCCCGTGAAGTCGCCCGCGTCAAGCGCCACGAATTCGGCATCGTGATCGATCCGGTCACCGTCACCCCCCAGATGAAAGTGCGCGACGCCATTGCGTTGCAGCGCCAGCATGGCATCTCGGGCCTGCCGGTCGTCGAAGGCCGCAAGCTGGTCGGTATCGTCACCAACCGCGACCTGCGTTTCGAAGAAAACCTCGACCAACCCCTGCGCAACATCATGACGCCGCAGGAACGCCTGGTCACCATGAAAGAAGGCGCCACGCTCGATGAAGCGCAGGCCCTGATGCACAAGCACCGCCTCGAGCGCGTGCTGATCGTCAACGACGGCTTCGAGCTGCGTGGCCTGGCCACCGTCAAAGACATCGTCAAGAACACCGAACACCCGCTCGCCAGCAAAGACACCCAGGGCCAGTTGCGCGTCGGCGCAGCGGTCGGCGTGGGTGCCGGCACCGAAGAGCGCGTGGAAAAGCTGGTTGCCGCTGGCGTCGACGTCCTCATCGTCGACACCGCCCACGGCCACTCCAAGGGCGTGCTGGAAGGCGTGCGCTGGGTCAAGCAGAACTACCCCAAGGTTGAAGTCATCGGCGGCAACATCGCCACCGCCGCCGCCGCGCGCGCGCTGGTCGAGTACGGCGCCGACGGCGTCAAGGTCGGCATCGGCCCCGGCTCGATCTGCACCACCCGCATCGTCGCCGGTGTCGGCGTGCCGCAAATCCATGCCATCTCTGAAGTCGCCAAGGCGCTCGAAGGCACGGGCGTGCCCCTCATCGCCGACGGCGGCATCCGCTACTCGGGCGACGTCGCCAAGGCCCTGGCGGCCGGCGCCTTCTCGTGCATGATGGGCGGCATGTTCGCCGGCACCGAAGAAGCCCCGGGCGAAGTCGTGCTGTTCCAAGGCCGTTCGTACAAGTCGTACCGCGGCATGGGCAGCCTGGGCGCCATGACCGACGGCTCGGCCGATCGCTACTTCCAGGACCCGGCCAACAACGCCGACAAACTGGTCCCCGAAGGCATCGAAGGCCGCGTCCCCTACAAGGGCAGCGTGCTGGCCATCATCTACCAACTGGTCGGCGGCATCCGCGCCTCGATGGGTTACTGCGGCGCCGCCACCATCGACGACATGCGCACCAAGGCCGAATTCGTGGAAATCACCTCCGCCGGTGTCCGCGAATCCCACGTGCACGACGTACAGATCACCAAGGAAGCGCCCAACTACCGCGCCGACTGATCCCCGTACAGTCAACTACAATGTCATGCATCACGCACCGGCAGAACCGCAAAATCAGTCAGCGGGTCTGCCGGTGCGGTTTTATTTACAGCGATTTCTTTCATTACCGGTAGAGTCTCCATGCACCAGCGCATCCTCATTCTCGACTACGGTTCGCAAGTCACCCAACTGATCGCCCGTCGCGTTCGCGAAGCCGGCGTCTATTCCGAAGTGCACCCGGGCGACGTCGACGACGCCTTCGTGCGCGAACAAATGGCGCAAGGCCTCAAGGGCATCATCCTGTCGGGCAGCCACGCTTCGGCTTACGAAGAAGGCTCCATGCGCGTGCCCCACGCCGTGTTCGAGCTGGGCGTGCCCGTGCTGGGCATCTGCTACGGCATGCAGTCCATGGCGCAGCAACTGGGCGGCGTGGTCAGCTTCTCCGACCACCGCGAATTCGGCTACGCCGAAGTCCGCGCCCACGGCCACACCAAGCTGCTGGAAGGCCTGGAAGACTTCACCACCGCCGACGGCCACGGCATGCTCAAGGTCTGGATGAGCCACGGCGACAAAGTCACCGAGCTGCCCCCGGGCTTCAAGATCATGGCGTCCACGCCGTCGTGTCCCATCGCCGGCATGGCCGACGAAGACCGCCGCTTCTACGCCGTCCAGTTCCACCCCGAAGTCACGCACACCGTTCAAGGCAAGGCCATGCTGGCCCGCTTCGTCAACGAGATCTGCGAATGCCAGGGCGACTGGAACATGCCCGACTACGTCGCCGAAGCCGTTGCCCGCATCCGCGAGCAGGTCGGCACCGACGAAGTCATCCTCGGCCTGTCCGGCGGCGTCGATTCGTCGGTGGCTGCCGCGCTGATCCACAAGGCCATCGGCGACCAGCTCACCTGCGTCTTCGTCGACCACGGCCTCTTGCGCCTGGACGAAGGCAAGCAGGTCATGCAGACCTTCGCCGAGAACATGGGCGTCAAGATCATTCACGTCGACGCCACCGCCCAATTCATGGGCAAGCTGTCCGGCGTGGCCGACCCCGAAGCCAAGCGCAAGATCATCGGCCGCGAGTTCGTCGAAGTGTTCCAGGAACAAGCCGGCAAGCAGCAAAGCGCCAAGTGGCTGGCCCAGGGCACCATCTACCCCGACGTCATCGAATCGGCCGGCGCCAAGACCGGCAAGGCCACCTCGATCAAGTCGCACCACAACGTGGGCGGCCTGCCCGACACCCTGAACCTGCAGCTGCTCGAACCCCTGCGCGAGCTGTTCAAGGACGAAGTCCGCGAACTGGGCGTCGCCCTGGGCCTGCCGCCGCAGATGGTCTACCGCCACCCGTTCCCCGGCCCTGGCCTGGGCGTGCGCATCCTGGGCGAAGTGAAGCACGAATACGCCGAACTGCTGCGCCGTGCCGATGCCATCTTCATCGAAGAACTGCGCAACACCAAGGACGAAGCCAGCGGCCTGACCTGGTACGAGCTGACCTCGCAAGCCTTTGCCGTGTTCCTGCCGGTGAAATCGGTGGGCGTGATGGGCGATGGCCGTACGTACGAATACGTCGTGGCCCTGCGTGCCGTGCAGACGTTTGACTTCATGACGGCAGATTGGGCGCCGCTGCCGCATCCGCTGCTGGCTCGGGTGTCTTCGCGGATCATCAATGAGGTGCGCGGGATCAATCGGGTTGTTTACGACGTGTCGAGCAAGCCGCCGGCGACGATTGAGTGGGAATAACGCCGCAGCAGGTTTCGCGGTAAATGAAAAAAGGCGCCTCGGCGCCTTTTTTCATTGGGGGATTTGGTTTGGAGAACAACCAAGCTACCGCTTCAATCTCTCCCCCCATCTCGCTTCAGTGGGCTATCAGCCCTGCAATTCCTTCCGAACAATCTCCGCGCCTTCGCTCAGCGCCAGCAGTTTGCCCTTCGCAATCGCCCGCGAGAGCGGCGCCATGCCGCAGTTCGTGCACGGATACAGCTTGTCCGCATCCACGAACTTCAACGCCTTGCGCAGCGTATTGGCCACTTCTTCCGGCGTCTCAATCTTGTCGCTGGCCACGTCGATGGCGCCGACCATGACCTTCTTGCCGCGGATCAGTTCGAGCAGATCGATCGGCACGTGCGAGTTGTGGCATTCCAGCGAGATGATGTCGATGTTGGATTGCTGCAGCTTGGGGAACGATTCCTCGTACTGGCGCCATTCCGAACCCAGGGTCTTCTTCCAGTCGGTGTTGGCCTTGATGCCGTAGCCGTAGCAGATGTGCACGGCGGTTTCGCACTTCAGGCCTTCGATGGCGCGTTCCAGGGTGGCGATGCCCCAGTCATTCACTTCGTCGAAGAAGACGTTGAAGGCCGGTTCGTCGAATTGAATGATGTCGACGCCTGCGGCTTCGAGTTCGCGGGCTTCCTGGTTCAGGATCTTGGCGAATTCCCAGGCCAGTTTTTCGCGGCTCTTGTAGTGGCCGTCGTACAGCGTGTCGATCATCGTCATGGGGCCGGGCAGGGCCCACTTGATGGGCTGCTTGGTCTGCTGGCGAAGGAACTTGGCGTCTTCGACGAAGACCGGCTTCTGGCGGCTGACGTCGCCCACGACGGTGGGCACGCTGGCGTCGTAGCGGTCACGAATGCGGACGGTTTCGCGCTTTTCGAAATCGACGCCGCTGAGGTGTTCGATGAACGTGGTGACAAAGTGCTGACGGGTTTGCTCGCCGTCGCTGACGATGTCGATGCCGGCGTGTTGCTGTTCTTGCAGGGCCAGACGCAGGGCGTCTTGCTTGCCCTCGACCAGTTCTTCGTCTTGCAGCTTCCAGGGCGACCAGAGCTTTTCAGGCTGGGCCAGCCAGGAGGGCTTGGGCAGGCTGCCGGCGGTGGAAGTGGGCAGAAGTTTTTTCATGATCTGTGGTCTTGTGTGTTTCTAGTGATTAGAGGGCGGCGTTGGCGGCCCAGTTTTCGAGCGTCTTGGCGTACGGCTTGATGAAGTGTTCTTCCGTGAACTTGCCTTGCTTGACGGCCAGCTGGCTGCGTTCTTCGCGGTCGTAGACGATCTGCGTCAACGAGTAGTCCTGGTTCTTCAGGCTCGGTTGATAGAGCTTGCCCGCGGCGGAATTGGCGTTGTAGATCTCGGGGCGGTAGATCTTCTGGAACGTTTCCATCGTGCTGATGATGCTGATCAGCTCAAGCGTGGTGTAGTGGCCCAGCAGATCGCCCTGGAAGTAGAAGGCCAGCGGCGCGGCGCTGCCCGGGGGCATGAAGTAGCGGACCTGCAAGCCCATTTTTTCGAAGTACTGGTCGGTCGACGAGAATTCGTTCTGCTGGTATTCAACGCCCAGGATGGGGTGCTGGTTTTCCGTGCGCTGGTAGGTCTTGCTGCTCGAGGCGCTGATACAGATGACGGGCGGCTTGCTGAAGTTGGCCTTGTAGGCGCTGGAATTGACGAAGTGCTTGAAGAGTTTGCCGTGCAGTTCGCCGAAATTGTCGGGCGTGCTGAAGGTGGTTTTGTTGTTGTTGTGCTCGGGCAGCAGCACGCTGAAGTCGTAGTCGCGCACGTACGACGAGAAGTTGTTGCCGACGATGCCTTCGATGCGCTCGTTGTTCTTCTTGTCGACGATGTTGGTCTTCAGGATCTCGATCAGCGGGAAAATGGCATCGCCGCCTTCGGCGCCCATGTTCATTTCAACGGAAATGATCTCGACTTCGACCGAATAGCGGTCACCCGTGGGGTTGTCCCAATGCGCCAGGCTGTTGAAGCGCTTGTCGATCATCTTCAGGGTGTTGCGCAGATTCTCCTGGCGACTCGTACCCCGGGCCAGATTGGCGAAGTTGGTCGTGATGCGCGTACTGTCAGACGGCTGATAATTTTCATCAAAATTGATGCTTTTGATGCTGAAGGTGAACGCGTTGCTCATTTTGATTGGGTGTGCCAGTTTTTAAAAAGGTCTGCAGGGCGGTAACGCTGGTTTGGGCAGTGGGGGCCTTGGCTTTCAGGCCGCGACCGCTTCTTGCGCCAGGGCGGCGCGTAGATCGCGCGTCAGTTCGATGAAGGGCAATGCCCGCTGGATGGCCAGCTTGGCCCGTTCGATCAGGGCCGGGTCTTGCAGGCGGTAGTCGACGAAATCCTTGTCGGTGGCGTAGACGCCCAGCGGCAAGGTGCGCGCCTGGAAGAAGCTGAACAGCGGCCGCAGTTGATGGTCGATCATCAGCGCGTGGCGTTCGCTGCCGCCGGTGGCCGCGAGCAGGACGGGCGTGTCGACCAGGGCGTCCTGGTCGATGAAGTCGAAGAAATGCTTGAACAGGCCCGTGTAAGAGCCGCGGTAGACGGGGGTGGTCACCACCAGGATGTCCGCTTGCTCGACGAGGCTCAGTTCCCGCTCGACCGTGTCGGGCAGTTGCGAACGCCAGACCGCGCCCGCCAGTTGCGGGGCAAGCTGACCCAGTTCGACCAGGTGCTGTTCGCAGGGGAATTCGTCTGCGATCAGGTCCAGCAGGTGCTCGGCCAGGGCCGCAGACTTGGAGGGGCGTTGCAGTCCGCCGGAAACTGCGACTAGACGGAGGGGGCGTGTCATTTTTGCTTCACTTGAAGGGATCTACCCGGCGCCGCATCTGCTTTTGTGCAGGTGCAGCAACAAGCCGGAAGCGCATGCTAGAGGAGGGGGGTGATGAAGTAAAATGGTTTTATTTCACGAATCCATGAGCGAGAATCATCTGAATGCTTGAGCGCATCCACCTCAGCATCGTCCAGCAGGTCGAAAAACAGGGGTCACTGACAGCCGCCGCGGGCGTGCTGAACCTGACCCAGTCGGCCCTGAGCCACAGCATGAAGAAGCTGGAACAGCAGCTGGGCACCGACGTCTGGCTGCGCGAAGGTCGCAGCCTGCGGCTGACGCAGGCCGGCCAATACCTGCTGGCAGTGGCCAACCGGGTGCTGCCGCAGCTGGACCTGGCCGAAGAGCGCCTGGGCCAGTTCGCGCAGGGCGAACGCGGCGCGCTGCGCATCGGCATGGAATGCCACCCGTGCTACCAGTGGCTGCTCAAGGTGGTGTCTCCCTACCTGGCGGCCTGGCCGGACGTGGATGTGGACGTCAAGCAGAAATTCCAGTTCGGCGGAATCGGCGCGTTGTTCGGCTACGAGATCGACCTGCTGGTCACGCCCGACCCGCTGTTCAAGCCCGGCCTGAAGTTCGAGCCGGTGTTCGACTACGAACAGGTGCTGGTCGTGGCCAAGGGCCACCCCCTGGCGGGCGCGGCCTACGTGAAGCCCCAGCAGCTGACCCAGGAAGTGCTGATCAGCTACCCCGTGGACATCGAGCGCCTGGACATCTACAACCAGTTTCTGTTGCCGGCGGGAGTTACGCCCAGGCGCCACAAGGCCATCGAGACCACCGACATCATGGTGCAGATGGTGGCCAGCGGCCGCGGCGTGGCCGCCTTGCCGCGCTGGCTGGTCGAGGAATACGCCGCCAGGATGGACGTGGTGCCCGTGCGGCTGGGTGTGCGCGGCATCGCCAAGCAGATCTTCCTGGGCGCGCGAGAGGCCGATACGGCCATCGACTATGTGCGGGCATTCATCGAACTGGCCCGCCATCCCGCCGCCGTGCCCGTGGCCGCCATTGCGCCGGAAGCCATTGCCTGAACCCTACCGCTGAACGCAGACCGTCCGCTGAGCCGACTGGCAAATCCATTTGTCGAGCCCGTTTGTCGAACCCGTTTGTCGAGCCCGTTCGTCGAGCCCGTTCGTCGAGCGCATTCGTCTAACCATCTTTCGAGCCGTTCGGCGGGCCTTTCACTGATTCCCTGATGCATCCCAGTACGCCCAAGTCCCTTCGCCACATCACCGACGGCTATTCGTTGGAAGTCAGCACGAAGGACATTGCCGCGCTGACCGCCGCGGCGCCCCGGATATTGCCCGGGTCGACCATTTCCATTCCCTACCTGCCCGGCCAGGACGACCAGGCGCGATTGGCTGCCGCGCGGGCCGTGCGCGCGCTGGGCTTCGAGCCCATGCCGCACCTGTCCGCACGGCGAATCGCGTCGCTTGCCGAGCTGGATGCGTTCGTCACGCGCGCGGTGGCTGAAGCTGGAGTCGAGCGCTGCTTCGTGATCGCAGGCGACCCGTCGACCCCGGTTGGGCCGTTTGCCGACAGTGCATCATTGATCGAAACCGGCGTTTTCGAACGCGCGGGCGTCCGGGTCGTTGGCGTGGGCGGGCATCCGGAAGGGCATCCGGTCATGAGCGCGTCCGATCGGTGGGAGGTGCTGGAACGCAAGTGCCAGATGATCGCCAGCCGGGGCATGGCGCCCCTGATCATCACGCAGTTCGGATTTGATGCCGACGTGGCGCTGGCGTGGCTGCAAACGCTGCGCGAGCGGGGCATTGGCCACCCCGTGCGAGTGGGGGTGCCCGGGCCGGCGGGCATTGCGGTGCTGGCGCGCTATGCCGCCCTGTGCGGCGTCAGCGCCTGCGCGTCAATGTGGTCCAAGTACGGTATCTCGCTGGGCAAGCTGTTCGGCACGGCGGGGCCGGATGTGTTCGTGGATCGCCTGACCGCCGGACTGACGGACGCCCATGGACCGGTGAGCCTGCATTTCTTTCCGTTCGGAGGGATTGCGCAGTCGGTGAAATGGATCGAGCAGTATCGGGCGCGGACCCCGGCGCTGGATCGCGCCGGTCCGGCGGTGTCTTGATGCTCAGTCAGGCGGCAACGGACACTCAGGGTTCGTTCTCAAGGACGGTCAGCAGTTCCGCAGCGATTGTGAACTCATCGTCATCTACATCTCGGCTGATAACGATCGGTTCATAGCCGGGCTGCAGTGAATCCGGATGCAGAATGATCTGCTCGTGATGCCAACTGCCGTCAGCGTTGATCGTTTTCTTGCTTGAGTAGACTTTGACCGTATATTTGCCGCCCGTCTCTGGATCATCAATGCTGCGATGCTGGGCGATTACAACCTTGCCTTGACGGGTACCGCTTGGTTTCGCTCGGAACAGGCACCATGACCCGTTGGGGATTCGTCGGCTCATTGACTCGCCCACAACTTGAGCCACGAAGAGGCCGGGCTGCGGGGTAATCCAATCTGGCGGTTCGAGCCACTGGGTAGCGGCCTCGTCTAGCATCTGGGCGTCTGAGAAAGTCCCTGCTGCCATCTTGATGTCGATGAGTGGCAGCGCAGTCAAGCTGTTTTGACGCTTGGGTTCTATGACTTGTTTCAATGGCACGACGTTGGTGTCGTCGGCTTGCAAGAGCGGTTCAGATAGCGGTTCCGTAGTAGAACCCAGTCTGTTGCGGAGGTATTCACCGAGCGCTTTGTCGGTGCAATAGACATAGCAACCTTTCATGCCTCGGGTCATCAGCGTGCGGTAGGTGTTCTTGATGATGAGATCCGCCAGTCCCCGCGCATTATCCGGGTTCTCTCGCATCATCTTCTTGAGTCCACGTACAGATTGGTCGGAAGACGCACGCTGCGTAGCATCCGTCTTGATCTGACCATCACGGTAGACCAAGTCGTCGCCAATGATGACGCCGACGTAGTCCAATTCCAGGCCTTGACAGGTGTGGATGCAGCCCACTTCCTGGACAGAGCCGGGCTTGACGATCCATAGGCTCCCGTCTGTGCTGAGGTTCCAGCGCTTTTGATAACCGAATTGGGATAGTTCGATGTCCCACGCTGCGGGGTTCTTCTTGCTTGGCCAAGGCCAGCAATAGCCGGCAACAACGCGAGAGCGGTTATTCAGCTGGTTTTTCGCAGCAATGAGGCCATGCATTTCGGTCGGGCTATCAAATACCCGGAAATCGTAGTCAGTTGGGTCTAGCACTGGATTGGCCGTGGGTCGAATTTCCAGCGTGTTGTCCAGCCAGGCGAGATAGCCTTCCGAACCATTGCATCGAAATTGCGACGTCAACTCCAGTTCCGTGATTTCGGCGCCCTGTGCTTTGGCCTGATTTTTCAGTTCTTCGGTGTGACCAATATCAAAGATCGTGACCCGTTGATCGTCGTCCGTAAAGAAGACAGTGCAGTGCGCTGACCGGATGATCTCCAAGACCTGATTCTCGCCCATGTTGCGATAGAGGCCACTCTTCTCGTTAAGTCGGTGCGCTTCATCTACCAACAGAACGTCATGGCTATCGGGCGTGTCGTCAGTGAAAGATCCTGAGCCGCTGAACAGGTTGCCAAGTCGAGTCTTGGTAAATGTACCCGTCAACTTGGCTTGAAACACCTCTCGGGGGGCGCGATTCTTCGTCACGTACCGTGCGTTGCGCTGCTGGCCTATAAGTGCTGCTAAAAGATTGATGGCTAGAACCGACTTACCGGTGCCAGGGCCTCCTCGGACGATGATGACCTGCTTCTGCGCGCGCGAGCGGGCTTCTATCTGCAGAATGGACTCGTAAACGACCTTTTGCTGATCAATAAGCACGAACTCGCTCTTGCCCTGCATCAGGCCCGTCACATAGTCCATCAGGCTCTTCGATGGCTGGATGCGACCATGTTCGATGGCATAGAGCGACTTCAAGCGATCGCCGCGTCGCACATGCTTGCTGATGAATCGGCTGAGCTTATCCTTGTCGCTTTTGAGAAAGAGGGGAGCCCGCGCCATGTGCGGCCCGTAGTGCGGATGGTCGATCTGACCATCGCGAGGATGATTGTGCAAATAAGCGCAGGGGTGCAGGCCAATGCCTTGTTCATGAACGGCCGCGTTGAGATCCTCAAGCCGCGCTGCGTACGACCAGGCTTGATACGAGGGATGAGGGCCTTCTACCTCGGCGTTACGCCCTCCCCGTCGTGCCCAGACAACCCCATCCTTGCTGCTGTATCTGGAAGTCGACCACTGCTTCAATTCGACGATAACGACCTTCGGGCACCCTGTATCGTCTTCTCCCGTGATCATGAAGTCGATACGCTGTGAACTACGGGGGAGCTGGTACTCGATGGCGATACCGGCGTCGTCTGGAATTTCGGCATCCTGAAGCACTTTAGCCATTTCGAACAACGAGCTTCGCCACGAACGCACTTCGCTTTCTCCGCCACCGGCGACACCAGCATGGCGGACATGGCGCAGCATGATGTCCTCGATGTCATCACGAAGCGCATGTTGGAGAAATTCGGTCTTGCTGGCCTGATAAATGATCAAGATTGCACCTGTTCCAGCACGTCAAAGTTGATCGTATTTCGTGCTGCGACCCTTGGCACGGTTGACCGGGTACTTCTGCGAGTTGATCAGAATTTTTGCCTGCGCAGCTCGCACAGGATCAATCCCAAGCACGTTGCTCAGTTGAACGAGATAAAGGAGCACATCCGCTATCTCGCTACCAACAGCTTCGAGTTTTTCAGCAGAAAGTGCCCGGCTTTGCTCTTCTGTCAGCCACTGAAAATGCTCGAGTAATTCTCCTGCTTCCACGATTAGCGCAGACGCCAAGTTCTTGGGCGAATGGAACTGCTCCCAATCGCGTTCCTTTGCGAACTCGCTTTGTTGCTGGCTAAGATTTTTGAGCGTATCGGTCATGAATGAATTCTCAGCGTGATGCTGCTGGTGAGTCGGTGGATCCACTGGGATCGCTTATCAGCGACAGTGCAGGCTCGTAAGTAGGTGAGCTGCGGGCCGCTCTCTGTAAAAGAAACGTGTCCACTCACTCCAACCAATGGCCTTCCAAATCAAACGACAGTTGCCGGTGGTGCCGGATCGAAAGCAAATATACCGTGCTGCCGATGCGTGCATATAGCAGCAGGTAATGCGTCATCACGTATTCGCGCAATTCGCCGTTGTCGTCGATGGCGTCGAGTTGCTTGGTCAGGCGTTCGATGCCGTTGAGCGCTTCGACCGATCGGGCCGGGCGTTCCAGAAACAGTCGCCCTATGCTCGGATAGCGCTCCAGGTTGGGGACGACAGTGTCCGTCAATTCATCCAGCAACATATCGAATGCGTGGGGAATGTCGGCTTCTTGAAGAAACGCATCGATCTCTTGAAGGTTGGTCTCGAAGTGCGCGGTGAGCTTGACGGTATAGAGGACGGGCACTCGGTGAACTCCGTCCGTTAGCGAGCAGCTTTGGTCGTGCCGCGGCGTTTGAGCGCTGTGAGCGTGTCACGGGCGTCTTTCACCTTTCCGGCATACACATCAGCCAAGCCTTTGCTCGCGTCTTCTATGACCAGAAGATGGATGCGTTCACGCTCTAGCTGGTGGTAGTAATCCAACCGTTGGGCGTCAATGATGGCGACGTAGCTTTCCCCGTTTTTGGTCACGATTTTTTCTGCGCCGGCCTTTACCTGGTCGGCCAACTCGGACAGGTTCGCCCGGGCTTGGGACAGAGGGATGACGTCACTGGAAGAGATGGCCATGGCTTTTTTCCTAGGCTAGGTTTTGTACAAAATAACGTACATAATACAGGAAGTCGACGTTAGCCACTCAACCCTTACACAGCCTCCCGCAACATCTCAATCAACGCCCGCAACGCACCCGACACATGCCGGTGCCCCGAGTAATACAGACACAGCCCCGGATACGCCGGGCACCAATCTTCCAGTACCCGTTCCAGCCTGCCGTCCTCCAGCGCCTGCACCGCAAGATGGTCCGGCACGAAGGCAATGCCGATGCCATCCACCGCCGCGTCCACCATCAGCGGCTGGTCGGTCAGCGTCAGCGGCCCGTTCACGTTGATGCTTTCTTGCACCCCATGCCGTGCGAACTCCCACCTGTACAGGCCGCCGCTGTCAAAGCGAAACCGGATGCAGTCGTGCTGATGCAGATCCTGCGGCACCGTGGGCCGGCCTCGCGCGGCGAGGTACGCCGGGGATGCCACGGCCGCGAAGCGTACCGGGCCGCCGACTCGCACCGAGATCATGTCCTGCGGCACGGCCTCGGCCAGCCGGATGCCGGCGTCGAAGCCTTCGCCCACCACGTCGCTCAGCCTGCCGTCGCACACGATATCCAGATGCACCTGTGGATACGTGCGCAGGAAACGCGCCAGCAGCGGCCTGAGAACCAACCGCACCGCGCCTTCGCTGGCGTTGATGCGCACCGTGCCGCTGGGCGTCTCGCGCAGGTCGTCGATTTCCTGCAGGGCGTGGCTGAGCGATGACAGGGTCGGGCGCAGCCGCGCCGCCAGCCGCTCGCCGGCGTCGGTCAACGACATGCTGCGCGTCGTGCGGTTGAGCAGCCGTACGCCCAGGCGTTGCTCGAGGGTCTTGATGGAATGGCTGACCGCCGATGCCGTGATGTCGACTTCCTTGGCCGCCGCACGAAAGCTGCGGTGGGCGGCGACGGCCAGGAAGACGTTCAGGGCCAGCAGGTCGCAGCCTTTGAATTGGTGAATGGGATTCATCGAGTCGCCAAGCATTGGTGTGATTGTTTTGATAGTAGCGGCTTCCTACACTGGCGGGCAGGAATTCACACCAGCACGCAAGGAATGCAGACCATGTCGCAAAAGATCTTGATTACAGGCGCCAGCTCGGGTTTTGGCCGGGGTGCGGCGATTGAATTGGCGCGTCAGGGCCACCAGGTCGTGGCCGCCGCCGAAACCTGGCCGCAGGTGCGCAGCCTGCGGGCAGATGCCGCCGAGGCGGGCGTGGCCATGGAGGTCATCAAGCTCAACCTGCTGGACAGCATCGACATCGCGCACGCCGGCCGCTTTGATCCCGACGTGCTGGTGCTCAACGCAGGGGTGATGGAAGGGGGCTCGATCGCGGATATCCCGATGCAGCGGGTCCGTGAATCGTTCGACATCAACGTGTTCGGGCATTTACAGCTGGTGCAGGCCATCGTGCCCAAGATGGTGGCGCGCCGGTCGGGCAAGGTGGTGTGGACGTCGTCGATGGGCGGCATTCTGGTGGTGCCGTTTCTGGGCATCTACTGCGCGACGAAGCACGCCATCGAAGCGATTGCCGGGTCGATGAAGTCCGAGTTGGAACCCCATGGCGTGAAGGTCGCCACGGTGAACCCCGGCGTCTTTGGCACGGGTTTCAACGACACGGGCGCAGAGAGCTTTGTGCAGTGGTACGACGCCGACAAGGCGGTGGTGCCGATGCCGGACTTCAGCGCAAGCCTGCTGAACCAGGCCGATCCGCAGGAAATGATCGACGCGATGGTCGAGATCATTCCCGCCGAGAAACACCTGTACCGCACGATGCGGCCGCTTGCGACGATCGATGCGGCCAAACAGTGGCAGGCGACGGAGTGGTCGCAGAATGCCTGACATCGCGATCGATCACGCGCATCGCCTGGTGGCCCGGGGCCGCCAGGCGGCCGAGCAGGCCGGGGTGAGGGCGGTGTTTGTGGTGCTGGACCGCGGCGCTAACCTGGTCACGTTTACGCGCATGGATGACGCGTGGCTGGCGTCGAACGAACTGGCGCTGGCCAAGGCGCGGGCATCGGTGATGTTCCGGATGCCCAGCGAAGCGCTGAATGCGCCGTTGCAGGTGGGCGTGCCGGCGCCGCACTTTGATCATGTGCACGCAGGGGGCCTGTTGCTGATGGGCGGCGGGATACCGTTGTTTGACGCGCAAGGGGCGTTGCTGGGGGCGCTGGGGGTGTCAGGCGGGACGCCGGAGCAGGATGCAGCGATTGCGCGGGCGGCCATCGATGTCTCGGCAACGTAGCATTCGTCAGGAAAACTCATCCAACCCCCGTCTGTGCGCGTGGGCATCTTTCACGTTTATGCTTGCCACAAGGGGGCACAAGCCACCTATCTACTGTTGACCCGACCCCTGGGGCCACCCTCACGCTAGCGGCTCTTGGTCAACATAAAGGGTGATGTATGCGTGCTTCTCAATCGTGCATGAGTGCTTCCGAGGCCGCCAGGCGGCTTGGCGTGTCGGTCAAGGCGTTGCGGCTGTATGAGCGCCAGGGCTTGGTCAACCCGGGCCGCAGCGAGGCGGGGTACCGAATGTACGCCGCCGCAGACATGGCGCGGGCGGCGAAGGTGGCGGCATTGCGCGGGTTGGGGCTTAGCCTGGCGCAGGTGGCCGGCGTGCTGGATGGCGATCCGGCCAGTCTGCAAGCGGCGTTGGCGGCGCACGATGCGGCGCTGGCCGGCGACATCCAGGCGCTGGCGGGCAAATTGGACAAGGTGCGGAGCATTCAGGCGGACCTGGCACAGGGGCAGATGCCGTCGGGCGCGGCGCTGGCCGGCTTGCTGGGTCGGCCGACAGACATTCGTGCGGCGTTTGCGCTGCCCTGGCCGTGGGGCGGCGAATGGTTCGAACTGCGGGACGTCCGGCCCTTGAATTACCTGATCGGCTCGTTGGGTAGCGGCAAGACCCGGTTGGCGCAGCGCCTGGCCCAGGCCTTGCCCAATGCCGCTTTCCTGGGGGTGGATCGCCTGGACGATGGATGCGCTGCCGCCAAGGCGCGGCTCGCGGCCGACGCTGCGCTGCTGGCACGCGTCGATGAGGCGCTGGCGTGGCTGGTCGGCGAGGGGGCGACGCGATCCGACGCTCTGGTGGCGTTGCTGGCCAGCCTGCTGGCCGACGGGCCCGACGTGTGGGTGGTGGATATGGTCGAGCAAGGCCTGGATCACGCCACGCAGCAAGCCCTGATGGCGCATCTGCGACATCGCGCCCGGCATGCGGGCCCGCCGCTCTTTTTGATGACACGCTCTACGGCTATTCTTGATCTTGCTGCGGTCGGCCCGGACGAAGCGATTCTGCTTTGCCCGGCCAATCACAGTCCGCCGCGTCGCGTCGCGCCTTATCCCGGCGCGCCGGGCTACGAGGCGGTGGCGATGTGCCTGGCATCGCCCGAGGTGCGGGAACGCATCGCGCGACGCTCACCAGACCACTCCTAGGACGCCCCATGCAAGTCAAGCGCATCATCGCCAATATCCCCGCCGCCGACCCCGCCGTGGTGGACCGGTTCTATCGGGAAATCCTGGGTTTGGACCTGGCCATGGACCACGGCTGGATCCGCACCTACGCAGGGTTGGCCAAGATGACGGTGCAGCTCAGTGTCGGCAGCCAGGGCGGCGCGGATACGCCGCTGCCGGCGCTGTCGATCGAGGTGGATGACCTGGCCGAGGCGTTGCGCCGGGTCGAGGCGGCCGGTGTTGCCGTGGAGTACGGTCCGGTCAGCGAACCCTGGGGCGTGCGCCGGTTCTACGTCAGGGACCCGGTGGGGACGTTGGTCAATATTCTGCAGCACGAATAGCGCGCGCTGCGATCAATGCGTTGATGCCACGGCCTCCAGCTGCGCCGCCGGCAACAGCGCAAACGCGAATTTCATTTCCCGCGCCTCTTCCCCCGGGCTGCGCCCGAATTGCCGCTTGAATTCCCGGTTGAACTGCGACGCGCTTTCGTAGCCGACGCGGGCGGACGCAGCGGCGGCGGTGAGGTTGTCGCGAATCATCAGCAGCCGCGCCTGGTGCAGCCGCACGGACTTGATGTACTGGATGGGCGAGGTGCGCGCGATGGCCTTGAAGTGCGCGTGGAAGGCGGGCACGCTCAGGCCGGCTTCGCGTGCCAGCAGGCTGACGTCCAGCGGCCGCGCGTAGTCGTTGTGGATGCTCTGCAAGACGCGCGAGATGCGGCCGAAGTTGCCCTGGCTGGCCAGGGCGGCGCGGATGGCGCCGCCTTGTTCGCCTTGCAGCACCCGAAAGCACAGCTCGCGCACGATGCCGGGCGCCAGTACCCGGGCTTCGATGGGCGAAGACAGGGCGCGCAAGAGGCGCAGCGTCGTGTCGGCCAAGGTGGCGTCCAGCGGGGTCGAGACGATGCCTTCGGGCGCGGCATTGCCTGGCGTTCTTGAGCCAGGCGCCGGCCGCGGCGCGTCGTGCGCTTGCCGCGCGAGGTCGTCTCCATCCACTTCGATCGCCAGGTCTGCCACCGTCGTCATGTCCAGGCGCACGGACACCGCCAGCAGCGGTTCGTCGGCGGTGGCGTCGGTTTCGGTGGAAAACGGCAGCGGCACGGACAGCACCAGGTAGTGCTGCGCGTCGTAGTGGTAGACCCGGTCGGCCAGATAGCCCCGCTTGGATCCCTGGCAGACGATGACGATGCTGGGTTCGTACAGCACCGGGGTGCGGCCGACGGGCCGGTTGGCACGCATGAAGCGCACGCCGTCCAGGCGCGACCGGGTGTAGCCCTCTTGGGGGGCCAACTGGGCGAGCAGGGCGGTCATCTGGTGCTGGGCGGCGGTGGCAGTGGCCATCGTGTGAATCTCCGGCTAAGAGTCTTAGGCATGATTCTGCCCGGTATTGGGCAAGAGTGGGGGCTTGGGTTTAGGAATAGGCAATCATCCGATAGCTGTGTGCCTATTCGGCCCAGGCGGGTGCGCCTAGCATCTGTTCCTGCAATCCCTCACTTCAGGAGCACGGAAAAATGCAAAATCATCAAGGCAATAAAGTGTGGTTCATCACCGGCGCCGCTCGCGGCATCGGGTTGTCGCTGGCTCGCCAGTTGCTGGCGCGCGGCGACAAGGTCGCGGCGACGTCGCGCACGCTGGACAGCCTGCACAAGGCGCTGGGCAACGACACCGCGAATCTGCTCGCGCTGGAGGTGGACTTGGTGTCCGAAGCCAGCGTCCAGGCCGCCATCGAACAGACCATGGCCACGTTTGGCCGCATCGACGTGGTGGTCAACAACGCGGGCTACGGCCAGCAGGGCGCGGTGGAAGCGCTGACGGACGACGAAGTGCGCCGCAATTTCGAGGTCAACGTGTTCGCACCGCTGCACGTGCTGCGTCACAGCTTGCCGCATCTGCGCCAGCAACGCAGCGGGCATATCTTCAACGTGGCGTCCATCGCCGGTTTCATGGGCGGTTATGCGGGTTGGGGCAGCTACGTGGCGACCAAGTTCGCGCTGGCGGGGCTGACCGAGACGTTGGCAGCCGAGGCAGCCGAACTGGGCATCAAGGCCACGGTGGTGTATCCGGGGCCGGTGCGCACGGAATTCCTGACCAACAACAGCCTGATGATCGCCCAGCGTTCGATTGCGGACTACACCGCAGCGCAGGCGTCGCTGGATCTGCATCAGGGTTTGGACGGCAAGCAGGACGGCGACCCGGAAAAGGTGGCGCTGCTGATTCAGCAGGCCGCGTCGGTGGCCGAACCGCCGGTGCATCTGTTCGTGGGTAAGGTCGCCAACGGCTTTGCCGACGAGAAGCAGGCTGCCGCGCGCCGGGATATCGATGCCTGGCGAGGCGCGTCCGAGGCGACGGACTTCGCGAACTGACCGGTGTTGCGGGCCGGTGTTGCACCGGCCCGCTTGGCCTTCGGGTATCGTCTACGGCTGCGACGGCCGGGCAACGGGCGCGCATCGATGATGAAAGGCGATAGGCATGTCTGGTTTTCATTCCCTTCTCAAGCAAGGCGCGCGGTTGGCGCAGTGGGCGTTGCTGGCGGCCTTGCCGGCTGTCCACGCGGCCCAGGCTGGCCCCTACACCCACGCCAACGACATTCCGGCGCGTCAGCAGTGGACGGCGAACTACGGCTATTGCGGCGAAGTCGGGTTGATCAGTGCGGGGCTGTATTACGGGCAGTATGTGTCCCAGTACGACGCCCGCGCGCTGGCCAGCCGCAACCGCGACCAGGCCGCACAGGGCAGCCAATTGCTGTTGGGCGTCAATGACACTGCCGCGGCCGCGCGCATGCATTTGCAGGCCGTGCCGTGGAAGGGCGGCCCCGGGGCGGATACGAATGCCTTCCTGGCGTGGGTCAAGACCCATGTGGCGTCTAGCCATCCCGTCCTGATCGGCGTGTATGAAAACCTGCGCCTGTTCGAGGATACGGACGACGACGACGCGGGCGATGCGCAGTATGACCATATCGTGTCGGTGACCGGGGTGTCGTCGACGCGGCCTGTGACGATACCGGCGGCCTATGCCGCCGATGATGTGTTGACGTTCAGCGACCACGGATTATGGTCGCCGAACGGCAAGCCGGATTATCGGTACCGCTATGCCTTCGGGGCGTTTCAGGCGACGCGCCAGGAAGCGAATGCGCAAGACCGCGCGGTCTATTCCTTGCCGCGCGGCGTCGGCAATCATGGCCTGGCGATCACGGGGATCATCGACCGCGATGGTCAGGCGTTGCCGGTGCGCGTGGCGACGAGCGCCAACGACGAGCAACCTGCAATGCCGGAAGGCGGAAGCGCCCGGCCCGCGTCCAGGCCGCTGACCCTGACGGTGACGGTGTCCGGCCTGAAGCCCGGCGTGCCGTACACCCTGTACCGTTACGACAGCTTCCAGGCGGTGCCCGAGGCGGCCTTCAACGGCAATGCGTCCAAAGCCAGCAAGCAGTGGAAGCTGCGGGGCGATGGCGGGTCCACGTACACCATGCAGGAATCGATTCGGTCCGACCAGGTGGCGGTGTATCGCGCCGTGCCGGACTCGGCGCCCTGAAGCGCGCGGGCGTCGTCAAACGTTCACGATGCCGTCTGGGCGGATCGACAGCGCGGCGTCATCCGCCAGTCCGGTCAGCGATTGCCATGTGACGCCGTCGTCGATGAACCGAAAATCCGACCCCACCCGGTAGGTGGTCCCGGTTGCAGGGCGGGGTGCTTGAGCGCCGCCCAGGGTCACATAGCCTTCGCCAAATAGATCCAGCGTCGAACGGCGCTGCCCCATATGTTCTATCCAGGCGTGCGGAAAGCGCGTGCCGGGCTGCGCGCGCAGGGTCGGCACCGTGACGTCGGCGCCGTAGCGGGTGCGCATCTGCAGTTCGCCATAGTCGACCAGCCGGTCAAAGAAACCGGCGTTGCCGTCCGTGCGAATCTGGAAGCGGGCGTCGAAGTCGGTGCGCAGCCAGGCCTGTTCGCCGTTGCGGTGGGCAACGGGGCGGCGTTCGCGCTCGTAGGTGTCGAGCAAGGCGGGGGCGGCAAGGCCTTGCCGGACGTGGGCGATCTTCCAGGCCAGGTTGTGGGCATCGGCGATGCCGGTGTTGGCGTTGAAGCCGCCCCAGGGCGGCATGAGATGCGCGGCATCGCCCATCAGGAAGACGCGTTGGTCGCGGTAGCGGTCGGCCACGCGGACGCGGGTGTTCCAGGGGGACCGGTGCAGCAGGGTCACGGGGATATCGGCGCCGATGGCGGCCTGCAACAGGCGGGTCAGATGGTCGTCCGGCCACTGCTCAGGCTGCTGCGTCGCGGGGTCGTAGGCCAGGTGGAACGACCAGCGGGTGGCGTTGTTCATCGCCAGGAACAGTCCGCTGACCACTTCGTTGTGCACCTCGCACTGGCTGAAGGTGCGGTCGGCGACCTGGCGGGTCAGGTCGGCTTCGAAGAACACGTTCAGGTAGTGGCGGTTGGCGTCGATGCCCTGGCGTTCGATGCCCAGGCGCCGGCGGATGTCGCTGCGGCCGCCGTCCGCGGCGAACAGGTAGTCGGCATGCAGGGTGTGTTCCGTGTGGCTGGCGATATCGCGGACCGTTGCGGAGACGCCGTCTGCCTGTTGTTCGAAACGCAGCAATTCCCAGCCGAAGCGCACGTCGCCGCCACGCGCTTGCAGGGCCTGGCGCAGCACGGGTTCGACCAGCGTCTGCGGGCAGGCGGTCAGTTCGCATGGCGACGGATCGGCCAGGGCGTGCAGCTTGGCGATGTCTGCCAGCGGCAGCGATTCGGCTTCCAGCATTGACCGGCCGCGCCGTGCGCCGCCGAATTTGCCTTGCTTCCAGGCGGTCTTGGCGACGGCTTCGATGGCGTCCTGCAGACCAACCGAGCGATAGAGCTCAAGCGTCCTGGCCGAAAAGCCGCGGGCGCGCGGCAGGGGCGAACCCGTCTGGCTGCGTTCGAGGAGGATGAAGGGGACGCGATGGCGTTGCAGGAACAGGGCGGCGGACAAGCCGACGATGCCGCCGCCGACGATCAGGACCGGAACCGTATCAATGCGTTGTGATGTCATGCCGATGGCTCTCAAGCGGGCGTGGGCCCGATGAGCGGCACTATAATTTATCAATGATAAATTTTCAACAATGCAGGGTTGAGGCGGGGCTATCCCGTCATGGCGGCATCCTGTCTATCTCTGGATCGCGACGTTTCTCTCATTCCCGCCGTTCGGCCATATAGCGCCCTGGCGACGTTCCCAGCGCCTTGCGGAACATGGTGACGAAACTGCCCGCGCTTTCGTACCCCAGGTCATTGGCCACGCGCTGGACTGACGCGCCGCTGCCCAGCCATCTCACCGCCAGCATCAGGTGCAGCTGCTGACGCCAGCGGCCAAAGCTCATGCCGGTTTCCTGCGTGAGCAGGCGGGCCAGGGTGCGTTCGCTCAGGCCGACGCGCCGGGCCCAGGTTTGCAGGGTGCCGCGGTCGGCGGGATCGTCCAGAATCAGGTCGACGATCTTGCGCAGCCGGGCATCGGCGGGCATGGGCAGGTGCAGGGTGCCGATGGGGGCAATCGCGATTTCATCGAGCAGCAGCGTGGCCAGGTGCGCCTCGATGCCGTCGTCGGGATACAGCATGGGCAGGTTGGCGGACCGGACCATCAGCTCGCGCAGCAGCGGCGTGGTGACCAGCGCGCAGGCGTGTTGCGGCAGCGCTGTGGCGGCGTCGGGGTCGATGAAGACCACATAGCATTCGATGGTGCCGGCGCCGCTGAACTTGTGCGGCATGCCGCCAGGCACCCAGATGGCACCCTGCGGCGGCACCAGCCAGAAACCGCCCTCGACCTCGCAGGTCAGCACGCCGCGCAGCGCCAGCAGCAGTTCGCCCTTGCGGTGCTGGTGGAAATCCACGGTGTGGCGATGGCGTTGCAGGCGCGGGTCATCGTCATCCATGGCGTCCATGACGATGCCGGCGGCGCCGTAGGTGACGACGGGGCGGGGAACCAGGTCCGGGTCCGTCCAGTCCTCGGCGGACGAGCGATCACTGAAGACAGGCATGAAGGGCAGCCAGGAAAAGGGCGCGGCGTGATTTGGCAGGAATTCCAACTATTTTGGCTAACTTTCCCAATGCCGCCAAATAGCGCGCTCTCTACCATGCCTGGACACGGCGCGCGGAATGTCCCGCCGCCGTGTTTTTCAGTGGTGAGGCTATGGATTCATTGAGCACGGGGCGCATCGCCCAAACCCTGCAACGGCTGTTCCAGGAAGCGGAAGCAGCGGATCGGCCGTTGATGGCGCAGTTCGACGGCGCCGATCTGTCGGAACAAGTGATGACCGACATGGTCGCCCATCACTTCGAGGAAGAACGCCGCGACATCCGCGGGTTCTATCGCGGCTACGCCGATAACTTCCTGAACGTGGCGCCGGAATACGGCCGCTTTCTTTACCAATGCGCGCGGGCCCGCCGGGCGACGCGCATCGTCGAGTTCGGCACGTCGATGGGAATTTCCACGATCCACCTGGCCGCGGCGTTGCGCGACATGGGCGGCGGCCAGGTGATCGGTTCCGAACTGGAGCCCGTCAAGGCGCTGCGCGCGCGCGCCAACCTGGATGCGGCGGGGCTGGCAGACCTGGTGGACGTGCGGGTAGGCGATGCGCGCGAGACGCTGGCCGACATCGAGGGCGAGATCGACCTGGTGCTGCTGGACGGCGCGTTCAGCCTGTACTTGCCGATCCTGAAGCTGCTTGAGCCGCGCCTGAAAACCGGCGCGCTCATCCTGGCCGAAAACGCGTTTGACCACGACAACGAATATCTGGCCTACGTGCGCGACCCGGCCAACGGATATGTGTCGCAGCCGATTCCGATCAGCCCGGGCCGGGGCAATGAGTTCACGGTGGTGACGCGGTGACGTAGCCCGGCGCCGGAATGGCAAGCCGGGCGGTTTCACATCAATTGGGTTGCACTTCAATCGGGTTGCGCGGCGCCGATGGCGTCGCGCGCGCCGGCATCCTTGGACACCAGCTTGCGCCACCACGGCGATCCCGCTTGCGGGGCGGCGATATCCAGGCGTTCGCCCATTTCGGGTGTGGTCAGCGCCACGCCTTGCGCGGCGGCCAGGGCCGTGATGCGTTCGAAGGGTTCCTGCCAGGCATGCATGGCCAGGTCGAAGGTGCCGTTGTGTATCGGCAGCAGCACGCGGCCGCGCAAGTCCAGGTGGGCCTGCAGGGTTTCTTCGGGCTGCATGTGCACGAAGGCCCAGCGCTTGTCGTAGGCGCCGGTTTCCATCAGCGTCAGGTCGAAGGGGCCATAGGCATCGCCGATGGCCTTGAAGCCGTTGAAGTAGCCCGAGTCGCCGCTGAAGAACACGCGCAGGTCGTCATCCTGGATGACCCACGACGCCCACAGGCTGCGGTCGCTGTCGGTCAGGCCGCGGCCCGAGAAATGCTGGGCCGGGGTGGCGGTCAGGCGCAGGTCGTCGACCACGGTGGATTGCCACCAGTCCAACTGTTCGACCTGCTTGGGGTCGATGCCCCAGGCGATCAGCTGGTCGCCCACGCCCAGGGGCGTGATGAAGCGCCCGGTCTTGCCGGCCAGCTGCAGGACGGCGGCATGGTCGAGATGGTCGTAGTGGTTGTGCGAGAGGATCACGCCGGCCAGCGGGGGCAGGTCGTCCAGGCTGATGGGCGGCGCATGAAAGCGCGCCGGCCCGGCCCATTGCACCGGCGACGCCCGCTCGGAAAACACCGGGTCGGTGATCCAGTAACGGCCGCGCAGTTTCATGAGGATGGTGGAATGCCCCAGCCGGTACAGGCTGCGGTCGGGGGCGGCATCCAGGTCGGCGCGGGTCAGGGCGCGCACCGGCACCGGCTGGTCGGGCACCGTGCCGGTGGGCTTGTCGAACAGGAAGGCCCACGTCAGTTTCAGGCCGTTCCACCAGCCCATGGGCGGGCGCGGCGACGGGTTGGTGAAGCGGCCGTCACGGTGCTGAGGGGAATCGGGGTAGCTGGGGTTGCGGCTGCTGCACAAGGCAAGGCTGGTCAGGGCGGTCACGGCAAGAATTCCTAGCAGGAGAGCGGCGAAAGTGCGCTTCATGGATGGCGTCCAAAATTACACTGCACAGTGTAGTTTCGTTTTTCTGAAAAGTACACTGACCGGTGTAAAATCGTTTACATGCCAGCAACCCGTTCATCCCCGCCCCAGACTCCCCGACGCCTGACCGACCGCAAACGCGAAGCCATCCTGCGCGCGGCGGTCGAGGAATTTCGCAGCGCCGGGTTCGACGCCACCAGCATGGACCGCATTGCCGCGGCGGCGGGCGTGTCCAAGCGCACGGTCTACAACCACTTTCCCAGCAAAGACGAATTGTTCGGGCTGACGCTGGAGCATCTATGGGCAAGCAGCGCCGAAAGCGAAGACATGGCTTATCGGGCGGACCTGCCGCTGGACCAGCAACTGCGCCAGTTGCTGATGCAAAAGCTGGCGTTGCTGGGCGACGCCAGCTTCATTGACCTGGCGCGCGTGGCGATCGCCGAGGTCATTCATTCGCCCGAGCGGGCGCAGGCAATGATCTGCCGCATCGGCGAAAAGGAAACCGGCGTCACCGCCTGGATCCGCGCGGCCATGGCCGACGGACGGCTGGTCGAGGTGGATGTGGATTTTGCCGGGCATCAGCTGCAAGGGCTGGTGAAAAGCTTTGCGTTCTGGCCGCAGGTCACGCTGGGCCAGCCGCCGCTGGCGTTGGCCGAGCGGCAGCGGGTGGCGGATTCGGCGGTGGCGATGTTCTTGGGGTGTTATGCGGTGAAAGCGGGCGCGGCCAATGACCCGACCGCGATCGCGATTTTTCCCTGAAGGCCATTGTTGGGACTTTCCAGCCGTGCGTGCGCTTGCGGAATATCGGCCAGCGAATAAACGGCACCGACGTGCGGCCGCAGTTGGCCGCGTTCCACCAACGCCCGCAATTCATCCAGCTTGCCCCGGTTCTGGCGGGTGAAAACGAAGTGATAGCTCGCGTTCTTGCCCCAGGCCTGGATGAGGTTTTGCGGCTGGGCGATATCCACAATGCTGACCACGCGGCCAAGCTGTGCCAGGACGTCGGGACTGCGCGCCAAGGTGCTGCCGCCGATGGTGTCGAATACGACATCGACGCCTTGGCCGTCGGTCAGTCGCGTGATGGCGTCGACATAATCTTCCTTTTCATAGTCGATGACCTCATCGGCTCCCATGCGGCGAACGAATTCGAAGTTGGCTTCGCGTGCGGTGGTGTACACCTTGGCGCCGATGGCCTTGGCCAGTTGAATCGCGACGTGGCCGACACCGCCGGCGCCGCCGTGAATCAGGATGCTTTCGCCCACTCGCAGCCCGGCGCGCACGACCAGCGCTTCCCACGCGGTGCCGCCCACCAGGGTCAGGCTTGCCGCCTCAAGATGGCTGAGCCCCGCGGGTTTCCTGGCGACGATGCTTTCGGCCGCGACGTGATATTCGGCGTAGCTGCCCGGACCATCGAAGATCTGGGGGGTGTACCAGACTTCGTCTCCGGGTGAGAAGGCCGTCACGCCCGGTCCGATCGCTTCGACGATGCCGGATACATCGTGGCCGGTAATGGCGGGCAAGGGCACCAGATCGGGATAGTCCCCGCGGCGGACCTGATAATCCAGCGGATTGATCGATGTGGCCTGAGCCTGGACCAGCACTTGTCCCGCCTGCGGGGCTGGTTTGGGCACATCGCACAGCTCGAACGATTCCGGGCCGCCAAAGGATTTGAGTATCAATGCTTTCATTGCAATTCCTTATTTCTGGAAAAAGGGATATCGAGAATTCTCGATGTTTAGTTATAAAAAGAGATATCGGGATTTATCGATATCAAGGGGCAAAAAAATACGAACCGAAAAATCAAAGCTCTTTGCCGATGGCGTTGGCCAGCGCACGGATGGTGGCTTCGTTGCGCTTGTAATAGGTCCATTGACCGATACGTTTGACTTCGACCAGGCCGGCGCGTTGCAGCGTGGCCAGGTAATCGGACACGGTGGATTGCGACAGCCCGACACCTTCCTGGATGCTGCTGACGCAAACGCCGACCACATCGACGTCCCCTTCGTCCTGCGCGGGGAAGTGCTTGGCAGGGTCTTTCAAGCCTTTCAGGATTTCAAGGCGAGTGCGGTTCGAGAGGGCTTTGAAGATGTCGAGCAGATCCATGGCGTGATGATATCGGGATTTACCGATATGTCAATACAGCATGTTCCGACGAACTTCTGTGGGCGCCAGCATTTTCCCCGCCGAGGCCGTCCGGCCGTGCTATCGCTTCAGAATGCCCGTCGCCAGCAAGTCCTGGTTCCATCTGTTCACTGTCGCGGTGGCGGCTTTGATTCGGTACTGCATGTCGGGGCCGCAAAAGTCAGCAGTTTGCATGGGCACTAGCGCGGACTCCTCGAACGAGTTGGCGTCGCGGCCGTTTTTTTCGTTCATGGTGTTCAGACCGAAGGGGGCAAAGGCCACGTTGCGCTGGGAGGTCTCGCCTTTGTCGTTCTGAAACTCGATGGTGATCCGCAGATTGGCGATTTCACCCATCTGATTGGTGCTGACCGAAAAATGGGGCTCGCATGCCAGGGTGCCCTCGTTGCCGCCGCGAAAGGTTGATTTGTGCTGCAGCGTCAGTATGGGCTGCGTTTGAGCGGCGCGCTTGCGGGATGCCTGATCGAGCTTGCAGGTGCTCAGAAATCGGGGGTCTTTGGAAGGGTTTGCGCCATACCGCATCTGGCGATACTGCAAGGCCTTGTCGCAATCGGCCTGGACTCCCTGGCCGTTGTAGTACATCCAGCTCAGCGGGCTGGCCGCTCTGGGGGAGCCGAGTGTTGCCGCCTGTTGAAACAGCGTGTGTGCTTTGGCGTAATCGACCCGGACGCTTTCACCCTGGTAGTAGATGTTGCCAAGATTGACGATGGCGTCCAGGTTGCCTTGTGCCGCGGACAACTCGAACCAATGCATACCCGATTGCGGATCGGCCTGGATACCCCACTCTCCGTTCGAGTAGAGCTGACCAAGGAGATTCTGCGAGTCAGCATCACCGGCCTGCGCAGCGCGGCGGAACCATTTCAGTGCCTCGACGTCTTTTTTGTCGACGTAGGACCAGCCGAAGTTGTAGAAGTGGCCGACCAGGTAGTTGAGGGTGGGGTCGCCCCCCTGGGCCCAAAGCCTCGCGAGCCATAACGTATGGCTTTTGCCGAAGCCGCTGCGATCGGCCATCACACGCATTTCACTATCGGCCGAGCCGGCCAGGCGATCTGCATACTCGATCAGCGTTGGGCGACTGGTCGCGTCGGCTTCGGCCCTTGCCTTGATGCCGTAAGCCAGACGAATGTCGTTCCTGAGTTCGGCGGCGTAGGCCTTGTCGATGCCGTCCATGTTGAGCAGGCGGTGATAGTGTCTGGCCTGGTCCGGGTCTTTCGCCACGCCGATGCCGTAGTCGTAGAAATATGCGGCATTGCCGCAGCCATAGTAGCCGCCGAGCTCGCAAGCTTGCGCGTAGTAGCGGATGGCTGCTGCGATGTTCTTGGGCACGGTCACGCCGTGTTCCTGGATGAAGCCCAACGCGGCCAGCGCTTGGGCATCCTGTTTTTTCCCCAGCGCCACTAGGGAGTCATATGCCTTGGCATCCTGCTGTTCGATGCGGTCGTAGAGAACGTCGACCTCGCGGTCATTCTGGTCAGCCGCACACAGGGGCATCCAAAGCAGCAGGGCAATGGCCAGGTATTTGGAGGATGAGCGCATGATCGTTGTCCGGGCTAGGGCAGGCACCACCGGGGTCGGTATGCCTGGAAACCGGCGCAACGTATCACGCGAGCGTATGGGGCAGGGGAGCGTCATCGCGCCCGCAACGGCGGCGGGAGGCGTCGTGGATGGCGTTGGAACCAGCTGCCGACCGCCGCGTCATAGGGAGGCGGCATGCCCGGCATTGGGGTCGTGGTTGGTTGTTTTCTGTCGTTTTTTATAACAAAAACGTTTGTGGCCATGAGATGGGTGAGCCGGGCAAGCGCGTGTGCGCCTCAACCCGAGCCTTGATCGTGGAGCAACACCTGGGTCGCTTGGGCAAAACGCTCGATCAGAAAATCCAGCAGCCGTCTCACCCGTGGCGCCATGTAGCGGCTGCCGTGAAACACGGCGTGCACACCCGCTTCGGCGACGCGGTATTCCGGCAGCACGGCGTGCAGGCGCCCGGTGCGCAGGTCTTCGGCGGCGTCCCAGATGGTTTTGCGGGCAATGCCGCGGCCGGCCAGCGCCCAGTTGCGGGCCAGCGCGCCATCGTTGGTTTCCCAGGCGCGTTCCAGCGGCACGGTAATGCTCTGGCGCTGGCCGTCGTGGGCGAAGTGGAACTGGTTCAGGGGGCCTGCGGCGGTGACGAGCACGATGAAGTCGTGGTCGGCCAGGTCGACGGGCGTGCGGGGTTGGCCTCGCTTGGCCAGGTACTCGGGCGATGCGCACAGCACGCGCCAGTTGGGCGCCAGGTAGCGGGCGACCAGCGAGCCATCCTGGGGCTGCCCGAAGCGGATGGCCAGGTCGATGTCGTCCTGCAGCAGGTTGGACAGCGAGTCGGACAGGGTCAGCGCGATCTTCAGGTCGGGGTGGGCGGCGCTGAATTCGTCGAGCCAAGAGCTGAGCAGGTGGCGGCCGAAGTCGGCGGAGGCCGACAGCCGCAGCTTGCCGCGCACGCTGTGCTGGCCGGCCTGCAGCGCGGCTTCGGCGTCATCGATGGCGCGCAGCGCGACTTCGCAATGGGCCAGGTAGACGCGGCCTTCTTCGGTCAGGCGCAGTTGGCGCGTGCTGCGGTGAAACAGCTTGGCGTGCAGTGCGGTTTCCAGCTTGATGAGGCGGGCGCTGGCCGCGGCCGCCGACAAGCCGAGCTTGCGGCCGGCGGCAGACAGGCTGCCCAGGGCCGCTGCCTGCGCGAACAAACGAATGTCACCGAGTCGATCCGTTGCCATCTTGAATCTGGATTTGAAAGTTATTCAAATTCTAGGCCAATTATCAAATTCAATAATGGGTAGCAGACTGGCGTCTTTTCAATCCAGGGCCTTGGCCCACGATGCAAGGGAAGCCAACAATGCGTCAAACCTCTTCTTCGGCGGCGGTGTCTGCTCGCCTGCCGGATGCCCATACGCCGGGCGGTCGTATGCCGGGCGCACGTACGCCGGAAGCCGTTATGCCGGAGGCCCGTACTCCGGAGGCTCGTACGCCGGACGCCCGTATACCGGCTGCCCTCATATCGGCTGCCCATGTACCAACTGCGGCGACTCCTACCTACAGGCAACCCGTCGCGTCACCCAGCCTGCCCATGGCGGCGCTGCTGGCACTCACGATGTGCAGTTTCATCGCGACCGCCAACGAGACCGTGCCGGCCGGCCTGTTGCCGCAGATTGCAGACGGCTTCGGGGTGTCCGAGGCCTGGGCCGGACAGCTGGTGACGCTGTGCGCGCTGGGGTCGGGTCTTGCTGCGATTCCGCTGACGCTGCTGTTGCGGGGCTGTCGGCGGCGCGTGGCGCTGTTGCTGGCGATAGGCGGGTTCTTTGCCTGCAATGCGGTGACGGCGTGGTCGCCCTTTTACGGTTTGACGCTGGCGGCGCGTTTCCTGGTGGGCGTGGCGACGGGCCTGGCATGGAGTCTTCTGGCCGGTTATGCGCGGCGCATGGTGCCGCCCGCGCAGCAGGGGCGGGCCATGGCGGTGGCGATGGTGGGGATTCCGTTGGCGCTGTCGCTGGGGGTGCCGCTGGCGGCGTGGCTGGGCGGCATCGTGGGGTGGCGTGGCATCTTCGGCATCTTGTCGGGCCTGAGTCTGGCGCTGATGGCGTGGGTGTGGTTGAAGGTGCCCGATTACCCCGGCCAGGCCGAGGCGCGGCGCGTGCCGATGCGGCAGGTCTGGACGACGCCGGGCGTGCGGCCCGTGCTGTTCGTGATCCTGGCGTGGATTCTGGCGCACTACACGCTGTACACGTATGTCGCGCCGTTCATGGCGTCGCTGGGAATGGCGGGGCAGGTGGACGTGGCGTTGCTGGTGTTCGGCGTGGCGTCGTTGGCGGGCATCTGGCTCACCGGGTTGATGGTGGACCGCTGGCTGCGCGCGCTGGTGCTGGCTAGTCTGGCCGCGTTTGCCGTGGTGGCTCTGGCTCTGGCGCTGGGACAGGGCCAGGCGCAGGCGCCCTGGGTGTTTGTGGGCGTGGCCGTGTGGGGCCTGAGTTTCAGCGGTGCGCCGACGCTGCTCCAGACGGCCTTGGCCGACGCGGCGGGCGAGGGGGCAGAGGTGGCGCAGTCGATGCTGGTGACGGTGTTCAACCTGGCGTTCGCGGCCAGCGGGGTGCTGGGCGGCGTGCTGTTGGAAACGACAGGGGCGGGCGCGTTGCCGCGGGTGGTAGCAGCGTTGTTGGCGGTGGGGCTGCTGGCGGCGGGGGCGGCGCGGACGCATGGGTTCAAGCCGGGGCGGCGCGCCCCGGGGCAGTGAAGTGGGGGCAATGAATCGGGATCAATGAATCGGGAGCAATGAATCCGAGGCAATGAAGGGATGGCAGTGAATCTGCGACATTGGCTTGCGGCAATCACGGACAGCGCAGATGGGGGCGTCGCGGTACAGTGACCACCTTGGGCGGCAACGAGGCCGCCGGTGCTTTTTCCGGATGATTGCCGTGAATGCTTCGTTTGCCTTGTCCCGATTCGTTGCGGTCTGTGCGACCGGTTTGGCGTTGACGTTACCGTTGCCCGCGCAGGCGCAGGCCAAGCCCGCGGTGCCTGCAACGGCTGGCACGGGCGCAACAGGCGCCAACGCCGCGCCCGCAGCACCCATTTCCGTGCCCGCCGCCGGCACGATCGAAGTCGGTTTTTCCCCCGACCAAGGGGCCGAAACGCTGGTGCTGCGCGTGATCGACTCGGCCAAGACCGAGCTCAATGTGATGGCCTACAGCTTTTCCAGCAAAAGCGTCACCGAAGCACTGGTGCGCGCGGCCAAGCGCGGTGTCATGGTGTCGTTGCTGGCCGACCATAAACGGAACCTGGTCACAGACCGCAGCGGCAAATCCCGCAATGCGCTGGAAACGCTGGCCGAGGCCGGCGTGAATGTGCGCATCGTGTCGGCCTTCAAGCTGCATCACGACAAGGTGCTGATCGCCGACAAGCAGACCGTGGAACTGGGCAGTTTCAATTTCGCCTATTCCGCGGCGCACGAGAATTCCGAGAACGCGCTGGTGAACTGGAACAACCCGGCTTTGGCCAAGGCGTACCTGGCGCACTTCGAGCGCAATTGGGCGCTGTCGCAGCCGTTCCGTTCGGCGGATTGACCGGCGGCGCGACGCCTGTGCAAGCGGTCGATCCAGGTCGGCGCTCAGCCCGGCGTGGCCGGCATGTCCAAGGCGGTGAAGGTTTCGCGCACGCATTCGGCCATGCGCCGGGCCAGCGTGTTGACCGGATGGTGGTCCGACGTGACCGCGTAGCTGTGGAATTCGACCTTCTCTGAAAACGGGATCTCGCGCAGGTCCGGGATGGCGAGCGCGCGCGGCACGACCGGATTGACGATAGAGATGCCCAGGCCTTTGCTGACCATGGTGCAGATGGTGGTGGCGTAGGGCGTTTCGATCGACAGGATGCGGGCGTCGTCGGGAAAGTAGCGGTCGATGGCAGCGCGGTTGAAGCTGCCCGCGGGCAACGAGATGAAGTTCTCGTCGTGAAAGTCGGCCGGGGTCAGCAGGGCTTTGGCGGCCAGCGGATGCGCGGCGGGCACGATGCCGGCGCCGTGGGCGGTGTTGATGCGTTCGTAATGCAGGCCGGGCAGGTCGGTGTGCAGCGAGCAAAAGCCAATGTCGCAAACGCCCGTGGCCAGCCATTTGGCGACGACGTCTGAGCCGCCCGTGTTGACCACGACGGGGATGTCGGAAAACTTCTGGCGAAACAGCCGGATGGCGTCGGGCAGCACGCATTGGGTGATGGACCCCACGGCGCCCACGCGCAGCAAGCCGGTGCCGCGGCGGCGGATCGAACTGGCGCTGTCGTTCAGCGATTCCAGGCCGATGAAGGCGCGCTCGACGTCGGCATAGAAGGCCTCGGCTTCGGGGGTGGGAATGATGCGGGTGCCCACGCGCTGGAACAGCACGAAACCCAGCGTTTTCTCGAGCAGGGCGATCCAGCGGCTGACGTTGGGCTGCGAGGTGTGCAACAGGCCGGCCGCGGTGGTCATCGAGCGCGTCATCATGACGGCGCGAAAGGCCTCGACTTGCTTGAAATTCATGGACGGAAATCCTGGCGGGGCGAAACGGAAACACGCCGCTTGCGCCAGACGGGGCCGGGCGCATGGGCATCTGCCGACCCCGGGGCGGCAAGCGGTTCAAATCATATCATTTTTGTATGAGAAGCCGTAAGAATCTGATTTGACGTATGAATTGGCCCGGCGAGAGACTACGGTTTTCCCTGTTTCCTCCGGACCCGATATGGAATCGAAAGTCAGTACGCGCTTGAAGCAACCCCTGGCCAAAGAGGTGCTGCAGCACCTTTTCCTGCCGCGCCTGAACCGGGAGTTCTTCGCCAATTTCGAGATGCTGACCCAGGTGAACCTGGCGCATCTGCTGATGCTGCACGAGCAGGGCATCCTGGACCACGACGCCTCGCAGCGCCTGGCGCAGGCGCTGCTGGTGATGCAGGCCGAAGGCCCCCATGTGGTCGAGCTGGACGCGGCGCGCGAAGAGGCCTATTTCAACTACGAGGCGCACCTGATCAAGGCGGTGGGGCAGGAATTGGGCGGCCGCCTGCACACGGCCCGCAGCCGCAACGACATCGGCGCCACCATCGACCGCATCCGCGCACGAGATTTCGCGGCCCGCATCGGCGCCGCCCTGATCGGCGTGTCGCAGGCGGCCTTGGCGCAGGCCGAGCGTTATGCGGACTGTGTCATGCCCGGCTACACGCACATGCAGGCGGCGCAGCCGATCACCTATGGCTATTACCTGTCGGCGCTGGTGGACGCCTGGTCGCGCGATATCGGCCGGTTGGCGCACGCGCTGGAAACGGCGGATGCCTCGCCGCTGGGCGCCTGCGCGCTGGCGGGCACGTCGTTTCCCATCGACCGCGACACGACAAGCGCGCTGCTGGGGTTCAGCGGCCCGCTGGCCAACGCGCTGGACAGCGTGGCGTCGCGCGATTTCGCGTTGGAACTGAGCGCGACGCTGTCGATCATGATGATCACGTGCAGCCGCATGGTGCAGGACTTCTATATCTGGTCCACGCCGGAATTTGGCTACCTGACCTTCCCGGACAGCATTGCCAGCACGTCCAGCATCATGCCGCAGAAGAAGAACCCGGCGGTGCTGGAATACCTGCGCGGCAAGACGGGCCACCTGATCGGGCTGACCTCGGCGGCGCTGTCGACGGTGAAGTCGACCCATTTCACGCATTCGGGCGACAGCAGCCGCGAAAGCACGCGCACGTGCTGGGAGTCTTGCGAGGAAGCGCTGAAGGCGCTGGAACTGATGCAGCTGCTGGTCGAGCAGGTGGCGCCCAACCGCGACCGCATGGCCGCACGTGCGGCGGACGACTTTTCCACGGTGACGGACCTGGCCGACCTGCTGGTACGGCGCGCGGATGCGTCGTTTCGAGACGCGCACCACATCATCGGCGCGGTGGTGCGGCAGGCGCTGGAAGCGGGCCTGCCGGCGCGCGCCATCACGCCAGCCATGATCACGTCGGCGGCGGCCGAGCAGTTGGGCCGCCCGGTGACGCTGGACGAGGCGGACATCGCGGCTTGCCTGGACCCGGTGCGCAACGTGGCCGCACGCCAGTCGCTGGGCGGGCCGGCGCCGCAGTCGGTGCGGGCGCACCTGGTCGAGCAGCGCGCACGGCTGGCGTTGCAGCAGGCGGCGATCGACGCGGCGCAGCGGCGGGCGGCCGATGCACGCGGCGCGTTGCAGCGCCAGGCCGCCGCGTTGGCGGCCGCGGAAACGGCGGCGGCGTAGCGATCCGTTCAGACACGCCGCCTGGTCGCGGCAGATTCACATCGATTCAACACACGGCACAAGGCGCGGCATCCTGCGCCGCCGTATAAATCACACCATGCAAGGGGAATTCAATCATGGTCTATGCATTGCCGAAGTTCGCCGCGGCGCTGGTCGCGGCATTGGGAATCAGCGTGGGCGCCCAGGCGGCGCAGACGGGGTATCCGAACAAGCCGATCACGCTGGTGGTGCCGTTCGCGCCGGGCGGCACGGTGAACCTGATGGGGCGCCTGTTGGCCAACCATATGTCGGAAAAGCTGGGCCAGACGGTGATCGTCGAGAACAAGCCGGGCGGGGGCGGCAGCATCGGGGCCAATTTTGTGTCCAAGGCGGCGCCGGACGGCTACACGCTGCTGCTGGCGACGATGGGGCAGCAGTCGATTCTGCCGCTCTTGTCCAAGAACCTGCCGTACAACGCCGACAAGGATTTCGCGCCGGTGGCGTTGTTCTCGACGGTGCCCAATGTGCTGGCGGTGTCCAAGGACGCTCCGGCCACCACGGTGGCGGAATTGGTGGCGTACGGCCGCGCCAATCCGGGCAAGCTGAACATGGCGTCGGCGGGCATGGGCTCGGTCAATCACCTGACCGGTGAGCTTTTCATGTTCCGCTCCGGCGCCAAGTTCGAGCACGTGCCTTACCGTGGGGCGGGGCCGGCCACGTCGGACCTGCTGTCAGGCCAGGTGCAGGTGCTGTTCGCCAATCTGCCCAATGTGCTGCCCTACGTGAAGACGGGCCAGGTGCGCGTGCTGGCGGTGGCCAGCGATAAGCGCAGCGCATCCATCAAGGACGTACCGACGCTGGCGGAAGCGGGCGTGAAGGACGCGGTGGTCGAGTCCTGGTATGGCGTGATGGCGCCGGCAGGCACCGACCCGCAGGTGATTCGCAAGCTGCAGGACACGGTGATTGCGATTGCCAACGACAAGGCGCTGGTGGGGCAACTGGCCGATCAGGGCGCGGTGCCGTACCCGGGCACCAGCGAAGACCTGGCCAAGCTGTCTGCTGAAGAGACCCGGCGCTGGAAGGAAATCATCGACAGCGCGAAGATCCAGCTGGATTGAAGGCGCGTCCGCCTACAGGTCCATCACCATTTCATGCCAGGCCATGCCGCCGTGGTCGGACGGCGACGGCCGCACGTAGCGATAGCCCAGCTTGCGGTAAAGCTCGACGTGGCGTTCCTTGCACATCAGGTGGATGGTCTGCTTGCCCAATTGGCGGGCGTTGTCGACGAACGCGTGCATCAGTCGGGTGGAATAGCCCTTGCCCTGGTGGGCGGGGTCGACCACCACCGACATGATCACCACGTTGGGCGCATCCGGATCGTGGCCGACCAGTTCCTTGAACGCCTCGTCGGACATGACCACGTCGTGGGCGCAGCCGCTGTTGATGAAGCCGACGATCTGGCCGTCGGCCTCCAGCAGCAGGAAGCCCTGGGGATATTGGGCGATGCGGGTGGCGATCTTGGCGTGGGTGGCGGCTTCGTCGCCTTCGTAGGCGGTGGTCTCGATCTGGAAGCAGCGGTCGACGTCGGCGGGTTGGGGCGGGCGAAATACCAGATTGGGCATGGCGGTAGCGGTGCAGCAAAAACGGGCAAAGGCGGTATGGTAGCCGGTTCGCCGGCCGGTGCCCGCGCTGGGGCCCGCCGACCGCGCCGCAGACAAAAAAAGCGCATTCCCCGGGGAGGGGGAATGCGCGAAATAGCTGTGTGGCGTCGCACGAGAAACCTGCTTGCGGCGCCCCGCCGGCTTGCGGTACTTCGGCCCGAGTCCGCGAACTGCTGCGGGAACTCGCGGCCAGATTAGATACTGTTGGTCGCACGGCTATACCGTGCGTCTCAGTTTCAGGGTAATCCTCGGGGTATTTACTTTTTGTTATGCTCGGGACAGCCCAGCCTGCAGCCCACCGCGCAGCGACCTTCGAGCATGAACTCAAATGCTTCCCTGGCCGGCCCGCCGCCGTCCACCTCGTCCGATATCGTCCACCATCATTTCGATGTCGCGGCGCAGGCCCCCGAACGCCGTTTGCTGGCCTGGCGGGAACAGGTCGGCCACGTGGTCGACGTGCTGCCCACGCGTGATGCGCTGCAACAACCCTTCAATGCCTCGATCGACCGCTTTCGGGTCGGCCCCCTGATGTTCACGGATTGCCGTTCCGACGCCATGCGGCTGGAACGGTCGCTGGTGCGCATTTCGCGCGACAACATCCGGGATTTCGCCTTCCATGTGTTCCTGGAAGGCAGTGTGGACGGCGTTGCCGTGCGCAACGGGCCGCGCACGCAGGACGAGGGCGGCGGGGTACGGGTGCTGGCGGTGGACCTGGGCCAGCCGGTGCGGATGCGCCGCCATGCCTGCCGCATGCTGACGTTTTTCGTGCCCGCGGACATGGTGCTGGAGGTGTTTCCGGACCCGCAGGCGCTGCATGGCCGGATGCTGCGGGACGCCACGCCGCTGACCCGGCTGGCGCTGCGGCAGGCGGGGGCGCTGGGGCAGGCGGTGCGCGGCTTGAGCGCGGCACAGGCCCAGGACGACATCACCGCCTGCGTGCGGCTGCTGCTGGCCGCGTTCGGCAAGGATGCGCGCCTGTCCGGCAATGCCCGGGCGGCGGCGCGGGCCGCGATGTTCGGCGAGGTGCGGCGCTACATCCAGGCCAACCTGCACCAGGCCGGGCTGACCCCGGAATCCGTGGTGCAGGCGCTGCAATTGCCGCGGCCCACGGTGTACCGGATGTTCCAGCACGAAGGCGGGCTGGGCGCCTACATCCGCCACCTGCGGCTGCAGCTGGCAGCCGAGGAACTGGTGCGCTATCCGCACCTGACGGTGATGGAAATCGCGTACGGACTGGGGTTCGGCAGCGCATCGGACTTCACCCGGGCGTTTCGGCGCGCCTACGACATGGCGCCGCAGGAATTTCGCGAGCAATCGTGGCGGTGGCCGGAACCGGCGAAGCAGCCGGCTTAGGGAAGTCCCGTCCTATTGCGCGCAGACCTGCCGCACGCATTCCCTCAACCAGCGGTGCCCGGGGTCGGCGTCCATGCGCGGATGCCACAGCATGGACACGGTGATGCCGGGCGTGTCGACGGGCAGCGCGAAGCTGTGCATGCCGGCGCGCAGGTTGCCGGTGTGGCGCTCGGGCACGCTGGCGACGAGATCGGTACCGCGGGCCAGGGTCAGCGCGTCTGAAAAACCGGCCACGATGGTGGCGATCTGGCGGGTCAGGCCCAGGGACGCCAGGGCCTCGTCGATGGGACCCTTGTCCAGCCCGCGCCGCGATACCAGCACGTGCTGGCCGGCAGCGTAGCGGGCCGGCGTGATCTTGCCTTTGGCCAGCGGATGATCGGCGCGCACGGCGCCGATGAACCTGTCGCGGAACAGCGCGCGCGTGCGGATTTCGGGGCTGCTGGCGGCGCCGACCACGCCGGTTTCCAGATCCACGGTGCCATCGCGCAGCGGCGCGCTGTTCTTGTCGGACTTGGCGACAAAGCGCAGCGTGACGCCGGGCGCCTCGCGGCCCGCCAACGCGATGAGGGCGGCGCCGAAATTCTCCACGAAGCCGTCGCTGGTGCGCAGCGTGAACGTGCGCGCCAGCCGGGACGGGTCCAGCAATTCGGCGGGGCGCAGCACGGCGTGGGCTTCCTGCACCAGGCGGGCCACCTGCTCGCGCAGTTCGATGGCGCGCGGCGTGGGCACCAGCCCGCGGCCGGCCCGCACCAGCAAGGGATCGCCGGTGGTGTCGCGCAGGCGGGCCAGCGCCCGGCTCATGGCCGACGGGCTCAGGTGCAGGCGGCGCGCGGCGCGGGCGACGTTGCCTTCGGCCAGCAGCACGTCCAGCGTCAGCAGCAGGTTGAGGTCGGGGCGGGACATGGCGCGACGTTATCACGGCAGGCGCATCAGATGGCGTTTGGTGCACGTATAAAGTGCAAATGCTGCGTCTTCCGCCAGGGTTCGGGCGGCCATAAGCTGGCGGTCACGGTCGGCCCGGCGTACACAGGGCGGCCTTTTTCGATGCCAGCCTTCGCAGAAAACCATGCCGCACACTTTGTCGAACCCGAACCCGAACCCGAACCCGAACCCGAACCCGAACCCGAACCCGCCGGCCGCCGCTGCGCCGCGCACCTCCTGGGCCCTGGTCAGCCTGGCGCTGTCCTTGCTGCTGGCGTCCCTGGGCACCAGCAGCGCCAACGTGGGTTTGCCCGCATTGGCGCAGGCCTTCTCCGCGCCGTTCCCGCAAGTGCAGTGGATCGTGCTGGCCTACCTGTTGGCGATCACGGTCTGCGTGGTCGGCGCCGGCCGCCTGGGGGATCAATGGGGGCGCAAGCGCCTGTTGCTGGCGGGTATCGCGGTGTTCACCTTGGGGTCGGCGCTGTGCGGCCTGGCGCCCACGCTGGGGCTGCTGATCGCGGCGCGGGCCGTGCAGGGCGCGGGCGCGGCGGTGATGATGGCGCTGTCGATGGCCTTCGTGGGCGACATCCTGCCCAAGCACCGGACGGGTAGCGCGATGGGGCTGCTGGGCACGATGTCGGCGGTGGGCACCGCGCTGGGGCCGACGCTGGGCGGCGTGCTGATCGCCGCGCTGGGCTGGCGCTTTGTTTTCCTGGCAAACCTGCCGCTGGGCCTGCTGGCCATCATCCTGGTGGCGCGCTTTCTGCCGGCGGATCGCGCCAGGACGCCGGGCGCGGGCTTCGATGTGGCCGGCACGATGCTGCTGGGCGTCACGCTGGCGGCCTATGCGCTGGCGATGACGCTGGGACGCGGCGCGTTCGGCGCCTGGAACATTGGCCTGCTGCTGGCCGCGGCGGCGGGCACGTGGCTGTTCCTGCGGGTCGAATCCCGCGTAGCGGCCCCGCTGATGCACCCGGCCATGCTGCGTGAACGCGGGCTGGGGGCGGGCCTGGCCATGAACGCGCTGGTGTCGACGGTGATGATGGCGACGCTGGTGGTCGGCCCGTTCTACCTGACCCAGGCGTTGGGCCTGGGCGCGGCCGAGGCGGGCCTGGTGATGTCCGTGGGGCCGCTGATCAGCGCGGTATGCGGCGTGCCGGCCGGGCGCCTGGTGGACCGCCTGGGTGCGGCGCGGATGGCGCGGCGGGGCCTGGCCGCCATGGTGGCGGGCGCGGCCTTGCTGGCGGCGCTGCCCGCCACGCTGGGGGTGGCCGGTTACCTGGGGCCGATCGTGGTGCTGACGATCGGCTACGCGGTGTTCCAGGCGGCCAACAATACCGGCGTCATGGCCGATGTGGACGCGCGCCAGCGCGGGCTGGTGTCGGGCATGCTGAGCCTGTCGCGCAACCTGGGGCTGGTGACGGGCGCGTCGGCCATGGGCGCGGTGTTCGCCCTGGCGGCGGGGGCGGCGGACCTGGCTGCGGCGCCGCCCGCGGCGGTGGCGGGGGGAATGGGCGTGGCTTTTGGCGTGGCCGCGGCGCTGGCGGCCTGCGCCTGGGGCATCGGCGGGCGTGTGCAGCGGGGCTGAGCCTGGCGTTACCGGTTTGAACAGGTGCCGTGACCGGGCCCCGGCCGGGCCGGGCCGGATTGGCCGTGCCCCGGCGCTATCGGCGCGTGCGCTTGGGCCGCCCCACCAGCCGTTCGATGGCGGCGTCGTCGACCCCATCGGACGCGCCGTCAAAGGTATCGGCCTCGCGCAGCGCCTGCGGAAACACCAGGCCGGTGGCGCTTTCGATCCAGCTGATGGGCTTTTGCTGCAGCTTGAACAGCTTGTCGAAATGCAGCACTTCGAAGTCGATGCCGTCGACCAGCTTTTCCTGCGACAGGCGAAAACCCGTGGCCCGCAGCGCACCGCCCGCGTCGAACCAGGCGACCACCTTGAAGTTGCTCAGCGCCACCTGCACCGAGCTGTAGACGGGGTCGCTGCTCAGGAACAGCGGGCCGCTGTAGACGCAGATGCGTGCGCTTTTGCCGGCTTCGCCTTCCACGCCCTGTTCCAGCAGCAGTTGTTCCAGCCGGCCCCATTGGCCGTGGTAGCCCATGACGGCGCGGTTGAAGGCCGGCACCTGCGGCACGGCATTGGCATACGAGCAGGTCATGTCCGCGGCGGTCTTGGCAGCCTCCATGGTCGGCCCCCACTCGGCGTCTTCGCGGCGCGACAGGTGGCCGCGGTCAAAGCCGCTCTTGGCATACCAGGCGTCGTCCAGCTGGGCGGCGTAGTCGATGCGGTTGTCGCGCAGCCAGCGGTCCTTGCGGGTGCTGTTGTCCAGCTCGGCATAGCGCTGCTTGCCGTTGACGTTGAGGGCGCTGAGCACCGGCACGCGCCGCACGGCGTGCTGGATCGTGCTGAAGTGGTGGTACTTCAGCACGTAGTCGTTGGGGGCGTTGCCCTGCATCGCCAGTTTCTTGCGCAAGGCGGCGCTGGGGGCGGGCAGGGCAAGGCGCAGGCCCATGAACTGGTCGTCGTAGCCCAGGCAGGCCGAATAGTCCTGTTCGTCTTCGCGCTTGGTCTCGAAGGCTTGCGGCAGGGCCGTGGCCGGGTCGACCAGGGTCTGCACCGAGACCGGCTGGCCGGCGCTGACCACGATGCGGATTTCGACGGGGGCGGGATTCGGGGCGGCGGCCGGCGTCGGAACCGAAACCGGAGCCGAAACCGCAAGCGGGGCAAGCCCGAGTTCCTGCGCGGCCAGCACCGGCAACGACACGGCGGTGAAGGGCCGGGCGTTGGTATAGGCGGGGCTGCGCAGGGTCTGGATCAAGGGGTGCCGGTCGACGCCGCTGGCCGGCGACAGCAGGTAGCCGACGATGGCGCTGACACGAAAGCCGCGATTGCTGATCCACACCACGCGGGATTCATCGACGCGGCCGTTTTCGACGGGAACGGGCTGGCCGTCGCGGTCCAGGTAGTTGCCCGCGGCGTCTTTCTTTGCCACGCCCGCGCTGTGCAGGGCGATGACCTGCCATTCGTTGTTGAAGACGGCCGCGCCGCTGCTGCCCGGCGCGGTGTCGCTCTGGTAGATCAGCGCATCGGGCAGGCTGTTGTCGACGATTTCGTTGTTGCGCAACGCCACTTGCTTTTCGCGGCCGTCGGGGTGCTGCACGATGGTGGCGTAGTCGCCGGCGCCGGCCTTGCCCAGCGTGCCATCCAGCACCAGGTAACCCTGGTCCGACAGGCGCCGCTGGCCGCTCACGTCCCGCGGTTTGACCGCCACCAGCGCCAGGTCCAGCGCGGCGTAGGTGTGCAGGAGAGTCTCCGGGTCCAGGGCATGGGCCACGGGTTCCTGGCGCCGGCCCAGCACGTCGTATTCGTAGCCGAATTCGATCGCCGCGTCGTCGGCAAAGGCCGCGAATTCGGCGGCCGTGGCGACCGGAAAGACGTGGTGGTTGGTCAGCATCAGTTCGGGCGTGACCATGAAGCCGGTGGCGTAGGCGGCCCTGCGCGTGGTCTTGTCCAGATAGCGGACCCGCCCGACCGAACGCGCATGCAGGTAGCCGGACAGCAGGTAATTGCTGGGCAACAGGTCGTTGGTGCCGATGTAGCGTTCAAAGGCCAGGTCGGCGCTTTCGCGGGCGGTGGCCGACAGCATGGCGCGGCGCCGCTCGAAATGCACCGCGCCGTCCAGCTCGCGGGCCGACGCGGCCGCATTGCGCTGGCGCAGCGCGGTGACATCGTCGGCGCCGATGGGATACGCCGCTTCGGCTTGGGCAAGCAGTTCGACCGGCAGCTTCATGGAGGGTCTCCGCCAGGGTGGCGAAGCGGGGCTTCGCCTGGGTAGCGTCGAGCGTAGCGTGCGGTTGATGACAACTCTATTGCCGAAAAGGCGGAGGTCGGGTGGACGAGACCTGGGGCAAGAACCGCCGTGCCGGCGGCTCGGCCACCCCTTATCGGCTACCCGTCTCGTAGATGTCCCAGGCCTGCCCGGCATCTGCGTTGTCGTGAATCATCGCCATCAGCGCCCGCACCACCGCCGACGGATCGGCATGCTGGTAAACGTTTCGGCCGTACACCAGCCCCACGGCGCCCTGGTCCAGCAGTTCACGCGAGCGGCCAAAGACCTGGCGCAGGTCTTCCCGGCCTCCGCCGCGCACCAGCACCGGGCAGCGGGCGGCTTGCACGACGCGGTGAAAGTCCTGCGTGTGCGTGGTGGGGTCGGCCTTGACGATGTCGGCGCCCATTTCGCGCGCCAGCCGCACCAGCGTCACGATCTTTTCGGCGTCGCCATCGACCATGTAGCCGCCGCGCTCGGTGTGCGGCGCCATGACCAGCGGCTCGATCATCAGGGGCATGCCATAGCGGTCGCAGTCGGCGCGTACGCGGGCGATGTTGGCCACGCATTGGCGAAACAGGTCGGGTTCGCCGGGCAGCATGAACAGGTTGACCACGACGCAGGCCGCGTCCATCTGCACGGCCGGCAGCACGGGGTCTTGCTCGTTCTGCAGCACCGCCCACATGACGCGGTGGACGGTGGCGTTGTAGGGGTTGCCCATGTCCAGGCGCATCACCAGGGCGGGCTTGTCGCGGCCGGGCTGCTGCTGCAGCAGGTCGGCCTGGCCGTAGTTCAGCTGGATGGCGTCGGGGCCGGCGGCCAGCAGCTGGGCCATCACGGCGGGCATGTCTTCCAGCCCCGATAGAAAGCTGGGCTCGTTGCAGACGCCATGGTCCACGGCGATGTCCAGGCAGCGGCCGGCGTTCAGCAGGCGGTTCAGGCGGGCTTGTTTGAGGGACGGCATGAGGGCTCCGGGGTCAGTCCAGCGGGTTCAGTCCAACGCTTGCAGGTGGCGCTGGGCCGCCGCGTCGATGGTGGCGATGTGAGGGGGATCCAGGCGCAGCGCGGCGGCGCGCGCGTTCTGGGTGGCCTGGCGGGCATCGCGGGCGCCGCACAGCGCCGTGGTGACGCCGCCGGGCCGGGTGGTCCAGGCGATCATCAACTGCGCCAGCGTGCAGTCCAGTTGTTGGCGCAGCGGTTCCAGGTCCTGGAAAAACGCGTGCAGCCGGGTGCGGTTGGCGGTGGAAAAGCGCGGGTTGCCGGCGCGCTGGTCGTCGCCGCCGAACTGGCGCGCCGGGTCGATGGGGCCGGCCAGCAAGCCCAGCGCCAGCGACGAATAGCCCAGGATGCCGACGCTGTGCTCGCGGCACAGCGGCATCAGGGTGGATTCGATGTCGCGGTCGATCAGGCTGTAGCGTTCCTGTATGGCATCGACGGGGCCGTGGCGCAGGTATTCGGCCAAGGTCGCGGCTTCGACGTTGCTGACGCCGATGCCGCGGATCTTGCCCTGGCGCTTCAGGTCGAGCAGGGCGTCCATGGTTTCGGCCACTGGCGTGGTGTCATCCTGCCAGTGGGTGATGTACAGGTCGATATAGTCGGTGCGCAGCCGCGCCAGGCTTTGCTCGACTTCATGGAAGATCGACGCGCGCCCCAGGTGGCGGTGCACGGCATGGCCCTCTTCGTCAAAGAAGTGGCGGCCCTGGCGGGTGTGCCAGACCAGGCCGCACTTGGTGGCGACCACGGCCTGCTGGCGGCGGCCTTCCAGGGCGCGTCCGACCAGGTCTTCGGCGTGGCCCAGGCCGTAGGCCGGGGCCGTGTCGATCAACTGCACGCCGGCATCGAGCGAAGCGCGAATGGCGTCGATGGCGGCCGCGTCGTCGTTGCCGCCCCACATCCAGCCGCCCATGGCCCAGGTGCCCAGGCCCACGGTCTGGCAGCGGATGCCGGAAGTGCCCAGCGTGATGGTGTTCATCGGTGTCCTTTCTTGACGTTCATGAGATGGTCGACGGTGACGGCGCCGAGCAGAATCAGGCCCTTGACCACGTCCTGCCAATACGGCGATACGTCCAGCAGGATCAGCGAGCTGGTCACCACCGACAGCAGCGCCAGGCCCAGCACGGCGCCCAGCACGGTGCCCGAGCCGCCTTTCAGGCTGGCCCCGCCGATGACGACGGCGGCGATGACGTTCAGTTCCATGCCGACGCCGAACGTGGGCGTGGCGGCGCCGAAACGCGCGGTGTACACCACGCCGGCCAGGCCGGCCAGCGCCGAGCACAGCACGGTGACCCAGAACTTGACGCGGCCGGTGCGGATGCCGGCATACAGCGCGGCCTTTTCGTTGCTGCCGGTGTAGAACACCTTGCGCAGCAGGGCCGAGCGGCGCAGGGCGAAGTCGCTGATGGCGACGATGGCGCCGAAGATCAGGATCACGGCGGGGATGCCCGCAATGGTGCCCTGGCCGATGAACTTGAACTGCGCCGGCAAGGAAAACAGCGACTGCGGCGTGCCCTGGGTAATGGCCAGGCACAGGCCGCGCACGATCACCATGAAGGCCAGTGACGCAATGAAGTGGGACAGACCGATGCGCGTGACGCAGCCGCCGATCATGGCGCCCACTGCGGCGCTGGCGGCAATGGCCGCCAGGCCCGCCGTCCAGGGGTCCAGCCCCATCAGGAACAGCTTGCCGGTCACCACCATCGCCAGGCACACCACCGAGCCCACCGACAGGTCGATGCCGCCGACGATGACCAGGAAGGTCATGCCGACCACCACGATGCCTTCAATGGAAAACGACAGCAGCATCGCCCGCACGTTTTCCCAGGTCAGGAAGTGGGGCGAGGCGAAACTCATCACGATGCACAGCGCGGCAATGATCAGCAGCAGGCCGGCTTCGCGCAGGCTGGCCAGCCGGTGGCGCAGGCGCGGCGGCGCGTCGGCGGCCCGGGCAGGGGGCGCCAGCGCGGCGCTGGCCGATGGCGGGGAGGGTAGGTTCGTCATCATGCCGTCTCCTGTGCACCCAGGCCCGAGGCCAGCCTGAGCAGCTTTTCTTCTGTCATGTCGGCGCGGGCCAGCTCGCCGGCCAGCCTGCCGTTGCGGATCACCAGCGCGCGGTCGCACAGGCCGATGATTTCGGGCAATTCCGAAGAAATCACCACCACGCCCACGCCCTGGTCGGCCAGTTCGCGCAGCAGGTGGTGGATTTCAGACTTGGCGCCCACGTCGACGCCGCGCGTGGGTTCGTCCATCAGCAGCACGGCGGGGCGGGTGGCCAGCAGCTTGGCGATGGCCACCTTCTGCTGGTTGCCGCCCGACAGGCAGGCCGCGTCCTGGCCCACGCCGGCCGCCTTGAGCTTGAGCCGCGTGCCCAGGTCGACGGCCAGCTGGCGTTCTGCCGTGCGCCGCAAGAGGCCGAAGCGGCTGCTGATGCGCGCCAGCGCCATGGACGACACGTTCTGTTCGATCGGCATGTCCAGGAACAGGCCGGCGGCCTTGCGGTCTTCGCTGAGGTAGGCGATGCCATGGCGTAGCGCATCGGCGTAACGCCGCAGCCGCAGGGGCTTGCCGCGCAGGCTGACCGTGCCCTGGCGCGCGCGCCGCAGGCCGCAGACGGTTTCGGCCAGCTCGCTGCGGCCGGCGCCCATCAGCCCGGAAATGCCCAGGATCTCGCCGCGCCGCAGGCTGAACGAAATGCCATGCACGCGCGCGCCGTCGTCGATGTCCTGCACGTCCAGCAGGGTCTCGGGCGGCTGGGCGGTATCGGCCTGCCCGGGCGGGTAATAGTTGCCCAGGTCGCGTCCGACCATGCTGCGCACCAGGGCGTCCGGCGTCATGTCGGCAATGGCGGCGCAATGCACGTCGCGGCCATCGCGCAGCACGGTGACGCGGTCGCAGTGTTCGAAGATCTCGGCCATGCGGTGGCTGATGTAGATGATGCCGATGCCCTGCGCCTTCAGGCCGTGCAGCACGCGAAACAGCGCGGCCGATTCCACTTCGGTCAGCGCCGCGGTGGGTTCGTCCAGGATCAGCACCTTGCAGTCCAGCATCAGCGCGCGGGCAATCTCGACCAGTTGCTGGCGCGAGATGCCCAGTTGGTCCACCCGCAGCGCCGGGTCGATGTCCTGGCCCAGCCGGCGCAGCACCTGCGCGGCGCGGCGGTTCAGGTCGGCGTAGTCCATCCAGGCGCCGGGCTGCGTGTTGATGTGCGGCATGAACAGGTTTTCGGCCACGGTGGCATCGCCGCACAGCGCGATTTCCTGGTGCACCAGGCCGATGCCCAGCCGCATGGCATGGGCCGGCCCGTCGATGGCCACCCGCTGGCCTTCGAGCAGGATGGCGCCGGCGTCGGGCGCATGGATGCCGTCGATGATCTTCATCAGCGTCGACTTGCCGGCGCCGTTCTCGCCGCACAGAGCATGGATTTCGCCCCGCTGCAGCGAGAAGCACACGCCGGCCAGCGCCTGCGCCGCGCCGAAGCGCTTGCTGATGCCCTGCAGTTCCAGCAGGGGCGCGGCGGGCGTCATTCGTTGATGCCCTTGGTGCCGCGGCGCGCCAGGTACTTGTCCCAATAGAAGTCGTCGGCGTTGGCCTTGCTGACGATGGACAGGCCGTTGTCCAGGAACGGCACCGCCATGGGGTTGCTGCCGTTGCGCTTGGCGTCGTTCATGGGGTCGATCAGTTGCTGGTTGCGCGCCAGGAACAGCAGCATCATGCCCATGTAGCCCTGCACGCCCTGGTTGGGGTTGACCGAACCGTAGACCTCGCCGGACTTGATCATGTCCAGGATCTTGGCGTTGACGTCGCAGCACAGCACCTTGATGTTCTTCTTGGTTTCGATGCTGGCCTGCGCCGCGCCCAGCGCGGAATTGGCCTCGGGCATGAACAGGGCGCCCAGGCCGGGGTTGGCCTGCGCCAGGCTCAGCGTGGCCTGGTAGGCCTTGTTCGGGTCCTGGTTGCTGGCGGCGCGGCCCACCAGCTTCATGCCGGGGTGCTTGGTCTTCATGCGGTTGATGAAGGCGGCGATGCGGCGGTCGTGGTTGTCCTGGCCGGGGTTTTCCAGCACGGCGTATTCGCCCTTGCCGCCCAGGGCCGCGGCGATCGCGTCGGCCGCCTGCGCGCCTTCGCGGTCGTTATCCGACGTCACGAACGACACGCGCTTGGAGTTGGGCGAATCGGCCGCGAAGGTCACCACCGGAATGCCCATGGCCGCGGCGCGGTTGATGGGCTCGATGAAGGGGTCGGGGTTCATCGGATGCAGCAGGATGCCGGCGGGCTTGCGCGCCAGTTCCTGCTCGAACGAGGCCAGCTGCTTGTTGACGTCGTATTCGGGCGTGCCCGAATAGCGGGTGCGTACGCCCAGCGACTGGCCCAGCTGCTTCATCATTTCGTACACCGGGAACCAGTACTCCACGCCCGACACCATCACGTTCATCACGTAGACGTCATTGGCGTTGCCGCGCAGCCCGGGGGCTTGCGGCGCGGCCTGCGCAAAGGCATTGGCGCTGGCCAGGCCCGCGCCCGCCGCCGCCACGGTCTTCAGGAAATCTCGTCTCATGTCTCCGCTCCTTTTTTTGCATGGATGCAACCATCGGCCGTCTGGCCCGGGGAACCTGCCGATCGACCTGATTCGATCGATTCGTTGTTATGACATCGACAGCACTATAGGGCAGCCGAAATTTTTAGATTACTAGGGGAAACACTGCTATTCTGCCGAAAATTTCCGTAGACAATGTTATGACATGAGAACAGACATCTACCTCGGGATAGACATGGGCTCCACGGGCTTGAAGGCGGTTGCCTTCGAAGCCGGGAGCGGAGCCACCCTGGCGGCCGCGGGCGGGGCGCTGCCGTATCGGCAACTGCCGCAGGGCGGGTGCGAGCTGGCGGCCGACGCCATCGCGTCCGCGCTGGCACACGCCCTGCAAGGCGTGGCGCAGCAACTGGGCGAACGCCTGCGCGATCTGCGCGCGCTCAGTTGCACGGGCCACGGTGCGGGCCTGTATCTGCTGGACGAGGGCGGCCGCTTGCTGGGCGCCAGCGCAGTCGCGTCCACTGACCAACGCGCCGCGGCCCGCGCCCGCGCGCTGGGGCAGCGGCTGGGCGATGCGCTGTATGACGAGGTGGGCTGCCGGCCGTGGTCGGGGCAGTCATCGCTGATCGCGGCCGAGCGTTTCCAGGCCGATCCGGCGCTGCGCGGCCGCGTGCGGCACCTGCTGTTCGCCAAGGACTACCTGGCGTTCCTGCTGACCGGCCAGGTCGCCACCGATGCCAGCGACGCCAGCACGGCGGGCCTGTTGAATCTGAAGACCGGCGCCTGGTCGGCCATGGCGTTCGAAGCCGCCGGGGTGGCCGACCTGCATGCGCAGGCGGCGCCCCTTTTGGCTGCCGGATCGGTGGTCGGGCAGGTGTCGGCGTCCGCCGCGGCGGCCTTCGGCCTGCCGGCGGGCGTGCCGGTGGCGATGGGCGCGATCGATCTGCTGGCATCGTTGCGGGCCGTGGGCGCCGAGCGCGTAGGCCACGCGGTGGCGGTGCTGGGCACCTGGTGCGTCAATGCCGTGGTGGCGCCCGCGCGCGAACCCAAGCCGCAGGTCGGCGCCATCGTCCGTTTCGGCGACCCCGACCGCCGGCTGTATCTTGAGAACAGTCCGTCGTCGATGGCCAATGTGGCCTGGGCGGCGCGGGCGCTGCAATTTCCCGATGCGGCCGCGGTGGTCGACAGCGCGATGTCGGTGCCCCTGGGGGCCGAGGGCCTGCGCTTTCTGCCGTTCATCAACGGCGGCAACTGGCCACCGGGCGCCAGCGCGGGGTTCGTAGGGTTGCAAGGCCACCATAGTCGCGCCCATATGGCGCGGGCTGTGGTGGATGGCGTGGCGGCCTGGCATGCCTGGCACCTGAAGCGCCTGGCGGATCAGGGGCTGGGCGTGGCGGGCAGGGTGGCCGCACTGGGCGGCGGTGCTCGCGACCGCCGCATGGCGCAACTGCTGGCCGGCCTGCTGGGCCACGCGGTCGAGCGTTGCGGTGACGATGAAACCGGCGCGCGCGGTGCTGCGGGGTATGCGGCGCTGTCGCAGGGCGCCGATGATTGCCTGCCGGCGCCGTGCGAGCGGGTCGAGCCGGACCCGGGGCAGCAGTCGGCGCATGCCGATTTCTACGCGCAATTCCATGCGCTGGTGGACAGCATGGCGCCGGTTTTCGCGCAGGTGACGGGAGCCGCGCGATGAGCGCCGCCGGTACGTCCACAGCCGGCACGCCCGCCGCCGGTACGCCCGCCGCCGGTACGCCCGCCGCCGGTACGCCCGCCGCCGGTACGCCCGCCGCCGGTACGCCCGCAGCCGGTATGCCCGCCGCCGACACCCCATACTTGCGACCCGCCCAGCTCGCCGGCCGCCATTTTTCCACTGTGATCGTCGGCGCCGGGGTCAACGGTGCGGGCGTCTTTCGCGACCTGTGCCTGCAAGGCGTGGACTGCCTGATCGTGGACAAGGGCGACATCGCCGCGGGCGCCAGCAGCGCGCCGTCGCGCATGATCCACGGCGGCCTGCGCTACCTGGAAAGCGGCGCGTTTTCTCTGGTGGCCGAGGCCACGCGCGAACGCAACCTGCTCTTGCGCAACGCCGCCCACTTGGTGCGGCCGCTGGAAACCGTGGTGCCGCTGTCCAGCCGCTTCGGCGGGCTGGTGGGTAGCGTGCTGCGTTTTGCGGGCCTGCGCGCTTCGCCGGGCGCGCGCGGGCTGTGCGTGGTGGGGCTGGGGCTGCGCCTGTACGACCGCCTGGGCCGGCGCCAGCGCGTCATGCCGGAACACCGCATCGCGCGCGTGCCGGCCGCTGACGGCGCCTTGTTCGGCGCCGCGGTGCGCTGGACGGCCACCTACTACGACGCCTGGATCCGCCACCCGGAATGGCTGGTGCTGGAACTGATTCGCGATGGCCATCGCGACCAGCCCGCGTCCGCGGCGTCCAACTATTGCAGCGTCACGGCGTGCCAAGGGCGCACGGTGACGTTACGCGATGGCCTCACCGGCGAATCGGTGCAGGTCACGGCCGACACCGTGGTCAACGCCACCGGTGCGTGGCTGGACCGCTCTGCCGGCGCGCTGCAAGGCCAGGGTTCGCGCGTGATGGGTACCAAGGGTTCGCACCTGATCCTGGATCATCCGGCGCTGCGCGATGCCTTGCGCGGCCGCATGGCGTACTTCGAGGCGTCCGATGGCCGAGTCTGCATCGTCTATCCTTTCCTGGACCGCGTGCTGGTCGGGTCCACCGACATTCCGGTGGACGATCCCGACCAGGCGGCCACCGATCCGGCCGAGATCGACTACCTGCTGGACGTGCTGCGCGAGGTGTTCCCGCGGCTGGATTTTGGCCGCGGCGACGTGGTCTACACTTACGTCGGCGTCAGGCCTTTGGCCCATTCGGATGCCGACAAGCCGGGCCAGATCTCGCGCGACCACGCGGTGGTGATCGACCCGCCGAACGCTTCGCGCGACGTGCCGCTGATCTGCCTGGTGGGCGGCAAATGGACCACCTTTCGCTCGTTGGCGCAACTGGCGGCCGATGCGGTGCTGGCGCAATTGGGCCGCGCCCGCGCGCATTCCACCGAACAGTTGGCCATCGGTGGAGGCGCCGGCATGCCGGCCGATGCGCCAGGGCTGGACCGTCTGCTCGATGCCATCCAGGCGGCCAGCGGCCTGGGCCGCGCGCGCGTGGCCGAACTGGTCAGCCGGTATGGTTCCGGGGCGCAGGCGCTGGCGCGGGGCTTTGCGCACGAAGGCGATGCGCCGCTGCGGCACGCGCCGGAATATTCGGCGCCGGAAGTGCGTTTCCTATGCCGCGACACCGCCGTGCAGCATCTGGCCGATCTGGTCATCCGCCGCACGCTGCTGGCCATTCGCGGCCGCATGACCGCCGCGCTGGCGGCCGAGCTGGCCGGCATTGCCGCGGCCGAGCTGGGCTGGAGCCCCGCGCGCCGCGACGCCGAATTGCAGGCCTGCATCGCCACCTTGCGCGATCGGCACTTTGTTTTGTTTCCCGTTTCGATTTCCAGTCCCGTCACGATATGAGCAGCTCGACCCCGACCGAAGACACCGTACTGGACCGCAGCGCCGGCGCCCCGTTGTGGGCGCAGTTCCGCGATGTGGTGCGCGGCAAGATCCTGCAAGGCGAACTGGCCGTGGGCGCCAAGCTGCCGACCGAAGCCGAGTTCGGCGAGCAATACGGCATTTCGCGCATCGTGGTGCGCGAAGCCCTGGCCGACCTGGTGCGCAATGGCCTGATCTACAAGATCCGAGGGCAGGGCGCCTTTGTGTCGGCGCGCGAACGCGACGAGGATTTCGTCTCGACGGTGCTGGGCTTCTCGGATGAAATGGAACGCAAGGGCCGCACGGTGCGCACCCAGGTGCTGCTGCAGGAACTGCGTGCGCCCACCGCGCGCGAGGCCACGTCGCTGGGCCTGGCCGACGACGCGCAGGTGGTGGCGCTGAAACGCCTGCGCAGCGTGGACGGCGAATTGCAGCTGCTGGTGGAAACCGCAGTGCCCGCGGACCTGGCGCCGGGGCTGAACCGCACCCGGCTGGAAAATCGTTCGCTCTACGACGTGCTACGCCGCCAGTACGGCCTGCGCATCGTGCGCGCCGAGCGCTGGATCGACGCGGTGCTGCCCGACGCCGAGACCTGCGCGTTGCTGGGCATGACCGAGCCCGAGCCGCTGCTGCGCATCGAGTCGATTGCGTACGGCGCCAATGGCCGGCCGCTGGAACACTACCGCGCGCTGCACCGCTGCCAGACCAGCCGCCTGCACGTGCAGACGACGACCTAGCCGGTTGCGTCGCTTACGCGGGCGGGCACCCCCATCTTGCCTGTCCCGCCGTTTGCACGGGCAGGTGAGCGCTTGACGGGACGGCGCCTGCGCCGCGGCGGGCGCGGTGCCGGGGTCACACCACGTTCATCAGCCGCAGCACCCACCAGGCCAGGCCCACGGCCACCACCACCAGCACGATGCGCAGCAGGCCGCTGCCGCTGCGCGGCACGGCGCCTGGCGCCGGCGCGTCGGGCGACGACGCGCTTGCCGGAAATGCTTGCGCCTGCGGCGCGCCACGCTCGGCAGGCGCCGCGCTACGCACGTCGGGAATATCCGTTTCGATGATGAATTCGGGCTTGTCCGGATCACGCTTGTCCGGTGCGCCCGCCAGGCCGCCGATGTCGATGCCGGCGTCCTTCAGCATGTTCCACAGCCCGCCATCGGCCAGGCCGCCGCGCAGCGCCTCGATGCGCTCGCGCTCGGCGCGCGGCACCTCTTCCAGGCTGTTGTAGCGCTGGCCGTTCACCGTGACCGCGCCATCCTTGATTTCCACGTTGAACGGGCCGTCGTCGCCGCTGCTGGCGTAGCTCCATTGCTCGCTGACGCGCACGCCAGGGCCGCCCAATTGGCCGTCGAGCAGCGATTCGATGCTGGCGCGTTGTTCGTCGGACAGGCCTTTCGTGGTGCTCCAGCTGGTCGTGGTGGTCGAGCTGCGCCAGGTTTTGTTTTTCTCTGTCATCGATTGGTGTCCGTGAGTAACTTTTATTAGCAGGTTGTGCGCCTGTCTGGCCACCGAACAAAAGGGGCCTCTGCACTATACAGAGCCGTCGTTCCGTCAGTGTCTTCTTACAGAGTCCTTAATGCAAAACTGAATCCCAAGTCAAGAAATACGAACTGATCCGGTCAAACGAGCGGATCAGATGCGGCAAAAAGCGCATAATGGGGACCGCTTTCCCTTGCGTCCCTTTTCAAGGGAAGGCTGTTTTTCTGTAACGAAAAGCGTGTTGTTTCTAGCTCGGCAGTTCGTGTTTCCAGGGTTCATGTTCGGTAGCGCGCTAGGACAACTTGGAATTCTCACGGAGATGTCTATGACAGAAGACGCAAAGCCGCGCAGGCGGTTTCTGCAGGCGTTGGCCATCGTGCCAGCGTCGACGCTGGCGGTCGGCACGCTGACCACCGCCTGTACCAACGCGTCGGAGGGCGGCGCGGCCAGCGCGGCCAAGGCTTACGAGCCTACCTACTTCACCAAGCCCGAATGGAACTTCATCGTCGCCGCGGTCGATCACCTGATCCCCGCTGACCAATATGGTCCCGGCGCGATCGAAGCCGGCGTGCCCGAATTCATCGACCGCCAGATGGAAACGCCGTTCGGCCACGGCAAGCTCTGGTACATGCAGGGCCCGTTCCATCCCGATGTGGCGCCTGAACTGGGCTACCAGATCAACCAGAATCCGCGCGAGGTCTATCGCCACGGCATCGAGGCCTGTGATGCCTGGTGCAAGAAGACCCACGGCAAGGTCTACGCCGAACTGGACAAGCCCCTGCAAGAGCAGATCCTGAAAGACCTGCAAGGCGGCAAGATCGAACTGGACAGCGTGCCTGCCAAGACGTTCTTCAGCTTCCTCCTGTCCAACACCAAGGAAGGTTTCTTCGCCGACCCGATGTACGGCGGCAACAAGAACATGGTGGGTTGGAAGATGGTGGGTTTCCCTGGCGCGCGCGGCGATTTCATGGACTGGGTCGACCAGCCCAACGTCAAGTACCCCTATGGGCCTGTATCGATTTCCGGGGAAAAGGGGTAAGCCATGGCAATCAAGAAAGAAAAAGTCGATGCCGTGCTGGTCGGGTTCGGCTGGACCGGCGCCATCCTGGGCCAGGAACTGACCGAGGCCGGCCTGCACGTGCTGGCGCTGGAACGCGGCGTCATGCAGGACACGCCCAAGGACGCCGAATACCCCAAGGTGCTGGACGAGCTGGCGTACTCCGTGCGCGGCAAGCTGTTCCAGGACCTGTCCAAGGAAACCGTCACGATCCGCCACGGCGTGGACGACGTGGCCGTGCCTTACCGCCAGAACGGCTCGTTCCTGTTGGGCACGGGCGTGGGCGGCGCGGGTTTCCACTGGAACGGCATGCACTACCGCACGCTGCCCGAAGAGCTTGAACTGCGCACGCGCTACGAAACGCGCTACGGCAAGAAGTTCATTCCCGAAGGCATGACCATCCAGGACTTCGGCGTCACCTACGACGAACTGGAACCGTACTTCAGCAAGTTCGAGTACGTCTGCGGCACGTCGGGCAAGGCCGGCAACCTGAACGGCAAGATCGTCGAAGGCGGCAACCCGCTGGAAGGCAAGCGCAGCAAGGAATTCCCGCTGCCGCCGCTGGCCAATACCTACGGCGCCCAGCTGTTCGAGAAGGCCGCGCGCGAAGTAGGCTTTCACCCGTACCCCGCGCCGGCCGCCAACGCGTCCGGCCCGTACACCAACCCGTACGGCGTGCGCCTGGGCCCCTGTAATTTCTGCGGCTTCTGCGAAAACTACGGCTGCTATATGTATTCGAAGGCCTCGCCGCAGACCACGATCCTGCCGGTGCTGCTCAAGAAGCCCAATTTCGAACTGCGCACCCAGTCGCACGTCATCAAGGTCAACCTGGATTCGACCGGCAAGAAGGCCGTCGGCGTGACCTACATCGACGCCGAGGGCCGCGAGATCGAACAGCCCGCCGACCTGGTGATTTTGTCGGCCTACCAGATGCACAACGTGCGCCTGTTGCTGCTGTCGGGCATCGGCAAGCCCTACGATCCCAAGACCAACGAAGGCGTGGTGGGCAAGAACTACGCCTACCAGATGAACGGCGCGGTCAACGTGCTGCTGCCCAAGGGCACCCAGCTCAATCCCTTCGTGGGCACGGGCGCGGGCGGCGTGGGCATGGACGACCTGAACGGCGACCAATTCGACCACGGCCCGCTGGGCTTCGTGGGCGGCGCCAGCATCCGCCACGTGCGCTACGGCGGCCGTCCCATCAAGACCACGCCCACCATGCCGGGTACGCCCAGCTGGGGCACGGCCTGGAAGGCCGGTGTGCAGGACGCCTACCAGCGCTACATGACCATCGGCATTTCCGGTTCGGTCATGTCGTACCGCGACGCCTACCTGTCGCTGGATCCGACCTACAAGGACAGCTTCGGCCAGCCCTTGCTGCGCATGACATTCGATTGGCACGACAACGAATTCGACATGCTCGGCTACATGGGCGGCCGCATGGACGAAGTGGCCAAGGCCATGAAGCCCGAAAAGCACTTCGTGGCCGTGCGCAAGAAGGGCGCCCGCTACGACACCCGGGTGTACCAGAGCACGCACAACACCGGCGGCGCCATCATGGGGTCCAACCCCAAGGAAAGCGTGGTCAACAAGTACCTGCAAAGCTGGGACGTGTCGAACGTGTTCGTGATGGGCGCCTGCGCCTTCCCGCAGAACATGGGCTACAACCCGACCGGGCTGGTCGGCGCCTTGGCGTACTGGGCCGCGCAAGCGATTCGCGACCAGTACCTGAAGAACCCCGGCCCGCTGGTCCAGGCCTAAGGAGCCCACAATGATGAAGAAAACCATTGTTGCGGCGCTCTCGATGCTGGTGTGCGGCGCCGCCTGGGCGGCCGATGGCACCCCGGCCGCCGCGGATGCGCAGCTGATCAAGCAGGGCGAATACCTGTCGCGCGCCGGCGACTGTATCGCCTGCCACACCGCCACGAACGGCAAACCGTTCGCCGGCGGCCTGGGCATCGAATCGCCGCTGGGCACCATCTATTCCACCAACATCACGCCCGACAAAGACACGGGCATCGGCAACTACACCTACGAGGACTTCGACCGGGCCGTGCGCCACGGCGTGGCCAAGGACGGGCATTCGCTGTATCCGGCCATGCCGTATACCGCCTACGCCAAGGTGACGCCGGATGACGTCAAGGCCCTGTATGCCTACTTCATGCACGGCGTCGAGCCGGTCAAGCAGGCCAACAAGGACACCGACATCACCTGGCCGCTGTCGATGCGCTGGCCGCTGGGCGTATGGCGCTGGATGTTCGCGCCGGACGTCGTGACGGCGCCCGCCGCCAACGCCGCCGCGGTGGCCGATGCGGACAAGCAGGCATTGCTGCGCGGCCAGTACCTGGTCGAAGGCCTGGGCCATTGCAGCACCTGCCACACGCCGCGCGGCGTGGCCTTGCAGGAAAAGGCGCTGAGCGACGCGGACGGTTCGGCCTTCCTGTCGGGCGGCGTGGTCGAAGGCTGGCTGGCCAAGAACCTGCGCGGCGACATGACCGACGGCCTGGGCAGCTGGAGCAAGGAAGACATCGCTGCCTTCCTGAAGTCCGGCCGCAACGGCCATTCGGCGGCGTTTGGCGGCATGGCGCAGGTGGTGCAGGACAGCACGCAGCACCTGACCGATGCCGACCTGAACGCCATCGCGGTGTACCTGAAGAGCTTGCCGCCGGTCAACAAGGACGCGACCAAGCCGCTGGCCTACAACGAGACGGTGGCGCAGGCGCTGCGCACCGGCACGGACAAGGGCGACGGCGCCATGGCGTTCCTGAACAACTGCGCGGCGTGCCACCGCAGCACCGGCAAGGGCTACACGGAAACGTTCCCGCAGCTGGCGCTGAGCTCGACCGTGAATTCGGCGGACCCGACCTCGCTGATCCACATCGTGCTCAAGGGCGCGCAGATGCCGGGTACGACGGCGGCCCCCACGGCCTACGCCATGCCGGGCTTTGACTGGCGCATGACCGACAAGGAAGTCGCCGACGTGGTGACCTTCGTGCGGTCCAGCTGGGGCAACCAGGGCGCCAAGGTCAGTGCGTCCGACGTGGCCAAGGTGCGCAAGGACGTGGGCGCGGCGCCGCAGCCCAAGCGCTAGCTTCACGCGTTTTGCATGCGGCCAACGGCGCCGCGTTGCCTTCGGGCGGCGCGGCGCCGTTTTCATTGGAAGTCATCTTTGGCGGCTTGCCCGGACGTGTCCTGTGGGCAGCGACAACAGCTGCAACAGTCTTGCCGCGACCCTGCCGGGGCCCTATAGCGGCCGCTCGTAGCGCCGTGCCTGCGCCGTGATGCCGCCGATCTGGTCGGTTTCCGTGCCGGCATATTGCCAGCCCTGGCGTTCATAGAAATCGATGGCGCGGGTGTTGCCTTCCAGCGCATACAGGTACAGGTGCGAGGCGCCGCGGGCGCGGGCCCAGGCTTCGGCCTGGGCCACCATGCGCTTGCCCGCGCCCGTGCCCTGGTAGGCGGGCAGCACGTGCAGGTTGTCCAGCAGCACGCCGTCCGGCTGGTCGTGTTCCTGTTTCACGCAGACAAAGCCGATGGGTTGGCCATCCTGTTCGGCGATGAACACGGCCTGCGCGTCGGCATTGGCGTCCTGCATCTTGTCTTGCCAATGCACCATGCGTTCGCTGGCCAGGTTCGTGTCGAGAAAGCCATCGGGCAGCAGGCCGCGATAGGTGACGGCCCAACTGGCCGCGTGCATCTGCGCGATGGCGTCGGCGTCGCGGGCGGTGGCTTGTCGCAGGGTCACGGTGGGAGAGGGCATGGGATCCTTGTTGACAGCGTCGGTGGGCGCGCGCATCATCTTCGCATGAACCGCCCGCAGCTTTCGTTCGCTTCGATTATTACCACCATTGGGCCAATGGTGGGTTAGCGCGCGTCGGATCATCGCTACATCAACCCGCCACTGGCGGGTTTTTTGTTGGCCCGCCGGTTGGTTTCTTTCCTGAAGGCAAGCCATGCAAACCACGCTTTCCCGCGATACTCCCACGCCGACATTGCATTTTCTGTGCGGCAAGATCGGCGCCGGCAAATCCACCCTGGCCGCGCAACTGGCGTCGCAGCCGCGCACGCTGCTGATCAGCGAAGACGCCTGGCTGGCGGCGCTGTACCCGGGCGAGATCCTGGACGTGGCCGACTATGGCCGCTGTGCCGGCCGGCTGCGCAATGCCATGGGCAGCCACGTGGCCGCGCTGGTGCAGGCCGGGCTGTCGGTGGTGCTGGATTTTCCCGCCAACACCCGCCGCAGCCGTGAATGGCTGCGCGAGGTTGCCACGGCCGCCGGCTGCCCTCACCAGCTGCATTTCCTGGACCTGCCTGACGAGGTCTGCAAGGCGCGGCTGCGGGCGCGCAACGCATCGGGCACGCATCCCTTTACCACCAGCGAGGCGCAGTATGACGCTATCACTGCGTATTTCGTGGCGCCGCAGGATGATGAGGGATTCGAGATCGTGCGGCATGGATAAATCCGCGTCACAGGGCAGGGGCCGCGGCACACGGAGGTAGCCCGGCCTGCTATGATTACTGGATAAATAACCAGTCATCCGGCCCCGCCGATGCTTGCCCCGCACCGCTACTACTACCTGCACAATTTCCAGCGCGCCCTGGCCTGGGTCGGCGAACGCTATGCCGACCTGCTGGACGACCGCGAACGCCGCTTCATGGCGGATTTCGCGGCGTTGCCGCAGGCATCGCAGGCGTTGCTGGTGCGCATGCTGATGCGGCGTGGGCCCTGGTTTCGGGCCAGCCGCCTGGTCTACGAAGAAATCCCCGATACGGTGGACGCCGCGGCGCCGTTGCTGGCGCTGAGCTGGCTGGATGCCGATTCCCCCATGACGCTGGACGAACTGTTCGGGCTGCATACGCGGCCCGAACTTGACCGCATGTTCGCCGGGGCGGTGGCGCGGGGCGCGCGCAAGGCCGACTGGCTTGAAACCTTGCGGGCCACCCAGCCCGATGCCCAAGCCTATGCCGACTGGACCGACCTGGCCGACCCCGCCTGGCGCGTCGACGTGGCCGACCTGTGCGAGCGCCTGCGCCTGATGTTCTTCGGCAACCTGCACCAGGATTGGTCCGAATTCGTGCTGGCCGACCTGGGCGTGTTCCAGTACGAAGCGGTGCCGCTCGATGCGGCCTCGCGCGCTTTCCAGTCGCGCGACGACGTCGACCGCTACCTGGCGCTGCACGCTTGCCGCCGCGCGCTGGACGATGTGCCATACGACCTGTTGGACCTGGACGCCCTGTTGCAGGCGGTGGCCGATTGCGCCAGCGCCAATGCCTGGCTGGAAAAGCGCCGCGCCAAGGTACTGCTGCGCATCGGCCAGGCGTGCGAGCGCGCTCAGGACTGGCCCGCGGCCCAGCGGGTCTATGCCCAGTGCGCCTATCCCGGCGCGCGGCACCGCCGCATTCGCGTGCACGAACGCATGGAACGCTTCGACGACGCGCTGGCGCTGGCCTTGCAGGCCCAGGCCCAACCCGAAAGCGAAGAAGAAACCCAGCGCCTGGCGCGCATGCTGCCGCGCCTGCGCCGCAAGCTGGGCCACGGCGCACCGCGCGGCGCGGCGGCGGCGCCGGTGGTGCGCATCGATCTCGAACTGGACCGGCCCCAACCGCCCGCGCCCGTGGAATTCGCCGCGCGCGACTACCTGCATCGCGATGATTCGCCCGTGCACTACGTGGAAAACACGCTGATCAATTCCTTGTTCGGCCTGTTGTGCTGGCCGGCGGTGTTCGCGCCATTGCCCGGGGCGTTCTTTCACCCGTTCCAGCGTGGCCCGGCCGACCTGGACGCGCCGGATTTCCACGCGCGGCGCCAGGCGCTGTTCGCCGAATGCCTGGCGCAACTGGATACCGGCCAGTACCGCGCCACCATCCGCCAGCGCTACGCCGACAAGCAGGGCGTGCAGTCGCCGTTCGTGTTCTGGGGCGCCTTGTCCGATGCCCTGCTGGACCAGGCGCTGGATTGCCTGCCGGCGGCCCACCTGAAATTGTTCTTCGAACGCTTGCTGCGCGACGTGAAGGCCAACCGCTCGGGCCTGCCCGACCTGATTCGTTTCTGCCCCGATGCGCCGGGCTATGAACTCATCGAAATCAAGGGGCCGGGCGACAAGCTGCAAGACAACCAGATCCGCTGGCTGGCGTATTGCGCGGCGCACGGCATCCCGGTGCGCGTGTGCCATGTCACGTGGCGCGAGGCCGCGGCATGAGCTACGCGGTGGCGGTGCGCGCGCTGTGTGAATTCACCGCCCGCGAGGGCGACCTTGACCTGCGCTTCACGCCGGCGCCCAGCGGGCTGGAAGGCATGGCCGGCCATGCCGTGGTCACCGGCAGGCGCGGGCCGGCCTACGAAACCGAAGTCGCGCTGTCGGGCCAATACGACACGCTGCTGGTGCGGGGCCGCGCCGACGGCTACGACCCCGTGGCCAACCGCCTGGAAGAAATCAAGACCTACCGCGGCAGGCTCGACAGCGTGCGCGACAACCACCGCGCCGCGCATTGGGCGCAGGCGCGGGTCTATGCGCACCTGCTGTGCCAGGCGCGCGGTCTGGCCCAGGTGCAGGTGGCGCTGGTGTATTTCAACGTGGCCACCGAAGAAGAAACCGTGCTGGCCGAAAGCCGCGATGCGGCCTGGCTGGCGGCGTTTTTCCAGGAACAATGCAGCCGCTTCCTGGCGTGGGCGGGCACCGAACTGGCGCATCGCCAGGCGCGCGATGCGGCGCTGGAAAAACTGGCGTTTCCGCATGGCGAATTCCGTAGCGGGCAACGCGAGCTGGCGGTGTCCGTGTATCGCACCGCCCGCGACGGCCGCTGCCTGATGGCGCAGGCGCCCACCGGCATCGGCAAGACGTTGGGCACGTTGTTCCCGTTGCTCAAGGCCAGCCCGGGCACGGGGCTGGACAAGGTGTTTTTCCTGGCGGCCAAGGGCTCGGGGCGAGGCTTGGCGCTTGACGCCCTGGATACCTTGAACGCGCAGCCGGCAGCGCCCGGGCTGCGGGTACTGGACCTGGTGGCGCGAGACAAGGCCTGCGAGCATCCCGATAAGGCCTGCCATGGCGATTCCTGCCCCTTGGCGCAAGGGTTCTACGACCGCCTGCCGGCCGCGCGCGAGGCGGCGCTGGCGGTGATTCAAGATGAACCTCACGGCCGCCTGGATGCGCCCACCGTGCGCGCCGTGGCCCGCGCGCATCAACTTTGCCCCTACTACCTGTCGCAGGAACTCATCCGCTGGAGCGATGTGGTCGTGGGCGACTACAACTACTACTACGATTCCACGGCCATGCTGCATGGCCTGACGCAGGCCAACCAATGGAAAGTGGCGGTGCTGGTGGACGAGGCGCACAACCTGGTCGAACGCGCCCGCCGCATGTACACCAGCGAACTCGACCAGCTGACCTTGGCTGCCGCCCGCCAGGCCGCGCCCAAGCCGCTAAAGAAAGCGCTGGACGGCCTGCAGCGTTCGTGGACGGCGCTGAACAAGAAGCAGGCCGACGCCTACCAGGCCTACGACGCCGCGCCGGCCGGGGTGTTGGCAGCCGTGCAGAAGGCCGTGGCGGCCATTACCGAGTACCTGGGCGAATCGCCGCTGGCGCAGGATGATCCTGTGCTGGCGTTCTATTTCGAGGCGCTGCATTTCATGCGGCTGGCCGAGCAGTTCGGGTCGCACGCCTTGTTCGATGTGACACGCGCCGATGGGCGGGGGCAGGGCGCCAAGACGCCGCCGTCGACCCTGTGCGTGCGCAACGTGATACCCGCGCCGTACCTGGCGGCCCGCCATGCGGCGGCGCATGCCACGGTGCTATTTTCGGGCACCTTGAGCCCGCAGCAGTTCTATCGCGATACCTTGGGGTTGCCGGCGGATGCCGCCTGGATCGACGTGGCCGCACCCTTCCAGGCCGAGCAACTGGCGGTGAAAGTGGTGGGCAACGTGTCCACCCGCTATCGTGACCGCGAACGCTCGCTGGTGCCCATCGTCGACCTGATCGCGGCCGAATACGCGCGCCGGCCGGGCAACTACCTGGGGTTCCTGAGCAGCTTCGATTACCTGCGCCAGGTTTCCGACCTGATGCGCCAGCGTCATCCGCAGGTGCCGATCTGGCTGCAGACGCCCGGCATGGGGGAAGCCGACCGCGCGGCGTTCCTGGCGCGCTTTACCGAAAGCGGGCAGGGCGTGGGGTTTGCGGTGCTGGGCGGCGCGTTTTCCGAAGGGGTGGACTTGCCGGGCAAGCGCCTGATCGGCGCCTTCATCGCCACGCTGGGGCTGCCACAGGTGAATGCGGTGAACGAAAACATCAAGCGGGCCATGGACTTGCGCTATGGCGAGGCGCAAGGCTACGACTACACCTATCTGTACCCCGGCATGCAAAAGGTGGTGCAGGCGGCCGGCCGGGTGATTCGCACCGAGCAGGACGTGGGCACGGTGCACCTGATCGATGACCGGTATCGGCGGGCCAAGGTGCGCAATCTGCTGCCCAGCTGGTGGCGGGTGGACTAGGGCCTGGGGCAGGCCCTTACGCCGAGCGCAGTTCCGTCAGCGGCTGGTTCGGGTCACGGCTCAGCTGGTAGCCGTACCACAGGCTGCGCGCCATGCGTTGGGCCATCTCACCCGCGGCCTCGGCCAGGGCGCGGTTGGGCAGCGCGGCCAGGGTTTCGCCCCACAACGCCAGCCAGCGTTCGAACAATTCGGCGCTCAGGTGCGGCATGGCCACGTGCTTGGGCATGGGCATGCCCGTGAAGCGCCGGGTGCCGCGCAACACGGCCGACCAGAAGTCCGACAGCGTGGCCAGATGCTCGTCCCAATCGTGCACCTGGGCCTCGAATACCGGGCCCAAGGCGGCATCGGCGCGCGCCTTGGCGTAGAAGGTATGCACCAGGTCGCGGATTTCGGCTTCGGTGCAAAGGTCGGATTCGGACAAGGGCGTCTCCCGGGCGGCGGCAAAAAAAGATGCCGTAGATAGTAGGGCGCGGGGTGGGGCCGGCAGGTTGATCTGGCGCAAACCGCTGTGATCCGGCGGTATCAGGATGCCTGCGTGCGCACGGCTGCGACCGCTATCGTGCGTGGCCGCCCCAGCAGCGCGTACACCAACACGGCCAGCAGCAGTGCAATGCCCGCCAACACATACAACACGTGGCCGAAGGCCGTGTCGTAGGCCTGGTGCAGCAGTGTGCCGGCGCCGGGCAGCACCTGCGCCGCCTCGGCCAGTTGCCCCAGGGCGGCGCGGTTGGCGGCTTGCAGCAGCGCCAGGGCATCGGCGCCGGGTAGCGCGCTGGCCGTCTGCGCGTGGATCAGTGTGGCCAGCAGGGCGCTGACCACGGCGATGGCCACGCCGTCGGCGGACACGCGCACGGTATTGAAGATGCCAGTGGCCATGCCCACCCGATCGCGTTCGACCACGCTGACCGCCATGGCGTCCATCAGGCCCCAGGGCAGGCCGATGCCGATACCGATCAGGCCCATGGGCAGCCACAGCGCGTCCGCTCCGCCAGACAGGTCGCGGGCCAGCCAGGCCAGGCCGGCCGCTACCGCCACCAGGCCTACGCTGGACAGCGCGCCCGGGCTGGCCCAGCGCGTCAGCAGTGCCGCCAGGAAGGGCACGACCAGCAAGGGCGCGGCCAGGCCGATCATCAGTTGCCCGGCCTGCAAGGCGCTGTAGCCGTCGATGCCGATGAAGCGACCCGGCAGGATGGCGATCAGCACGATGAAGAGAAAAGCGGGCGACGCCGCCAGCACCTGCACGCCGACGAAGCGCGCGCTGCGAAACAGCGACAGGTCCAGCATCGGATGCGACGTGCGCAGTTCGGCCACGATGAAGGCGGCGGCCAGCAGTACAGAGGCGATCAGCGATCCGGCCACGGCGGCGTCGGTCCAGCCGTTTTCCGGGGCCAGCAGCATGCCGTAGGTGAACAGCCCCAGGGCGCCCGTGAAGCTGAGCGCGCCGCGCCAGTCGAAGCGGCCGTGCGCCACGCCGGGCGTGGCGCGCACGCTGGCGGCCACCAGCGCCAGGCCGATCAGCCCCACCAGACCGGTGCCATGAAAGACCCAGCGCCAGCCGGCCGTCTGCACCAGCCAGCCCGAGATCAGCGGGCCGAACGACAGGCCGATGCCGAAGGTCGTGCCCAGCAGGCTGAAGGCACGCGCGCGGGCCGCGCCATGGAACAGGGGCGCCAGCGATGACATGGCCGCGGCAAAGGCCGCCGCGCCGCCCACGCCCTGCATCAGCCGCAGAAAGTCGATCCAGCCGGCCGACGGCGCCCAGGCGACCGGGAAGGTAAAGGCGCAGAACCACGCCAGCCCGCCCAGCCAGACGCGGCGCGGGCCATACAGGTCGGTCAGGCTGCCGGACACCATGATGACGCTGCCGTAGGCCAGGATGTAGCCGTTCAGGATCCAGTTCAATTGCACCGGCGTGCCGCCCAGCGCCTGGCTGATCGAAGGCAGCACCACGGCGGGGCCGGTGAAGCATAACGGGATCAATACGGCGGTCAGGCAGGCGGCCAGCAATTGCAGCCAGCGGTTGGGGGCAGGGGAAAGGTCGGACGATGTCATGGTCGGAATACGCGGCGCGGCGCCGCAGGGGAAGCAGGAACAGGGGCGTGATGGGGCGGCAATCACGACACGCCACCCACGCGGTGCCCGCAGAATAAGCAGCCGGAGATAAAAGAAAAATAGGCTAGGATTCCGAATATTCCGGACATGAAAGTCCGTATTGAAATGGCGCAAGGTGGCTCAATGGATGGCAGGGCAACCACATCGCGAGGGCAGGCAAGGGAATGGCCAGGCAATGAAGGGCGAGGGCAAGGCAATGAACGGCGAGGGCAAGGCAATGAACTGCGAAGCACGGCAAATGAATAGCAAGGTCACGCAAATGAATAGCAACGCCACGCAAATGGATAGCGAGGCAACGCAATGGATAGCAAGGCAACGCAATGGATAGCCTGAGCGGCATCGGCGTGTTCGTGCTGGTGGCCGACACGCGCAGCTTTGCCGAGGCGGGCCGCGTGTTGGGCGTGTCGGCGTCGGCAGTGGGCAAGAGCGTGGCGCGGATGGAAGCGCGGCTGAAGGTGCGGCTGTTTCATCGCAGCACCCGCCACATTGCACTGACGCCCGAAGGCGAAAAATTCCTGGAACGCTGCCGCCGCATCCTGTGCGAGGTGGAAGCCGCGGAACTGGAATTGTCCGAAGCCAGCGGCACGCCCAGCGGTCGGCTGCGGGTCAGCCTGCCGCGCTACAGCGGTTTGTTCGAGTCGGCCCTGGCCAGTTTCCTGAAACGCTATCCGCAGGTCGAACTGGACCTGGATTTCACCGACCGCATGGTCGATGTGATCGGCGAGGGCTACGACGCCGTGGTGCGCACCGGCGAGATGGACGATTCGGGACTCAAGCGTCGGCGCCTGGGGCCGTTTCGGCGCGTGTTGGCCGCCTCGCCCCAGTATCTGGAAAAGCACGGCACGCCCAAGCGCGCGGCCGATCTGCTGCGCCATTGCTGCCTGCATTACCGCTACCCCAGCACCGGCAAGCTGGAAAAATGGCCGTTGAAGATGGGGCCCACGGCGCAGGCGCCCGAGTTGCCGCTGACCCTGGTGTGCAACAGCGTCGAGATGCGGATATTCCTGGCGCTGAGCGGGCTGGGCATCGTCTGCCTGCCGGACTTCACCATCCGCAACGAACTGGCCTCGGGTCGGCTGCAGATCGTGCTGGATGAGCGCACGCGGGGCAATGGCACGATGTGGGCGCTGTGGCCCGCCAGCCGGCATCCTTCGCCCAAGCTCAGGGTGTTCGTGGATCACCTGGCGCAGCATCTGTTTGCGTAGCGCGTCCCCGATGGGGACGGCTTTGAATACGTCTGGTAAACGCGTTGCACGGATGAGACAGGCGTCCAATCGCCACATCTTTCAGGTAATAATGATACTTATTCCTATTAAAGTGATGTCGATTCCATGCCGTTTCCGCCCACTGACGCCGCCGCGTTGTACAGCGACCACCACGGGTGGCTGCAGCGGTGGCTGAAGTTCCGCCTGAACAACGCCTATGACGCGGCCGACCTGGCCCACGATACCTTCGTGCGGGTGCTGGCGCGGCCGCGTGGCATCGAGGGCGGCGAAGGCGGGCAGCGTGCTTACCTGACCACGATCGCGCGGGGCCTGCTGGTGGACCACTGGCGCCGCCAGCGGCTGGAACAGGCTTATCTGGAAGCGCTGGCAGCCCGCCCCGAGGCCGTGGCGCCGTCCGAGGAAGCGCGCGCCATCATCCTGGAAACCCTGTTCGAGATCGACGCCATGCTGGACCGGCTGCCGCCCAAGGTCAGCCAGGCCTTCGTGCTGGCGCAACTGGAAGGCGTGGGCTATGCGGATATCGGCGCGCAATTGGGCGTGTCGGAACGCATGGTGAAGAAATACATGGCGCAGGCCATGCTGCATTGCATTGCCCTGGCGGCGGGCGCCGTCGGCGTGCCGCAGGGGCGCTGAATGCCGCCGGCCTTGATGGAAAGTCCGGCAGCGTCGGCGGGCCCCGTGCCCGATTTCGACAGCCTGCAGCAGGCCGCCGAATGGTATGCGGTGCTGCGCGACCACGGTTGCACGGCTGCCGACCGGCAGCGCTGGACGCGCTGGGTGCAGGCGCGCGAGGCGCATCGCCAGGCCTGGTCGTATGTCGAGCAGGTCAGCGGCCGCTTCGATGTGCTGGCGGGGCAGGCGGGGGCGGCGCTGGGGGCGGGGGTGTTGCGGGCCTCGGGCCAACGGCGGCGCCGCGTGCTGCGGTTGTGTCTGGCGTGGGGGGCGGCGGGCGCGGCCGGACTGTTCACGGTGCGCGGCGCGGCCTGGCGGCCGTGGCAAGCCGGCCTGCGCACGGGCGTGGGCGAGGTACGCGAAGAAGCGCTGGCCGACGGCACCCATCTCTGGCTGAACACCGGCACCGTGGTCGAGCCCCGCTACGACGACCATCGCCGGCTGCTGCGCCTGTATGCCGGCGAGATTCTGGTGGACACTGCGGCCGATCCGCGTCAGCGCCCCTTTCTGGTGTGCACCGACCAGGGCCTGCTGCGGGCGGTGGGCACGCGCTTTTCGGTACGCTGCGGCGACAGTGCCAGCACGCTGGATGTCTTCGACGGCGAAGTCGAACTGAGCTGCGCCGATACCGGCGAACGGCGCCGGGTGGCGGCAGGTGAACGGGCGGTGTTCACGCGATCGGGCATTGCCCCCGAGGCGCCGGCCGATCCGGCGCGGCACGCCTGGGCGCGCGGCGTGCTCTTGGCCGACAGCCTGCCGTTGGCCGATTTCCTGGCGGAACTCGGGCGTTATCGGCGCGGCTACCTGGGCTGTGACCCTGCGGTGGCGAGCTTGCGCGTGATGGGCAATTTCCCGTTGGCGGATACCGACCATGCGCTGGCCATGCTGGAAACGGTGTTGCCGGTCAAAGTCAGCCGCACCTTGCCCTGGTGGGTGGTCGTCCGCGCGGTTCCCTTTTCGATTCCTGGTTCGGTATAGGCAGTGCAGGCCTGTGCTTGCACAACCCGAATTCAGGAGCTTTCATGTCGATCCCCCACGCGCCCGCGCCTCGTCCGGCCTTGCGGCGGGCCTGGCTATCCCGGCAACTATCGGCCGCGGCCGCTACCGTGGCGTTGGCGACCGCCTTCGCGTCACCGTGCGCGGCGGCCGATCCGTCGGCCCCGGCCGTCACCGTTCATAGCGTCGATGTCGGCCCGGGCCGATTGACCGATGTGCTGAACCGCTATGCCTTGCAGGCCGGCGTGCTGCTGGCCGGCGACAGCCGCTTGACCGATGCGCTGCATAGCGACGGCCTGCGCGGCGCCTACACGGTGGAAGCGGGGTTTGCCGCGCTGCTGGCGCGTCACGGTTTGCAGGCGCAGCGCGGCGCGTCGGGCTCCTGGTCGTTGCGTACCGTGCCGCAAGGCATCAGCACCTTGGCGCCGGTGACGGTGGATGGGCGTACCGAAAGCGCCACCGGTCCGGTCGACGGCCTGCTGGCGCGGCGCAGCGCGGGCGGCACCAAGACCGATACGTCAGTCATGGAAACGCCGCAGGCGGTGTCAGTCATCACGCGTGACCAGATGCAGGCACAGGATGTGCAGTCGGTATCGCAGGCGCTGCGTTATTCCAGCGGCGTGTTCACCGAATACCGCGGTTCATCGAACCAGAGCGACGAAATCTTCATGCGCGGCTTCGGCTATGCGCCCAAGTTCCTGGACGGCCTGGCTTATGGTTCTGCGTCCAAGGGCCAGATCGACCCCTGGCTGCTGGAACGGGTGGAAGTGGTGCGCGGCCCGTCGTCGGTGCTGTATGGCCAGGCCAGCCCGGGCGGCATCCTCAACCTGGTCAGCAAGCGGCCGCAGGCCGAGGCGCTGCGCGAGGTCCAGTTCGATGTCGGCAACCACGAGCGCGCCTCGGCGGCGTTCGATGCCGGCGGCAAGATCGACGAGGACGGCAAGCTGCTGTACCGCCTGAGCGGGCTGGCGCGCACGCAGCACAACGACGTGGACGGCGTGCGCGACGAACGCGTGGCGCTGGCGCCGGCCTTCACCTGGCTGCCCAACAGCGACACGCGCTTCACGCTGCTGACCAGCTACCAGAACGAGCCCGAGGCGGGCTATCGCAACTTCCTGCCGGCCATGGGGCTGGTGTATGGCGGCAGCAATGGCTACGGCCACATTCCGCGCAGCTTCAACGGCAGCGATCCCGATTACGACAAGTCCTGGCGCGAGCAGGGCTCGGTGGGGTATGAACTGGAACACCGGCTGAACAGCACCTTCACGTTGCGCCAGAATCTGCGCTATTCGACCATCAGCCAGCGCTATCGCAAGCTGGTGTTCGGTGTGCTGCTGCCCGACCAGGCGACGTTCACGCGTACGGCCAGCGACGAGCACGAGAAGATCCGCCAGGTCGTGGTGGACAACCAGGCGCAGGCCGACTTCGACCTGGGCCCCACGCGCCACACCGTGCTGGCCGGGGTGGACTATCGTCAGACGCGCACCGACTACCAGCTGCTGCGAGGCAAGGGCCCGACGCTGGATTGGCGCAACCCGGTCTACGGCCAGCCCGTGGGGCCGCTGGCGCTGATGACCGATCAAATGCAGACGGCCTCGCAACTGGGCGCGTACTTGCAGGATCAAGTGCGCATCGGCCAACTGAACGTGGTGCTGGGCGGCCGCAAGGATTGGTCGCGCACGCGTACCGAAAACCGCCTGGGCGCCGACAGCCGCCAGGACGATGACGCGTTCACGGGCCGCGTCGGCGCGATCTACAACTTCGACAATGGCCTGGCGCCGTATGCCAGCTATTCGACGTCGTTCGAGCCTGAACTGACGCGCGGCGCGCCAGGGTCGGACCCGTTCAAGCCCACCACCGGCAAGCAATGGGAAGCCGGCTTGAAGTACCAGCCGCCCGGCACCGATGCGATGTTCACCGCGTCGTATTTCGACCTGCGCCAGCGCAACGTGGCTACCTACGACAGCACCATCGGGTTCAACGTGCAGACGGGCGAGATCGCCTCGCGCGGGGTCGAACTGGAGGCTCGCGGCAACCTGACGCGCCAGCTGGAAGTGGTGGCGTCCTACACCTATGTGGACCCCAAGGTGCGCCAGAGTTCGCAGGCCGGCGTGCAGGGCAAGCAGCCGGCGCGCCAACCGGGTCACCTGGCGGCGCTGTGGGGCATGTATACCGCCGCCGAGGGGCCGCTGGCCGGCCTGGGTCTGGGCGCGGGGGTGCGCTATGTGGGCACCAGCTACGGCGATCCGCTCAATACCTTCAAGGTGCCGGCCGTGACGCTCTACGACGCCGTGCTGCGCTACGACCTGGCGCAGGTGTCGCCGCGACTGGCCGGCGCACGCCTGCAACTGAATATCAACAATCTGTTCGACAAGACCTACGTGGCCTCGTGCGCCGGTGAAACCGCGTGCTTCTACGGCACCGGCCGCACCGTGTCCGCAAGCCTGAACTACCGCTGGTAAGGAAAACGAAGATGCATAGCAGCAAGATGAATCCGTGGCGGGCCGCTCCCTTGGCATTGGCGCTGGCCTTCGCGTTGGGCGGCCCCGGCGCCGCCCGGGCGCAAAGCGCCCAGGGCCAGGTCGCGCCCGGTACGCCGGCGGACACGGCGCTGACCTTGTCCAAGGGCGAATTCCTGGCGGGCGACTGGGAGGCCGCACGCGGCGTCACGTTGGACCTGCTGGACGCCGACGGCCGTCATGTGCGTCGGCTGAGCGACGATGAGCGTCCCGCCGGCGGACTGATGCTGGTGGCGCCGGCCGATGGCCGCTACATCGTGCGCGCGGCCGGGCAGGGCGCCTACCGCTGGACGGTGGCCGAACGCGTGCCGCTGGCGGCGCAGCGCGCGCCCGCACCCGTCATCGACAGCCCGCGGTTGGCGGCCTTGGCGGGCACGCTGGCGCAGGGCGGCAGCACCGATGCATTCTGGCGCGAGGTCGCCGAGCGCGGTGCGCCGCTGGTGGAACCGGTGGATGCCACGCACGACCGCGTGACCTTCCTGTGGCGCGGCGCCGAGCGCAACGTGCGGCTGTTCGGCAGCCCGTCTTCCGACCATGCCCAATTGCAGCGGCTGGGCGCGTCCGACGTCTGGTACAAGAGCTTCGTGCTGCCCCGGTCGGCGCGGCTGTCCTACAAGATGGCGCCCGACGTGCCCGAGCTGCCGGCGTCCGATACCGCCCGGCGCCGCGCCATCCTGGCCACGGCCCAGGCCGACCCCTTGAATCCCAAGGCTTATCCCGAACGTGGCATCGATGCGTTCCAGTACTCGTCGGTGCTGGAACTGGCCGAGGCGCCGGCCCAGCCCTGGGTGGCGCCGCGCGCGGGCGTCGAGCCGGGTACGGTGCAAACCCACGTGCTGGCCAGCGCCATCCTGGGCAACACCCGGGATATCCAGCTGTATCGCCCGGCCGGCTGGCGTCCGGGCGGGGCCGACAACCACGTGCTGGTGCTGTTCGATGCCGGTCCTTACCTCAGCCGCGTGCCCACCCCGACGATTCTGGACAACATGATCGCCGCGGGCGTGATTCCGCCGACGGCCGCGGTGCTGATCTCGAACCCCACGGCCGATTCGCGTGCGGCCGAGCTACCGCCGAATCCCGATTTCGCCGACTTCCTGGCACGCGAGCTGATGCCGTGGGCGGCCCGGCAGGGCATTGCTGCGCCGGCCGCGCGCACGGTCATCGGCGGGTCCAGCTACGGCGGCCTGGCGTCGTCTTACGCGGCGCTGCGCCATCCCGAGGTGTTCGGCAACGTGTTGAGCCAGTCGGGTTCGTACTGGTGGGGCCAGCCGGGCCAGGAAGACCAATGGCTGACGCGCCAGTTTGCCGCGCGGCGCACGCTGCCGGTGCGCTTCTACCTGGTGGCCGGACTGTTCGAGATGGGTCGCGCGGGCCAGCCGGGCATCGTTGAAACCAACCGCCATCTGCGCGACGTGCTGCAGGCCAAGGGCTATCGGGTCACCCACGAGGAAGTGGCGGGCGGGCACGACTACCTGAGTTGGCGGGGCACGCTGTCGGATGGGCTGATTGATCTGATCGGTACGGGCAAGACGGGACGCTGACCGGCTCGACACGGGCATGGGCAGGATAGGGGGCGGACTCTGCCGGGGCAGGCCGGCGCCCCGGAATGCTTGCCATATGATGATCGTCATATTAGGATCGTGAACATGTTCAGCGGGTGCCGGGGTCGTGTGCGTCGCGGCGCCGCCCGGCCCGTTCCCATCCCCTTCCGGAGCCCTTCGCATGACTTCCGATTCCACCCCGTCCGTCCGCGCTTCCTCCGCCTTGCAACGCGAGCCCAGCCTGGTCGACCAGACCGGGGCCGGCTTGAGCGGCCTGGAGCAATTGCGCGCCCTGTTGGCCTCGGGCCGCAAGCCGGGCATTCTGGTGTCGCTGGATTTCGATTTCGTCGAGGCCGAGGAAGGCCTGGCGGTGTTTGCCGGTACGCCCGGCCCGCACGCCTACAACCCCATCGGCACGGTGCACGGCGGCTATGCCGCCACCTTGCTGGATTCGGCCTGCGGCTGCGCAGTACATTCGCGCCTGTCGGCCGAACAGGCCTACACCACACTGGAACTGAAGGTGGCCTATCACAAGGCCATCACGCGCCACAGCGGCTTGTTGCGGGCCGAGGGCCGGGTGCTGTCGTTCGGCCAGCGGGTGGCGTATGCCGAAGCCAAGCTGACCGATGCGCAGGGGCGCTTGCTGGCGTCGGCGACGTCCACGCTGCTGGTGTTTGCCCGTCCGTCCGTCTGATTCCGTGCGTGGCCTGTGTGGCCGTCCGGCGCGGTGACGCCGGAATGTCCCACTTGGTGCCTGCGCACCCCGCGACACGGCGTAGTATTGTCGGCGTGCCAATAGCGGCCCGATCACTAGCCTGATCCCAAGCCGCACAGCAGGCCAGACAGCCGGCGCAACAGCCGCCCCAAGAGGAGACAACGATGCAACACCGCACCCCCCCGACCGCGCCCCTGGGCCGATTGAACGATATCGTCGCCATGCCCGCACATGCGCTGTCGGACGCGATCCGTCAGCGCCGGGTGTCTTGCCGCGAGGTCATGTCGGCCTATCTGCAGCACATCGACGCGGTCAACCCGCAGCTGAACGCCATCGTGGCGCGGCGCGATGCCGACGAGCTGCTGCGTGAAGCCGACGAGCGCGACGCACAGCTGGCGGCGGGGCAGTGGCTGGGCTGGCTGCATGGCCTGCCGCAGGCGCCCAAGGACCTGACCGCCGTGCGCGGCATGGTCACGTCGATGGGGTCGCTGGTCTACAAAGACCATGTGTCGCCGCATGACTCCATTCTGGTCGAACGCATGCGCGCGGCGGGCGCGATATTCATCGGCCGCAGCAATGTGCCGGAATTCGGCCTGGGGTCGCACACCTACAACCAGGTCTATGGCACCACCCTCAATCCCTACGACCGGTCCCGCACGGCCGGCGGCAGCAGCGGCGGCGCGGCGGCGGCCCTGGCCGCGCGCCTGCTGCCGGTGGCCGATGGCAGCGATTTCGGTGGATCACTGCGCAACCCGGCGGCGTTCTGCAACGTCTACGGCATGCGGCCGTCGGCCGGGCGCGTGCCTTACGGGCCGTCCAACGAGGTGTTCCTCAAGCAGCTGTCTTATGAAGGCCCCATGGGCCGCACGCCGCGTGATGTGGCGCGCATGCTGTCGGTGATGGCCGGACCCGATGCGCGGGTGCCGCTGTCGCTGGGCGACGATCCGGCCGTGTTCGCGCAGCCGCTGGATGCCGACCTGCGCGGCACGCGCATCGGCTGGCTGGGCGACTGGAACGGCTATCTGCCGATGGAGCCGGGCATTCTTGGACTGTGCGAACAGGCGTTGTCTGGCCTGCAAGCCGTGGGCTGCGAGGTCGACGCTTACCGCGTGCCGTTCGACCCGGCGCGGCTGTGGCGCATCTGGCTGGCGCATCGCCACCTGATGGTGGGCGGGCAGTTTCACGGCCTGGTGCGCGATCCCGAGACGCGCAAGCTGGTCAAGCCCGCGCTGATCTGGGAAGTCGAAGGCCTGGACGGCATGACGGCGCACCAGGTGTTCCAGGCCACCGAAGAACGCAGTGCCTGGTACCAGACGGTGCTGGCCATGTTCCAGGATGTCGATTTCCTGGCGGTGCCCACGGCCCAGGTGTTTCCGTTCGACGCGCAACTGGACTGGCCCAAGGAAATTGCCGGGCGCAGCATGGACACCTATCACCGCTGGATGGAAACCGTGACGCCCTGGACGCTGGCCGGCTGCCCGGTGATCAGCGTGCCGGTGGGCTTTGGCGCGGCCGGGCTGCCCATGGGCATGCAACTGATCGGTCCGCCGCGCGGCGACCTGGCGGTGCTGCGGCTGGCGCACGCCTATGAGCAAGTGCGCGACTGGGTGGGCGAGCGATCGCCGCAAGGGTTGTGGGAGTAGGCAGTAGGCATATACACTTTGGCATATGTAACCTCAGGGCGAGCAATGCCATGGCGATTCCCAAACCGGCCTCCCGGCCCCGCGAGGCCAAGCTGTTTCGCAACAACCGCAGCCAGGCGGTGCGCATCCCGGCTGAATTCGAATTGCCAGGCGATCGCGTGCTGATCCGGCGCGATGGCGCGCGGCTCATCCTTGAACCGTTGGCGGGGCCGACCAACCTCGTGGAACTGCTGGCGCAGTGGCGCCAGGAAGCGCCGCTGGGGCCGGACGATCAACTGCCAGAGATCGACGACACACCGCCTCGCCCCGTGGACTCGCTGTGAGCGGCTATCTGCTGGATACCGACATCATCAGCGCGCTCTTGCGCGAGCCCGACGGGCGGGCGGCCCGGCACGTCGCCCGGGTCGGCCACCATGACCTGTGCACCAGCGTCATCGTGGCAGCCGAATTGCGCTATGGCTGCGCCCGCAAAGGGTCTGCCCGGTTGCAGGCGCGCGTCGAGCGCTTGCTGGACACGATTCCCATCCTGCCCGTGGATGCGCCGGTCGACACTGAATACGGCGGCATCCGCGCCGAACTGGAAGCGGCCGGGCACACCCTCGGCGGCAACGACCTGCTGATCGGCGCTCACGCCCGCGCGCTGGGCCTGACGCTGGTGACCGGCAATACTCGTGAATTCGCGCGTATCCGCGGCCTGGCGCTGGAAAACTGGCTGCTCTGACAGCGCTTGGCCAGGCGCCAGCGGCTCGGCTCGGGCCCCGGACTCAAGTTTTTTCGCGGGAAGTTTCACGCGTACAGCCCGACGCCAATTGCCAGGCGCCGGGTACGCGTTGTCACAGTAAAAGACAAGCCCTTGTAAGAGGGCTTTGCTTTTTTCCGACGAACCGCGCCAAGATGGCGGGGTTTTCCCTGTTTTTTCGTGGCTGACTGGCCGCGCCTTTGCAATAATTGTTGATTATTCCCACATCCCGTCATGAACGGGCGGCCGGCGCGCCGACAACGTGCGCCGCCAGCATCGACCGCGCCGACCCGGGCGTTGGCGAGCCGATACTGCACAAAGGTCCTGGTATGAAGAATCTGACACTACGCGAACGCATCATCGCCAGCTTCCTGGTCATCCTGGCCATCATGGCGCTGATGGTGGTGGTCGACTACCAACGGCTGCTGCAGGTCGAGGCCGAGGCCAAGTCGATCAACACCGATGCCGTGCCGGGCATCTACTACAGCACCTCGATCCGCTCGTCGTGGTTTGCCGGCTTCGTGGCGGTGCAGGATGCGTTCAATAGCGACACCGACCAGGAACGCCGCGCCGGCCTGGCCGCGCTGCCCAAGAACGATCAGCAGCTGCAAGAAAATATCGAGCAGTACCGCCGCACGGTCGTGCGCGGCGACGACGAGCGCATGTTCAACGAGTTTGAAAAGGCGCTGCAGACCTACATGCGCATCCGCGCCGAAATCCTGGACCCGGCGATGCAGAACGACCCGGTGCGCGCGCAGGCCAAGATCAAGTCCGACCTGCGCCCGGCGTTCTATCTCGGCCGCGATGTGCTGGCCCAGATGGTGGCGGCCAACAAGCTGCAGGCCGACGAGTCCGCGATCAGCATCCAGAAGGCCGTGGACAAGGCCGAGGTCGGCATGCTGGTGTCGCTGGGGCTGGCCGTCGTGGCCGCGATCATCTGCGGCATTCTGCTGCTGCGCGCCATCGTCAACCCCATGAGCGCCATCGTCAAGACGCTGGAAGCCACCGGCGGCGGCGACCTGACGCGCCGCCTGACGCTGGCCCGCAAAGACGAATTCAACGCCATCGAAGGCGGCTTCAATGGCATGGTGGACGAGCTGACCGGGCTGGTCGGCAAGACCCAGCGGTCGGCCGTGCAGGTGGCCACGTCGGTGACGGAAATCGCGGCGACGTCCAAGCAGCAACAGGCCACGGCGTCGGAAGTGGCGGCGACCACCACCGAGATCGGCGCGACTTCGCGTGAGATCTCGGCGACCTCGCGCGAACTGGTGCGCACCATGACGGAAGTGTCCAGCGCCGCCGAGCAGACGGCCTCGCTGGCCGGCAGCGGCCAGGTTGGCCTGGCGCGCATGGAAGACACGATGCGCAATGTGGTCGGCGCGGCCGGCTCGGTCAACGCCAAGCTCGCCATCCTGAACGAGAAGGCCGGCAATATCACGCAAGTGGTCACTACCATCACGAAGGTGGCTGACCAGACCAACCTGCTGTCGCTGAACGCGGCCATCGAAGCCGAGAAGGCCGGCGAGTACGGCCGCGGCTTTGTGGTGGTGGCGACCGAGATCCGCCGCCTGGCGGACCAGACGGCCGTGGCCACCTACGACATCGAACAGATGGTGCGCGAGATCCAGTCGTCGGTGTCGGCCGGCGTGATGGGCATGGACAAGTTCTCGGAAGAAGTGCGCCGCGGTATGGCCGACATGCAGCAGGTGGGCGACCAGCTGTCGCAGATCATCCAGCAGGTGCAGACGCTGGCGCCGCGGGTGCAGATGGTCAATGAAGGCATGCAGGCGCAGGCGACCGGCGCCGAACAGATCAACCAGGCGTTGCAGCAACTGAGCGACGCCGCCCAGCAGACGGTGGAATCGCTGCGCCAGTCCAGCCTGGCGATCGAGGAATTGACGCTGGTGGCCAACGACCTGCGCAGCGGCGTATCGCGCTTCAAGGTCTGAGGCGGCCATGCCCGACCTTGCTCCGATCCCGCCCGCGGCGGCCGGCCATGCCGGCGCCCGGCGCCGCTTGTACCTGCTGTTTCGCATCGGCGCGGACCGCTATGCGCTGGATGCGGCCGACGTGGTCGAGGTGCTGGGCATGCGCGCGTTCAAGCAGGTGCCCGGCACGCCGCCCTGGGTGGCCGGCATGTTCGATTGCCGCGGCGCGGCCGTGCCGGCCATCGACCTGAGCGCCTTGGCGGGCGCGGGCGACGCGGTGATGGTGACCAGCACCCGGCTGGCGCTGGTGCGCTACCGGCCCGACGGCCAGGGCGAGGCGCGCCTGTTGGGGCTGATCCTGGAGCAGGCGACCGAAACCGTGCACTATGATCCGGCCGCGTTCCAGCCCGCCGGGCTGGATACGCCGGCCGCGCGCTATCTGGGGCCGGTGTTGAGCGATGCGCGCGGCATGGTGCAGGCCGTGAGGGTGGCGGACCTGTTGCCCGAGCCGGTGCGCGCGTTGCTGTTTCCCGCCGATGCGGCGCGGGCCGGAGCCCAGCCATGATGCTGGTCGACGATTTCAGCGTGGTGCTCAAGCGCAAGATGGGGCTGGACAGCGGCTCGATCGGCAAGGCGGCCGTTGAGCGCGCGGTGCGCCTGCGCATGCAGGCCGTGGGCACGGACGACGAGCAGGACTACCTGATGCGAGTGCAGACCTCGCCGGCCGAGATGCAGCAGCTGATCGAGGCCGTGATCGTGCCGGAGACCTGGTTCTTCCGCTATCCGGAATCGCAGGCCGCGATGGCGACGCTGGCGCGCGAGCGGCTGTTCGGGACGGGGGGCGCGGCGTCAGCGGCCCAGGCTGCGGCGGCCGCGCTGGCGGCGTCCGTTCCGGCAGCAATGGCGGCCGGCGCGCCTTCGGACGCAAGGGTGCTGCGCGTACTGAGCGTGCCCTGTTCCAGCGGCGAAGAGCCGTATTCCATCGCCATGGCGCTGCTCGATGCCGGCGTGCCGGCCGCGCGTTTCCAGGTCGATGCGGTGGACATCAGCGAACGCATGGTCGAGTTTGCCCGGGGCGGGCGCTATGGGCGCAATTCGTTCCGGGGCGACGACCTGTCGTACCGCGACCGCTATTTCACCGAAACCGCCGACGGCCACCAATTGGCCGCCCATGTCATGGGGCGCGTGCGCTTCCTGGCGGGCAACCTGTTCGATGCCCACCTGCTGCAGCACACGGTGCCCTACGATTTCGTGTTCTGCCGCAACCTGCTGATCTATTTCGACGCCGCCACGCAGGAACGCGCCGTGGCGGTGCTGCGCCGTTTTGCCCGGCGCGACGGCATCCTGTTCGTCGGGCCGGCCGAAACCAGCCTGCTGACGGCGCGGCGCTTGCCCGCGGTGCCGATGGCGCGGGCGTTTGCGTTCCGCGCCGAACCCGCGCCGCCCGTTGAAAACGCCGCGCCCGCTTCGCCGGCCTGGACGGCGCCGCCACCGGCGCCACGGCCCG
>NZ_CADIJO010000007.1 GCF_902859705.1 Achromobacter deleyi | reverse complement strand
CCACACCTGGGCGCCCGGCCTGGCGGCGCTTGCCGACGACGCCGCCTGGCAGGCCTGGAGCCAACCGCTGCTGGACGCCCACGCCAAGGACGGCGCGCGCGAAGCCGGCACCCTGTTGCTGCTGGCCCCTGAAGGCCAGCGCGACGGGCTCGATTCCGAAACCGTGGCCGAGCGCCTGGGCTCGCTGGCCGCGCAGGCCATCGGCGCCTCGCGCGCCGCGGGCGTGGTCGCCACCGGCGGCGACGGCGCCCGCCAGGTGTTGCTGGCGCTGGGCGCCAGCGGCATCGCCCTGGTGGATGAAGTAATGGGCGGCGTGCCCCTGGGCACGCTGACCGGGGGCACGGCCGCGGGCCTGCCCGTGGTGACCAAGGCCGGCGGCTTTGGCACCGAAGACGTACTGGTTCGCGCCGTCCGCGCGATCCGCGACAGGAGATTTTCGCGATGACACAAACCCCTCCCCGCAATCCGCCGCTGCTGGCAGTGACCCTGGGCGACGTGGCGGGCATCGGGCCCGAGATCACGGCCAAGATGCTGATGGGCCACGACGAGCTGCGCCAAAAGGCACGCCTGGTGGTGGTCGGCGACGTGGACGTCATGGCCAACGCCGTGCGCCGCCTGGGCGGTGACCCCGCCATCGTGCGCCGCGTGGAACGCCCCGCGGACGCCACCAACACGCCGGGCACGATCGAAGTGCTGCAAGCCGGCCCGTCACTGGCCGACGTGAAGCTGGGCGAGATCAGCGCCGCGGCCGGAGACGGTTCGGTGCGCTTTGTCACCACCGCCTGCGCGCTGGCGCGGGCCGGCGAGGTCGACGGCATCGTCACCGCGCCGCTGAACAAGGCGGCCATGCACGCCGCCGGCCACAAGTGGCCGGGCCACACCGAGCTGCTGGCCCATGAATTCGGCGTCAAGACCTTCTCGCTGGTGCTGTCGGCCGGCGACCTCTACATCTTCCACGCCACCACGCACGTATCGCTGCGCCAGGCCATCGACGACCTGACGCCGGCCCGCATGCGCGCGGTGCTGCGCCTGGCCGGTTCGTTCGCCAAGGCCCTGGGGCGCGGCGACCAGCCCGTGGCCGTCTCCGGCCTGAACCCGCACGCCGGTGAAAACGGCATCTTCGGCAGCGAAGACGCCGACATCCTGGCCCCCGCCGTGGCCGAAGCCAACGCCGCCGGCATCCTGGCCGCCGGCCCGATTCCGGCCGACGCCCTGTTCCCGCAGGCCGTGCGCGGCAAATGGCAGTTCGTGATCGCCTGTTACCACGACCAGGGCCATGCGCCCTTCAAGGCCGTGTATGGCGATGACGGCGTTAACATCACCGTCGGCCTGCCCGTGGTGCGCGTGTCCGTGGACCACGGCACTGCGTTCGACATCGCCGGCCAGGGCATTGCCCGCGAAGACAGTCTGATCCTGGCCGCCGAGCGCGCCGCGCATCTGGCCCCGGGCTGGACGCATGTATGGGAAACTGCGCGGGCTCAAACAGGAGGTTGATTCCATGGCGCCCGCCACCGCTGACGATTTGCCCACGCTCGACCGCTCGGGCGAGGTGCCGCTGCATGCCCAGATGGCCGCGCTGCTGCGCGGCGACATCCGCACCCGCAAGCTCGATGCCGGCGCCCTGCTGCCCAGCGAGGCCGCCTTGTGCGAGCGTTTTGGCGTGGCGCGCAGCGTGGTGCGGCAAGCGTTGTCGGCGCTGGCGGCCGAAGGCCTGATCCAGCGCGAAGCGGGCCGCCCCGCCGTGGTGGCGGCGCCGCAGGAACATCGCCGGCTGGTGCAGCGGTCCACCGGCCTCTACGAGCAATTCGCCCAGTCCGGCGTGGCGCTCAAGACCCGCGTGCTGGCGTTCGGCGCGGCTGAACCGCCCCAGGCCGTGGCCGATTTCTTCGGCACGGCCGACCTGCTGCTGCTGGAACGGCTGCGCCACGTGGCCGAGGCGCCGCTGGCCTATGTGCGCACCTGGCTGCCCGCCGCCGCCGTGCCCGGCCTGCGCGGACAAGACCTGGCCGATGCCTCGCTGCATGGTGTGCTGACCCAGCGCTTCGGCCTGCGCCCCGGCGCGGGCCGCAACCAGATCCGCGCCGTCGCCGCCGACGCGACCTTGGCCAAGCTGCTGGACACCCAATCCGGCACGCCGCTGCTGATGCTGGAAGGCCAGGGCATGGACCAGCACGGCCAGCCGCTGGAATGGTTCACCACCTGGCATCGGGCCGAAAAACTGGTGTTCGACGTGGACGTGAGCGTGGCCCACGAAAGCGTACAACCGCGGTTGCAGGAAGGGGCCGGCCCTATCGGGTCCATCCATGCGGGGGCCTCCCATGCGGGGGCCGCCCATGCAGGGGCCGCCCATGCGGGGTCAGCCGCCCCCCCGACGCCTGGCGCAACGCCCGACCCGCTGGCCCGCGCCGAAGCCCTGGTGGCCGAGCTTTCCGCCGAACTGGCGCGACTGCGCGCCGATTCCTCGCCGCGCTGACAAGGCCCGCCGTTCAGGCGCGCCCGACCTGCCCCGCCACCTGCCGGGCCAGCGCCTTGCGATCCACCTTGCCCACCGCATTCTCGGGCAGCCGGTCCACCCACCACACGTCCTTGGGCACGTAAATGCGGCCCAATCGCGCCAGGACTTCGGCGCGCACGGCGGCGTCTTGCGGTGCGTCCACGGCCCCCGCCCGCTGCACGAAGGCCACCGGCACCTCGCCCAGGTCCTCATCCGGCGCGCCGACCACGCAGCAGGCGGCCACGCCGGGCATCGCCGTCACCACGCCTTCGATCAGCGCGGGCGAAATATTCTCGCCGCCCCGGATGATCACGTCCTTGATGCGGCCGGTGATGGTGAGGTAGCCCTCGGCATCGAACCGGCCCAGGTCACCCGTCGCCAGCCGCGCGGGCGCCTGCCCGGCCGGCCCGGCTTCCAGGCCCAGGTAGCCCAGCATCAGGCTATCGCCTTCGATGCAGATCTCCCCTTCGCCCCCGGCCGGCGCTTCGCGCCCATCCGGCAGGCGCAGCGTCACGCGCTGGCCCGCCAGCACGGTGCCCACCGTCCCCACGCGGCGCGCATCCGGCGGGTTCATGGTGGACGTGCAGGTGGCTTCCGACAACCCGTACGACACGATCAGCGGACACCCCAGGAACGCCTCGATGCGCCGGTGCAGCGCCTCGGTAATGGGCGCCGAGCCGCAACGCGCGAAACGCAATCCGGCCAGGCTGTCCGGCTCGAACGCCAGGTCCAGCATGCGGGCATACATGGTGGGCACGCCCGTGATGACCGTGGGCCGCCACGTGCGCAGCAAGGCCGGCATGTCCTCGGCCCGAAAACGCCCGTCCAGGACCACGCAGGCCCCGGCCAGCAAGGGCGCGAACACCTGGTTGTTCAGCGCGTTGGTGTGGTGCAGCGGCATCACATGCAGCAAGCGGTCAGCCGGCGTCAGCCCCGTATGCGCCAGCACGCCGCGCGCGTTGTTCATCAGGCCGCCGTGGCTGAGCAGCACGCCCTTGGGGTGGCCGGTGCTGCCCGAAGTGAACAGCAACAGCCCCGGGTCGCGCGCACCGCGCGGCAGGCGCGGCCAGGCGGAATCGCCACGCGCCAGTTCCCGCGCCGGCAAGCACCGCGCTGACGCCAGGCCGCAGGCCTGCGCGGTCGCGGCATGGCCGTCATCGAACAGCATCCACGCCAGCCCCACCGCCGCCACGCGGCGCGCGGTTTCGGCGTGCGCCAGGCGCGGCTCCAGCGGGCAGGGACAAGCCCCTGCCGCCATCACGCCGAGTATCGCCACCAGTTGGGCGGGCGACCGTTCCATCGCCACCGCGACATAGTCCCCAGGCTGCACGCCTGCGGCCTGCAAGGCCGCGGCAGCCACGCCGACCCGCCGGTGCAGTTCGCCGTAGGTCAGCACATCGTCGGCCGCCAGGATGGCGGGGCGCGTTGCCCAGTCAGGCTGCGCCCACAGGCGCGCGCCGGCTGCCGTCACGGTGGTGTCGGTATCGCTCAGCATCAACGTTCCTTTCAGTGAGGCCTGGCGCCGCCGCAAGCCACGACGCCGGGCGCCCCGCTTCAGCGCAGCGCCACCGCCGCGTCGCGTTCGAATTGGCCGTCGGCATCCAGCTCGCGCAGCGCGCGGGCCTCGGCCTCGGTCGGCGGCGGCGTGGGCTCGGCGCCGGTCGCGTCGAACACGAACCCGGTGCGCTCCCGCACTTCCGACAGGCTGGATTCGGGATGCCACGACTGCAACGCCAGCCGGCCGTCGCGTTTGACGAACACCGCGATCGGCGTCACCACGCCGTGAAATCCCCCCCACGACGTCATGAAGTCCAGCTTCTCGACAAAGGCGCGGCGCGAATGCTCGGTGCGCCAGGTGCAGGCCCGCCGCGCGGTCGGCAGCATCACTGCGCCGCCGCCCCCGCCGGGCAGACGCACCTTGGGTGCATGCCAGTCGCCAATGGATGAATTGTTGGCGCAGCCGGCGCCGTCGATCTGCGCCGCGCCCAGAAACGTCAGGTCCATGCGGCCACGCGTGCACAGGTCGTAGAAATCTTCATTGGCGAAGATCGACGCGGTATGTTCCGCCAGCACCGGATCGGAGCTCGACAGCGGAATGTGCGACGGCCGCGGGTTCACGCCGCCCGCGACGTTGATGTAGACGAAGTCCCAGTCGTAGGCGCGCTTGGCCAGCAGGCAGGCCAGCATCGGCATCGTGGAATTGACGCCGCTGAAGGTGATCTCGTCGGGGCGGATGAAGCGCGCCAGGTTCGTCACCACATACGAAAAACCAGACCATTGCTCAGCCATGTGCCGCTCCCGCTTCAGGCGCCGCGGCCAGGTGGGCCGCCAGGTCGCCCTGTTTGTCCATGTAGGCTTGCACTGCCGGATAATCGATGGCGTAGTCCGGCCAACAAGAGCCCGGCCACGCCGAACGCGGCAGCACCGTAAACGCCTGCACCATGAAGTACGGCACCAGCGTGGCCTCGGGCTGCGCTTCGAACACGGCGCTGTCCACGAGCTTTTCGGCCACCACCAGCACACTGCCCGCGGCGCGCGACATGATGCGGTCCCAGTGCGCGGTGCCATGCACGCGCACGTTGCCCAGCGCATCCACCTCAGACGCCTGGATCACCGCGAAGTCCGGCCGCACCGCCGGCACCACCCAGGTCTTCTGGCCGCTGCCGTAGGGGTCGTCCAGGCAGTGCCAGCCATTGAGCTGCGGCAGGTCGCTGCCATGCAGGCCGCCGCAAGGCTGGAACGGCACGCCAAAGGCCGCCGCCCGCAGCCCCGCGGTCAGGCTGGCGCAGGCGTGCTCTTCGAGTTCGACCTCGCCCTGCTCGATCGCCTTGCGATACCAGGGCGCCAGGCCGAAATTGCCTTCCATGGCCACGATGCCCGCCCGTACTTTCTTCAGCGCCCCGGCGCGGCACAGGATGTCCACGTCGTAGCCGGGCGACTGCTTGACCAGTTCCAGGTCCCGCCGTCCCTGGCGGATCAGCTCACGCACGAACGCGAACGGCCCGCGGTGCAGGAAGCTGCCGCCCAGGGCAATGGACGCCCCGTCCGGCACCAGCGCCGCCAGCTCCGCCAGCGTGCGCTGCTTGTCTTTCTGGTTGAATCCCGAACCCATGCTGTCTCCTCGAATTTTTTATGGTGGCGCCGGGGGCTTGCTGGCTGGCTCGCTAACGCGCCTGCAGGTAGGCCGCGAGCCGCGCCTTCAGGCCCGGCTCGGCCGCGGACCGCACCAACCGGGCCAGGTCGGTGTCGGGCTGCTCGGCCGACAGCGCGGCGTACAGTTGCGTGCGGCTGGCAGCGGTAAGCGCCTTGGCCGTGTCTTCGGCCTCGCGCTCGACCTCGGGCCATTCGTCCTGCGCCGCCAGGCGGCTGGCAAAGCCATCGCGCAGCGCTTCGTCGGCGCTGAAGGTGCTGGCCTGCTCCAGGATCGCGCGCGCGCGATCGGCGCCGACCAGTGCGCCAAAGCGGCGCGTGCCCAGCACCAGCCCGAATTTCAGGCCCGGCATGCGAAAGCTGGCGTCGGGCGCGCTGACGCGCCATTTGCAGGCGCCGAACAGGTCCACGCCCGCGCCGAAGTTGCGCCCGTGCGCCAGGCCCACCGTCAGGCAAGGCGAGGCCGCCACGCGCTGCAGCAAGGTTTCGATGCGCACGAAGCGCAGCAGCAGGTCGCCTTCGCTCTGGCTTTCCCAGTCGCCGAAATCAAAGCCGGCGCTGAAGTTACGGCCTTCGCCGCGCAGCACGATCACCTGGGCGCCTTGCGCAGCGGCATCGTCCATGGCCGCAATCAACGCCTCGACCAGCTCGGCCGACAGGGCATTCATTTTTTCAGGGCGGGCCAGCGTCAGCGCGTGCACCGCGCCGCGGCTCTCGATACGCAGCGCCGCGCTCATGCCGCCCCCCCTTTCTTGCGCAGCGCGCCCAGGACTTCGTCGTTGTGCTCGCCCAGCGCGGGCGGCGCACGCCGCAGCGCGGTGGTCTGGCCGTCAAAGCGCACCGGCAGGCCGAAGGTGCGAGTACGCACGCCATTGGGCAGGTCCACCGGCTGCACCCAGCCCATGTGTTCGACCTGCGGATCGGCCAGCACTTCGGAATAGGTATTGATGGGCGCGCAGGGCACGCCGGCGGCGCGAAAACGCGCCAGCCAGGTGGGGGCATCGTCGGCGGCGAAGAGAGCTTCGAGAATGTCGCGCAGGGCGTCCTGGTTGCGGGCGCGGGCGCTGGTGTCGGTAAAGCGCGGATCGGCCAGCAGGTCTTCGCGACCTACGGTGACGCAGACGCCCTTCCACAAGGCGTTGTTGCCGGCCGCCATGCCGAAGTAGCCGCCCTTGCAGCGAAACGCCTGGTAGGGCGCGTTGCGCGGATGCGCCGAACCCAGCTTGACCGGATCGCGGCCGCTGCCGAAGAACTCGGACGTCTGCAGCGCGGCGATGCCCAGCGTGGCGCCCAGCATCGGCACGTCGATGTGGGTGCCCTGGCCGCTGGCCTGCACGGCGCGCAGCGCAGAGGCAATGGCAAAGGCGCCATACAGGCCGGCCGAGAAATCGGCTACCGGCACGCCGCACTTGACGGGTTCGCCGCCGGCTTCGCCGGTGACGCTCATCAGGCCGCTCATGGCCTGGATGGTCAGGTCGAAGCCGCCCTCCTGCGCGCGCGGGCCGGATTGGCCGTAGGCCGAGATCGAGCAATACACCAGGCGCGGGTTGGCTTCGCGCAGCGCGGCGTAGCCCAGGCCCAGGCGGTCCATGACGCCGGGGCGGTTGTTTTCGATGAGCACGTCGACGCTCAGGGCCAGTTCGCGCGCGAGCGCCAGGTCGGCAGGATCTTTCAGGTTCAGGGTGACGGACCGCTTGTTGCGGTTGAGCGAGGCGAAGTTCTCGCTGTAGCCCTGGCTAAGCGGCGGCCAGCTGCGCAAGGTATCGCCGCCTTCGGGGTTTTCAAGCTTGATTACGTCAGCGCCCATGTCCGCCAGCAGCATGCCGCAGAACGGCCCGGCCGCCACGTTGCAGATCTCAAGCACGGTAACGCCGGCCAATGCCGAGCTAGGAGTCATGTCGACCTCTCGTTATAAGAATTCAATATTTAGGATTGGAAAAAAATTATATAGCGGCACCCGGGTGCCTGGCATGCTACCCGACGTGGCGGCGCTACCTAGCGAAATTTCCTAGAGCAATCCCTAGGTAAGGTGCTTAATTGTTGACCAGCATAGCACCGTGTGGAATTCTTGGTAAACCATTTGTTGAAAATCAAATCCTATTATTTAGGATTCATAAAAGGACCGCGGCGTTTCATCGCGCATCCGCGCCACGCGTGACGGCCCTGCCCCACCAAGGAGACTCGGATGAAACGTTTTTGGCGCATTGCGGCGGCAGCCACGCTGTCGCTGACGGTCGCAGCCCCTGTGCTGGCACAGCCCTGGCCGAACAAGCCCGTACGCATGGTGGTGCCGTTTCCGCCAGGCGGCGCGACCGACGCGGCGGCGCGCATCTATGCGCAGCAGCTGGGCGACTTTCTTGGGCAAAGCGTGGTGGTGGAAAACAAGGCGGGCGCGGGCGGCGAGATCGGGGCGGAATATGTGGCGAAGTCGGCGCCCGACGGCTATACGCTGCTGATGGGGGCGCTGGGCAGCCATGCGATCCACGCGGCGCTGCCGGACAAGCCGGGGTATGACTTCGGCACGGCGTTCGTGGGGGTATCGATGGCAACGAGCATGCCGATGGCGTTGGCGGTGAACAGCAAGATTGCGGCGAACAATGTGCAGGAATTGATTGCGTTGGCCAAGCGCGAGCCGGGAACGCTGACGTTCGGGTCGGCGGGGCCGGGGACGTCGCAGCATATGGCGGGCGAGCTGTTCCAGGCGCTGACGGGAACGCGGCTGATGCATGTGCCTTATCGGGGCAGCGGGCCGGCAATTACGGATCTGCTGGGGGGGCAGATCGATATGGTGTTCGAGACGTTGCCGGCGTTGCTGCCGCAGGTGGCCAGCGGGAAGATCCGGCTGCTGGGGGTGACGACGGCGAAGCGGGCGACGGCACTGCCTGAGCTGCCTACGCTGATGGAACAAGGCGTGACGGGATATTCGGTGGCGACGGCTTATGCGTTGTTGGCGCCGGCAGGGACGCCTGCGGGGATCGTGGAGCGGTTGTCGGCGGGGATGCAGCGAGCGGCCGCGTTGCCTGCGGTGCGGGAGGCGGCGTTGAAGCTGGGGGCGGATGCGGTGGGTAGTACGCCTGCGGATACGGATTTGGTGGTGAGGCAGGAGGTTGCTCGGTGGGGGGAGGTCGTCAGGGTGTCGGGGGGGCGGTAGTTTTTTTATTGTGGCGTTTGGGGGTGTGGGTGCGCGGGGGGGTGGGGTTCTTAAGTCGCGCTTGGCGCCGTCGGCGGGCGTAGGGCGGGGCTACGATTGCGGTCCGGAGCCTTCGCTCCGGACTGCCCCGTCGTCATCGTCGTACAGGCCTTCGGCCTTCCCTTCCGATTCCCTCGGGCGCATCTACACGCCCCGCCCTACGCCCGCCGACGGCGCCAAGCGCTGGCGTTGGGGGTGTGCCGCCGGTTTGCGCTTGTTCGGTCCGGGTCAGGATCAAGCTTCGAATGCTGTGGGTGCGTTGACTACCGCGTGGGGTGTGGCGGTGGGGATTGAGGCTGGCGCTGATCCGCTTTTTTATTGGCCCAGGAAGCCTCGGCGGTAGCCCATGCCTTGGGAGATGGATTGGGCGCAGGCGGCGACGTCGGGGGCCAGTTGTTTCATGCGGGCGGCGCTCAGGCGGTCCAGGGGGCCCGAGATGCCGATGGCGGCGACGGGTTGGTCCAGGCTGTTGAAGAGGGTGACGGCCAGGCCGCCTACGCCTTCGCGCCATTCGCCGCGGTTGACGGCGTAGCCGGCGCGGACGACTTTGTGCAGTTCGTCTTTCAGGAGCGGCATGGAGACGATGGTGGCGGGGGTGTGGCGGGCCAGTTTTTCGGCGTAGCGTTCGACGTAGCCGTCGGGCTGGTAGGCGAGCAGGGCTTTGCCGGTGGCGACCGCGTAGGCGGGGGCGCGGCCGCCGATCATGGAGTAGGCGCGGATGGGTTGGGGGCTATCGATCTTGTCGACGTAGACGACGTCGAAGCCGTCCAGGACGGACAGGTGCACGGTCTCGCCGGTCTGGTCGGCCAGGGTGCGCATGTGGGGCGCGGCGAGTTTGCGGATGTCGAGTTGGCCGAGCTGGCGGGCGGCGAGTTCGAACAGGCGGACGGCGCCGCGGTAGCCGCCGCCGTCTTCGTCTTTGATGACGTAGCCGGCGTGGATGAGGGTTTGCAGGGTGCGGTGGGTGTTGCTGCGCGTGAGGCCGACGCGGGCCGCGAGCGCATCGATGGTGCGGGGCGGGTTGTCTACGTCGGTGACGGCCTCCAGCACCATCAGCCCCTTGAGCAGTGTCTTGTCCATTGTTCTGGTATTTCCCAATATTTAGGACGCGAACATAGCACGGGCGCCGGCCCGCGAACAGGTCTTACTGGACGGGCAGCGCGGCGCGCACGGCGGCGGAGCGGTCCCACAGGTTGGGGATGCTGGCTGCGGAATATCCGGAGACGAAGGGTTTGGCCTGGCCGGTGGCGGGGTCGTAGACGTGGCGCGAGACGGCGCCGATGTTGCCGCCGTACATATGCACGCTGATGGAGACCTGGTCGGCAAAGGCGTTGGAGACGCGGTGGATGTCGCCTTCTTGCGGCGACAGGCGTTCGACGTCGCCGGGGCGCAGGGTGTCGGGTTCGCCGAGGGTGGACAGGCGGCCGTCGGCGGCGCGGGTGTAGCGCTGGTTGACTTCGGCGCCGCGCAGCATGCCGACGTAGCCCCAGACTTCGTGATCGTGCACGGGCGTCTGCTGGCCAGGGCCCCAGACGAAGCTGACGAGGCTGAAGCGTTCGAGGGGGTCGCAATGCAGCAGGTATTGCTGGTAGTACTGCGGGTGGGGCACGGTACAGGCGTCGGGCAGCCAGTCGTCGTGACGGATGAGCGCGGCGAATTCGGCTTCGAGTTCGGCGGATTGCGCCAATCCGGCGGGCGTGGCCAGGCGGGTGGCGGTGGCAATGAAATGGCGCAACCGGTCCAGGCCGGCGGGTGCTTCGGACATGCTGGTGTCTCCGGATTCGGGCAGGGCCGCGTCCGGGCCATGCCGTTGAACAATCCCAATTAGGCTATCCAGTATCCATGATTCGGGACGTTGGCGGCAATGCCCGATGCGGACCGCAAGGGCGCAAGGCTTGACAGGCCCCTGTCGGCGCGTGCAGCGTAGCGGGCTGTTCACTTGAGATGGTTTTGCGATGACCCCTGCCCCACTTTCCATTCCGCCCGCACTGGCCGACACGCTGGCGCGGGCGGTGAACGTCGTCGTCTTCACGGGCGCCGGCGTGTCGGCCGAAAGCGGCATCGCGACGTTTCGCGATGCGCTCACGGGACTGTGGTCGCGTTTTGATGCCAGCGCGCTGGCGACACCCGAAGCGTTTGCCGCGCAGCCGGATATTGTGTGGGGCTGGTACGAATGGCGTCGTGCGCAGGTCGATGGCACCGAGCCCAATGCCGCGCATCACGCCATCGCGGCGTTGGCCGGGCACGTGCCGGCGCTGACGCTGATCACGCAGAACGTGGACAATCTGCACGAACGTGCGGGCAGCGCCCAGGTGGTGCATCTGCACGGCAGCCTGCATGCGCCGCGTTGCTCGCGCTGTGCGCGCCCCGCGGCGTTTCCCGCGGATGACGCGCACGTCATTGCAGACGAAGGCCGTGCCATCGCGCCGCCGGCATGCGCGCATTGCGGCGCGCCGATACGGCCCGGGGTCGTGTGGTTTGGCGAAAGCTTGCCGACCGATGCCTGGCAGGCCGCGCAAGCGGCCGCCGAACACTGTGATCTGTTCCTTTGCATCGGCACGTCGGCGCTGGTGTACCCCGCCGCGCAATTGCCGCTGCACGCGTTGCGGGCCGGCGCCACGGTGGTGCAGGTCAATCCGGCCGCGACGTCGCTCGATGGGCAGGCCCACTACAACCTGCGCGGCGCCGCCGCAGAGGTGATGCCGCGGCTGCTGGAGGCGGCCGGGTTCTGAGTTGCGTCCTGCCTCGTGTCCTACCCCGCGCCCTACCATTTGCAGCCGTCATCGCGCACGGTATCGGCCAATAGGAACGGCAAGGCCAGCAAGCCCAGATGGGCATGCGCGTCACGGCAAGGCGGCCTGGCGCTTTGGGCGATGCCCTTGGCCAACGCCGAAGGCTCGGCCCGCGGCTTGGGCGCCAGGTCCACGCGGGCCTCGCCCCGCGCGCGCGGCGCCCCTTGCGCGGCTGCGTCTTCGCCCCGCCAGCGGAAATCGTGTGGGGGTGGGCCGGTGGGCGCCGAGGCCGGCTTGGCCGTTGACGGTGTGGCGGTCGGCGATGTCGAGGTCTTCGGCGCCGTTTGCGGCGCTTGCGGGGCGGCGCGCGATGCAGGACGCGGCGGCGTTGCAGGTGCCGGTCGCGTGGCGGGCGCCGAAGGCCTGGCCGATTCCGGCGGGCGGCCGGGCTGCCCGGATGCGGCCGGCTCCTGCGATCCCCCCGCCTGCGATGGCGGCAGCGCCTCAGGCAAGGTTGCCTCGCGCCGCGCCGGTTCGACCGGCAACAAGTCCACGAAGAATGCCGTTTCCTGCCGCGGCGGCAAGGGCATCGCGGGCCGTTCGCCCGCCTCGCGCCACAAGCACCACGCAAGCAACGCATGCAGGCCGCACACGGCTCCCGCGGCCCACCAGGCAATCCTGCGCACGCGCGGCGCGGGCAAGACGTGCGAGGTGTCGATCACAAGCGAAGACATGACGGCAAACCCGGTCGGACGCTGACGAACAACTCGCAATCTTGCTGGCAACGGGCCGCGCACAGCCTGTTGCCGCGTGAAGATTTGTGAAGATGTTTGGTGGCGAGAGGACTACGATGAAGACACGTTGGCGATGCAGGGGAAACCCCACATCCCACCGTACGCGCAGAGGGATACAGTGGCACAAAATCCTTGCAGCCCTGGAGATCATCATTCCGTTTTCCTGGAGACTTCCCGACGTGTTCGTGCGCTCGCCCGACGGTGTCTTGCACCGGGTGGTGCGCCATGCCACGACCACGGAAACCATCGCCAAACTCGAGAGCATTCCCAGCAATTACCACCTGGATTGCGAATGCATGCTCGATAACGGCGAGGCCCTGTCCTGGATCGGCGAGAACCTCTATCGCCAGGTCAACGGCGGCACGATCTTCACCGCCGAACCTGGCGCCGCGCCGCCGCCCGCCGATGCGCGCAAAAGCGCCAAGGCCCGAAACACCCTGCGGGACGCCTGCCGCCCCGCCGCCGCGCACAAACCTCCCATTGCGCGGCAAAGCGTCGTACCATCAGCTGTAGCAAGTCTAAAAACCGGCAACGATTGGAGCCTGATACGCGCCTGGCGCGAGCACCTGAACATCAGCACCGCTGACATGGCCGCTCGACTGGGCGTTGATCACTCCATTTACATCGAATTGGAAAGGCCCCGCCCGCGGCCGCGCCAGATCATCCTGGACCGCATTTCGGAAGCATTGGGCGTGTCACCCGACCAACTCGATGATTCATCGTTAGGAGGGCACTTTCATTGACGCCAGGCCAGGGTTGTCATGACCTGTTCGCCTGGCTTGATGAAACTGTTCGAGCAACTTTGGCGCCGCGTGAAAGACGGCCCGCGCATCGGAGGTATTTCAAATGCTCGGAACCGCAAGACGATTGACCGACGTCCTGGCCACTGCCCCGGACGGCACGCTATACCGCATCGAGCGCTTCGTGTCGGACCCGGACGCCTATTCGGCGCTGGGCACGTCCCGCTTCGATCCCAAGACGCACTGCGTCTGCCGCACCAGTTCAGGCGAAAAGGTCTCGTGGCTGGGCGGGCAGGTCTATCAACTGATCAAGAACGGCACCTGCCTGACGGCGGTCGATCGACGACGCGGCTGATGCCCGCAAGCCCTACCCGCCCCGGGCGCGCCCGCCCGACTTCCCCGTGAAACGGGCCACGACGAAATCCACGAACGTCGTGAGCTTGGGTAGCGCCTGCCTGTCTTTTGCGTACAGCAACGTGATCGGCCGGGCGGCGGGCCAATGGGGCCGCAGGATCGGCGTCAGCCTGCCCGCGCGCACGTCGTCGGCCAACAGGATTTCCGGTTGCAGCACGATGCCGAAGCCAGCCAGGGCGGCCTGGCGCAGCGCCTGGCCGTTGTTGGAAATGAAGCGGCTGGTCGGCGGATAGTCGGCATCGCCCCCCATGCCGTCGGCCAGGCGCCAGCCCGTGCGGCGGCCCCAATAGGAAAAGTCCAGGCATTGGTGGCGCGCCAGGTCGGCGGGCGTATCCGGGGTGCCATGGCGCGCCAGGTAGGCCGGTGCGGCGCAGATGATCATCTGGTAGCTGCCGATGCGCCGCGCCACCAGGCCGGAGTCTTGCGGTTCACCAATGCGCACGGCCAGGTCGTAGCGCGAGGCCACCATGTCCTCGACGACATCACTCAATGCCAGCTCGACGCTCACATCCGGATAAAGGTCCAGGTAGTCGGCCACGGCCGGCGCCAGGGCCACCGACCCGAATGACACCGTCGACGTGATCCGCAGCGTGCCGCGCGGCGCGACGCGCAGCGCTTCGGCGCCCTGCTCCGCATCGCGGATGTCGGCCAGGATGGCCTTGCTGCGCGCGTAGTAGGCCTGGCCCGCCTCGGTCAGGCTCTGGCGGCGGGTGGTGCGGTTCATCAGGCGCAGGCCCAGCCGCGCCTCGAGCGCCTTGATGTGCTTGGCCGCCATGGCGGGCGACATCTCGTGGCGGGCGGCAGCAGCCGTCAGGCTGCCCAGCTCGACCACCGCCACGAAGATCTCCATGCTGAGCAGACGATCCATGAATTACGCACCCTGAGTGTGAAGTGTTCCAACCATTCCTGGATTTTTCCATAGGAATGCAACCGGCAGAATGCTTTCATGCGCTGGCGGACCGTCCGCTGCGCCCCATTCACGGCTTATCAGGAAACCCTCATGAAAATCGTCCTTATCGGCGCCAGCGGCACCATCGGCCGCGCGGTCGCCCAAGAACTCGGCCAGCGCCACGAGATCATCACCGTGGGCAAGACCCAGGGCCAATACCAGGTGGACATCACCCGCAGCGACAGCATCCGCGCCTTGTTCGAACGGGTGGGTAAAGTGGACGCCATCGTCTCCACCGCCGGCGCCCTGCACTTCGGCCCGCTGGCGGAAATGACCGCTGAACAATTCAAGATCGGCCTGCACGACAAGCTGCTGGGCCAGGTCGACCTGGCCTTGATCGGCCAGCACTACCTGAACCAGGGCGGCTCGATCACGTTGACCAGCGGCATCGTCAGCGACGAACCGATCCGCTTCGGCGCCAACGCGTCGGCGGTCAACTCGGCCATTGATGGTTTTGTGCGCGGTGCGGCGGTCGAACTGGCGGGCGCACGCATCAACTCGGTGAGCCCCACGGTGCTGCAGGAGTCCTGGGAAGGTTACGGACCCTACTTCCCGGGCTTCGAAGCCGCCCCCGCCAAGCGGGTGGCGCTGGCGTACAGCCGCAGCGTCGAAGGCGCCCAGACGGGCCAGACGTACCGGGTCTGGTAAGACGACGCGCGTCGTTCGACCAAACAAAACGGCCTGACGGAAAACCGTCAGGCCGTTCGAATAAGGTGGCGCGCCCGGCAGGATTCGAACCTACGACCCCCTGGTTCGTAGCCAGGTACTCTATCCAGCTGAGCTACGGGCGCGCTAAAGAGGCGTGTTTATAACATGAAGCAGGAAGGGTCCGCAAATCAGCCGGGCCCTGACCTGCGACGGGCGTCGGCATGCGGGGTTGCGCCACATGGCGTTGCGCCACATCAAATGGCGCGCGGGCACGCCGCAGTACGCTGGACTGAACGGCACGCACGCCTTCACCCAGCGACTGACATGGCCAAGAAATTTCCACTGCATCCCAAACACCCCGAGCGCGTCTGCTGGGGTTGCGACCGCTACTGCGCGACCGACGCCTTGGCCTGTGGCAATGGCTCGGACCGCACCATGCATCCCGCCGAACTATTGGGCGACGATTGGTACACCGTCGGAAACTGGGGCCTGGATGACAGCGAAGAAGAGACCGTGGCGCAAACCCGCGCAGCTTGATGGGTTATCGCGGGATGGGTTATTGCTGGCTGGGTTATTGCTGCATTGATCGCACTTAACACGCAAAACCAACACATAAAACTACCGCGCAAAACAAAAAGGCCTTCGATTCGAGATCAAAGGCCTTTCCATTTTTTACTGCGTTTTTTACTACTTTCTTTGCGGTTTTTTGGCGCGCCCGGCAGGATTCGAACCTACGACCCCCTGGTTCGTAGCCAGGTACTCTATCCAGCTGAGCTACGGGCGCGTGAAAAAGCAAGCCTTGAATCATAGCGTTGTTTCGCAAAGCGTGCAAGTCGGGGGCGGATGACAGCGACAGACGGCGCCGCTTTGACTCCCCACGCAGGCGGATCCGAATCGCCAACCGGCAGTGGCGCCAGATCAGGCGACGCGCCCCGCCAGACTCGTCACCCCTGCAGCGGCACGCCCAGCATGCGCAAGTACGCATCGGCAACGCCATCCGCGAAATCCGTGGCATCCGGCAGCTTGGCCAGGATGGCATCGTCCGTCGCACAGTGCACGCCCGCGTAGATCAACAGCGCCGTCATGCGGGGATTGTCGAGCTTCCAGGCGCCGGCCTGCATGCCAGCCTGCAGAATGCCGATCAGTTGCCGGATCACGGCGTTTTCGGTGTGGCCTTCGCGCGCATGGTGATGGGTATGCGTGAAGACAATGTCGTGCACCCGATAGGTGCGCAGATACGTCGCCACGTTGGCGTGGATCCAGGCGCGCAGCCGCCCCACCCAGTCGTTGTCGGCGCAAGCGCCGATGGCCTCATCCAGCGCCTGCACGAACTGGCCGACATAACGCTCGGCCAGCGCGGCCAGCATTTCCTGCTTGGACGGGAAATAGACGTAGAACGTGCCCTTGGCGACCCCGGCCGCTTCCGTGATCTCGCTGATGGTGGTGGCATCCACGCCCTTTTCCAGGAACAGTGCTTCGGCCGCGCCCATCAGTTCTTCCAGCCGCACTTCCGGCGGCTTGGTGCGGGACGGCGCCGCCTTGCGCGCCGGTTCGGCTGCGGAATTGTCGGTCATTGCTTTCACTCGGGTTTCACCAATTCCACCAGTCTAAGGGAAATCTGCGCGGCGCTCCCCGGCGTACAGCTTGCTGACAGCAGAACGTCACATCGATAGAACCTTGCGTCTCTAGCCTAGCGGCCGTTAACGATGCCGGCTGTCATCCGGCGATCCCGTGGCGCAATGACAGGGCGCCGCCCTCTCCGCAAGGTCTACAACCATGTCTGAAAAAGAAAAGAGCGCGAACGCGCAGGCTGCCGCGACGCCGACGGCCGCTGACCCCGTGGGCGCCGATTCGCCTGTCCGCGCCACCCGCCGGGGCTTCCTGACCGGCATCGCCGCGCTCGGCGCCAGCGCCGCCACCCTGGGCGCGCTGGCCGGGTGTTCCAGCGATAGCGATGACGACAACAACGGCACCACGACGCCGCCGCCTCCCGCCACGCCGCCCGCCGCGCCCGACGTCACTGCGCTGTTGCGCAAGAACGTCAAGACGGTGGTCGTGATCTTTGCCGAGAACCGCAGCTTCAACAACCTGTTCGCCAATTTCCCCGGCGTGGAAAAGCCGCTGTCCGCGCTGACCGCCGCCGACTACACGCAGAACGACCGCGACGGCACGCCGCTGTCGGTGCTGCCGCCCGTGTGGGGCGGCATGGTGCCGACCTCGCAACAGGCCAACCACGTCACCTACCAGGTCGACCAGGCCGCGCCCTACATGAACAACCTGGCCAACGCGCCGTTCGACCTGCGCGGACCGCAGGGCGAGCCGCTGCCGCAAGGCGTGGTCACGCGCGACCTCTGGCACGTGTTCTACCAGAACCAGATGCAGATCAACGGCGGCAAGAACGACCGCTTCGTCGCCTGGGCCGACTCGGGTGCGCTCGTCATGGGCCACTACAGCGATTCCGCCTACAACCTGCGCCTGTGGAAGCTGGCCCAGGAATTCGTGCTGTGCGACAACTTCTTCCAGGGCGCGTTCGGCGGTTCGTTCCTGAACCACCAGTACCTGGTGGCTGGTCGCCCACCGTTCTACCCCAACGCCACGACCTCGCCGGCCAGCACCCAGATCGCACAGCTGCAAAGCAGCGACCCGACTGACCCGCGCCTGCAGCCCAAGCCCACCTCGCCCGCCAGCGCGCTCACCGGCATTCCGCAGTTCGGCGCCAGCGCGCTGACCCCGGACGGCTACGGCGTCAACACCATGGCCCCGCCCTACTGGCCGTCCTTCTCGCGCGATGCCACGCACCCCGAGCTGGCCGACGCCACCAGCCCGCAGACCATGGTGCCGCAGGATCACAACAACATCGGCGACCTGATGACCGCCAAGGGCCTGGACTGGGCCTGGTACGCGGGCGGCTGGCAAGCGGCGGTCGACTCGACCGCCAACACCGGCTTTCCGTCGTCGCCCAACTTCCAGGCGCACCACCAGCCGTTCAACTACTTCAAGACCACCGGCCCCGGCACCGCGGCGCGCTCATCGCACCTGCGCGACGGCGGCCTGGGCGACCTGTCGTCGACCAACAAGTTCCTGGCCGACGCCGAAGCCGGCAAGCTGCCCCCGCTGACGTTCTACAAGCCGCAAGGCAACCTGAACATGCACGCGGGCTACGCCGATGTGGACTCGGGCGACCGCCACATCGCCCACATCGTCGACAGCCTGCGCAAGAGCGCGCAATGGCAGAACATGGTGGTCGTCATCACCGTCGACGAGAACGGCGGCTGGTGGGATCACGTGGCGCCGCCCCAGGGCGACCGCTGGGGCCCCGGCACGCGCATTCCGGCCATCGTCGTGTCGCCCTTCGCCAAGAAGGGCACCGTGGATCACACCATCTACGACACCGGCTCGATCCTGCGCCTGGCCACCCGCCTGTTCGACCTGCCCACGCTTGACGGCCTGAAGGCCCGCGACGACGCCATGAAGGCACGCGGCCAACAGCCCATGGGCGACCTGACCAACGCGCTGACGTTCAGCGCGTAAAGGCCCCTCCGCCCGCGGACGACGCCCATTGCGTCGCCCGCGGGCGCACCGCCACGCGTCGCCGGCCGCCGCATGCGAGAATTCGCCATCCCCCCTTGGATGGCTCCCCCTTGAAACACCTGCTCGCCGGCCTGGACAGACTGGATGATTTCGACGAAATCATCGACGTGCGCTCGCCGCTGGAATTCGCCGACGACCACATCCCCGGCGCGATGAATGCGCCGGTGTTCAGCAACGACGAACGCGCCCGCGTGGGCACGCTGTACCGCCAATCGCCGTTCGACGCGACCCGCCTGGGGGCTGCGCTGGCCGCGCGCAACATCGCCGCCCACCTGGACACCACCTTTGCCGATCGCCCGCAAGGCTGGCGCCCGCTGATCTACTGCTGGCGCGGCGGCAAGCGGTCGGGTTCGATGACGGTGATGTTCAACATGATCGGCTGGCGTGCGCGGCAGCTCGATGGCGGCTACAAGACCTATCGGCGCGCCACGCTCGACCTACTGGACACCTTGCCGCCCACGCTGCGCCTCATCGTGCTGACGGGCCCCACCGGCAGCGGCAAGACGCGGCTGCTGGATGCCTTGGCGCAAGCCGGCGCGCAAACGCTGGACCTGGAAGCGCTGGCGGCGCACCGCGGCTCGTTGCTCGGCGCCTGGCCCGGCATGGCGCAGCCCACGCAAAAGGGCTTCGACACCCATCTGGCCGCCCGCCTGCGTCAGCTGGATCCCACCCGGCCCGTGTTCGTCGAAGCCGAAAGCCGCAAGATCGGCGCGGTGGCGCTGCCGGCCGCACTGTTGGCCGCCATGCATCAGGGCGCCTGCATCGCGGTCACCGCCAGCGGCGCAGACCGTGCGGCCTTTCTGCAACAGGACTACGCCCAGCTGTTCGCCCATCCCGATTGGTTCAAATCCCAGCTGCAACGCCTGGTGGGCCTGCACAGCCGCGACACCATTGCGGCATGGCACCGCATGATCGACGAAGGCCGCCGCACCGACCTCGCGCGCGAGCTGATCGAGCGTCACTACGACCCCACCTACGCGCGCAGCAGCCACGCCCATTTCGCGCAGCTTGCGCAGGCCCTGCCGTGGGTCTTCCGGCCCAATGACGCCGACGTCGTGGCGCAGGCACGCGCCCTGCTGGACACGCTGGGCTGAACGCGCCGCAGGGTGGCGGACGAGGCTTCGTGCAGGCATCGAATCGCCGTCACGGGTTTGAGAATTTTCTGGTTTTCAGTCGCTTACCAGTCCTGCAAATCAATGCGGCGCTTTTGAGAATCGTCCTGTTTTTTAGTGTCCTGCCGCAACGCAACATGAAGGCTACCGCTACGTCATCGCCTTTGTCCGAGACGTGCCAGTACGCTTGAACGACGCGGGGGTTCTCCGACCAGGTCCTGTTTGATGTGTATGGGTGCGCCAAAGCCAAGGGCCAAGGAGCCCTTCATGCGCACCCCTCTGAACCCCATCATGCTCGGCCTGCTGGCCGCCACGCTGCCCGTTCTTCCCGCCGCGACCTCAGCCGCGGACCTGGGCCAGGTCATCGTCAATGACGCCACCGGCAGCACCCAGCTCACGCTGAACAACGGCGACACCGTCACCCATGCCGGCACCGGCGCCGCCATCGACGTTTCCGTGGCCGGCAACGCCGTGCGCGGCGATGGCGTGACCATCAGCGCCGGCTCGGCTTCCGCCCGGGCCACCCTGGGCGTGCGCGCCAGCGCGGGCGGCAGCGTCACCTTGACCGGCAGCACGGTCAAGACGCTGGGCGACGGCCAGGGCGCCCATGGCCTGGCCGCCATCGGCGCCGGCAGCCTGATCACCGCCGGGCAAACCGATGTGTCCACGCTGGGCTCGTATTCCCATGGCGTCTACGCGCAGAACGGCGGCCGCGTCGACCTGGACGGCGGCAGCGTCACCACGTCGGGCAGCGGCAGCAGCGCCCTGCGTGCCGAAGGCGCCAACGCCGTCATCACCGCCAAGGACGTCACCGTCGCCACATCGCTGTACAACGCGGGCGGCGCCTACGTCGACAGCGGCGGCCGCGTCGCGATGGAAGGCGGCACCATCACCGTCACCGGCAATCTTGCGCCGGGTGTGAACGTGAATGGCCAGAATTCCCTCGTGACCTTGCGCGGCACCGTGGTCAACGCGGCCAACGGCGCAGGCGCCAGCGTACAAGGCGGGCGCTTCGAAATGGACGGCGGCAGCATCACGTCAAGCGGCGCCGCGGTCATGCTCAGCTCGGGCACCGGCCCCGCCGCCGTTGCCGACATCCGCAACGCCACGCTGACGTCCACCGGCGACGTCAGCTACGGCATCAACATCAATGCCAAGGACACGTCTGCCACCGTGGACAATGTCTCCATCTCGGCGCTGGGCTACCTGGGCACCGGCGTGTGGCTGCCGTCCACCGGCACGGCCTTCACCGCCACGCGCTTCGACATCGCGTCGTCGCACGTGGGCATCGACAACCGCGCCGGCGTGGTCACGCTGACCGACGGCACGGTCAAGACCCTGGGCAACAACGCCCATGGCCTGTATGTCTCGCGCGAATACGGCAGCTCGGCCACCATCCAGGCCACCCGGGTCGACATCGACACCCAGGGCGACGGCGCAGTCGGCGCGCTGGCCCGCGTGGGCGGCGCCGCCGTCACCCTGGAAGACGTCAACATCACCACCCGCGGCGCCAGCGCCTACGGCCTGTTTGCCAGCGGCACCGGCGCCAGCCTGTCGGCGCGCAACACCGTCGTCAACACATCCGGCGCCAACGCCTCCGGCCTGTCGATGAGCAACCGCGCCGCGGTCACGCTGGACAACACCCGATTCACGATGCAAGGCGCAGGCGCCAACGGCATCTGGAGCTACCTGACCGGGTCCGGGCTGAGCAACAGCGTCGTCCTGCGCAATGGCAGCCAGATCAGCACCCAGGACGGCGTGGGCCTGCTTGCCTCGGGCGGCGGCCATACCTTCCTGGTGTCGGATTCCAACATCACGACGCGCACGGGCGGCGATATCGATAGCGGCGTGTTGCTGCATTCGCGCTCGGTCACCGTGACCAGCGGCGGCGTGTCGACCGTGATCGAAAGCGAACAGGTCAGCCTGGACGCCTCCAACGCCGTGCTGACTGGCGACGTGCTGGCCGACAGCGGCACCGTGGACGTATCGCTCAAGAACGGCTCGACCCTGACCGGCGCCCTGGTGCAGCGCGGCCCCGGCCGCATCAACAGCCTGACGCTGGACAGCGCCAGCGCGTGGACCGTGCGCAATGATTCCAGCCTGGGCACGCTGAACAACGGCGGCACCGTCGCCTTTGCGGCGCCGGCGGGCGGCACGGGTTTCAAGACGCTGACGGTCAACAACTACATCGGCGGCGGCACCCTGGTGCTGAACACGCAGTTGGGTGACGATGCCTCGCCCACCGACAAGCTCGTCATCGATGGCGGCACCACGTCGGGCAACACGTCGCTGCGTATCGTCAACGCGGGCGGCAACGGCGGCCAGACCGAATACGGCATCCGGGTCGTCGAGACCGTCAACGGCGGCACCACCACCGCGGACGCGTTCCGCCTGGACAGCGGGTCCACCGGCTACCGCGCCAGCGCCGCCACCGTGTCACTCAATGGCTACGACTACAGCCTGGTGCGCGGCGGCAATGGCGGCGTGGCGCCCGACTGGTACCTGACGTCCGACTACACGCCGCCCACGGCGCCGCCGGGTCCCACGGACCCGACCGACCCGATCGACCCCGGCACGCCCGCCCCGCCCATTGCGCCGCCCGATCCGGTGCTGCCCGGCAATGGCGTCAAGAACGTATCGCCTGAAAGCGGCGCCTATGCCGGCAACCGCCTGGCCAGCACGCGCCTGTTCACGCACAGCCTGCACGACCGTGTGCCGGCCTATGCCGATGGCGACACGACGGCCGCGACCGGCCGTGGCCTGTGGGCCCGGGTGCAGGGCCGCCACGACAGCGGCTTGCGCATGTCCGAAGGCCGCGTCGATGTCGATACCGACAGCGCCATGGTGCAGCTGGGCGGCGACGTGATCAAGGCGGCCGTCGGCCAGGACGGCGCCGCCTACGCGGGCCTGATGGGCGGCTACGGCGATGCACGCTCGCGCGCCGTGTCCACGCTGATGCTGCCCGGCACGACCGCGCAGACCCGCGCCCGCGCACGCGGCAAGGTCTCCGGCTACGCCGTGGGCATTTACGGCACCTACTATGAAAACGATCTCACCCGCCTGGGCGCCTATGCCGACACCTGGCTGCAGTATGGCCGCTACACCAACCAGATCAGCAGCGAACTGGGGTCCGTCCGCTACCGCTCAAACGTCTGGAGCGCTTCGCTCGAAACCGGCTACGCGCTCCAGCCTTTCGCGGGCGGCACGGCGTTGGACGCCCTGGTGATCGAACCGAATGCGCAGGTGATCTACACCCGCTACGACGCCAAGGACGCCACGCTGCAAGGCACCCGCATGCGTAGCGACGGCGACAACGCCTGGAATTCCCGCGTGGGCGTGCGCGTGTATCCGCGCGCCGCGCCCCAGGCCGACAAGCCGGCGGTGCGCCCGTTCCTCGAGACCAATTGGCTGCATAACGGCGGCAACCCCAAGGTGCGCATGGGCGAGAACACGCTGGCGGCCCTGCCCGCCCGCAACGCGCTGGAACTGAAGCTGGGCGCGGAAGGCCGCATCGGCAAGCAGGTGCAGGTGTCCGGCCACGTGTTCGGCCAGGCCGGCAACCACGACCAGCGTGGCTACGGCGGCATGCTCAATGTCAGCTACCGCTGGTAGGCGCCAGGGTGACGCTGGCCGGGGTCATACCTCGGCCAGCGCTTTGCCCAGCGCCGCCGTCAGGGTAGCCAGGCCCATGCGGGTGGCGTCATTCAGTCCACCCGCCGCCAGTTGGTCTTCGGCATGTTGCGTCAGTTGCTGCAGATCGCGCGCCTGCACCGCCGCGAAGCCGCCCCGCATGCGGTGCAGCACTTTGCGCAGGTCCGGCGCATCGCTCGCGGCCAGCGCGCGCTCGAGCCGCGCCAGGTCCTGGCCCATGGTCTGCAGGAAGACCTCGCGGTACTTCGCGGGTATCGCCGGCACGGCCGGCGCCGTGGGCAAGGAAGCGGCCGGCGACTGACTGCTGTCGGCCAGGCTTGCCCGGGCCGCGTCGGCCCCGCCTCGATAGACCCGCAACTGATGCCACAACAGGCTCAACTTGATCGGCTTGACCAGCCAGTGGTTCATGCCCGCCGCCTTGCAGCGGGTCTCTTCGTCTTTCAGGGCATTGGCCGTCACGCCGATGATGGGCACCGCCGCGTCCAGTGCGCGCAAGGCGCCCGCCAGCTCGTAGCCGTTCATTCGGGGCATGTTCACGTCGGTCAACACCACATCAAAGGGCGCGATGTGCCACTGTGCCAGGGCCTCGGCGCCGTCGGGCGCCACCGTCACCTGACAACCCAGCTGCTCGAGCTGGTCTCGCATGGTGACCTGGTTGATCGGATTGTCTTCGGCGACCAGCACCCGCAGATTCAGGGGCGCATAGCGCACCACGGCCGCTTCGCGGGCGATGGCGGCGTCGCCGGCCGCGCACCGCGCGACCGCGAAGCCGATGCTGAACAGGTCGTGCCGGTCTGCCTGGTAAAGCGTTTCGGCCAACGCATCGCCGCCCCCGGCCGACACCACCGGCCCGGGCCACGGCATGACGGCCATCACGTCACCGGCGATATGCACGTCGACCAGCACGCCGTCGTGCGCGTCGTCGCGAGGCGCGTCCACCGGCGCCAGGCACGCGGACGCGCCCCAGTGCGTCAGCCACAGGCAGATGTTCTCGCTCAGTTCCTTGCGCGAGCTGCGCACATAGGCACGCACGCCGGTCAGTTGCGGCGCGGGCGCCGGCCGCGCCTCGGCCACGTCCAGGTCGATGGCCAACGAAAAACTGCTGCCCAGGCCAAGTTCGCTGGTGACCTGGATGCTGCTGTCCATCAGTTCGGCCAGGCGGGCGCAGATCGACAAGCCGATGCCGGCGCCGCGCACCAGATGCGAGCCGCTGTCGATCTGGTAGAACGGCTCGAACAGGCGGACCTGGTTTTCCGCGCTGATGCCCACGCCGCTATCGACCACCTGCATGTGCAGCCGCACCCGGCCGCCCGGCAGGTCTTCGGCCCGCAGCCGCATCACCACATGGCCCGAATCGGTGAACTTGATCGCGTTGTTGACCAGGTTGTTCAGGATCTGCCTGACGCGCCCGCCGTCGCCCATGAGACTGGCCGGCACCGCCGTATCGACGCAGCTATAGATCACCAGCCCCTTCTGCTCGGCCATGCTGGCATACGAGGCCACGCAGGCCTGCACCAGCTCGCGCGGATCGAAACGGTCCATTTCCAGGGCCAGCTGGCCCGATTCGATCTTGGTGATGTCCAGGATGTCGCTGATCAACTGCTGCAGGATCACCGACGAATCCTGGATGCGGTCCACGTGGCGGCGCTGCGCGTCGTCCAGCTGCGTCAGGGACAGCACTTCCAGCGTGCCCAGCACGCCGTACAGCGGCGTGCGGATTTCATGGCTCATCGTGGCCAGGAAGGTCGACTTGGCCTCGTTGGCGCGGTCGGCCTGCTGCTTGGCCTGCGCCAGGGTGTGTTCCATTTCGGCGCGGGCGCTGATATCGGCAAACGCGCACAGCACGACGTCCTGCTTCTTGTAGCGCGTGGGCGCGAAGGCCACGAACAGCGGCCGGTCTTCATGCGTGCGAAAGGTTTCGATCGTGCCCGGCCCCGTGGCGCCCAGCACCTGGCGCAGCAGCTTGTCGGCGTCCGGCGAATCGTGCAGCTGTTCGCCCACGCCGATGCCCAGCCATTGCGCCGCCAGCGCATTGCCGAACACCACCCGCCCCTCGGGACGCGACAGCACGCACAATGCGACCGGCGCAGTATCCAGCACCGTGCGGCTGAATTCCTCGCTTTCGACCATGTCCAGGTGCGCCAGCTCGGCGGGCTGGATCACGCGCCGGTTGTACCAGAACAGATAGCCGGCGCCCGCAGCCAGGCCCACGCCGAACATCAGCAGCACCGCCACCGGCAGCCACATGTTGGCCCGAAAGAAGCCGCCATAGCCTACGCGGTAGTAGGCGGTCCAGGTTGCGGTGCGGTCCGCGATGCGCAGGATCAGGCCTTGCGAGGTGACATGAAACCCGGCTTTCGCCACGGGCGGCGGCGGACCGTCGCCGATCAGCACCGTGCCGTCCTGGTGCTGCAGCCAGAACTGGTCGTACAGCGGCACATTCAACACCTGCTCGGCCACGCTGACGCGGCTGCGATTGAGCAAAGACACGGCATAGACGTTGCGCCGCTGGGTCGCCGAGCCGTCCCTGGCATTGAGCGGCAGCATCACCGGCAGCATGGCGATCATGGTGTTGGGCAGTTCCGGGTCGCGCAGCCAGGTCACATTGGCGCCGTCGCCAATGGCGCGATCGTCCGGATCGGTGCCGCCCGATGCCGCCTGCACAGCGTCCACCACCGACAGGAAGGCCGAGCGCGTCAGGGGCTCGTAGCCCGAGACGGCCGAGATCGCCGGCACGCTCAGGCTCAGCTGCTGGCCCGGCGAAATGACGAACAGCGGCGCCGCCGGATACACCGACGCCGCCCAGCGGGTGGAATAGAAATCCGACATATAGCCGCCGATGCCGGTGAACACGCCCTTGACCACCGGACAGGCATCCGGGCTTTGGCACAGCAGCGAAAAAGGCATGGCCGCGATCGCATGCTGGCCATCGAAGAATTCCCATGACGCCCGCTCGAAGCCGGAGGTCTCGCTGACCGGGGTCGCGGACACCAGCCGGTGGCCGTCGGGATTCTGGCCCTGCGCATGCAGGCCCTGCAAGATGGCTTCATGGGCGCGGATATAGCCCGTCAGGATCGAGAAGTCGATCCGCAGCTTTTCCTCTTCCTGCTGCAGGATGCGCTGCCCGCCCCAATACAGCACGCCCCCCAGCACCAGCAGCAGCGGCAACACGCCGAACAGCGCAATATTGAGCCGGCGCGACACGCGTATGACCTTGATGAGCGGCGTATCCAGTTTCATGGGCAGCCTTGCCTAATAGGGTATCGCCTGCGGCAGCCCCGGTACGTGCGCCGCCTCGTGGCCGGGTTCATGGGCCAGCAGGGCATTGAATGCCGCCAGGTCGACCGCCGCCGAGATCAGGAAGCCCTGCACGCAATCGCAGCCGATGCGGCGCAGGAATTGCAGGTCTTCGAGCGTTTCCACGCCTTCCGCCGTGACCTGCAGGCCCAGTTGGCGGCCCAGTTGCACGGCCGACACCAACGCGGCCGCGCGGACCTCGTCGCCCGCGGCGCCATGGACAAAGGCGCGGTCTATCTTCAGCTCGGTGAATGGGGTCGAGATCAGGCTGTACATCGAACTATATCCCTTGCCGAAGTCGTCTTGCGACAGGCCGAAACCCTTCAACCGCAAGCGGCTGGCGCCCATATAGTAGTTGCCGGGCGTCACGGTCATGTCGTCCTCGAGAAGCTCGAATGTTACGTCTTCGGCCGGGATGCCGCTATGGGTGACCTGCTCGTACAGTTCGTCCGGCAACTGCGGCCGGTCCAGCAGGCTGACCGGCAGATTCACCGACACCGGAATGCGATGCCCAAGGCGACGCCAGGCGCGGCAGGCCGCCAGGCTGTCCTCGAGCATGCGCATCAGCAGCTCCAGGTCCAGCCCATAGTCGCGCACGGTGCGCAGGAACGATCCGGGCATCATCAGCCCCAGCCCGCGGTGCTGCCAGCGCACCAGCGCCTCGGCCCCGACGATGGCGCCCGTGGCCAACGATTTCTTGGGCTGGAACCAGGCCTGGATGCTGCCGTCGCGCAGGGCGGCCACCACGCTCTGGCGGTCGAGCAGGCTGCTGGCGTCGTCCTCATCGCCTGGCGGGGTGGGCGCCGCTTCAAGCGGGCGGTGCCGCAGGCGGTCTGCCAGGCCGGCGATCTGCTCGCGCGTCACGGGCTTGACGAACGCCCCCAGCATCGCAAAACCGTTTTCCTTGGCCATCAGGCCGATGCTGTTGGCGATCCGGCGCGAGCACGCCGTGGCAATCGCCAGGATCGGCCGCAGGTTCAGGCGGGCCAGTTCGTGGATGAACTGGGCCCCGTCCATCCCGGGCATGCTCACGTCCATCACCACCAGGTGATAGCCCTCGTCGCGTATCCGCACCAGCGCGTCCGACGCGCTCTCCAGCGTATCCACGCGGCCAAAGCCGGCTTCTTGCAGCAAGTCTTTCAACTGCATGCACTGCAAGGCATGATCGTCCAGGACCAGCACTTTGTAATCGGACAGCCTGTTCACTTCAATTCCTTTGCGATGCCATGCAAGGTTTGCGCCAATGCCATGAACGGCAGCGGCTTGGACAACACCTGGGTCATGCCCGCCGCCAGCGCACGCTGGGCGACTTCGGCCGCCGAACTCGACGTCAGGCCGATGAGGGGGCCGGCATAGCCGCCGGCCCGCAACGACCGCGCCAGTTCAAAGCCATTGACAATGGGCATGTTCAGATCGGTCAGCACCAGGTCAAAGCGCTCGGCGTCCCAGCGCCGCAGCGCCTCGCCGCCATCGGACGCCAGCGTGACCGTGCAGCCCAGGTGTTCCAGTTGTTCCTGCAGAATCAGCTGGTTGATGGCGTTGTCTTCAGCCACCAGCACCCGCAGCCCCAGATGCCGCGGCCGGGCGCCATCCTGATCCTGCTCGCCGCTTTCCTCGCCATCCTGCGCCATCCGCACCGCGCGGCAGATGCTGGCCGGATTGAAGGCGCTGGCCAGGCCCAGGCGGCCCGTCGAGGCCAGGAACGCATCCTGACTCGCCCCCGGCGCGGACACGCGCACCCGCGGCTGGCGCCAGCGCGGCTCCGCTGCGGCGGGCGGCCAGGCCTGTACCAGCACGGCGCCCGCCAGGTCGGCCGCATCCGCCTGCTTGCGGTAGGGCAACGCGATCGCGCCGCAGGCATTCAGCCAGCTGCACACATTGGCCACCACCTCGGGCACCGCCCCATCCACATAGACCGCGCGTGGCTGCAGCACGACCGGCACGGCGGCCGGAGCATCGCCCGTTGCCGTCGGCAGCGTCAGGCAGAACGAAATGCTGGTGCCCAGCCCTTCCTCGCTGATCACCGACAAGGTGCCGCCCATCAGGTCCGACAGGCGTCGGCATATCGTCAAGCCCAGGCCCGTGCCGGTGACATCGCCGTCCTGCCCTGCCGGCGCCCGGAAATACGGTTCGAACAGCCGTGCGCGATGGCTCTCGCGGATGCCCGGCCCGGTGTCGGCCACCTGAAAGCGCAGCCGCACGCGCCCTGGCCCGTCGGGTTCGGCGCGGGCGCGCAGCACCACCCGGCCCGACTCGGTGAACTTGATGGCATTGCTGACCAGGTTGTTCAGGATCTGCAGGATGCGGATCGCGTCGCCCATTGTGGCCAGCGGCATGCCGACGTCGGTGATGGCGTACAGGTCCAGCCCCTTGGCCTGCGCCCGGGCCAGGTAATTGGCCACCACCTGCTCGGCCACGTCTGCCGGCGAGAACGCGCCGATCTCAAGCTCTTCCCGCCCCGCTTCGATGCGCGACAGATCCAGCGTGCCGTTGATGGTGCGCAGCAAGGTCGACGACGATTGCTGGATGGTCCGCAGGTATTGCTCCTGCTGGCCGGACAAGCCGGTCAACGCCAGCAGTTCCAGCGTGCCCAGGATGCCGTACAGCGGCGTGCGGATCTCGTGGCTGATGGTGGCAAAGAACATGGCCTTGGACTCGCTGGCCTGGTCGGTGGCCAGCTTGGCGCTGCGCAGGGCGCGTTCCACCCCCTTCTGCGCCGTGATGTCGCTGATGCCGCACAGCACCACGTCTTCGGACTGGTACGTGGTGGCGGCAAACGTCAGATAGGCGCTGCGGCCGTCGGCCAGCGCGTATTCCTTGCCGCCGGTCTCGGCGCCGGCCTGGCGCAGCGTGTCACGCCACTGGTCCTGCTCGCCCAGCCACTGACGCGCGGCGGCGTTGGACAGCAGCAAGGCCCCGTCCGCGCGCCGCAACAGGCACAGGCCCACGGGCGCCACTTCGACGATCTTCTGGTTCAGCGCCACGCTGTCCACCAAGGCCTCGTACTGGCGCAAGGCGGGCCTGACCAGCCGGTTCCTGATATGGCGCACCGCCAGCAGCACGATGGCGATCAGCAGCGCCGCCACGCCGCCCGCCGTCCAGAACGAGCGCGCGCCGTCTTCCAGCAGATCGCTGATCGGCACGTAATAGGCCAGCCGCCAGCCCGCCTCGCCCACCGACTTCACCAGCACCAGCGTCTGCGGCCACCAGCCGTCGCCCTGCAACCGGAAGGCATCCTGCGACCGATGCGCGGCCGTCTCCTCCACGCCCGCCGGTAGGTTGCCGCTGTGCAACGCCATCACGCCATTGCCGTCGTACAACGCATAGCTGGCGCCGCCGCTGGCGCACTCTGCCTGGCCGACCACTGCGCCCAGGCCCCCGACCTCCAATCCGACCCACGTGCCCTCGACGCCGTCGATATCCACGGGCGTATACAGGAACAGCCGGTTGGCCGGGTCCATCGGCGGGCGCAGCCAGACGATAGGTGTGCGGCCGTCCCGCCCGGGTGCAGTGGCATGTTGGTGCAGCGCCTGCGCCAGCCATCGAAAGATCTCGCCCGTCAGCGGCGGCCCGTCGTGCGCCGCTTCGTCTTGCGCCGACAGGTGCCTGGCCATCGGATCTGCCGGCGATACGTACACGACGTGCGCCTGCAAGCGCGCCACATCCGCGCGGTCGCGCGGCGTCAGGATCAGCGCCCATTCATAGCCCCCATTCGTCTCGATGAGCGGGTCGACGCTGATCTGCCCCGTCTCGCCAAACGTGCGCGGCGTGCGCGACACCGGCATGCGATCGGTATTGCGCACCGCCGATGCCGCCACGGACCGCAGCAGCGCTTCACGCTGGTCGAAATACAGCTGCGCGTTGTACGCGCCGGCATTCATCCGGCGGCGGTATTTCGAGACTTCCCCCGTGAACGACCAATAGGCGTACAGCGCCGTTCCCACCAGAATGCAGGCCGTCAGGGCGACGGCGAACAGGTGAAGAAGAAGCATGGGCAAACCAGGGGCCGCCGCCGTCAATGCTTCCCGCATGCGGGGCTTTACGATCATGAATCGATCATAAAATTCGGCGTTGGCGGCAGGGTTGAGAATATTCTCAAAGGCGGTGCGTCCTGCCAGGCTTGCTACCGAAAGGACTGCGTGAACCCGCAAGGTTTCATCGTCCTACTTGTGGCAACCTGACGCACCAAGAGTCGATCGCGACGATACACTTTTCGCACCGACTCCCGAACAGGCCCGCATCTTGCTCCGTCCCCCGCTTCGTACGATCCACACGCTCGACACCACGCCCCAACGGGTCACGCCAAGCGCACTCCCTACCCGCCTTTCGGCGTACCTGCCCGCCACTCACGAAGTCGCGGCAGAAAACACCGGTGCCCAGGCGCGTAGGTCTGCTTTCCAAGCAGCCCGCAAAATTGGGGTCCCGGATGCACTCGTTCGCGAGCAACTCAATCTGATGGACGGCATCCGCCGGGCACGCGGCCTTCCCCGGCCCACCCTCAGCTATCACGCCACCGATGTGCCCGACATTTTCATCGGCATGGCACTCGAAGCGCGCGTTCCCGTCGATGCCGCAACCGCTTTCGCGATGAACGTCGAACTCGCTGCCCAAATGCAGCGGCAAGGCATCGATCCCCATCCTCGTTTCGCGGTGCTGTTCAGCAGGTTCGAAGCATGAGTTGCTCACCCCGGCAACTGCTCGCAGCGGCTTCGTCTATCGGTATCAAGGGCAATACGGAAGCGCTACATCGCGCCACGGCGAGCCGCGCGTACTATGCCGCCTATCACGCAGCAAAGGCCTACCACGATCGTCTGGCCTCGCCGGGCAGTGTCGCGTATGCGAAGGGGGGCATGCACGAAATGCTGCATACCCAATTGCGCTATCCCACTGTCACCGATGCAAAAGCAAAAGCCGAAAGCCGCGCTTTAGGAAATCTATTGATGGCGGTTTACGCCCTGCGTGTCAACGCGGACTACAAGCCAGAGCAGGATTTCTTGGCCATGGCTGGCTTGGCTGCTCTTGAAAAGGCCAGCACCATCATTGAAGCGATCAATCAATTGCACGCATAGTCTCGCATCGGTAAGCCCCCACTCAAACGCCATCGCAAGCCATGCAGGACCCACGCCGCGCGCAATCCAAGTTCCAGTACCAGGCAAAATTCCAGACAAACCATTTTGGTCTGTAATCTACCAATTTGGTATATCATGCGCACCGTGCATCGCAGGGTGCACACGCTATCCCCCTGGACACACACTGGAGAATTCCCACCGTGAAGGCAACTCTTGCGCTGCTGGCGCTGCTACCGCTTACGGCCTGCGTCACCGATCAGTTGAACAGCGGCTTCGCTCGCCTGCGAGGTCAACCGGTCTCCCTGGCGATGGACAGCCTGGGCGTGCCCAGCAGCGAGCGCACCATTGCAGGCCGTCACGTCTATACCTGGACGAACACCGAACTCGTGTCGCGGTATCAGCCGACGACCAGCTACACCACCGGCAAAGTCCCCGCCAAGTCCGGCGACGCGCGCTACTCCGGCTCCACCATCGGCGGCACCACCGTGCAGACCAGCGCCACCTGCAAGATCGAAGCCGAAGTCGACGAGCAGCAACGCATCCGCAACATCTCGTACGATGGCACGGTCGACGCCTGTGCCAAGTATGCGCAGGCGTTGAACCGCTGACGCCTTGACCGACTGATCCGATCCCGGCCCGCGCATGCCGTCGCCAACGCGCCGGGCCCGGGCACTCAAGGAGCCCCCCTTGCCTGCCGCCGCAGACTCCTCCCGCAATCCCGCCAACGCGGTACCCACCGACAAACACGACCTGCTCGGCGCAGAGATCATCGTGGCGTCGGGCTACCCCGCCGTGCACGCGCAATTGCCCGCCCTGCTCGTCTGGATGCAGGACATCAACTGGCCCGTCGCCCGCGTACTGGCGCCCTTTCTAGCCGGCATCGGCGCGCCGTTGGCCGACCACGTGCGCACGATCCTCGCGTCCGATGACCCCATCTGGACCTACAACGTTCTGGCCTATCTGGTCAGCGCATCCGCCCCCCTCGCCATGGCGGTGGAACCGCAGTTGACGCGCCTGGCGGCGCAGCCCAGCCAGGCAGAGCGCGACGAAGGCGTCGACGAACTGGCCCGCCAGATCCTGGCAACGCTGTCCGCCCATCGTTAAGAGCACGCCCCCTTCAGGACACCGGGTCTTCACGACCCCACGATAACCCCGCCTGTCACCGTTCCATTTGGGCTTCTGGGCATGCCATGAGATAATTGATAACGATTCCCATTTATTTACAGCCCCAGCCGTGGATTCCACTCGTGACAGCCGGTTTTCAGCCATCTACAAGAATGACCATCCCTGGCTGGAGCGCCGCCTTGTCAATGGCTTGCGCAATCGCGAAGATGCCGAGGATGTCGCGGGCGAGACATTCACGCAGTTGCTGAGCCTGCCCGCGCTGGAACACCTGAACGAACCGCGCGCGATGCTCCTTACCATCGCGCGCCGCATCACCTGGCGGCTATGGCGCCGTCGCGAACTCGAAAATGCCTGGCTGGAAGTGTTGCGCCTGCAACCCGAGGCCCTCGAACCCTCCGCCGAGGAACGCGTCCAGACCCTGCAATCCCTGCAAGCGCTCGACGCCGCGCTGGACGGCTTGTCGTCCAAGGCGCGAATGGCGTTTCTGTACAGCCAACTCGATGGCATGACCCACGTCCAGATCGCGGCGCGCCTGGGCGTGTCGCCCACGATGGTGCGCAAATACATCGCCCAGGCGCTTCGCCGCTGCTGCAATGTGTTCGGCCTATGACGCCGGCCGAACAGCGCACCCGCGAAGCCGCCATCCAGTGGCAGGTCTGTCTGTCCAGCGGCGCGGCAAGCGAGGCGGACCGTGCCGCCTTCGCCCGCTGGCTGGCCGAGAGTCCCAGCCACGAAACGGCCTGGCAGCGACTCAACGCGGCGCTCGACGGGACGCTGCACCGGCTGAACATCCGTCTGCTCGCAGACGGACATCCGCTACGGCGCTCGCTGGTGCAGCCGCAACTGGCGCAACGGCGCCGGCTGGCCAAACTCGCGTTCACGGGCGGCGTCCTGTTGTTGGGCGCGGGCGCGGCCGACCGGTATGTACCAGTGCGCCACGTGGCGGCGGGTTACGTCACCCGCACTGGCGAAAGGCGCCGCGTGGCCCTGCCCGACGGCAGCCTGATGGAGCTGGACGCGCGCAGCGCCGCGTCGCTGGCCGGTGCAAGCGCGGTCCAGGTGACCACCGGCGCCGCGCTGTTCACCGTCGCATCCGCGGCCGGCTTGCAGGTGCGCCTGCCGCAAGGCGAGGTCAGACTGACTCCTGGCCAAGCCATGGTGCGCTGCACGGACCGCCGCAGCTTCTGCCTTGTCCTGAGCGGCAGCGCCGAGATTCAAACGCGGTCTGGCGCCCACCAACCATTGGCGGCCGGTGAAAGCGCATGGTTCGATGCGCGGCAGATCGAGGCACCCCAGACCGGCCAGCAATACCTGGCGGCCTGGCAGCACGGCGAACTGGAGGTGCACGATGCTCCCCTGCAAACCGTGATCGACACACTTGCCCGCTACCGCCCAGGCTGGCTACGAGTTTCGCCCCAGGCGGCGCGCCTGCGCGTCACCGGACTATTCCCGCTCGATGACAGCGACCGGGCGCTGGAGGCGCTGCGCAATACCCTGCCGATCCGGCTCCAGCGCTTGAGCGGGTGGTACGTCATGGTCGACCTTGCCTGAAAAAAAAAGCGCTCAGCAGGTGTTTTTTTCTACGCGGCGATGCACATACCAGGAACGCGTCCTCACGCATCCTCGGAGTGTTCCATGTTGTCCCTAAGGTTTCCTGTCGCTTGCGTGCTTGCGGCCGCCGCCGGCGCCACCCAGGCCCAGTCGTTGCGCCACTACGATCTGCCCGCAGGTCCGCTCGACATCACGCTGACACAGGTCGCACGCGTCGCGGGCGCCGTCATCTCGTTCCCCGCCCACCTGGTCACCGGTAAGTCCGCCCCGCCCGTTTCCGGCCAGTTCACGGTCGAGCAGGCCACTGCGCGGGCGCTCAGTGGCAGCGGCCTGGAACTGCGCCGAGCGCAGGACGGCACCCTGACCATCGTGCTCTCCAACACGGCGACGCTAGCACCGGTAACCGTAGAGGCCAGCCTGGGCGCGACCACCGAAGGCACCCATTCGTACACCACCGGCTCCATGGCGACGGCCACCAAATTGGCGCTGTCGCCGCGCGAGACGCCACAGTCGGTCAGCGTCGTGACGCGCCAACAGATCGAAGACCGCGGCTTTCAGTCTCTCGACGATGTGGCCCGCGACGTGCCTGGCCTGACGACACGCCAGATTGGCGGCGGTGAACGCACCCAGTTCTTCTCGCGCGGCTTCGAGATCAGTTCCTTTCTGGCCGATGGCGTGCCGCTGGCGTACGACTACGACACCCAGGGCGTAGCGACACTCGCCATGTACGACCGCATCGAAGTGCTGCGCGGTGCCGCGGGCATGATGACCGGCGCCGGCAATCCGTCGGGCACCATCAACCTGGTACGCAAGCGTCCCACGAGCCTCCCGCAATTCTCGGTGACCACCAGCGCCGGCAGCTGGGACAACTACCGCGGCGAGGTCGACGGCGGCGGTGCGCTGAACCAGAGCGGTAGCGTACGCGCGCGCGGCGTCATCTCATACCAGGACTCCAACACCTTCAAAAAAGCCTACGAACACCAGCGCCAGCTGTACTACGGCACGATCGAGGCCGACATCACCGCCCGCACCACGCTCAGCATCGGCGGCTACTACAACCGCGAAGACAGCCCTGGTGCCGACTGGAATGGCCTGCCCACCCGGCGCGACGGCAGCTTCTACGACTTCAAGCGATCCACCCGCCTCTCGCCGGACTGGGCCTACTGGAACAAGGAGAACACCAGCTTCTTCGCCGAGCTAGACCACCGTTTCGACAGCGGCTGGTCCGGCAAAGTCACGGCGCGCACGCTGCGCGCACGCATGAACATGCTTGGCAGTTATCTCTATCCCCTGGAAGACTCCGAATACTTCGGCCAGAGGCTCGGACAGTATGACTACGACAAGACGCAGTACAGCCTGGACGCCTATCTCAGCGGCCCCTTCACGCTGCTGGGACGCAAGCACGAACTCGTGCTGGGCGGCAGCTTCCTGAAAAACCGCGACAACGACGGTCCCGGCGGATGGCCGAGCGCCTACGACATGACCGTGGATCCCGAAAGCTGGAATTCCAGCGCTGTAGCCAAGCCGCAGTTCGACTATCCCTGGTCGCGCAAAGGCTACCAACGCCAGGTGAGCGGATACGCCACCACCCGCCTGAGCCTGGCGGACCCGCTCACCCTCATGCTGGGCGCACGGCTGGACTGGTACGCGTACGACATGATGCTGAAGTCGGGCGACTACGTCAGCCCGCCGGCCGGCTACACGGTCAATCACGAGCTCACGCCCTACGCGGGGCTGATCTACGACCTGGACTCGCATCACTCCGTCTACACGAGCTGGACCAGCGTGTTCCAGCCGCAAGGCAGCCAGTCGGCCAGCGGCACGCCGCTGGCCCCCGTCATCGGCACCAACCTGGAGGCGGGCGTCAAAGGCGAGTACTTCGACGGCCGTCTGAACGCCAGCGCCGCCGTGTTCCAGATTCGCCAGCGCAACCGGCCCGTCGCGCTGGAAACATCCGCTTGCGCCCCCGGAGTGATCGAGTGCTACGCGCCCTCGGGCAAGGTCGAGAGCCGGGGCTTTGAGGTCGAGGTGGCCGGCGCCCTCACGCCCGGCTGGCAGATTTCGGCCGGCTATACCTTCAATCGATCCAAATACCTGGAAGCCTCGGGCAGCAACCCGGCCGGCGCGCCCTACGATACGCAGACCCCACGCCATCTGTTCAAGCTATCCACCATGTACACGCTGCCAGGGTCGCTGAACGCTTGGCGCGTGGGCGGCGCCGTGCGCATGCAAAGCGCTATCAGCCTGCCGGCCTATCACGTACGCCAAGCCGGCTACAGCATCTGGGACGCCGTAGTCGCGTATCGCGCCAGCCCGCAGCTCGACCTGCGCCTGAACGTCTACAACTTGTTCGACAAGTACTACTACCAGGCGATCGGCAGCACCCAGGACAACAACCATTTCGGCACCCCGAGATCGTTCCTGCTCACGGCGAGGTACACGTTCTGAACGAGGCTTCGGTCCGCGGCCCTGCGGGTTCCCATTAAGGATGCCGCATGTACCGGGCCGCGTAACAAAAGTAAATAAATCAGAACGGCGCGGCGAACACCCCGTCTGCGCCTGACGCCTGGCCACGCGCTCGTGAGTGCCTGCCGCGCTATGAAGCGCCCTCGCTTTCCCCGAACCTTGCCCAATGGGAACCCCGGCAAAACCGATTCGCGGGCTAAAAAGGGGTGCGAACAGGCTGTTGAATCCACGCCACACCCCCTCTCGCCAGACGCACAAGCTGCTGGCATGATGCGGCGCGTAGGGAACCTGTCTGGCATCTGAACAAGGAAAACAAACGTGCGATTCAGCTTTTTCAAGGCCCTGCTGGCCGGCCTGATCGGCGCCGTGCTGAGCGGCTGCACCACCTGGGACGTGGCGATGATGCGCCACAAGGGCAAACCCGTGAACGACATCGTGGCCGAATGGGGCGTCCCCGATCGCGTCTACGCCAGCGACGACCTGCCGGTCGGCCAACTGGTCTACCAGTGGCAGACCTCCGGCGAAGTCTCGTGGGATGAAGCCGTCGGCACCTTCTACGTGCCTCCGCCCGGCGGCGTCAGCTACGGCTTCGGCAACAACACCGGCACCATCTATCAACGGCGCACGGGCGTGGCCAGTTGCTACACCATGCTCCACGTCAACGAGCAAGGCATCGTCGTCGGCGGCGACCTCGTCAACCACGGCACGACATGCAAGATGTGGTGATGGCAACGCGCCGCGCGCCGCCCCTGCGGCCGCCAGCCCGCCCCACCTCGGACAACCCGCGAACCCATTCCCGATGACGACCATGAAAGCCACCTTCGCTCCCTTGATCGCCCTGGCCTTGCTGGCCAGCCCCGCCTTCGCCGCCGAAAAGAAGCCCACGCCCGGCGACATCTCGCGCGCCATCGCCTATGCCGACGTGATGCGTGCCTTTGCCTATGGCGAACAAGCCGAGAAGTACAAGGCACGCTACGACAAGATCGGCGCCAGCCAGGACGGCCTGGAAGCCATGACCAACGCCGCCAACCTGATGACCCTGGCCAACCAGGCCATGCGCGCCGCCTGCGCGCGTGAACCGCACTACGTCGAGAAAGGCATCGAGGCGTTTCGTTGCAGCAAGATCAAGTAGTCGGCTGACGGCAGCGCCAAACGAAAAAGCCCGCAGAACGAAAGTTCTGCGGGCTTTTATTCAGCTTGGCAAAGCCAGGCTGAGAATCTGGCGGAGATGGTGGGATTCGAACCCACGATGCAGTTTTTAGCCACATACTCCCTTAGCAGGGGAGCCCCTTCAGCCTCTCGGGCACATCTCCGAAGAGAACGAGATTCTAGCACGACTTTTTAACGGTTTTCCCCTGGCGGGGCCTGCCCGTGAAAAAAATCGTGCCGGAACTGCGATCCTCAGGCCTTGGTGGCGGGCGCCTGGTCCAGGCCGAAGGCCTTGTGCAGTGCGCGCACGCCCAATTCCATGTACTTGTCGTCGATGATGACCGAGGTCTTGATTTCGCTGGTGCTGATCATCTGGATGTTGATGCCTTCTTGCGAAAGCGTCTGGAACATCAGGCTGGCCACGCCGACGTGCGAGCGCATGCCGATGCCGACGATCGAGACCTTGGCGACCTTCTCGTCGGTGGACAGCTCGCGAGCGCCCACGGCGGGGATGACTTCGCGCTTGAGCAGGTCGACGGCGCGGGCGAACTCGTTGCGGTTCACGGTGAACGAGAAATCGGTCGTGCCGGCCACGGACTGGTTCTGCACGATCATGTCGACATCGATATTGGCGGCGGCAACCGGGCCCAGGATCGAGAAGGCGATGCCGGGCTTGTCGGGAACGCCCAGCAGGGTGATTTTGGCTTCGTCGCGGCTGAAGGCGATGCCGGAGACAACGGCGGCTTCCATTTTTTCGTCTTCCTCAAAAGTAATCAGCGTGCCCGAAACCATTTCCTGGTCGAGCGGGATGAGCGGGTCGGTCAAGGACGACAGGACCCGCGTCGGCACACGGTATTTGCCGGCGAATTCCACCGAGCGGATCTGCAGGACCTTGGAGCCCAGCGACGCCATTTCCAGCATTTCCTCGAAGGAAACGACGGCCATGCGGCGCGCTTCGGGCACCACCCGCGGATCGGTCGTGTAGACGCCATCCACATCGGTGTAGATCAGGCATTCGTCGGCCTTGAGCGCCGCCGCCACGGCCACGGCCGAGGTGTCGGAACCGCCACGGCCCAGCGTCGTGATGTGGCCTTCCGGGTCCACGCCCTGGAAGCCCGTGACGATGACCACGCGGCCGGCGTCGAGGTCGGCGCGGATGCGGGCGTCGTCGATGGACGTGATGCGCGCTTTGGTGAACGAAGAATCGGTGCGCACCGGCACTTGCCAGCCCGCGTAGCTGCGGGCGGCCACGCCTTCGGCTTGCAGCGCGATGGCCAACAGGCCGCTGCTGGCTTGTTCGCCGGTGGCGGCGATCATGTCGAGCTCGCGCGCGTCGGGCTGGGGCGTAATTTCGCGGGCCAGGCCGAGCAGGCGATTGGTTTCGCCTGCCATGGCCGACGGCACCACGACAACCTGGTGGCCGGCAGCGTGCCACTTTGCGACGCGTCGCGCCACGTTCCGGATGCGCTCTACCGAGCCCATCGAAGTACCGCCATATTTATGAACGATCAGGGACATCTCGTACTCTGGCTGGGAACCCGCCGCAAGTGTTGACGGGCAAAACCTCATATTCTATCGCGGCGGTAAAAATTTGCGCAGCACGTGGAATTTTCTTTCCATTCCACGGTCATTTTTCGCGGAATTTGTCGTCTTTCGCTGAATTTTCCGGCGCTGGGGCCGGGATCGGACGCGGTTTCGCCGACAGTTGGCCATCGTCCGGCCGCGCTTCCAGCCACACCCGTCCTCGATGGCAGCGAATCACGTGCCCGGCCTGCTCCACCCGCAACTGGCGGTCGTGCCCCAGGCTGTGCAGTTCGCGCAGTTGGCGCAATAGATCGCGCAGGCGTGCATCGGTGGGCATGCGGGCGCCGTTCTGCGCCAACCAGTAGCGCAGTACCTGGGCCTGGCGCGCGGGCGACAGTTTGCGCCACGCGGCCAGCGAGAAGCTGGCGCCGTCCGGCCCGGGTTCCAGGCCGGCCAGGTCGTCGCGGGCGACTTCGTCCAGGATCTCGGCGGCTTCGGCCATGTGGCGGGCGTGGCGGGCGACGATGGCGCGCCAGCCAGGCCAGCGGCCATCCAGCGCGGGCGCCAGCAGTTCGCGCAAGGCGGCGCGGGTGTAGCGCGGATCGGCGTTGGTGGGGTCCTGCACGGGACGCCAACCGGTGGCATCGGCGAATTGCGCGGCGGCGTGCAGGATGGCGTCCCTGCCCTCGTCCAGCCAGGGGCGCAGGTAGGTCAAGCCATCGCGACGGGTCAGCGGCGCCATGGCCGCCATGCCGGCCAGGCCCGTGCCGCGCAACAGGCGCAACAGCACAGTTTCGGCCTGGTCGTTGCGGTGATGGGCCAGCAGCACCAGCGTCACGCCGTCGTCGTGGGCCAGGCGGGCCAGCGCGGCATAGCGGGCATCGCGCGCGGCGGCCTCGATGCCCTTGCCGGTGGCCTCGTCCACCTGGACCCGCGCCAGCCGCAGCGGCAGGCCCAGCAGATCGGCCAACCCCCGCACCTGCTGGCTCCAGCCATCGGCGGCCGCCTGCAGGCCGTGGTGCACATGGAACAGCAGCACCTCGATACCCGCGGCGCGGGCCACGGCGGCCGCATGTACGGCCAGCATGGCCGAATCGGCGCCGCCGCTGACGGCCACGGCGATACGCCCCGGCGGTTGCGGCAGGGACTGCAAGGCGCGCCGCAAGGCGGCGGCCAGGTCAGGCGATACGGGATAGGGAAACGACTGCCCCGCGCTGGCCGCGTCAGACGGATCGGATGCGGCGGGGGGGCGGGTCATGGCGGACGGCGCGAAGAGAGCCTGGCCGCGGCGCCGGCATGGGCCGGCGCGCGGGGCGCTCTTAAGCGCGCACTTCCTGGAAGGCGCCGTAGGACAGCACGCGCTGGACGCGCTGTTCCACGAGCTGCTCGGGCGTCAGACCCTGCAGCTGGCGCAGGGCGTCGCCCAGCGCGCGGCGCAACAGGCGCGCCATGACGCGCGGGTCGCGGTGGGCGCCGCCCACCGGTTCGTTGATGACGCGGTCGACCAGGCCCAGGTCTTTCAGGCGCGGGGCGATGATGGCCAGCGCTTCGGCGGCCTCGGGGGCCTTGTCGGCGCTGCGCCACAGGATGGACGCGCAGCCTTCGGGCGAGATCACGGCGTAGGTGGCGTACTGCAGCATCAGCACGGCGTTGCCCACGGCGATGGCCAGGGCGCCGCCCGAGCCGCCTTCGCCGATGATCGTGACGATCACGGGGACCTTCAGTTCGGCCATGGCGTACAGGTTGTGGCCGATGGCTTCGGACTGGCCGCGTTCTTCGGCGCCGATGCCGGGATAGGCGCCGGGGGTATCCACGAAGGTGAACACGGGGATGCCGAATTTTTCGGCCAGGCGCATCAGGCGCAGGGCCTTTCGATAGCCTTCCGGACGCGGCATGCCGAAGTTGCGGGCGGCGCGTTCCTTGGTGTCGCGGCCTTTCTGGTGGCCGATCACCATGCAGGGCGTGCCGTTAAAGCGCGCCAGGCCGCCCACGATGGACTGGTCGTCGGCGTACATGCGGTCGCCGTGCAGTTCGTGGAAGTCGGTGAAGATTTCGCGCACGTAGTCCAGCGTGTAGGGACGCTGGGGGTGGCGGGCGACGAGCGCCGTCTGCCAAGGCGTGAGCTTGGCGTAGATTTCCTTGGCCAGTGACTGACTCTTCTGCTGCAGACGTCCGATCTCGTCGGAGATGTCTACCGCCGAATCGGCCTGCACGTAGCGCAGCTGCTCGATCTTGTTTTCAAGCTCGGCGAGCGGCTGTTCAAATTCCAGAAATGTATTGCGCATGTAGTGTGGTTCCGTAGATGGGCGACCTGGTTTGCGTCAGTATTGGACCGGCGTCGGTTCCAGACTGCGCCACAGATACCAGGTAGCCACGGTACGCCAGGGTTGCCACGCCAACGAGACTTCGCGAGCCTCGAAGCGCGAGACAGGCTCGCCGCTGAAATAGTGTAGCGAGATTGCCTTGAGCAACCCAGGATCATCCAGCGGCAGAACATCAGGCCGCTGCAGATTGAAAATCAAAAACATCTCCGCCGTCCAGCGTCCGATGCCCCGGATGGCGGTCAATTCAGAAATAACGGCCTCGTCGTCCATGGCCGCCCATTTTTCAGGGTGGACCCGGCGTTCGCCGAAATGCACGGCCAGGTCCAGCACGTATTCGGCCTTGCGCTGCGACAGGCCGGCATTGCGCAGGCCTTCCAGGCCCACGCGCAGCACCGCCACGGGGGTGGGCCGCTTGCCGGCGGCTTCCAGGAACTTGTCCCAGACGGCGTCGGCCGCCTTGGCCGAGACCTGCTGGCCGATGATCGCCCGCGCCAGCGTCACGAAAGGCGTGCCGCGCGAGGTCAGCCAGACCTCGGGGTGCTGGGGGATGATCTTTTTCAGGATGCGGTCGCGCCGCATCAGGTGGGCGACGGCGGCCTCCCAATACTCAGGCTTGGGAATGTCGGTATCTACGATGGACATGTGGGGCGTTTCCTGGGGGTTCACGCCCGACGCCATTGCGTCAGGCCGCCCGGTTTGTCATCGAGTTCGATGCCGGCATCGCGCAGCTCGGCACGGATGCGATCCGCCTCTGCGAAGTTGCGGGCCGCCTTGGCGGCCGCGCGGGCGTCGATCAGGGTCTGGATGGCGTCGGCGTCCAGTTCGCTGCGTACGCCTTGTTCCATCGCGGCCGCCGAATAGCGGGTGGACGACTGGAAGTAGGCGGCCGGGTCCTGTTGCAGCAGGCCCAGCAGCGAGGCCAGCGCCTTCAGCTGGCCGGCGCTGCGCGCGCTCTTGCTGCGGTTGGCTTCGGACGCCAGTTCGAACAGGGCCGCGACCGCGCCGGAACTGTTGAAGTCGTCGTCCATGGCGGCCTTGAAGGCCTGCGCCTGGGGGTCGTTCCAGTCGATGCCCTGGTCGTCGGCCGGCACGTTCTGCAGCGCCTGGTACAGGCGGTCCAGCGCGTTCTGGGCGTCGACCAGGTTGTCCGGCGTGTAGTTCTGCGGGCTGCGGTAGTGGTTGCGCACGATGAAGAAACGCACCATTTCGGCTTCGCGCGGGTTGACGCGGTAATCGGCCTGGTCGGCCGCGGGGTCGCCTTGGGCGATGGTCTGGCGGATGGTGCGGAAATTGCCCAGCGACTTGGACATCTTGTCCGAATCGACCATCAGCGGGCCGCAATGCATCCAGATGTTGGCCAGCACGCCGCCGAAAGCGCCTTCGGTCTGGGCGATCTCGTTTTCGTGGTGCGGGAATTTCAGGTCGGGACCGCCGCCGTGGATGTCCAGGGGCAGGCCCAGCAGCGATTTGCTCATGGCCGAGCATTCGATGTGCCATCCCGGACGGCCCATGCCATAGGGCGATTCCCACTTGGTGTCGGCGGGTTCTTCGGCCTTGGCCGATTTCCACAGCACGAAATCAAGCGGATCGCGCTTGGACGAACCCACTGCCACGCGTTCGCCGGCGCGCAGGTCGTCCAGCGTCTTGCCGGACAGCTTGCCGTAGCCTTCGAAGCCGCGCACGGCGTAGTTCACGTCGCCGTCGTCGGCCTGGTAGGCCAGGCCCTTCTGTTCGAGCTTGCCGATGATGTCGAGCATCTCGCCCACGTACTGGGTGGCGCGCGGCTCGCGGTCGGGCGTGTCCACGCCCAGCGCGCGCTCGTCGGCGTGCATGGCGGCGATGTAGAACTCGGTGACTTCACCGATGCGGCGGCCGGTTTCGACGGCGCGGCGGATGATCTTGTCGTCGATGTCGGTGATATTGCGCACGTAGTCGACGGCCAGGCCGCTGGCGCGCAGCCAGCGCTGCACCACGTCGAACGACACCAGCATGCGGGCATGGCCCAGGTGGCAGAAGTCGTACACGGTCATGCCACACACGTACATGCGCACCTGACCAGCCTGGGCCGGCTTGAACGGTTCTTTGGTACGCGATAACGTGTTGTAGATTTGCAGCATGGCGCTTTTGAGGTTGTCCAAATTTTTTCCGAGGCGGCTGCGGAAAACGTTGTGCCCGAAGGACGATACCTTCAGGGCTTGCCGCCGATGGGTTGCCGACGTTGCCAGGATTGCCGCCCGGGGGGTTAAGCCCGAGGTTTAAGTCCGAAGTTTCGCCCCGGGGCTTCATCACCCCGGCACACTTGTCGGCCTATCCCGACACACTTGTCGGCCAGCGTTTTGCCTCAATGTCGAGCCAAAAACTGAACCGAGGCTAAAATGGCGGTCGTCAAGTATAGCAAGCGGCCCGGTCGCGCGCGTAAGCGCGCGCCAGCCACGACTTTTAACGGATGCCCACGTGACTATCAAGCCGCGTTTTTGCGTCACCCTGCTCGCACTGGCCCTGGCCGGCGCGCCGGCTGCCGGCGCCTTTGCCCAATCCATGGGCGGCTCGGGGCAGAACCCGAACGCCAACCGCACCACGCTGGACCCCATTCCGCCTGAAGGCGGCTGGGAAGGCCTGGCCAATGTGCTCAAGTCCGTGCAGCCCAGCGTGGACACCCGGCTGCAGCCCAGCGCCTCGCAGATCACCAACTACATCGAACGCCTGCTGAACCACGGCGACAACGCCGAGGCGCTGGCGATGATCGAAAAGCGCGAGGCCCAGATCAAGGATCAGCGCGGCACCGACGTGCAGCTGATGTTCCAGCACGCGCGCGCGCTGGCCGCCCTGGATCGCAAGGCCGAGGCCATCGACATCTACACCGAGATGACGACCCGTTTCCCGGAACTGCCGGAACCTTGGAACAACCTGGCCGCTCTATATGCCAGCCGGGGCGAACTTGAAAAAGCACAAGACGCCCTGCAACAGGCCTTGCGCGCCGACCCGGGCTACGCCGCCGCGCGCGCCAACCTGGGCGACCTGCAATTGCTGCAGGCGTTGCGCACCTACAAGCAGGCCGCCAAGGAAGGCGTGCCGGGCATGCAGGACAAGGCTCGCGAAGTCGAAACCATGCTGAAGGATAGGCAACACAAATGATGTCCCGCTATTCCCCTCTCCACCTGCTGCGCCTGACGGCGTGCTCGTTCGCGCTGGCCGCCTTTGCCCCAGCGCTCGTCAGCGCCGCGCCTGCGGCCGCCCCCTCAACCTCTCCCTCTGAAGGCACAAAAGCCATGAGCACCAATCCCCGCGTCAAGCTTCACACCAACCAAGGCGACATGGTCATCACCCTGGACGCCGCCAAGGCGCCCAAGACCGTCGAGAACTTCCTGACCTACGTCAAGGAAGGCTTCTACAACGGCACGGTGTTCCACCGCGTGATCGACGGCTTCATGATCCAGGGCGGCGGTTTCGAACCCGGCATGAAGCAGAAGCAAACCCATGCCCCGATCGAAAACGAGGCCAACAACGGCCTGAAGAACGACAAGTACACCCTGGCGATGGCCCGCACCAGCGACCCGCACTCGGCGACCGCCCAGTTCTTCATCAACGTGTCCAACAACGACTTCCTGAACTTCACCGCGCCCACGCCCAACGGTTGGGGCTACGCCGTGTTCGGCAGCATCACCGAAGGCACCGACGTGGTCGACAAGATCAAGGGCGTGAAGACCGGCAACAAGGGCTTCCACCAGAACGTCCCCAACGAAGACGTGATCATCGAGAAGGCCGAAGTTCTTGAATAAGCTTGCCCTGGCCGGCCCGATCTGGCTGGCATCCGACCTGCACCTGGGGCCGGCAACGCCGGCCACCTCGGAGGCCTTCCTGGCCTTCCTGCAGGCCGCCGAAGAAGAAGCCGCCGCCCTGCTGCTGCCGGGCGACATCTTCGATGCCTGGATCGGCGACGACGTAATCCGCGCCGCGCCGCCGTGGCTGGCCACGGTGCTCAAGGCGCTGCAGGCCACCGCAGCGCGCATTCCGGTCTGGCTGGGCCGCGGCAACCGCGACTTCCTGATCGGCGAAGAACTGGCCGCCGCCGTGGGCGCCAAGCTGCTGCCCGAACCGGCGCTGCTGCAGACCGACTACGGCAACGTGCTGCTCACGCACGGCGACGAATTCTGTACCGACGACGCCGCGTACCAGCAGTTCCGCCAGATGGTCCGCAACCCGCAATGGCAGGCTGAATTCCTGTCCAAGACCATTCCCGAGCGCCTGGCCATGGCGCAGCAGGCCCGCGGCGAAAGCCAGGCCGCCAACCAGGCCAAGTCGATGGAAATCATGGACGTGAATGCCGGCGCCATCGCACAGGTCTTCCGCGACTCGGGCGTCAGCGTGCTGGTGCATGGGCATACCCATCGCCCCGCCCGCCACGTGCTTGACGTCGACGGCAAGAAGCGCGAACGCTGGGTACTGCCCGACTGGGACTGCGACCACGTTTCACCGCCCCGCGGCGGCTGGCTGGTCATCGACCAGGACGGCCTGCAGTTCTACGATCTCGACATCGAAGCATAGGCCTGGGGCCCGCCCCCGCCATGCTCCATGAAAATGGGCCGCGTCATGTGACGCGGCCCATTTTTTTCCTGTGCGCGGGACCCGGGCCCCGCGCCAGGCGGAATCAGAGGAAGATCCAGGCCGCCACGATGGCGCCGAACACGATGCGGTACCAGGCGAACACGCGGTAGGTGTGGTTGGCCACGAAACGCAGCACCGCGCGCACCACCACGATGGCGCTCAGGAAGGCCGCCACGAAGCCCACGGCGATGCCGGACAGGTCGTGCTGGGTGAGCAGGTCCATGTTCTTGTACATGTCGTACACGGCCGCGCCCAGCATGGTGGGCATGGCCAGGAAGAACGAGAACTCGGTGGCCGTCTTGCGCTGGATACCCGCGATCATGCCACCGATGATGGTGGCGCCGGACCGCGAGGTGCCGGGGATCATGGCCAGGCATTGGGCCACACCCACGCCCAGCGCCTGCTTCCAGGTGATCTGTTCCAGCGTGCGGGCGGTGGCGTGTTCGTCGGACGCGGTGTCGTCCGCGGCGCCGGGCACGTCGCCCGGCGTGTGGCGGGTACGGCGCTCGACATACAGCATGATCAGGCCGCCCAGCACCAGGGTCACCACCACCACGCCCGGGTGGTAGAACACCTGCTTGATCGACTTGATGAAGATGGCGCCGATGACGGCGGCCGGCAGGAAGGCGATGATCAGGTTGCGGGTGAAGGCGACTTCGCTGGGCACGCCGGTGAGCGTGCCGCGGATCAGCTGCAGCAGGCGGGCCCGGAAGATCCACATCACGGCCAGGATGGAACCGAGCTGGATCACGACTTCAAACACCTTGCCCTGGCTGGATTCGAAATTGATCCAGTCGCCGATCAGGATCAGGTGGCCCGTGCTGGACACGGGGATGAATTCCGTCAGGCCTTCGACGATGCCCAGGATGAAGGCCTTGATCAGGTAGAGCGTGGAATCGGTCACGATGGCGGGTTCCAGGTAGATGAGGTCGGGTCCGGGGTTGGCGGCGCTAGTCGTTGGTCAGCGACGCGTCTTCGTCCAGCAGTTCGGGCGCGCGCTTTTCAACGCGCACCAGGGCAATGCGGCGGCCATCCATTTCCAGGACTTCGAAGCGGAAATGGTCGTGGTGGATCTCGTATTCGCAGACATCGCCCGGCTTGGGCAGATGGCCGAAACGCGACAGCAGGTAGCCGGCCAGCGTGGAGAAATCCTGGGCGTCGTCGACCAGGCCTTCGGTTTCCAGCACTTGTTCGACATGGTGCAGGTCGGCCGCGCCGTCGATCTTCCAGATGTTGGGGCCGTCGGCGACGATGTCGGGCAGTTCGTCTTCGTCGGGGAATTCACCGGCGATGGCTTCGAACACGTCGATCGGGGTCACCAGGCCTTCGATGGCGCCGAACTCGTCGGCCACCAGCACCAGCTGGCCGCGCGAGCGCTTGAGCGTATCCATCAGGCGCAGGATGCCGATGGCCTCGTGCACGATGATCGGATCGCGCAGGCGGTTGCGGCGCACGCGGCCTTCGGTGATCAGGTCGGCCACCAGGTCCTTGGCGCGGGCGATGCCCAGCACTTCGTCGAGCGAGCCGCGGCAGACCGGAAAGAAGCTGTGCGGCGCCTCGGTGATCTGGCGCCGGATGGTCTCGGGATCATCGTCGATGTTGATCCACGACACGTCGGTGCGCGGCGTCATGATCGAACGAATGGAACGTTCGGCCAGCGTCAGCACGCCGCTGACCATGTTGCGTTCTTCGACGCCAAAGGCCGGCATGGCCGGGCCGTCGGCGCTGGGCAGGTCGGGTTCTTCGGCGGGCGGGCGCTTGCCCAGCATGCGCAGCACGGCGGACGCGGTGCGTTCGCGCATGGGGCGGCGCGCGTCCAGCTTGAGCAGGTTGCGGCGCGCCACCTGGTTGAGCGCCTCGATGGCGACCGAGAAGCCGATGGCGGCGTACAGGTAGCCCTTGGGCACTTTGAAGCCGAAGGCCTCGGCCAGCAGCGAAAAGCCGATCATCAGCAAGAAGCCCAGGCACAGCACGACCACCGTGGGGTGGGCGTTGACGAAGCGCGTGAGCGGCTTGGACGCCAGCAGCATGATGCCGATGGCGATGACCACGGCAATCATCATGATGGCCAGGTGATCGACCATGCCGACGGCAGTGATGACCGAGTCCAGCGAGAACACGGCGTCGAGCACCACGATCTGCGTCACGATGACCCAGAAGCTGGCGTACACGCGCGGCCCCGACGAGCCGCCATGCTGGCCGCCTTCGAGGCGCTCGTGCAGTTCCATCGTGCCCTTGAACAGCAGGAAGAAGCCACCGACCATGAGAATCAGGTCCCGCCCCGATGGCGAGAAGGGTCCGACGGCAAACAGGGGGGTGGTCAGGGTGACCAGATACGACATGACCGACAAGAGGCCAAGCCGCATGACGAGCGCCAGGCTGAGGCCCAAGATGCGCGCACGGTCGCGTTGCGACGGGGGCAGCTTGTCCGCCAGGATGGCGATGAAAATCAGGTTATCAATTCCCAGGACGATCTCAAGGACGACCAGGGTAAGCAAGCCGACCCACGCAGCGGGGTCCAGCAGCCACTCCATCAGGAGCTCCAGAAGTTATGCGACCGGTAATCGTACATGGAAAATCCGTGACACGCCGGTGACACGCCTCGTCCGCACGCCCTACGGCCGCGGGTTGCGGGGCGATGAGACGCCTGGACGAGGCCATGAAAAAACCGGCCGCGACGGGCCGGTGACCGATGCTGTGCCCGGCGGCCAAGGCCGCCGGTTCATGCAGAAAGCTTAGGCCGCCGGGGCCGGATTCAGGGCCGACAGCATCTGCGTGAAGATCTTGGGGCTGGCGGCCAGCACGTTGCCGGAATCCATCCAGCCCTGCTCGCCGTCGAAGTCAGCGACCAGGCCGCCGGCTTCCAGCACCATCAGGCTGCCCGCCGCCAGGTCCCAGGGCTTCAGGCCGACGCCGCAGAAGCCGTCCAGGCGGCCGCAGGCCACGTAGGCCAGGTCCAGCACGGTGGCGCCCAGGCGGCGCACGCCGGTGCTGCCTTCGGCCATGTTGCGGAAACGGGCCGAGCCTTGTTCCGGATCGCCGGAGTTGGGCCAGTGCGCGCCCAGCAGGGCCTCGTGGTAGCGGGTGCGGCCCGAGACGCGCACGCGGCGGTCGTTCAGGAACGTGCCGCTGCCACGGCTGGCCGTGAACAGTTCGTTGCGCGACGGATCATAGATGACCGCCTGCGTGACCTGGCCGCGCTGCGTCAGCGCGATCGACACGGCGTAGTTGGGCAGGCCGTGGATGAAGTTGGTCGTGCCGTCCAGGGGATCGATGATCCATTGGAATTCGGCCTGGTCGGGGCCCTGCAAGCCGAATTCCTCGCCCAGGACTGCGTGATCCGGGTAAGCGGCGTGCAGCGTCTCGACGATGGACTCCTCGGCGGCGCGATCGACTTCCGTGACATAATCGCGCGGCCCCTTGCGAGCCACGCTGAGTCGTTCCAAATCCATGCTGGCACGGTTGATAATGGTGCCGGCACGCCGGGCCGCCTTGATGGCGATGTTGAGCATCGGGTGCATAAAATTCCGTACGTATGCGGTGAACAGGCCGCTAGCCGCCCCCCCGGGCCGGCCGTTGTCCCCATAGGGGAAATCGACCCAAAAAACCAGGAAGGCACTAAGCCAAACGTGCCATTTTAAATGACTCAAGCATTTTCACGCGTTCGGTTCATTATGGTGAACCCCAGCCACCCCGGAAACGTCGGTTCGGCGGCCCGTGCAATCAAGACCATGGGCTTCTCCGAATTGGTCCTGGTGGGCCCGAAATTCGCCGATGTGACCACCCAGCCGGAAGCCGTGGCGCTGGCCAGCGGCGCCCTGGACGTGCTGGAAAACGCCCGTATCCACGACACCCTGGAAGAAGCCCTGGCGCCGGTCACCCTGGCCTTCGCCCTGACCGCCCGGGTGCGTGACCTGGGTCCCCCGCCCTGCGACATCCGTCAGGCGGCCGATCTGGCCTGCGCCCACCTGGCCGAAACGGCCGAAGGCTGCACCGCCATCGTGCTGGGCACCGAGCGCGCCGGGCTCACCAATGAGCAGATCGGGCTGTGCCACCGCATCTGCCACATCCCCGCCAACCCCGAATACAGCTCGCTGAACGTGGCCCAGGCGCTGCAACTGGCCGCCTGGGAACTGCGCTACGCATTGCTGGTGGACCAGGGCGCCGCCCTGCTGCCAACCTCGACCGCGCAAGAGCCGTCGCGCGGCGCCCAGCCGGCCTCCGGCGAGGCCGTACAGGCATTCCTGGCCCACTGGGAAGAAGCGCTGGTGGGCGTGCAGTTCCTGGACCCGGCCCATCCCAAGAAGCTGATGCCGCGCATGCGGCACCTTTTTTCGCGTGCAGGCCTGACCCGCGACGAAGTCGACATGCTGCGCGGCGTCTGCACCGCCATGCTGGCCACCGCCCGGGGCGAGCGCACAAAAAAATAGGGACGGGCATCGCCCGTCCCTGCGCATCGGCTGCGGGCGGCTGACCGCCCGCGGCACGAAGAAGATCAGTCCACCGTGGCGCCCGAGGCCTTGACCACCGGGGCCCAGCCTTCGACTTCCGACTTGATGAACTGGCCGAATTCGGCCGGCGTGGTCTTCACGCCCACGGCGCCCAGCTTTTCGAAGCTGAGCTGCACTTCGGGCTTGTCCAGCGCCTTGACCATGGCGGCGTTCAGCTTGTTGACCACGTCGGGCGGGGTGCCGGCCGGAGCGATCAGGCCGAACCACGACGACACGTCGAAGTTGGCGAAGCCGGATTCCTTCATGGTGGGCACGTCCGGCGCGCTCTTGGAACGCTCGTTGGTGGTCACCGCCAGGGCGCGCAGCTTGCCCGATTGCGCGTGCGGCCAGGCCGACGGCATGTTGTCGAACATGAACTGCACCTGGCCGCCGATCAGGTCGGTGATGGCCGGGGCGCTGCCCTTGTACGGCACGTGCAGCACGTCGATGCCGGCCTGCATCTTGAACAGTTCGCCCGCCATGTGGATGGACGTGCCGCTGCCCGACGAGGCGAACGCCAGCTTGCCCGGGTTCTTCTTGGCGTAATCCACCAGTTCCTGCACCGTCTTGACCGGCACCTGGGGGTTGACGACCAGGATGTTCGGCACCTTGGCGCCCAGCGCCACGGGGGTGAAGTCCTTCGTCAGGTCGAACGTGACGTTCTTGTACAGCGTCTGGTTGATGGCGCTGGTGACGGCCACGAACAGCAGCGTGTAGCCGTCCGGCGCGGCGCGCTGGACCTGGTCGGTGGCGATGTTGCTGCCGGCGCCCGGCTTGTTTTCGACCACGAACGATTGGCCCAGGGCTTCGGTGAGCTCCTTGGCCATGATGCGGGCGATCACGTCAGTAGTGCCGCCGGCGGAAAAGCCGACCACGATGCGGACAGGTTTGTCGGGGTAGGCAGCCTGGGCAGAACCCATTGCGAAAGCGCTGGCGGCGGTAGCCAGCAGCGTGGCGGCAAAGCGCCGCAGACCAGGCTTTTGACCGGTAATCATAGAGTCTCCGTGCAGATACTGTCCATTAGATGGACGTTTTGAATTATTGGATGACGCATTTTGATCTATACACGAGCGAGGCATCAAGGTAGAGTCCACGCTACGGACTATGGTTTTCCCTTGACCGTTCCGCAATAACCCCCCAAGTTTTCAGAGAGTTGCATGCAAGACAGCGATGCCGCGGCCGCAGGCCCACGCACATTGCGGCGCGGATTGGCCGTTCTGGCCGCCCTACGGGACCAAGGGCCCGACGGGCTCAGCGTGACTGATATCGCCCGGCTCACGGGCATACAGCGTCCCACCATCTACCGGCTGCTGGCCGCCCTGCTCGATGCGGGCCTGGTGCTGCCTGTCACGGGCACCAAGAAATACCGTGCCCAGCTGGCGGTGGACCCCGACACCCGTTCCCGCGATCCGCGGGTGCGCCAATTGCTGCCCGTGCTGCGCCGCCTGGCCGACCGGACCGGCGACGCGGTATTTCTGGTGGTGCGCGACGACGACGATTCCATCAGCCTGCACCGCGAAATCGGCAGCTACCCGGTGCAGATCCTGGCCACTTACGCCGGCAAGCGCCAGCCGCTGGGCGTGGGATCGGGCGGCATGGCGCTACTGGCCGCCCTGCCCGACGACGTTGCCCGCGGCATCGTCGAGCGCAACTCCAGCCGGCTGGACGAGTACGGCGGCATGACGCCGCAGGAAATGTTCCGCCTGATCGAAAACACCCGTGCGCGCGGCTATTCGGTGGTGGGCAACCACGCCGTGCGCGGCGCGCTGGGCGTGGGCTGCGCGCTGCTCGATGCACAAGGCGCGCCGCTGCTCGCAGTCAGCGTCACGGCCATCATTGACCGCATGCCGGCGCAGCGCCAGCGCGAAATCGCCGGCTGGATCAAGGGCGAACTGGCGCGGCTGGCCGTGCAGGCCTGACGCCCGCCTTGGATGGCGGCGCACCTCTGCTGAGCCGACGGCCGGCCACGCTGGCCTGGCTGCCAGCGCCGAACCCCAGAAAAAAAGGGCGTCCGTGCCAGCACGGACGCCCTTTCTGTTTGCGCGGACCGTTCAGGTCGGCGCGCCGGTCTTGGAGTTCTGGATCTCGCGAAGCGGGATCGGCGCCTGGAAGCCTGCGGCTTCGAGCGAGCTGCGGATTTCCTGGTACAGGCCCCAGCGCAGGTCCCAGTACTTGCCCGCTTCGGCCCACACACGCACATTCACGACCACGCCGTTTTCCTTGTAGTCGACCACTTTCACCAGCGGCTTCGGGTCCTTCAGCGCGTTGGCGTTGGCATCGACGATGCCTTGCAGCTTGGCCAGCACGGCGTTCAGGTCATCGCCATAGCGCACCGGCACGGGGATATCCAGGCGGCGCGTCTTGTTGCGGCTGTAGTTGGTGATGGTGGCGTTCCAGACCGTGCTGTTGGGCAGGGTCAGATGGATGCCGTCGACCTGGACGAGGCGCGTCAGGAACAGGCCGACTTCTTCGACCGTGCCCTCGGCCCCCGTGCTCAAACCCACGTATTCGCCCGCGCGCACCGGGCGCAGGATCAGCAGCATGATGCCTGCCGCGATGTTCTGCAGCGTGCCTTGCAGCGCCAGGCCAACGGCCAGGCCGGCGGCGCCCAGCACCGCGATCAGGCTGGCGGTCTGCACCCCGAAGCGCGCCAGCACCGCGATGAGCGTGAAGATACGCACCGTCCAGACCACCGTGCTGTAGAACATGGGCACGATCGTCGGATCGATCTTGCTGGAACGCGTGGCGATGCGCCGCACCCAGCGGCCGAGCAGCGCCGACACCCACCAGCCGATCACCAGGATCAGCAAGGCCACCAGCAGATTGATGCCCAGGTCCACCAGCCTGGGGGCCCAGGCGTTGAATTCCTTCAAGGCGTCTTCCATTGTTATTGCTCCCTCTTGCAAAAAGACAGCCGAAAACTTTATCAGATGCGGCTCGCAGGCAGGGCAGGATGACGACGCCGGTGTGTCAAGCTTTGTAAGGATTCGATCCGCGCGTGGCGCCAGCGACCTTGCGCATGTGGTTGTCCCAGGCCCGCTCGCGCGAAGGCGGCAATAGCGGGTGCTCGGCGCCCGCAGCGTCGGTGCGCAGCATGGCGCCCAGGCCGCTGCTGATGAGAAAGCCCGCCTCGTGCGCGGGCGCCACGCCGCAGCCGTCGGCCAGGCGCGTCAGCCCCAGGCTGCGGCCGCTGTCGGCGTCCCAGTACAACACCTGTCCGCCCACCGGGCTGGATGTCGCCACCACCTTGCCGGCCGCGTCCACCGTCACCGATCCCACGTAGTTGCGCATGTCGCGCAGCGCCTGCGCGGGCCCGGCGAACAGTTCCAGCGCGGCGCCGCGGCGGTGGCGGCCGACCAGCGCGGGGCGGTCGCCGGCCGGCCCCATGTACTGGCAGCCGAACCACACGCTGCCGTCGGCCGCCAGCGCCAGATGGCGGATAGACAGGCGGTGCAGCTCGGGCGCCAGTTCGACCCGTTCGAGCAGGCGCCCGCTGGCCGCATCGATGTACGCCAGCGACGGGCGCATGGTGTCCAGGTTGAGTTCCAGCTTGCCGTAGTCGGGATGCGTCAGGATGCCGCCGTTGGCCACGCACAGCGTCTTGCCGTCGGGCATCAGCACCACTTCGTGGGGGCCGATGCCGCCGCAGTCGAATTCGCCGACGCGGCGGTAGTGGCCGCCCGGCGTGGCGTCGTAGATGCCCAGCACGCCGCGGCCGCCATCGAAGTCATTCTCGGTGGCCGCCAGCAGGCGGGCGTCGTCGAAATAGGCGCCGTGGCCGAAGAAATGGCGGTCGTCGGGCAACGGCAGTTCGACCGGCGCGCGCTCGCCGCGCAGGTCGAAACCCAGCGCAAAAAAGCCCGGCTGGCGGCCGAACACCACGGCGCGCTCGCCGGCCGGATCGATGGCGAAGCTGTGGCCGCGCGCGGGCATCGGCAGCACGCGCTGGTCCTGGCCGGAGGCATCCAGCACCACCGCTTCGTCGCGTCCGCCGCGTTGGCGCGCCGTGACGTACAGCGCGGCGTCGCCCGTCGATGCCGCGGCCTGCGACAGCCCCGGCATGACCAGGCCGGCGCCGACCATCCCGCCTGCGGCAGCACTGAGCGTTCCACCGAATGTTCCAACCCAGGCCACGCCCAACCGCGCGCCCAAGGCGCTTGCGGCCGCACGCGCCAGGAAGTCGCGGCGAGCCGGTTGCGCGGGCGGCAGGCCGCCAGCCCGCCCTGCCCCGCGTGCCGAGGAACGATCAGTCGCCATCGAGCGCGTTGAATCCGATGGTGACGCCCAGCGCGGGCGCCAGGTCCTGGTCGACGATGGCCTTGCCGTTCTTCAAGGTCAGCGCGGCCAGCTCCAGTTGCCGGCGCCCGTCGGCGTCAGCCAATGCCGCGTCCAACGGCGCGGGCACGTCGCGCAGCGTCGCCGCCGCGCTGGCCAATTCACCCAGCACCGATCCCGCCATCCATTCGTCGCCCTTGGGCAGCACATAGCCGCCCGCGGTGTAGAACGCCGCCAGGCCGTCCAGGTTGGCGGCCAGCGTGCGCGTGGTCAGGCCGCTGCGCCAGAAGGCGGCGCGCTTGGGCCGCGCGTTGGCGGCCGAATCACCCAGCACCGGCAGAATCTTCACGTCGCGCGCGAACTGCAGGCCGGTGGACAGGGCCTTCATCGCTTCGGCCGCCACTTCCTGCGGATCGCGGTACAGGTCGTTGCCGGCCTGCGGCCGCGCGAACTGGCGCCCGAATTCGCCCTGCGCGCTCCAGGCCTGGGCCACGTCGCGCGACATCGCGGCCACATTGGCCGACACCGCCACGGCATAGCCGCAGGCGTAAGGGAATGTCGGCGTGCCGGGTTGCGTGGCGCCCGCCCGCTTGAGCAGCGCGGGTTCGCCGTACAGCACGTATTCCAGCGCCGGCAGGCCCTGCACGGCCACGCTGCGGCCAGCCAGCGCGCCGGGCTTGAGCAGCGCGGCGTCCTGCGCGGCGATCAGCGCCTGCACCTGCTTGGGCATCACGCCGCGGGTGTCCGGCCAGAACGCCAGCCGTTCAAAGCGGTTCGCCTGCACCAACGGCCCGAAGCGCAGGAACTCGATGCGTGCCCACGCCTGCGCCAACCCGGCGAACGCGTCGTTGACGCGCTTGGCGCCGGCCGCGTCCGGCTTGCTGCACCAGGGCCCCAGCGCGCCTTCCAGCGCGCCGGCGGCCTCGGCCATGGCGGCCACCGCTGGCCGGGCGTAGCCCTGCGCCAGGCGTTCGCCCAGGTCGGCAGGCAGTTCGGCGCGGACCGCCAGCGGCCAGGCCGACGTCCCGGCCAGCAACACCACGGCCAGTGCGGCCTTGGCTGGCAAGATCCGGCGCACAACAAGGGATGCCATCACAACGACTCCAGGAAACGGATGAGATCGGCGCGTTCTTCGGGCGTCATCGCTACGACGCGATCGCGCGCGGGCTGGCCCGCGCCGCCGTGCCACAGCACGGCTTCGAGCAGCGTGCGGGCGCGGCCGTCGTGCAGCCAGGTGGCGGTGGGGTTCACGGTCTTGGTCAGGCCGATGCCCCACAGCGGCGGCGTGCGCCATTCGCGGCCCGTGGCCTCGCCGTCGGCGACGCCATCAGCCAGGTCGTCGCCCATGTCATGCACCAGCATGTCGGTGTAGGGCCAGATCAGCTGGAAGCGGTGTTCGGCCTGCTTGGCGTTGCGGCTGGTGACGTACTTGGGCACGTGGCAGGCGACGCAGTTGGCCTCGTAGAACAGCTTCTTGCCCGCCAGCACGCGGGCATCGTCGGCGTCGCGCCGCTGCGGCACCGCCAGGTTGGTGGAATAGACGGTGACGAAGTCCATCAGCTTGGCCGGCACTTCCTCGGGCCCGAAACGCGGCTGCGCGCCATGCGGCATCTTCAGGCACTGCGTCTGGGCCGGCGTACAGTCGCCGTAGTGGTTGGGGAACAGCGGCGAAGACAGCCCCATGTCGTTGGAAAAGGCGGCAGCGCTCTGCTGTTCGACCGTGGGCTGGCCGGCCTTCAAATTGAAGCGGCCCAGCACCCGCGCGCCGGTGCGCACGTCGGTAACCCAATTGGGCTTGCCCACGATACCGTCGCGCTTGTCCGCGCCGACGTTGGCCAGGATGTCCGATTCGTGGATGGATTCCAGCAGCCCCAGGCCGATCATCGGCGGCGCCAGGCGCGGCGAGATCTGCGTGTCTTTGCGCATGGGGCCGTAGCCCAGGTTGTCGATGCGGTACACGGGCTGCATCAGCGTGGCGGTTTCACCGCCATTGAGCGCGACGGTGACCGGCGTGTATTCGATCTCCATGCGGCCTTCGGCGGGCAGGCCCGCCACCGCGAAGTTCTGCAACTGCACGCCGTAGACCGGCTCGGGCAGCATCGCCAGTTCACCCGGCGCCAGCTTGGGATGGCCGCGGTCCGGGCCTTGCGGCACAGCCAGGCGCAGCAGCAATGCAACGGCATCGGGGCGTTCGAGGGGATCGAAACCCGGCACCGAGCCGCGCCCGTCCTTGGTGTGACAGGCCTGGCACGACCGCGCATTGAACAGCGGCCCCAGGCCATCGGACGCCTGCGTGGACGCGGGCGCCGAGACCCAGTCCTTGCGGAACAGGCCATTGCCGACCTGGAATTCCTGGCGGCGTTCGAAGCTCATGTTGGCCGACGGCTGCGAGAAGATGTCGGCGTTGATGAGCTTGTTGGTGGTGGTGGCGCCCGCCTGCATGGTCTCGAAGGTCTCGGCCTTGGAGAAGTCACGCGTGGGCGCGGTAATGGCGAGGACGCGTTTGAGGTCTTCGGCAGTCAGGTCATCGCGCCCGGCGGGCGCGGGGGGAGCGGCGGCGGCGCCGGCATGGGCCGACGCCGCCAGTACGGCGGCGAATACGAGCTTCACTTGAATACGGCGTCGGGTTTATCCAGGCTGTCGGAACCTTCGATGGCGACCTTGCCCAGGTCCAGCAACGTGATCACACGTTCCAGGCTGCGGGTCTGGTCGACCAGGCGGTCGATGGCGGCCTGCACCACGGCGTTGCCTTCCTTGTTGCCGTCCGCGATCATCTGGTCGTAGGTCTCGACCGTTTCGGCGCGTACCTTGAGCGCCTGCATGGCGGCCACGGTGGCGTCCAGCTTGGCGCGCACTTCGACGTCCAGCTTGGGATCGCGCGCCTTCACCAGTTCGGACAGGCTGGCGCCTTCCACGGTCTTGCCGTCGATGCGCGTGTACGAACCCAGGTAGACATTGCGGATGCCGATCTGGTCGTAGAAGTGCGAATTGTGGGTGTTGTCCGAGAAGCAGTCGTGCTCTTCTTCGGGATCGTGCAGCATCAGGCCCAGCTTCATGCGTTCGCCGGCCAGTTCGCCGTACGACAGGCTGCCCAGGCCGGTCAGCATCGCGATCAGGCCGGCCTTGGGATCTTCTTCGACGGCCTTGCGCGCGGCGCCGTCCTTTTTCCAGTTGCCCACCATTTCTTCCAGGTCGGTCACCAGCAGGTCGGTCACGGCCTTCAGGAACTCGATGCGGCGTTCGCAGTGGCCCCCGGTGCACTGCTTGGGATCGAAATCGGTGTGCGGGCGGTTGCCGGCATGGCGCTCTTGCGGCGTGCCCTTGCGGTCGGCCGGCGCGGGGCCGGTGCCGTTCAGGTCCTGGCCCCACAGCAGGAATTCGATGGCGTGGTAGCCGGTGGCCACGTTGGCTTCGTTGCCGTCGGCTTCGTGCAGCACTTCGGACAGCAGTTGCGGCGTGATCTTGCTGACGTCGACGGTCTTGCCGCCCACCGAGATCTTGGAATTGGCGATGACGTTGACGGCGTAGTAGGCGTTCTCGTCGTTTTCGGTGCCGTAGGACGCATCGACGTAGTCGATCAGGCCTTCATCGAGCGGCCAGGCGTTCACGCGGCCTTCCCAGTCGTCGACGATGGGGTTGCCGAAGCGGTACGCCTCGGTCTGCTGGTAGGGCACGCGCGCGGCCAGCCAGGCGTCGCGGGCGGCCTTGAGCGTCTGCTCGCTGGGCTTGGCGACCAGCGCATTGATGGCGTCGCGCAGCGTCTTGGCAGCGGTCAGCGAATCTTCGTAGCCGGCCAGCGCCAGGTCCGAATACGTGGTGACCACGGCCTTGGGCTGCACTGCGGCGTGCGCCGTTCCCCCGAACACCGCGGCCGCCAGCACCGCTCCCAACAACAACTTGCGCATCGACTTTCTCCCGTAACGCGAATGGGGTTCCGCCCCGCGGCGGCCCCATTCAACCTTGAATTTTGTGGATGCGAGTGTAAACAATTTTCGTTTGATATTCAGCGAAAAGTCAGATACCTGACATTTCGCCGAATGAATTCGCCACGATTTTCCGGTCTCCAGACGCAAAAAAGGCCCGGAATCCAGGCCCTGTCGCGCAGCCGGGGCCAGCCTGGCCCCGGCGCGTCATCAGCGTTGCAGCGGCGCCTTGGCCGTTTCCTTGGCCGCCAGCACCGCGATGGCGGTGACCAGCAGCGCGGCGGCCACGTACAGCGAGATCGCCAGGGTGGAATTCCACGACTTGAACAGGCTGGCGATGATCAGCGGCGCAAAGCCCCCGCCCACGATGCCCGCCAGCGTGTAGGCCAGCGACGACCCCGCGTAGCGCACCCGGCTCGGGAACTGCTCGGTGATGAAGGCGGCCTGGGGGCCGTACATCATCGCGTGGATCAACAGGCCCACCACCACGGCGGCGCAGATGGCGATGGGATGCGCGGTGTCCATCAGCGTGAAGAAGACGAACGCCCACACGATCCCCAGCGCCGCGCCGGCCAGGTACACCGGACGACGTCCGATCCTGTCCGACAGATGCCCGAACAGCGGCACGGCCAGGGCGTTCAATGCCGCGCCCAGCATGGTCGCCGTCAGCGCCATGGGCCGCGACAGGTGCAGCACCGTCGTCACGTAGGTCAGCGTGAACACCACCACCAGGGCGTACAGCACGTCCGAGCCGATGCGCGAGCCGCCGGCCACCAGCAACTGGCGCCAGTGCTGGCCCAGCACTTCCTTGATGGGCGTGCTGGCGGTTTCGCGCTTTTGCTCCATTTCCAGGAACACCGGCGTTTCTTCCACGCCGCGGCGCAGCCACAGGCCGAACAGCACCAGCGCCACGCTGGAAATGAACGGCACGCGCCAGCCCCAGGCCTGGAATTCCTCGGGGCTGAGCCAGGCCGAAATGACAGCGATGAAGCCGGTGCCGATCAGCGTGCCGCACGACGGCCCGACCTGCGTGAACGAGGCGTTGCGGCCACGCTGGTTGGGTTTGCCGTGTTCCATCGACAGCAGCACCGCGCCGGCCCATTCGCCGCCCAGCGCCACGCCCTGGATGAAGCGCAAGGCCACCAGCGCCACCGGCGCCCAGACGCCCCAGCTGGCGTAGGTGGGCAGCATGCCCATCAGGCCGGTCGAGATGCCCATGATCACCAAGGTGGCGACCAGCACGAACTTGCGGCCCAGGCGATCGCCCAGGTGGCCGAACACGAAGCCGCCCAGCGGCCGCGAGACGTACCCGACCGCATAGGTCGAGAACGCCAGGATGGTGCCCGTCAGCGGGTCGAACGACGGAAAGAAGATCGAATTGAAGACCAGCGCGGCCATCAGGTTGTAGATGGTGAAGTCGTACCACTCCAGCGTGGTGCCGACCGAGCTGGCCATCGCCAACCGTTTCATCTTGTCCGGCGAGGCCGCCGGGTGCGCGGTTGCCGGCGCATGCAGCGTGTTTTCAGCCATTGTGTTTCCCCATGTGTGATGTGTGGATTGCGCCGCAGATCAGCGCAGGTCGGCGTCCGCCAGCTTCCAGCCCAGCGCCAGCAGCCAGGCGTCGGCGGCGCGCACGCCCAGCGCCGCAGATGCCTGCTCGGCCAGCGCCCTGGCCGCGTCGGCCGAGCTGGCCTCGACGACGAAGATCGGGTCCAGGCGGCGGTTTTCGGTGGATTCACGCGGCAGCGGGCCGCTCAGGGCAGCATCCGGCGCCAGCAGGTACGACTGCACGAAGCCGTCGGTCTTGGCCAGCGTGGCGCCTGCCTCGGCGGCGCGGTCGACCAACGCTGCGGCGTCGCCACCGAACACCAGCGGCAGCACCGCGATATGGCTGCCGCTGCCGAAGCCGGTCACGGCCTGCACGGCGCAGACGCGACGCATCGGGTCGCGCATGCGGTCAAGATTGGTCACCGACCACGGCGTCTGGCGTTCGAACGCCGCGCGGTAGTCGGCGGTGGTGAAGGCGCCCAGCGATTCCGTGCGGTACAGGCCCAGGTACTTGCGGCCGCCCGACAGCGAGAAATAGCGCGCGCCCGACAGAAAGCCCGGGATACGCACGCGCTCTTCGACGTGCTCACGGTCGTACCAGCGGTTGAAATCGGTTTCGAACGCGGGATCGACGTCGCAGGCGACGAACAGCATCCCGTTGGGCGGCAGCGTGGAAGACGTGTTGGCTTGGCTCATGGCAAGAAGAAAAACCCTTCGGTTGCAGAAGGGGGTCATCTTCGGCCGACAGGCCTTTTCCAGCCAAACGAGTAATTTTTCGCGGCGGCAACAGAATTACTGAAAGCCCACTAAGGGATAACTCTATTGCGCCGAGCCGAATTTAGGCGACGTGACCGACGCGGTGTATTGGTCGGATGCGCGGCTGGCCAGTTCGGCCACCAGGCGAATGGCATCGGACCCGGCGCCTTCCAGATAGCTCACCACCAGCAATTGCGGCGGCACCGGCATGTCGCTGCGGATCACCTGCATCTCGCCGCGCGCCACGTATTCGTAGATGGGCGGCAACGGCACCAGCGCACGGCCGAAACCGCTGCGCACCAGCCGCGCCAGCGCCGAGATCGAGCTGACGCAGTGCACCTTGCCCAGCGGAATGCCGGCCTCGCGAAACAGGTTCTTGAGCGCCTCGTGCGGCTGCGAGCCGGGGCTCATGGTCAGCACGGGTTCACTCAGCAGCTGCTGCACCGTCAGCGTTTCTTCGTCGCCCGCCGGCCCGACCCAGCCCATCTCCATCGGCAGGCATGGCGTGCTGATGACGCCGGTGTCCGTCAGCAGGTCGGTCTGGAAGGCGATGTCCAGCGTGCCTTCGCGCAGGCCGCGATGCAATGCGCGGGTGGTTTCGGAAGTCAGCTGCACCTCGATGCCCGGATAGGTGGACCGCAAGTTGGTCAGAAAGCCGATCAGCCAGGTGTGCACCACGGTTTCGATGGCCCCGATGCGCACCAGGCCGAACACTTCGTCGCCGGTGCGGCCCAGCGACAGGATCTGCTGGCGCAGTTCGAGCAGGCGTTCGCCGTAGTCCAGCAGGCGCGTGCCCACCGCCGTCAGCCGCAGCTCTTTGGCATCGCGTTCGAACAGCCGCGCGCCGATGTCCTCTTCGAGCGAGGCGATGCGGTTGGCCACCGCGGCCTGGGTGATGTGCAGGCGGTCGCTGGCCGCACGGAAACTGCCCAGGCGGGCGGACCACAGAAATGCTTCGACAAAACGGGTATTCATATCCGCGGCGCGCCTGGCGACGCGCCCCTTTCTCAGTACGCCAAGGCGGCAAGCCTTGATCCGCCCACATCCTACCGCCTGACGGCGCGCGCCCGCCACTGCCGCCCTGCCGCGGTGCCGATCATGCACCAATCTGGTTCACGACGCGCCCCGACGCGGATCGCCTGCCCGCGCGGCCCCGGGAAACGGTGCCATGTTCACAAGTTGGCACGGGTCTTGCTTATGTCCCTGGTATGCAAGCTTGTCTACAAGCGCCCATCCCGCCGACCAGGAGTTCCGCATGACCAACCGCCCCGCGCCCTTTGCCTTCAACGCCACCCGCCGCAAGCTGATGCAGGGCGCCGCGCTGGGAGCCGCCGCGTTGGCCGCGCCCGCTCTGGTGCGCGCGCAGTCTGGCCCGACCATCCGCATCGGCTACTGGCCGGTGGCAGCCGGGCTGCCGTTCTATGCCGCCATCGAAAAGGGCTACTTCAAGGAAGCCGGCCTGAATGTCGAAGCGCTGAAGTTCGCGGGCGCCCAGCAAGTCATGGAAGCCATGCTGGCCGGCCGCGCCGACGGCAGCGCCAATGGCACGGGTTCGGCCAACCTGGCCATCGGCGAGATCGCCTCGCCCGGCCTGTTCAAGATTTTTGCGTCCAACCCCAGCAACGCCAAGAACGTGCTGGACGAGTTCATTGTCGCGAAAGACAGTCCCATCCAATCCATCGCAGACCTCAAGGGGAAAAAGGTCGGTTCTGGACCCGGCATCCAGAATGCCACGCTGGCCAAAGCAGTGCTGGAGCGCGCCGGCGCAACCGGGGCAACCGTGGTCGAGTTGGCAATCAGCCAGCACGTCGCCGCGGTTGCCGCCGGCCAGTTGGACGCGTGCTACACGCTGGAACCCACGGGCACGGTCGGCCGCCTGAACGGCACCACCCGTGTGCTCGAAGCGGGCGTGATCGCCAAGTACGTGCTGGGCGATCCGATGGCGCCGTGGTTCGGCGGATCGGCCTCGCTGACCACCGCGTTCCTGAAGAAGTACCCCGAGGAAAGCAAGAAATTCATCGCCGCGTACGCCCGCGGCATCGAGCTGATTCGCACCAAACCGGACGAGGCGCGCCCCTTCATGAAGGGTTACACCGCCATCGAAGGCCCCATGACCGAAGCCGTGCCGCTGGCTGCCTACACCCTGTACAACGAGTTCACCCCCGGCGACATCCAGTACTTCCAGAAGTTCTTCGACCTGTTCGCCGACAAGGGCATCTTCGCGCAGAAGGTCGACGTGGCCTCGATGCTGTACAAGGGCTGAGCCATGGATGCGATCAACGCCAACCGCACGCCCGGCGCACCGGCCGCCGCCGTGGCTGCAAAGCCGGCCGCCACGGTGGCGCCCCCTGCCATCACCGGCGCGCCGACGTCCCGCCCGCCGCGCAAATGGACCGCCACGCGCCTGTTGCCGCTGATCGGCCCGCTGGCGCTGTTCGTGGTGTGGGACCTGGTGGTGCGGCTGCAACTGGTCAGCCCCGTGCTGCTGCCCACGCCGAGCGCCACGCTCGTGGCGCTGGCCAAGGGCATGGCGGGCGGCCCGCTGCTGGGCGACTTTCTGGCATCCGTCAACCGCACGTTGCAGGCCTTCGTGATCGCCGGGGTGATCGGCGTGCCGCTGGGCGTGCTGCTGGGCAGCAACGAAAAGGCCTATCGCAGCGTGGAATTCCTGGTGGACTTCTTTCGCTCGACGCCGTCGTCCGCGCTGATCCCGCTGTTCCTGATGATCTTCGGCGTGACCGACATGAACAAGATCGCCATCGCCGCCTTCGCGGCCGTGCTGGTGATCCTGTTCAACAGCGCCTACGGCGTCATCAATGCCCGCAAGCAACGCGTGATGGCGGCGCGGGTCATGGGCGCTTCGCGCTGGCAGATCTTCAAGGACGTGCTGATCTGGGAAAGCCTGCAGCCGACCTTCGTGGGCCTGCGCAGCGGCGTGTCGATGGCGCTGGTCATCGTGATCGTGGCCGAGATGTTCATCGGCGCCGACAGCGGGCTGGGCAACCGCATCATCAATGCCCAGCAGGTGCTGAACGTGCGCGAGATGTACGCGTCGATCCTGGCTGCGGGCGCCCTCGGCTATGTGCTGAACATTGTCTTCCTGGTGCTGGAAAAGCGCGTGGTCCACTGGAGCGGCCGATAACCATGTCCACTGTCATCAACCCCGTCATCGCCCCTGCCCCTGCGCCCGCCCCGTTCGAGCCAGGCCCGGCCGGCACGCACATCACGATCCGCGGCTTGACCAAGTATTTCGCCGGCTGGCCGCTGTACGAAGACTTCAACCTGGACATCCCCAAGGGCAAGATCGTCTCGGTGTTCGGCCCCAACGGCTGCGGCAAGTCCACGCTGATCAACATGATCGCGGGCCTGATTCCCATCGACGCGGGCGAGATCCTGTTCGACGGCAAGTCGCTGGCGCAGACCAAGATCGGCTACGTCTTCCAGAACTATCGCGAAGCCATGTTCCCGTGGCTGCGCACCATCGACAACATCGCCTATCCGCTGCGGCTGGAAGGCCGCAGCAAGGCCGAGGTCGACGCGCGCGTCGAAGAACTGGTGGCGTCGTTCGACGTCAAGTTCGATCTCAAGCGCTATCCGTATGAACTATCCGGCGGGCAGCAGCAGACCGCCTCGATCATGCGCGCGCTGGCCCCTGGCCCCGAAGTGCTGTTCCTGGACGAACCGTTTTCCGCGCTGGATTTCGAGATGACGCTGTTCATCCGCGAAAAGCTGCAGGAAGTCTTCATGCAGACCGGCACCACCATGCTGCTGGTGTCGCACGACCTGGAAGAAGCCGTGTACCTGGCCGACCAGGTGCTGCTGCTGACCAAGCGGCCCACCCGCGTGGCCGAAATCCTGAACTACGGCGACGCGCGTCCGCGCACCGTCGAGACCCTGTCCGAACCCGGCTTCATCGGCATGAAGAAACTGAGCCTGGAAATTTTCCAGCGCGAAGTGCGCCGCTAGGCCCTGCCATACCCGCCCTTTTCCGGAGAACCCGCCATGACCCAGGAAACCATCGACCAATACGTCCGCAGCGCGCTGGCGCTGTCGGGCTATGCGCTGCGCGAGGCGGACACGGCCGACGTCGTACAGCAGTTCTCGCGCATCCATGACATCGCCGCCACCTTCATCGACGAGGCCTTGCCGGTGGAATTGGAATCGGCATCGGTGTTCCGCCCGTGAACAGCGCCATCCTGGAAATTGCGCGGCAGGTGCGCAGCGGCGAACGCAGCGCGGCAGACGTGCTGCAGGCCACGCTGGCCCGCGTGCGCGAGCTCGATCCGCAGTACAACGGCTTCACGGCCGTCGTCGAGGCCCGTGCCCGCACCGAGGCCGCCGCCATCGACGCCCGCCGTGCACGCGGCGAGCCCCTGCCGCCCCTGGCCGGCGTGCCCTATGCCGTCAAGAACCTGTTCGACATTGCCGGCGAAACCACGCTGGCCGGCGGCCACGTCAACGCCGGCAACCCGCCCGCTTCGCGCGATGCCACGCTGGTGACGCGCCTGCGCGACGCTGGCGCCGTGCTGGTGGGCGCGCTGAACATGGACGAGCACGCCTACGGCTTCACCACCGAAAACACCCACTACGGCGCCTGCCGCAATCCGCACGACGTCACCCGCATCGCGGGCGGCTCGTCCGGCGGCAGCGCCGCCGCAGTGGCCGGCGGCCTGGTGCCGCTGACGCTGGGGTCGGACACCAACGGCTCGATCCGCGTGCCCGCGTCGCTGTGCGGGGTGTTCGGCCTGAAGCCCACCTTCGGCCGCCTGGCTCGCACCGGGTCCTATCCCTTTGTCGGCAGCCTGGACCACCTGGGGCCCTTTGCCGCCGATGCTGCAGGCCTGGCCGCTGCCTACGACGCGCTGCAAGGCCCCGACCGCGACGACAACGCCTGCGCGCAACGCGCCGCGGAACCGACGCTGGCCGGGCTGGCGTCGGACCGGCCGCTGCGCGTGGCCGTGCTGGGCGGCTACTTCGCCCACTGGACTGGCCCCGAGGCCCGCCTGGCCGTCGACATCGCCGCCCGCGCACTGGGCGCCGTCGATACCGTGGAACTGGCCGGCGCCGAGCAGGCCCGCGCCGCGGCCTTCATCATCACGGCGGCCGAAGGCGGCGCCCTGCATCGCCACCGCCTCACCACGCAGTACGACGACTACGAACCGCATTCCCGCGCCCGCCTGGTGGCCGGCAGCCTCGTGCCCGCCGCCTGGGTGCAGCAGGCGCAACGCATCCGCCAGCGCGTGTACCGCGAAGCGCTGGCGCTGTTCGACCATTACGACGTGCTGATCGCCCCCGCCACGCCCGTGCCCGCCACCGTGATCGGCACCGACAGCCTGACGCTGGCCGGCCGGACGTTGCCCGCGCGCGCCAGCATGGGCCTGTTGACCCAGCCGATCTCGTGCCTGGGCTTGCCCGTGTGCGCCGCGCCGACCTGGCCTGGCGTCGGCCGCGACGCGCACCTGCCGTTGGGCGTGCAATTGATCGGCGCGCCGTGGCGCGAAGCCGACTGCCTGCTGGCCGCGCACCGGCTGGAGCAGGCCGACGCAGCCGGCGTACGCACCGTCACGGCCGCTGTGGCCGCCACCCCAGCCGCCTCAGTGGCTGCGGCATAGATCCGCCCATCGACCGTCACCCCAGGCCCAGACATGGACTCCCCCTTCGCCGTCCTCGATACGCCCCGCAACCTGGCTGATGCCGCCTACGGCACGCTCAAGCGCGACATCCTGGATTTCCGGCTGGCGCCCGGCGACCGCTTCACCGAAACCGAAATCGCCGACCGCCTGCGCGTCAGCCGCACGCCGGTGCGCGAGGCCCTGTTCCGCCTGGAACGCGAGGGCTACCTGGAGGTACGCCAGCGCAACGGCTGGCTGGTCAAGCCGCTGGACTTCGATACGCTGGACCACTTCTATGAACTGCGCTGCGTGCTGGAAACGGCGGCGGTGCGCACCCTGTGTGCACCAGGCCAGATTCCCGATCCGCTGCGCGCGCTGCAACCGCTGCTGGACACCTGGCTGGTGGATGCCGAAGACTATTCCCACGATGGCGATTGGTTGGCCAACCTGGACGAGCGCTTTCACATGGACCTGGTCGCCGCGGCCGGCAACCCCGAAATCGCGCGGGTGCACCGCGCGGCCACCGAGCGCATCCGCATCGTGCGGCAACTGGATTTCACCCAGCCCGAACGCATCGCCCGCACCTACGCCGAACACGGCGCCATCCTGACCGCCATCCTGCAGCGCGATGCCGGGCAGGCGACCGCGCTGCTGCAAGCGCATATCGGCGACAGCCAGGCCGCCGTGCGCAAGATCACGCTGCATCGCATGTACGCCACGCGCCGCGCGCAGGCGGCCTAGGCGCGGCGGCATGGCAACCGACCCCGCGCAGCGAGCGGGCCTGCGCCCGCCGCCCGCGGCACCGTGTCGTTCAGCGCGGCCGCAACCAGCGGTCCAGCCGGCGCGTGACGAACGGGATGCACACGTACACCATTACCGGCGTCAGGGCGACGCTGGTGATCAGCGCACGCCAGAACACCGGCAGCACCGTGAGGTGTTCGCTGACCAGCAACGAGAACGCCAGCAGCACTGGAAAATACGCCAGCCAGATGCTGACCGCCTGCTTCCAACGCGGCGGCGTGCTGCTGCTTTGCGTGCCGAACCACGCGTCCATGCCGCTGACACGGCGCGCATGGCTGGCGCGTACCAGGTTGGCGCCGCGTTCCAGCCACATGCGGCGCGGCAGCGATTTTTCCCAGCGCGTCAGGCTGGCCTCGTCGTTGAAACGCAGCACGATCTGGTACTGGTCGCCGCCTTCGGGCGGTTGCAGCACGCCCGACCCGAGAAAGCCGGGAAAGCCCGCGGCCAGGATTTCGCCCTGGCGCATCCAGGACAGGAAATCGCCGTAGCGTTCGGGCGTGATGTGACGGGTGACCAGCATGGTGACCGGGGCGGAAACTGCGGAACTGGACATGGCGGAACTCCTGGGGCAGCGTACAGCGTGTTATGCAGTGTTTACCCTAGCAAGCCGCGTGCCAGCCTTGCGGTGCAGCATTCCCCCCGCAGCAAGGGCGATATTGACGACCGCCGCAAAATTTGCGCACCGCAACAGACACCATATTGGTGATTACCCTAAATAACGCACCACAACGGTGCATGAACAACCAGGAATTCGATGGACATCAATCTGCCCGACGTCGTCGCCGAGGTCACCGCTGCCTTCGCCCGCTATGAAACCGCCCTGGTCAACAACCAGGTCGAGGTACTGGACGAGCTGTTCTGGAACAGCCCCCACACCCTGCGCTATGGCGCCGGGGAAAATCTCTACGGCTACGACGCCATCCGCGCCTTTCGCGCGGGCCGCTCGCCCCAGGGGCTGGCGCGCCGCGTGCTGCGCACGGCGATCACCACCTATGGCCGCGATTTCGCCACCGCCAACCTCGAATTCCAGCGCGACGGCAGCGACCGCATCGGCCGCCAGAGCCAGACCTGGATGCGCACGCCCGATGGCTGGCGCGTGGTGTCGGCGCATGTCAGCCTGATGGCGGGATGAGCCGGCCGCAGGGCCTGACCTGCATCAAGCCGCGCCATAACCTTATTGGCCGGCTGGCATTGAGCCGTCATGAGGACAGGTCTACACTGGACTTTCCCTAGTCCCCTGGAGCACCTGCCCCATGAGCACCTACAAGATCGCTGTCTTCGTCGGCAGCCTGCGCGCCGCGTCGATCAACCTGCGCCTGGCCCGTGCGCTGGAAAAACTGGTACCCGCGGACTTCAAGTTCGACTACGTCAGCCTGGGCGATGTGCCGCTGTACAACCAGGACAACGAGAACAACCTGCCCGCCCCCGCCGCCAAGCTCAAGCAGCAGATCCTGGACGCCCAGGGCATCCTGTTCGTGTCCCCCGAGCACAACCGCTCGGTGCCCGCCGCCATCAAGAACGCCATCGACTGGGGCACCCGCCCGTGGGGCCAGAACTCCTGGGCCGGCAAGGCCGTGGGCATCCTGGGCACCTCGCCCAGCGCCGCCGGCACCGCGCTCATGCAGCAGCACCTGCGCAATATCCTGGCTGCCGAAGGCGCCGTCGCCCTAACCACGCCGGAAGTCTTCCTGCAGTACACCGATGGCCTGGTCGACGACCAATACAACATCACCAACGAAGGCACGCGCAAATTCCTGCAAGGCTGGATCGACCGCTACGTTGACTGGGTCAAGAAGTTCAACGCCTGATCGCCGCCGTGGCCGGGTCCGGGGCGCCTCCCCGCCCGGCACCGATCGCCCGCTTACCTCCGGGCGATCAAGCCCCCCGATACGTCGGGGGGCTTTTTTATGCGCGCGGCTTATCCCCCTGAACTGTGGAGAAGCTTGAGGACAGGTGTGGGGCAGTCTCGAAAAACCGTGTGGCGCCAAGCACTTGCGACAGCCGGTCAAACATTGCGCAATCGTCCATTTGGCGGATTTTTGGGCCACTTATCCACCGCCGTGGGGATGAATACGGCCTCTTCAGGCGTTCCCGCGGCACATCAAGCCGCGGTTGTGCATTTGTCCCAGCATTCTGTGGACAAGCATGAGGACAGACTGAGGGCAGGTACATATTTCCCTTGTGCATCAATGACCTGCAAGGGGTGGTCAAGAAAGGCCCAAATGGGCAGGGGATGGCACCATGTTGTCCCCGGGAAATGTGGATAAGGCTGAGGACAGCCTGCGGGCAGACGCAAAAATTCCTTTGCCAGCAAGACCTTGCGAGGGGCGGGCAATAAACGCTCAGGGCTGGGCCAGGTTCGAGGCGTTGGGTCGGCTTCCCGACGGTAGCCCGATGCGGCGCCAGTTTGTCCCCATCGAATGTGGACAAACCTATGAACAGCCGCATGACAAGCTGAAAAATTCCTTATCCGACAATCACTTGGAAGGGGCGCTCAAAAAAGAAGCAGACGGTTGGCAACTGCAACCCCGCTGCGGCATCGGCGCGGGCGTGGCCTGCGGCGCAGCGCCCCGCCCGCGGCGCGATCGTCAGCCTTCGTTGCCTTCCAGGCGCATGCCGATCTTCAACCCGACCTGCCAGTGCGCCACCTTGCCGTCCTTGATGTGGCCACGCACCTCGGTGACTTCGAACCAATCCAGGTTGCGCAGGGTTTCGGATGCGCGGGCGATGGCCTGGGTGATGGCGTCGTCGGTGGACTTGGTGGAAGACCCCACCAATTCGATCTGCTTGTAGACATGGTTCGACATAGCTCGTCTCCGGTGTAGAAGGGTGAGTCGCGAATCGTCGGCAGCGCGCGGGGTTCCGGCGCTTACGACCGGCAATCCATTCGAACACCCAGGATACCCGCTGGGCGCTAGAGTGGTGTTACGAGTTCCGACGTCCGCGGCCTCGGTCGCGACCCGCCACTCGCTTTTCGCAACCGCTAGCAAGGAGGTCTCGTCATGCCAGAACGAAAAACCCTGCAACGCGCCACGCGCGACAAGCAGCAAGGCAAATCGGCATCCACCCAGGCCGGCGAATTCGTCCGCGACGAAATCGACCGCGTCCGCAAAGGCAAGCACGGCGTGCGCTCGACCAAGCAGGCCATCGCCATCGGCCTGTCGCAGGCGCGCCGCGCCGGCGTCGACCTGCCCGCCCCCAAGAAGGCCAGCGCCGCCACCCAACGCAAGGCGGAACAAGACCGCCAGGCTGCCCACGACGGCCACGCCAAGTCCGCCACGCGCGCCCGCGCCACGACCCGCGCCCTGAAGCAGGAAAGCACCAAGCCGGCCTCCAAGGCCGCGTTGTCGCGCCATGCCAGCAAGGCGGCGGCGTCGCGTACGGCCGCGGACCGCTCGGCGGCGGCAAAGAAGGCGGCGGCCACCAAGGGCGCAGCGGGCCGGTCGGCCGCTGCCAAGAAAGCGGCGCGCACCCGGGCGGCCAATGCACGAGCGGCCGCGCATCGTTGATGCAGGGCCGCGGGGCCGGGCGCCGCCTGCCGCGACTTCACTGCCCCGTGTCGACGCCCGCTTCAAAGTCGCGCAAGCGCGCCTGCAGAAATTCGCGCAGGCGCTTGACCGTCGGCGACAGCAGCATGCGGTGCACGCACAAGAGGTACAGCGGCGACGGCTCGCTGGCATAGTCAGGCAGCGCTTCGACCAGCCGGCCGGCGCGCAGGTCGCCCAGCACGTCGTAGCGCGACTTGTAGGCCACGCCGTGTCCGGCCAACGCCCAGCGCCGCACCAGGTCGCCGTCGTCGCCAACGCGGTCACCCTTGACCGGCACTACCTGGCTGGCGCCGCCGCGCTCGAACGTCCAGCGGTCGTGCAGCGATTCGCCCAGCACAAAGCACAGGCAGTTGTGGCGGCGCAGGTCGGCAGGCGCCTGCGGCATGCCATGGCGCGCGAAATAGGCGGGCGATGCGCACACCACGCGGCGGTTGTGCTCGCCCAGCGGCAGCGCCACCAGGCTGGAGTCGTTGGGCGTGCCGTAGCGCAGGGCAATATCGACCGGCTGCCGGTACAGGTCGGCCAACCGGTCGCTGATGCGCACCTGGAAGCTCACGCGCGGATGGCGCAGCTGGAATTCGTCCAGCCAGGGCAGCAGCACATTGCGGCCCAGGTCCGACGGAATCGACACCGACAAGGTGCCCGAAATCGCCGTCTTGTCACGTGCCAGCGCATTCTGACCCGCCTGCAACGTCGACAGCGCGGCGCGGGCATATTCCAGGTAGCGCTCGCCGTCGCTGGTCAGGCGCAGGCTGCGGGTGGACCGCACGAACAGCCGTGTTTCCAGCGTCAGTTCCAGCCGCTTGAGCGCCGCGCTGGCGACCGCGGGCGTCAAGTCCAGCTCGCGCGCCGCCGCCGAAAAACTGCCGTGATCCGCCGCCGCGACAAAGATCCGCAGGTCTTCAAACCGAAGCATGATGGGCTCATTTTCAAAAAATTATTGAAACTGAGTCCGATGCTAGCCGGTTTTTCATTGTCCGCGGACAGGTAATCATGGCCACACCCCCGAACCTGCAATGGAGTCCCCCATGAAAATCGAACTGAACGGCAAGAAGGCCCTGGTCACCGGATCGTCCGGCGGCATCGGCCTGGCCATCGCCCAGGGCCTGGCCGAGGCCGGTGCGCAAGTCGTGCTGCATGGCCGCAACGCCGACAAGCTCAAGCAGGCCGCCGACGCCATCGCGCGCCAATATCCCGGTGCGCAGGTCAGCACCGTGCAGGCCGACATCGCCACCGCCGACGGCGCCGCCTCGATCTGCGCCGCGCATCCTGACATCGACATCCTGGTCAACAACGCCGGCTTCTTCGAGCCCAAGTCGTTCACGGAAATCACCGACGACGACTGGCAGACCATGCTGGACACCAACGTCATGAGCGGCGTGCGCCTGTCGCGCTACTACCTGCCGCGCATGCTGGCCGCCAACTGGGGCCGCATTGTCTTCATTTCCAGCGAATCGGCCCTGCACATTCCCACTGAAATGATCCACTACGGCGTCAGCAAGACCGCGCTGCTGGCCGTGTCGCGCGGCCTGGCGGAACTGACCGCCGGCACCGGCGTCACCGTCAACGCGGTGCTGCCCGGCCCCACGCGTTCGGAAGGCGTGGCCGACTTCTTCGCCGAAATGGCCAAGGAACAGGGCGTGTCGCAAGACCAGATGGAACGCGACTTCATCGCCCAGCACCGCCCCAGCTCGCTGCTGCGCCGCCTGGCCACCGTGGAAGAAGCCGCCAACATGGTCGTGTACGCCTGCTCGAAACAGGCATCGGCCACCAACGGCGCCGCGTTGCGCGTCGATGGCGGCGTGGTGCGCACCATCGCCTGATCCCCCTCTTCGAACCCCGACTCATCGAGCCCCCATGAAAGCCATCGCCTACTTCCAGAACCTGCCCGCCACCGATCCCCAATCGCTGCAGGACATCACCGCCGCCGATCCCGTGCCCGGCGACCACGACCTGCTGGTCGAGGTCAAGGCCATATCCGTCAACCCGGTGGACGTGAAGATCCGCGCCAACCGCAAGCCCAAGGACGGCCAGCCCGAAATCATCGGCTGGGACGCCGCCGGCATCGTGCGCGCCGTCGGCGCCAAGGCCAGCCTGTTCAAGCCCGGCGACCGCGTCTGGTATGCCGGCGCCCTGACGCGCCCCGGCGCCAACAGCGAACTGCACGTGGTGGACGAGCGCATCGTCGGCCGCATGCCGCAAAGCCTGGACTTCGCCCAGGCCGCCGCCCTGCCCCTGACCACCATCACCGCCTGGGAATTGCTGTTCGACCGCCTGCGCGTGCTGGACAACGCCGCCCCCAGCCAGGGCACCTTGCTGGTCATCGGCGCGGCGGGCGGCGTAGGTTCCATCCTGGTCCAGCTGGCACGCCAACTGACCGGCCTGACCGTCATCGGCACCGCGTCGCGGCCCGAAACCCAGGCGTGGGTGCGCGAGTTGGGCGCCCACCATGTCATCGATCACAGCAAGCCGCTGACCGAAGAACTCAAGCGCATCGGCTATCCGCAAGTGAGCTTCATTGCCGGCCTGAATCAGACCGACAAGCACTTCGCGCAGATGGCCGAGGCCGTCGCCCCGCAAGGCAAGATCGCCCTCATCGACGACCCCGCGGCCATCGACGTGCGCCTGCTCAAGGGCAAGTCGGCCTCGCTGCACTGGGAATTCATGTTCGCGCGACCGCTGCACGGCACGCCCGACCTGATCGCCCAGCACGAACTGCTGAACCAGGCCGCACGGCTGATCGACAACGGCACCCTGCGCACCACGCTGGGCGAGCACTACGGCAAGATCAACGCCGAAAACCTGCGCCGCGCACACGCCTTCATCGAAAGTGGCAAGGCCCAGGGCAAGGTGGTGCTGGAAGGCTTCTGACACCCGCCCGCCCGTTTCGAAAACGACGCGGGCGGCCCCTGAAAAAAATAGGACGGGTGTCTCGCATTGCCGTAAAGAAAGAGGTACAAACTCGACTGCGCGCGACGGGCTTTTCGGCCTGTCGCCGCGTTTTCGGGAGTCTGCTCTGATTTGTCACCTGTTCGGCCAAGCCGCGGAACCCATGCTCTGGGGCATGGTGGCGTTCGCCCTGCTGATGCTGCGGCTGGTCCCCCTGCAAGGGTGGAAAGCGGCCGTCGTCGCCGGGGTCACCGCCGGGCTGGTGTTCGACACCATCCAGTTCCGGGTCGGCCCGCCGCGCATGTGGGATTCGCTGGTGCTGGGGTCGGTGCTGGCCGCCCTGCTGGTGGCCGCCGTGCTGGAAGGGCTGTTCCTGCTGCTGCAGCGGCTGCGCGCCCGCAGCCTGCGGTCCCGGACCTAGGCGCGGGCAGTACGCGCCCCCCTTAAAAAGGTCAGGCCTGGCCTTCGCGCTTGGCACGAGCGTGCGGATCGCTGATCTCGGCATCCAACTCGGCGATCAGCCAATCGAACCAGCCATTCTCGGTGCGCGCATACACCACCGCAGATGGCGTCTTGCCTTCGCGCCAGCCCGGCTGATGCACATCCATCCACGCGGACAGGCTCTTGTGCGGCGCCAGCAGGCCGGACAGCCACGACCACACGTATTCCGGCACGTTGCGCCGAAAACCCTTGGCGCTGGCGTAGATCGTCGGCTCAAGCGGCAGGTTGCCCGAGCGGGCCAGCTTGGCCTGGACCCGGCGCAGCGTCTCGGCCGCGGCCTGCAATTGTTCGGTGCTGAGCTTTTTCACGTAACGACTCCTGGACTGGTTTTGCCGGATTATCGCCGTAGCAGCGGGCGCTTGCCAGCGGACATTCATACCGGCCGGCAGATTCAACGGGGCGGTTGCAGCGCCAGCAGCAGCGTGGCGCTGAAACGCGCGCCGGGCTCCAGCACTTGCAGGCCTGTGCGGGTATCGCCCGCCGCCGCCAGATTGAAGGCGTCGGCCACGTTGGTCACGGGTTCAACGCACAGGAACGACGAGCCCGGCGCGGTGTACACCACCAGATGCGCGAAGGCCGGATCGGCGTGCAGCGCCAGTTCGTGTCCATCCGACCAATGCAGCGTGGCGCGTCCGCCCCATTGCGACAGATAGGTATCGCAGCCCGCGGCCGACCAGCCCAGCTCGCGCACATGGGTGGTCTGGCTGCCCGTGGGCAGGCCATCGGCATCCGCCGGCCAGTGGCGGCGCGCATGCAACGCCACCCGCTCGGCCGTGAAATACGGATGAATGCCGCAGCCGAACGGCATGGGCGAATCGCCTTTGTTGATCATCAGCAGCGTCAGCGACAAACCGCGCGAATCCAGCCGGTAACGCTGCACGCATTCAAATGCCCACGGCCAGCCCAGCACGCCGGCAGGCTGGTCCAGCACCAGATCCACTGCATCGTCGGCCAGGTGACGTACCTGCCAAGCCTGGTACAAGGCGCTGCCGTGAATGGCTTGCGGCCGTCCCGGCAACGACTGCAAGGGATGCCGTGCACCGTTGAAGGTGAACACGCCATCGCGCACCCGGTTGGAATACGGCGCCAGCGGATAGGACCCCGCGCGCGGCCACTTCGCGGGCGACCATTCGGATTCGGCCAACGGCACGATCCAGTCGTGCGCGTCGGTCGACAGGCGCGTCAGGCGCCCGCCGCCACCCGGTGCGAACTCGGCGCGATGGGGGCCAAAGGCAATCGTCACCCGCTCGCTGGCATCCAGCGGCGCGGCAAAAGGCAGATCGGACATCGGGGGCTCCCGCGGCGCTGCAACGGCCGCGTGGCGCCATTGTGCATGTCCGGGTCTGGCGGGGGCAAGCCAGCCGACTGGCTTGCCCGGTCAAGCCAACGCCTTGGCCCGGACAGGCGACTCGGGCAGGCAGCCCAATCCGCGCAAGGTCACCTCGACGGCCTCATCCAGCGGCGTCAGCGGTTCCGCGCCCAACAGCTCGACCAGCCGCGCATTGTCCATGCGCAGCGGCTGGCGCCACAGGTACCGCATTTCCATCAGCTCGCGCAGCGTCGGCACGAACGGCGACGCCAGCCGCAGCAGCCACCACGGAAACGCGCGCACTCGCGGCTGCGCGCCATGGCGCTCAGCCACCCGCAGGATCGCGGCCGCCATCTGCGTGCCATCCGCATCCCAATGCCCCGCCATATGAAATGCCGCGAACGGCGCCAAGGCGTCGCGCCGTGCCAACACCTGCACCAGCGTGCGCGCCACGTCCGGCAGATAGCTCCATTGGTGCCCCACCCCACGCGCCCCCGGCGCCTGCACCACGGCCACCGGCCGCCCCGGTTTCACCAACCCTTGCGAGAACCAGTTGTTGCCGGCGCGCGGCCCGAAGAAATCGCCCGCCCGCAACACGATCACGCGCACGCCGCGGCCGCTGGCCACTTGCAGCCGATGTTCCAGCTCCACCCGGATCGCCCCCTTGCGGGTCTGCGGATGCTGCGGCGAGCTTTCCGTCAGCACCGGATATGCGTCCGGCCCGTAGTTGTAGATCGTGCCCGGCAGCACGATGGTGGCGCCCTGCGCCTGCGCCACCGCAATCGTGTTGTCGATCATCGGCAGCACCAGCTCGCCCCAGCGGCGGTAGCCCGGCGGATTCACGGCATGCACGATCACGTCGCACCCCATCGCCGCCCGCGCCACGTCCTGCCGGTTCATCGCGTCGCCGCGCAGCCAGGTCATGCCGTCCTGCTGCGCCGTTTCCGTCGCCAGTCCTCGCGCCAGGGCGCGCACGCCCCAACCGGCATCGCGCAGCTGGCGCGCCGTTTCACCGCCCACCCCGCCCGTGGCGCCCAACACCAGCGCCGTGCCCGGAGGCTGCACCTGAATCATCGTTGCCATGCCCATGGTCTTGCTCCTGTCGTCCCATGGCACACATTCTGGTGCCGCGCCACCAATAAATAAATTGCTGAACCTGACCGTGCGGCTATACATTTATGCATGACCAACAATATCGGCTGGGAACTCTACCGCAGCTTTCTGGCCGTCCTGGCCGAAGGCTCGCTGTCCGGCGCCGCACGCGCCCTGGGCATCACCCAGCCCACGGTGGGCCGCCACATCGCCGCCCTGGAAAGCGCCCTGGGCCAGGTGCTGTTCACCCGGTCGCAAACCGGCCTGCTCGCCACCGACGCCGCCCTGTCGCTGCGCGGCTACGCCGAAGCCATGCAAAGCAACGCCGCCGCGCTGGAACGCGCCGCGTCCGGCCACGGCCCAGGCATCACCGGCACCGTCCGCATCTCGGCCAGCGAAGTCATCGGCATCGAAGTGCTGCCGCCGGTCCTGGCGCAACTGCGGCGCGATCATCCCGGCCTGACCCTTGAACTGGCGCCCACCAACCGCGTGCAGAACCTGCTGCTGCGCGAAGCCGACATCGCCGTACGCATGGCCCCGCCCAAGCAGGAACAGCTGATCGCCCGCTCGGTCGGCGCCGTCGACATCGGCCTGTTCGCCCACAAAGACTACCTGCGCCGCCATGGCACCCCCACCCAGCCTGCCGACCTGAGCGGCCATTCCCTGATCGGCTACGACGCGCTGACGCCCTTTCTGCGCGAGGCCGGCAAACGCTTCCCCATCCCCTGGCACCGCGACACCTTCGCCCTGCGCGCCGACAGCGACCTGGCGCAACTGGCGCTGATCCGCGCCGGCGCCGGCATCGGCGTCTGCCAGGCCGCCCTGGCCCGGCGCGACAAAGCCCTGGTGCGCGTCCTGCCGCGCCAGGCTGCTTTTCCCCTGGAAACGTGGATCACCATGCACGAAGACCTGCGCGCCAGCCCGCGCTGCAAAGTGGTGTTCGACGCGCTGGTCGCCTGCCTGCTCGCACATACGGGCGCGGCATCGGTCTGACGGCAGTTGTCGTCGGCGCGCCCACCGCTGTCTGCGGCCACCATACCGGGACGAGGCGAATGGCGGTCGCCCCCCAAGGCAGCAATATCAGACCGATGCGACATCACCGCCCAGCAAAATAGGACTGATCGGATATACTGTTTATTCATACAGTATCTAGACCGCACGGGAGGCCCGACCATGACCAGTCTGATCAACACCCCGCCCCCACGCAGCATCTGGCTCAGCGCCTTCCCGCGCCTGGCCGGCGTGAAAAACGGCGACTACCTGCCGCTGGGCCGCCTGCAAGAGGCCACCGGCCTGGAAAGCGGCCCCAAGCTGCGCGACGTCCTGGCCGCCGCCGAACGCGAAGGCCTGCTCCTGATCGACCGCGGCGCCACGCCCGCCAGCTACCGCGCCACCTACGCGCTGGAACGCCAGGTCACCCTGTTCGCGGCCGATTGAGCCACCGTGGCCACATCCGACGCCTCGACCGATAGAGTGCTAACGATCACTTGCAATGCTGTTACATCCGGGGAAATAGAATCCTCGGGAATGCAAGACAAGGAGAAGACCATGCAAGAAGAAACCACCAAGCCCGAACCCACCCGCCGCCGCTGGCCGTTCGGCTACGGCCAGGAAGCCAAGATCGGCTGTTGAATCCGCCCCCGGCGGACATGTCGTAGCACGCGCCTGGCATCCACAGCCGGGCCAACCTCATCCAGCCCCCCCCCCGCCGTTTACGACTGAGCGGGTTGCTGGAACCTCAATGGCTTGCAGTGCCATCCCTGCCCTGTTTCGACGTGTGCAATCCTGCTGCGGTGACCCCGGACGCGAGCTCGTCCTACAAGCGAGCGTCTTTGCAGTCTGCGCGATCGGTTTTGATTAATCTGCCTGGGTTGAATCAGAAAACGGAACGGCAGTGAAGCAGAATGAACTGACATCAGAGGATTCGTCACGCACATCCATCCAGGGTGGTCGCGGATCCTCGTTTGGCTCTGGGGGGCACGGCGGCGATAATGCACGAATGAATCGCCTGGCACACCTTGAAAAACGCGTAGATGTCATCGACGGCCGGCTGGGTCGGATCGAGAAGGACGTCGACACCCTCAAAGGCGACGTCATTGCCGTCAAGACCACGCTCGCGAGCATTGACGCGAAGCTGGATATCGGAAGCATCCGCGCATCCGTCGAGAGGGCCCACACCGACATCTACAAGTGGATCGTGAGCATCATCGCGGTGATCGGCGCCATTTACTTCGGTCTGCAACGCATGCCGCCGGCGGCTTCTCCGTGGGTCTATTCGTTTCCGCCCTCTCAGCCGCAGGCGATGCCAGCCCCTCTCGCCCCCGTCACGCCACCGTCTTCTCCGTAAAGCAGGGTCACTGGCTCGCTGTTGCCCCCCACAACCCCGCCCTTCCCGCTGACCGCCACTTTTCGTTCACCCCGTCTCACGGGCCGTGAACCGCCCTCCACATCCCCCGCCCCGGCCCGATACAATCACGGGCATGAATTCCGCAACACAACACTCCGCCGCCGACGCCCACGCGGGCCACACCCCCATGATGCAGCAATACCTCCGACTCAAGTCGGAGGCGGGTCCGTTGCTGCTGTTCTACCGCATGGGCGACTTCTATGAAATGTTCTATGAAGACGCCGAGCGCGGCGCGCGGCTGCTCAACCTGACGCTGACCAAGCGGGGTTCGTCCAACGGCACGCCCATCCCGATGGCCGGGCTGCCGGTGCACGCAATGGAGCAGTACCTGGCGCGGCTGGTAGCGGCAGGTGAATCGGTCGCCATCTGCGAACAGATCGGCGATCCGGCGACCTCGAAAGGTCCGGTCGAGCGCCGCATCGTGCGCATCGTCACGCCCGGCACGCTGACCGACGACGCGCTGCTGCCGGCCAAGGCCGATCGTGCGCTGGCCGCGGTGTTCGTGTCCGGCAACGCGCGCGCCCCGCGGGCCGGGCTGGCATGGCTGAACCTGGCCAGCGGCGACTTCCGCGTGACCGAATGCGCGCCCGCACAGCTGGAATCCGAGCTGCATCGCATCGCCCCGGCCGAGATCGTCTGCGCCGACAGCGCGGAATTCGATTTCCCGTTCGAAGGCGCCCGGTCGCGCGTACCCGACTGGCATTTCGAAAGCGATGGCGCGCGCGCGCATCTGCTGGCGCATTTCAAGACCGACACGCTGGCCGGCTTCGACATCGAAGACATGCCCGCGGGCATCTGCGCGGCGGGCGCGCTGCTGCGCTACGCGGCGCGCACGCAATCGCAGGCGCTGGCGCACGTGCAAAGCCTGTCGGCCGAACGGCCCGGCCAGTTCGTGCTGCTGGACCCGGTGACGCGCCGCAACCTGGAATTGACGCAGACCCTGTCCGGCGAAGACGCGCCCACGCTGTTCTCGCTGCTGGATGGCTGCCGCACGCCGATGGGCAGCCGACTGCTGCGCCGCTGGCTGCACCATCCTCTGCGTGAAAACGAGCAAGCCCACGCCCGTCAGCAAGCCATCTCGGCCCTCTTGGCCGGCCGCATGGACGTCGAGCAGACCTTCGGCTCGGCCGGCCTGCTGGAAGGGCTGCGCAGTGCGCTGAACGCATTTCCCGACATCGAGCGTATCGCCGCGCGGCTGGCGCTGCGCTCGGTGCGCCCGCGCGAACTGGCCAGCCTGCGCGATGCACTGCAAGCCCTGCCGGCGCTGCGCGACCTGGTCGAGCCCATGGCCGATTCGCCGCGCCTGGGCCAGCTGATCTCACACCTGTCAGTCGACCCGGCGCTGGCCGCCCTGCTGGTGCGCGCCATCGCCGCCGAGCCCGCAGTTGCCATCCGCGATGGCGGCGTGCTGGCCACGGGCTTTGATGCCGAACTGGATGAACTGCGCGGCCTGGCCGCCGATGGCGGCGACTTCCTGGTGCAGCTGGAAGCGCGCGAACGCGAACGCACCGGCATCAGCAATCTGCGCGTGGAATTCAACCGCGTGCACGGCTTCTATATCGAAGTCACCAAGGGCCAGACGGCCAAGGTGCCGGAAGACTACCGCCGCCGCCAGACGCTCAAGAACGCCGAACGCTACATCACCCCGGAACTCAAGACCTGGGAAGACAAAGTGCTGTCCGCGCAAGACCGCTCGCTCGCGCGCGAAAAATGGCTGTTCGAGCAATTGCTCGACGTACTGGCCGAACACGTGCGGCCGCTGTCCGACTGCGCCGGTGCACTGGCCGAACTGGACACGCTGGCCGCCTTGGCCGAACACGCGCGCCGCCACGACTGGATCGCACCCGAACTGTCCGAGCAGGCCGACATCGACATCGACGCGGGCCGCCACCCGGTGGTGGAACACGCGATCGAACGCTTCACACCCAACGGCTGCCGGCTGGATCCGGCGCGCCGCATGCTGCTGATCACCGGCCCGAACATGGGCGGTAAATCGACCTACATGCGGCAGGTGGCGCTGATCGTGCTGTTGGCGCGCATCGGCAGCTTCGTGCCCGCCGCGCGCGCGCGCATCGGCAAGATCGACCGCATCTTCACGCGCATCGGTGCCGCCGACGACCTGGCCGGCGGACGCTCGACCTTCATGATGGAAATGACCGAAGCGGCCGCCATCCTGTCGGCCAGCACGCCCAACAGCCTGGTGCTGATGGACGAGATCGGCCGCGGCACGTCCACCTACGACGGCCTGGCGCTGGCCTGGGCGATTGCCTGCCGCCTGCTGGCGCACAACCGCGCCCTGACGCTGTTTGCCACCCACTACTTCGAACTGACGCGCCTGCCGGCCGAACAGCCCGCCTCGGCCAACGTGCACCTGGCCGCGGCCGAGTCCGCCGGCGGCATCGTGTTCCTGCACGAAGTGCGCGAAGGCCCCGCCAGCCGCAGCTACGGGATCCAGGTGGCGCAGCGCGCGGGCGTGCCCGCCGCCGTCATCCGCCAGGCCACCCGCGAACTTGAACGCCTGGAAGCGCAAGGCGCGCCCACGCCGCAGCTGGGCCTGTTCTCGGCCGCGGCCGATGCCGACGCGCAAGCCTACGCCGAAGCCGACCGCGCCGACGCCATCGAGGCCCTGGACACCCTGCGCGACGAACTCGCCGGCATCGACCCCGACAGCCTGACCCCGCGCGAAGCGCTGGACGCCCTCTACCGCCTGAAAAAGCACCTGCAATGAACCTCGATCATCCCCTGCCGCTGCTGGGCAACCAGAGCCCCAACGACTTCATGCGCCGCTACTGGCAGAAGAAGCCGCTCTTGATCCGTCAGGCCATTCCCGACTTCAAGCCGCCTGTCACCATCGCGGCCATCAAGAAGCTGGCCCGCCGCGACGACGTCGAGTCGCGCCTGATCTGGCGCGAGAACGGCGAATGGCAGATGGAGAGCGGCCCCTTCGCCCGCCTGCCGAAAGACAACGAAGGCGATTGGACCCTGCTGGTGCAAAGCGTGGACCTGCACAGCGACGCCGCGGCCGAATTGATGCAGCAGTTCCGCTTCATTCCCGATGCGCGCCTGGACGACGTGATGATCAGCATCGCCAGCCACGGCGGCGGCGTGGGCCCGCACTTCGACAGCTACGACGTATTCCTGCTGCAGGCCGCCGGTGAACGCGAATGGCGCTACGGCCGCCAGAAAGACCTGTCGCTGGAACCGGGCCTGCCGCTCAAGATCCTGAGCCGCTTCGAACCCGAGGCACAGGCCGTGCTCGCCCCCGGCGACATGCTGTACCTGCCGCCCCAGGCCGCGCACGACGGCATCGCCGCGGGCGACGGCTGCATGACCATCTCCATCGGTTTTCGTGCCCCCACGCAAGCCACGCTGGCCCGCGGCCTGCTGGAGGCCGCGGCCGACCAGGTCATGGCGCGCGTCGGCCTGCTGGGCGGACCTTATGGTGAACCGGCACTGCCCGGCCCCAAGCTGTCGGCCGTGTACCGCGACCCCGCCCAGGCCGCCGTCACGACACCCGCGCAGGTGCCCGACGCGCTGGTCGAAGCCACCTTGGAAACCGTACAGAAGCTGCGCTTTGACGACGCGCTGGCCTCGCGCTTTCTGGGCTGCTGGCTGACCGAGCCCAGCAACCTCAGCGTCTTCGACGCCCCCGAAGGCCTGGACGTGGACCTGGAAGAAGACTGGCCCACTGCCGGCAAGCTGGTGCTGGACCGCCGCAGCCGCATGCTCTACCGCGGCAAGCAGTTGTTCATCAACGGCGAAACCGCCATGACGCCGGCCTCGGCCGCGCTGTGCAAGCTGGCCGATGCGCGCAGCCTGGACTGCGCCGACCCCGCCTGCGCACGCCTGTCTGACGAAGCCCGCTCGTGCCTGGCCGATTGGCTGGATTCAGGGTGGATTCATTACGTGGCCTCGTAGTATCCAGACACCTATGCGTATCTGTGTTGCACAGAACGCAATGAGGTCTGTGCGCCGGGTCACATAAGGAAAGACATCACACGTGGCGGAAAGGTTTGTTGCCGTTGGGATGCGACCTTTTTAATTTTCACACTCGCATGGCTTACGCCTTCCTGTAGCCTGGGTTCTGGTTTCCCCTGACGGGGTTTCAAGAGTCGTCATCTACAGGAGTCCAAAAATGATGAGCAAAACCTTGATTATTGCGTCGGTGCTGGCGGTGTCGCTCAGCGCCTGCAACAAGAAGGAAGATGCCCCGGCGCCCGCGAACAACCCCACTCCGGGCGCGAGCACCCCCGCGCCTTCCACCACGCCGCCGGCTACCTCGCCGGCTCCGGCGCCCACGCCCGGCACCACGCCTGGCGGCGGCTCGAACAGCCCGGGCGGCTCGACCACGCCCGCATCGTAATTAGAGAAGAACCCCCGCTCTAGGTACGACAAAGCCCCGGCAGCGATGCCGGGGCTTTTGTCTGGGCGGCCGTTCAAGCCCGGCCCGTCATGCACGGATGCCTGTTCGCGCTAGGTGCCCCAGCGCAACACCACCGGGTCCAATCGCCTCGCGATGTCGATCAGCTCGGCGCGTGTCTCCGGCCGCAGCGGGGGGAAGGGATGCCGTGGCGCATCGCACGCGATCACGCCGCCCGCTTTCATCAGGGCCTTGGCAGCCAGCAGTCCGGCCTGGCGGTTCTCGTGGTTTATCAACGGCAACCAGCGCTGATACTGCTCGAATGCCAAGTCCGCATTGCCGTTACGATGCGCTTCGATGATCGGCCGAATTCCGTCGGGAAAACCTCCGCCCGTCATCGAACCGGTCGCGCCGGCGGCCAGGTCAGCCAGCAACGTAATGGCCTCCTCGCCATCCCACGGCCCTTCCACGGCATCGCCGCCCAACCGGATCAGATCGCGCAGTTTGTTCGCTGCCCCCGGCGTTTCGATCTTGAAATATGACACCTGCTCGATGTCACGCGCCATGTGCGCCAGCAGTTCGGCGCTCAGCGCGGTCCCGCTGGCGGGCGCATCCTGGATCATGATCGGAATCTCGATCGCGTCGGACAAGCGCGAGTAAAACGAAACGATCTGCGATTCCGGTACGCGAAAGGTCGCACCGTGATAAGGCGGCATGACCATCACCATCGCCGCGCCCATGGCCTGGGCCTCGATGCTGCGGCGCGCGCAGATAGCGGTGCTGTAGTGCGAGGTCGTCACAATGACCGGCACCCGGCCGGCCACGTGCTCAAGCACCGACCGGGTGATGCGATCGCGCTCATCATCGCCCAGCGAAAACTGCTCGGAGAAATTCGCAAGAATGCACAGGCCGTCCACACCGGCATCGATCATGAAATCGACCGCCCGCTTCTGGCTGTGCAGATCCAGTTCGCCCGTCTCGGTGAAGGTCGTGGGCACGACGGGGAAAATGCCCTGGTAGCGCGGGACGCGCCGGGTAAGGTTAGGGGTCATGGGGTGATATCGACAGGATGGTTGGAAGGGATGGCCGACGGCGATGCCGCCGGGCGCAATGCGGCGCGCACCACGAAGGTCATGACCACGGCCAGCAACAGCATGGCCGCCAGGAAATACAGCCCGGCCGACAGGCTGCCGGTAGCGTCCTTGATCATGCCGACGCCATAGGGACCCAGATAGCCGCCCAGGTTGGCCAGCGAATTGATCATCGCGATGCCCACCGCCGCCCCGGCGCCGGTCAGGAACTCGCCGGGCAACGCCCAGACGACCGCCTGGATCGAGTAGATCGAAAACGCGGTCAGGCATATGAACAGGAACTGCCAGGCCGGCGACTGCACCCACGCGCTCAACGCCATCGTCGCGGCGGCCACCGCCGACACGATCGCAATGTGCCAGTAGCGTTCGCCCTTGCGGTCCGAGTGGCGCGGCACCAGGCACAGGCCGACCACCGCGAACAGGTATGGCACGGCGGACAGGAAGCCGGTCGCCGCGTCACTGACGCCGAACTGCTTGATGATCGTCGGCAACCACAATGACAGGCCGTAGATGCTCAGCGGAAACGGCAGGAACAGCAGGGCCAGCAGCAACACGCGTTTGTCCTTGAGCGCCTTCAGCGGATTGCCGTGCGGCTTGAGCCCATAGGCGGCCTTGTCTGCGGCCAATTCGCGTTCGATCCAGGCCCGGTCCGACGGCGGCAGCCAGGCGGCGCCCGCGGGCGAATCCGGCAGCAGCCGCAACGTGGGCAGGCAGAGCAGCACGGCCGGCAAGCCGCTGAGCACGAACAGCAACTGCCAGTTGCTCATGCCGCCCCAACCTTGCGTGGACAGCACCAGGCCCGCGATCGGCCCGGTCACGATCAAGGCCACCGGCTGGGCCAGCACCAGAAGGCCGATGATGCGCGCCCGATGCCGCATCGGAAACCACTTGGTCAGAAAGTACAGGATGCCGGGATACAGCCCCGCTTCGGCCGCGCCCAGCAGGAAGCGCAGCGCGTAGAAGCTGGTCGCGCCGGCCGTCAAGGCCATGGCCATCGTGATCACGCCCCAGGTGAACAGGATGCGCGCGAACCAGCGGCGTGCACCGAAGCGCTCCAGCGCCAGGTTGCTGGGCACCTCGAACAGGAAATACCCGACAAAGAACAGCCCTGCGCCCAAACCATAGGCGGCGTCGCTGATGCCGACGGCCGCATTCATGTGCAGCTTGGCAAACCCCACGACCGACCGGTCGATGTAGGCCACCACGTAGATCAATGCCAGAAAGGGAATCAGGCGGCGCGTCAGCATGCGGATGATGCGCGCTTCATCAAGCGGATTGGCGTTCCCGTCGGGCGGGGATCCCGTGCTTGCGCGCACGGGGCTTCTGACTTCAGTCATGAGTCTGTCTCCATGGTTTTGGGAAAGATCGGGGGTCGTATCGCCCCCGTGGGTGATCACGGGCCTGTCAGCGCCAAAAGGCGCTTGGCACGGGTCCTAATGCGAGTGGCGCGGCACGGCGTGGCCCCGGCAGCCGACCAGGAAGTCCAGGTCGCAACCTTCATCCGCTTGCAGCACGTGGTCGACGTACAGCTTGCGATAGCCGCCTTCGGCAGGCGCTTGCTGCGGCTTGATGCCGGCCATGCGGTGCGCGTATTCGGCGTCGCCGATATCCAGATGCAGACGGCCGGTTTCGCAATCGAGTTCGATCCAGTCGCCGTCCCGCACGATCGCCAGCGGGCCGCCGGCAGCGGCCTCGGGCGCCACGTGCAGCACGACAGTGCCGTATGCGGTGCCGCTCATGCGGGCATCCGAGATACGCACCATGTCCTTGACGCCACGCCGCAGCAGCTTGGGCGGCAGCCCCATGTTGCCCACCTCGGCCATGCCCGGATAGCCTCGGGGGCCGCAATGCTTGAGCACCAGCACCGAGTCTTCGTCCACGTCCAACGACTCGTCGACGATGCGCGCCTTGTAGTGCTCGAGGTTTTCGAAGACCACCGCGCGCCCTCGGTGCCGCAGCAGGCGCGGCGTTGCCGCCGAGGGCTTGAGCACCGCGCCGCGCGGCGCCAGGTTGCCGCGCAGGATGCGAATGCTGCCGTCGGGCAGCAGCGGCTTGTCCAGCGGACGTATCACCTCATCGTTGTAGAGCGGCGCATCCTTGACGTTGTCCCACAGTGCCTTGCCGTTCACCGTCAACGCCTGGGGATGCGGCAGGCGTCCGGCCTCGCCCAAGCGGCGCAACACCGCGGGCAAGCCGCCGGCGTAATAGAACTCTTCCATCAGGAAGCGCCCCGAGGGCATCAGGTCGACGATCGTCGGCGTGTCGCGACCGACCGCGGTCCAATCTTCCAGCTCCAACGGCACGCCGATGCGGCCGGCGATGGCCTTCAGGTGAATGACGGCGTTGGTCGACCCACCTATCGCCGCGTTGGTGCGGATGGCGTTCTCGAAGGCCTCGCGGGTCAGCACCTTGGAGAGCGACAGCCCCTGCCTGGCCATCTCGACAATGCGAATGCCGGACATATGGGCCAACACATAGCGGCGGGCATCCACCGCGGGAATCGCGGCGTTATGCGGCAGCGATACGCCCAGCGCCTCGGCCATGCAGGCCATGGTCGAGGCCGTACCCATGGTGTTGCAAGTGCCGGCCGAACGCGACATGCCGGCTTCGGCCGACAGGAACTGGTGCAGGTCGATATCGCCGGCCTTGAGCGACTCGTGCAACTGCCAGACCGCCGTGCCCGACCCGATATCCTTGCCGTCCAGCTTGCCGTTGAGCATCGGCCCGCCTGACACCAGAATGGCCGGCACATCGCAACTGGCCGCGCCCATCAGCAAAGCGGGGGTGGTCTTGTCGCACCCTGCCAGCAGCACGACCGCATCGATGGGATTGCCGCGGATGGCCTCTTCCACGTCCATCGCAGCCAGGTTGCGCGTCAGCATCGCGGTCGGGCGAAGGTTGGATTCGCCGTTCGAGAACACCGGAAACTCCACCGGAAAGCCGCCTGCCTCGTAGACACCGCGCTTGACGTGTTCGGCCAGCTTGCGAAAGTGCGCGTTGCAGGGCGTCAGCTCGGACCAGGTATTACAGATGCCGATGATCGGACGGCCATCGAACTCATGGTTGGGGATGCCCTGGTTCTTCATCCAGCTGCGGTACATGAAGCCATTCTTGTCCGCTGTGCCGAACCAGGCCGTCGAACGCAACGCCGGGGTTGCCTTCGGCGCGGCGTCGTCGGTTTGTGCGTCATCGGCCGCGGAATCGGGATGGGATGCGGTGAGGTCCGCCATGCATGTCTCCAAGCGTTGTCGTTATGTCTGCGGGCCAGTGTAGGAAGATTGCTGCTACTCTTCTAATGAAGTCTTGGCCGGAAGGCATATCGATTCAGGCATCAGTGCTAACCCCTATCCCGCATGCATAACGCCGCCATCCGAGCCAGCCACACCCGACTGAAAACACGCCAATTGCTGCTGTTGGTGGCGCTGGCCGACGAAGGCAGCATCCATCGCGCGGCCGACCGCCTGGCGATGACGCAGCCCGCCGCCTCCAAGCTGCTGCGCGAACTGGAAGACCTGCTCGATGCGCCGCTCTTTCTGCGACTGGCGCGCGGCATCGAACCCACGCTCTATGGCCAGGCCATGATCCGCCACGCCCGGGCAGCGATCGGCAGCCTGGAACAGGCCCATACCGAAGTGCAGGCGCTGAAAACCGGACAAATGGGCAGCGTCGCCGTCGGCGCCATCACCTCGCCCGGTGTGCGCCTGCTGCCGCCCGCTGTCGCGCTGGCCATGCAACGCAGTCCGGGCCTGCGGATATCGGTGGAAATCGACAGCAGCAATGTCCTGCTGGAGTGCCTTGCGCACGAGAAGCTGGACATCGTGGTCGGCCGACTCTCGCCCGAGCACGACAAGACGCAGCTGCGCTATGAGCCGCTGGCCGAAGAACCCGTCTGTGCGGCGGTGCGGGTGGGCCATCCCCTGGCCGGCGCAATGGGCCTGACACTGGAGCAGGCCACCGCGTGGACGTGGCTGATCCCGCCTGCGGGCAGCGTGCTGCGCCATCGATTCGAATTGATGTTCCGCCGCGCCAGCCTGCCGCCGCCGGACAAGGTGGTGGAAACCGCCGCGCCCCTGTTCCTGACGCGCATGCTGGTGCAGTCCGACATGGTGGCCGTGCTGACGCTGGACGTTGCCCAGCACTACGCCCGCTACGGCATGCTCGAGACCCTGCCGCTGGACCTGCCCTGCCACATGGACGACTTCGGCATCATCACCCCGACCGACCGGCTGGCCACGCCTGCCACGGAACGGGTGTTGGAAGCGCTGCGTGAGACGGGCCGCGCCATCTATCACACGCCCTCGGCCGATACCGAGCCATCGGCAAGGCACTGAGCGGCCGCACAAGCCAAAAAAAATCCACCCCGTCGGGGTGGATCTTGCAAGACTGAGTCTGAGGTTCAAGGCCCCCACAGGGGCCTTTGAACCGCGCAGGCGCTGCATCAGCGCCCGCGGTCGGCATCACATCTTGTCTTTCAGCACGCTCAAGAGACGCTGGGCAGTGGCGCTGCTGTCGCGTTCGCCCTTGGCATCGAGCACCGTCACGTTGGTCTGGTCGCCGCTGGCGGTCAGGTGGATGCGGTACTGCGGCGCTTCGGCCTTCTTGTCGCCCGAGAACATGCGGCTGAAGAAGCCCGGCTGGTCGATCTTCTCGCCAGTGTCGGTGTCGAAGTAGCGCACGAAGTAGTCGCCGGCCGAACGGTCGCGATCGTCCACAGCGAAGCCGCCGCCGTCCAGCGCCACGCCGACACGACGCCATGCGCGGTCGAACGATTCGTTGACGATCAGCAGCGCGCCCTGGGCGCGGACGTCTTGTTGCACCGCCGGCTTTTGCGGCGCGGCTTCGGCCTGCTGCACCAGCTTGCGGGCGTTGTCGACGTCGGAGCCCAGGTAGACCATCATGCGCGCCAGCATGGCGGCGTTCAGGCCCGGGTCTTCCTTGCCGTTCTGCCACTGCACTTGCGAACCGTCGCCGCCGACGCGCTTTTCGAGCATCTGGCGGTGGCTGACGTAGACTTCGGTGTGGCCGTTGACGCGTTCGACGCGGGTGCGGAATTTCTCGCGCTCGCCGCTATCCCAGGCCGATTCCAGCACCGCGCCCAGGGCCTGGCGCAGCCAGCTTTCCGGGATCTTGGCGCGGTTTTCCGCCCAGTCGGTTTCGATCAGGCCGGCAGCCGGGTTGTTGCTGGCGACGGTAAAGCCGTTTTCGGTCCAGAAATCGACCAGGCGCGGGAAGACGTCTTCGGGGGCACGGTCGACGACCAGCCAACGCAGATCGCCGTCGCGCTCGACGCGCATGTCCTGGCGGCCGGGCAGCACGTTGCTGGCCTTGGGGCTGCTGGCTTGCGCCTGGCCCTGTTGCTGGAACTGCGAGTACGTCGTCGAGCCGGAAGCGGGCGCGCGGTAGCGCGGATCGCTGGCGGCCTGGGTCAGGTCAGGCGGAATGCTCAAAGGCTCTCCACGCTGAGTGACGGCGCTCTTGTAGTTGACGGATTCTTCATTGCCCAGGAATTGGTTGACCTCGCTGCAGCCGGCCAACAACACCAGAGACATCAATGCCGACAGACCGGCATGACGCTTGTTCATACGTATCCTCACGATATTTAGAGCAGACCCGTTTCCTGGAGCACACGACGCACCGATTCATGGTGCTGCGCCCCCAGTTCAACCAGCGGAAGCCGGTAGCCCAGTGCGGTGCGGCCCATTTCGGCCAACGCCCACTTGACGGGGATAGGATTGGCTTCAACGAACAAAGCCTTGTTCAGACGAGCCAAATGCGCATTTAGTTCACGCACCTTGGGCACATTGCCCGCGAGCGCGGCCGCGCACAGATCGCGCATGAGCTTGGGCGCGACGTTGGCGGTAACGGAGATATTGCCGCGAGCGCCCAGCAGGATCAGGGCGGCGGCGGTGGGATCATCGCCGCTGAAGACCTGGAAGCTGGCAGGCGCTTCGCGCAGCAGCAGGCCGCCGCGGGCGATGTCCCCGGTGGCGTCCTTGATGCCGATGATGCCCGGCACCTGAGCCAGGCGCAGAACCGTTTCGTTGCTCATGTCGGCAACGGTGCGGCCCGGCACGTTGTACAGGATGGTGGGCAGGTCCACCGCTTCCGCGATGGTGCGGAAGTGGCGGTACAGGCCTTCTTGCGAGGGCTTGTTGTAGTACGGAACCACGGACAGGCCGGCCTGCGCGCCCACCGCCTTGGCGTGACGGGTCAGGTGGATGGCTTCGTCGGTGGAGTTGGCGCCCACGCCGGCAATGACCGGGATGCGGCCGGCGGCATGTTCAACCGCCACGCGGATGAGTTCCGCGTGTTCTTCCATGGAAACCGTCGGCGACTCCCCGGTGGTGCCCACCACCACGAGCGCGTCGGTGCCTTCCTGGATGTGCCAGTCGATCAACGACCGGTAGGCAGCGTAGTCAAGGCTGCCATCGGGCTGCATCGGGGTGACGAGGGCCACCATGCTGCCCTGGAAATTAACGCCTGCGGCGGTTGCAGGGGATGCCATAAATGAAGGGCTCCAACGCCCCATGGCGGGATGCCTCAGGGCCAGAATCAATGAAACCGCTGAGTTTAACGGATATTGGCCGAATTCCTACAGAAACCACTGAACGATTGTCGTTCCTAACGCCAGGATCGGACGCATCAATATCCAGAGCACATCGGTGACCAGCAGGACGATCACGATGACCAGGCCATACGGCTCGATTTTCGAGTACTGCCAGGCCAGCCGGTTGGGCAGCAGGCTGAAAACGATGCGTCCCCCATCGAGCGGCGGGATGGGCAGCAGGTTCAGGGCCATCAGCACCAGGTTGACCTGGACGCCGGCCATGGCCATTTCGTACCAGAAGGTTTCCTGCATGCCCGATTCCAGGAACAGGCGCAGCGAAAACACCCACAGGATGGCCATGAGCAGGTTGGCGGCCGGGCCGGCCAGCGCCACCCACAGCATGTCTTTCTTGGGCCGGCGCAGGCGGCCGAAATCCACCGGCACGGGCTTGGCCCAGCCGAACAGCATGGCCGAACCGCCCATGAGCTTGGACATCAGCAGGATCACGGCCGGCACCAGCAACGTGCCGATGGGATCGATGTGGCGTGCCGGGTTCAGGCTGACGCGGCCGGCCTGATAGGCGGTGGGGTCGCCCAGCATGCGCGCGACATAGCCGTGGGCAGCCTCGTGCAGCGTGATGGCAAAGATGACCGGTATCGCGTAGACCGCGATGGTTTGGATGAAGTCGTTCATGGCGAACCGGATTGTAGAGGAGCCGCATGACGATATGCACCGCATCGGGCACATCGCAGCGTGCGCGCCGGACGCCTGTGCGCCCGGCGATGAAGCATGACAGGCGGATTCAGGCCAGGCCCAGCGTGGCCGGATCGCCGCGGCCCACGCGCACCACGACCGGCTCTTCGCTGGTGAGGTCGATGACGGTGGTGGGCGAATGCGGGCAGGCGCCGGCATCGATGATGGCGGCCAGTTGGTGGTCGTAGCGTTCGCGGATGGCTTCGGCGTCGTTCAGCGCTTCGGTCTCGTCCTTGGGGATGAGCGTGGTGGACAGGAGCGGCGCCCCCACCTGTTCGAGCAGCCCCAGCATGACGGCGTGATCGGGCACGCGGATGCCGATGGTCTTGCGCGACGGATGCGACACGCGGCGCGGCACTTCCTTGGTGGCTTCGAGGATGAAGGTCCAGGGGCCGGGCGTGGCGACCTTGAGCAGGCGGTACTGGCGGTTGTCGACGCGGGCGAAATGGCCGATTTCAGCCAGGTCGCGGCACAGCAGCGTGAGGTGATGGCGTTCGTCCAGGCCACGCAGGCGGCGCAGGCCGTCGGCGGCGTTCTTGTCGTCCAGGCGCGCGACCACCGCATAGCTGGAGTCGGTGGGCACCGCCACCAGGCCCCCGTCGTTCAGCCATTGGGCGGCCTGCTTGAGCAGGCGCGGTTGGGGATTCGCGGGGTGGATATCTAAATGAAGGGCCATGGGATTATCCTAACACTCTTGAAGGCCGCCCTGCCAACGGCGGCGATGCAACACATGGCGGCCCAGCCGGCCCGCCCGGAGACACAGTATGCGCCTTGATGATTCCCGCGAAAGCGACAATGTGGAAGACCGCCGCGCCAGCGGCCCGCGCATCGGCGGACGCGGCACCATCGGCATCGGCACCATCGTGCTGGCCCTGGTGGCCATGTATTTCGGCGTCGACCCCAACGTGGTGCTGCAGATGGCCGAAGGCCCGCCGACGCAGCAGCAGGCGCCCGCCACCAAGCCGCCCGCCAACGACCCGCAAGCCCGGTTCGTGTCCAAGGTGCTGGGCGAAACCGAAGACACCTGGAGCGCCATCTTTCAGAAAGATCTGAACCGCCAGTACGTGGCCCCCAAGCTGGTGCTGTTTCGCGGCGCCACGCCGACCGCCTGCGGCACGGGGCAGGCGGCGATGGGCCCGTTCTACTGCCCGGCCGACAGCAAGGTCTATATCGACCTGGCGTTCTTCGACGAATTGCAGAATCGCTTCAAGGCGCCCGGCGACTTCGCGCAGGCCTACGTGATTGCCCACGAGGTCGGCCATCACGTGCAGCATCTGCTGGGCATCTCGGACCAGGTCGACAACCTGCGCCGCCGCAATCCGTCGCAGGCCAACGCCCTGTCGGTCCGGCTGGAGCTGCAGGCCGATTGCTTTGCGGGGCTGTGGGCGCAGCGCGCCAACGCGGCGCGCAACATCCTGGAAGGCGGCGACGTCGAAGAAGCGCTGGCCGCGGCCACCGCCATCGGCGACGACCGGCTGCAAAAGCAGAGCCAGGGCTATGTGGTGCCGGACGCCTTCACACACGGCTCGTCGGCCCAGCGGGTGCGTTGGTTCAAGCGCGGCCTGGACAGCGGCAGCCTGAAGCAGTGCGATACCTTCGCCGCCAGTTCGCTGTAGCCGGACGTTGCCCTGCCAAGGCGCCGTTTTTTGCCTGTATATCCATACAGCCGCAAGACCGGCACCGTCTTCATCTTGTAAGATTACGCCCCGCGCAGTTCCCGCTGCGCGGACCAGCTCCCGAAAGGGGGCTTTTCCCATTGGGCCGGACGCTTTATCGACTGCAGACAGCCTGACCGGGAAAAAACCGCCCCCCCTCGCGCTGCCGCGCGTCCGCCACTACCACGCGGCGACGCGAACCGCGCGACGCATTTCCAGACACTAGATCCGTTTCCATGGCCAACAAGTTCGAACCGCTAATCACCGTTGATGAGGTGCAAGAGATCCTTGCCGAGCCCAAGGAAACCATCAAGCAGATCACCTGGGTGCCCAAGCCGGGCGGCGGCAGCATCCAATGGATGGAATTTGCCAGCCCCTGCCGCATCAAGGGCGAAGTGCGCGACGACGTGATCTTTCGCGCCACCTATCGCGGCGCCCGCACGGTGGTGCACGGCCAGGCCACCATCTTCCTGACCGAAGCATTCTGTGCCAGCCTCTTCGTGGGCCCGCACCGCGTGTTCGGCGTGGACACGGACGACTCGTTCCACACCAGCCTGGTGGGCGAAGGCCGGCCGCACTACCGCAAGCCGCTGGCGGACCGCAGCCATGAACATATCTGGGTGAACGAAGGCGAAGGCTATGCCGAGCCCATCGTTCCCGCCCTGCACACGATCGGCGAGTTGATGCAGTATTTCCTGCCCCGGGCCAACCTGACCCTGACCGGCGGATTCGCGCATCCCCTCAAAGGCCGACAAATCGAACTGATCCTATGAGCAATTTCCTGGAAGCCTCCGGCTGGACCGTCCTGCCGGCGGGCGAGCATGCCATCCGTGCCATCTCGCCGATGACGCTCGGCCTGGACGGCCAGCACGCCGCGTTCTTCATCGCGCATCCGGACGATGCCACGTTCTATCTCACCGATGCCTGTGAGACCGCGATGCACGCATCCAGCTACGGCATCGAGCTGGCCGCCAAGCGCATCGACATCCTGAACGAGACGCCGGGCGTGAGCCTGGCGCATTTCGACAAGTCGGGCGCCATCGTGGCCTCGGGCCCCAACGAACAGCTGCAGGAAGCGTTGTGGGATGCGGTGAAGCTGGCGATGGCCCTGTCGTTCCAGTGCGCCAAGTGGATGCCCCGCTTCAGCCAGCTGCGTTTTCGCGCGCAGGTCGGCCGCGCCTTGGCGGCGGGCGTGGGCGTGAACCGCATGGTCAAGGGTGCGCGCGCCAAGGGCAGCAGCGGGCATACCGCCGACTTCGCCTTTGCGGTGCGCGCGGCAGGCAGCACGGCGTTGACGTACATCGAGCCGATCGCGCTGAAGGCCGGCAAGAAAATGGACTGGACGCAGGTCTACCAGACCCACGGCAAGATGTCGGACGTGAAAATGGCGGATGCGCGCAACTCGCGCATGGTGATTCTGGAAGACGGCGCGTCGGCCGAGGAATTCAAGAAGGCCGTGACCATCCTGGAACAGTCGGCCACCGTGCAGACTCTGGCCAAGACGCGCGACTGGCAGGCCGTGTTCGCCGACTAGGCGGACGACGCAAGACCGCTGCCGGCGCCAAGCAGCCCGGCGGCGATGCAGACCCGGATTTCAGCCTGACGCTCAGGCTGGCAATGCTCAGGCTGGCATGTTGGTCAGGCCGTCGACGATCTCGCGGCCGTGCAGGATGGCGGCATGCACCGCTTCGCGCGGACTGAAGACAAAACCGCCTTCGGCGAACCGTGGCACGGGGTATTCGTCGCCGCCTTCGCGGACCGCGCCCGCCTGGACCACCATGACCGATGCGATGAAGACAGGGCCGCTGGGCAACGCTTGAACCTCAGCGCCAGCGCCCCGGGACACTTTGGCCGTCAGCCGGTATCCCTTGTAGATCAAGTTGTTCTGATGCACTTCGGATGCCCTCTTTCTGCGAGCCAGCATACCCCGGCTGTTCATGACAGTTCGGATATGTTTTGTAACCCGGGCATCTACTGGAAACATTGTTGCATTGCAGAAGTTGCGTCCCCGTTTCTGTGGCGCAGGCCCCGAGACCGACCCGCGGCGCCGATCTGCAAGCGGGGCGCGGCTGACAGCCAGATGAAGCCGGCGGCCGATGGCCGCCGGGCTGATCCGTCCCGGGGATTTCCCTAAAGCTGTTGCGAAAGTGCACTATTCACCGCGTTTCCGGGCGATTTCGGACCGATTTCGAGGACTCTAGCGAGGCAATCAAACGGCGTTCATGCCCGTCGCAGCCAGATAGTCGGGCAACGTCCAGCCCCGCCCCAACAGGAACATGCGGGTATGCAGATCGGCCAGCACCGTGGGCGCCACCGTTCGGCCCAGATAGCCCAGGCGCTTGCGCCGCAGGTCGGCGTAGCCCAGCTCATAGTCACGGGCCAGGCCCAGCCACAGACGGTGCGCGGCGGGCGACTGGCGCGCGCCGCTCATGATGCACAGGCCCGCATCCAGCCCCCAGCGATAGACGGCGGTGGCCAACCCCATGCCCTGGTAGGGCGCCGCGTACTTCGAGTGCGGGGCGCGCACATAGGGGTCGGCGCGCCGCCCCACTTCGATCAAGCGGTTGAACACCGTATAGCCCGCCAGCCGGCCGCGCCGCACGTCCACCACGTACACGTAGTACTCGCCATCGGCTTCGCGATGGCGAAGCACAAGGCCAGGGATGTCGGTACGGACCTCCTGCAATCCGTGCAAGCGATCCGAAGGACGATTCATGCGGTCGTAGATGGCATCGAGTTCCTTGTCCACCTCTTGCGGGGCATGGTTGACGTCGATGCGCAGTTCCGTCGCGACAGGCAAGGCGCGAGGAAAAGCGTGCAGGGCCAGCGTAAGCAAGGCCACCTCCTGTACAGGGCAAATGCCCGATGAAAAACCCGTGTTTGTGCCGCCCGCAGACGCGGGCGGCAAGGTGTTGATGTGTCCTAGGCTGCCGCCGGATTGCCCGGACGCGCCCAATCGGCCATGTCCCCGGACGCAGGTTCCGGCATGCCGAAGAACGCGGGGAACTGGCGCGCGCCCTTGCGCGTGACCGACAGAGCGCGCGAGTCCAGGTCCTTGTCGACCCAGCCGCGTTGCAGCAGCGCCTGCAGCAGGGCGGCGCCCAGCGCGCCGCCCAGGTGCGAGCGACGCTCGCTCCAGTCCAGGCAGGGGCAGGCGAAACGGCGGCGGCGCTGCCGGGCCGTGACCACGTCCACGCCCACTTGCGCCAGCGAGGCCTCGCCCAGCGGCGTCAGCGTGTAGTCGCGGCCGTCGGCGGCCAGCCATTGGCGCGCCAGCATCGCATCGTGGATGCGCACGGCCAACGTGCCCGCCATGTGGTCGTAGCAAGTGCGCGCATCGCGCAGCGCCGACGGCGTGTTGGGCTTGAAGGGCGTGCGTTCGGCGCCCGCCACGACCAGCAACGCTTCAAGCGCCTCGCCCACTTCTGCATTGGCCAGGCGGTAATAGCGATGCTTGCCCTGCACCGCCAGGTCGACCAACCCCTGTTCGCGCAGCCGCTGGAAATGGCTGCTGGCGGTGGACGCGCCGATGTCGGCGGCGGCGGCCAGTTCGGTGGCGGTGCGCGCGCGGCCGTCCAGCAGCACGCACAGCATGCGCGCGCGGGCAGGATCGGCGATGGCGCCGGCAACGGCCGAGAGATTGATGTCGGCGAACTTGGATTCCATAATTCGGCCCAGACCAAAGTGTTGTGTACAGGGACAAGCATACTGCGAGTCATCTCAACAAGACAGCCGGCGCCGCCGGCCCCCATCATGCGCAACGCCCCGCGTTTTTTCGGTTGGAACGTCCTGTATGCCACCTTCACGCTGGCCATCTTCGGCTGGGGCGTGGGCTTTTACGGGCCGCCTGTCTTCCTGCATGCCGTGGTGCAGCGCACCGGCTGGAGCGTGGCGCTGGTGTCGGCCGCGGTGACGCTGCATTTTCTGTGCGGCACCGTGGTGGTGGCCAACCTGCCGCGGCTGTACCGGCGCTGGGGCCTGCCGACGGTGACGCTGACGGGCGCCGTGTCGCTGGCGCTGGGCGTGTCCGGCTGGGCGCGGGCGGACGCGCCGTGGCAGCTGTACGCAGCCGCCCTGCTGTCGGGCATGGGCTGGGTGACCTTGGGCGCGGCGGCAGTCAATGCCCTCATCGCGCCGTGGTTCGTGCGGCGCCGCCCTGCCGCGCTGGGCATGGCCTACAACGGCGCCAGCGTGGGCGGCATTGTGTTTTCACCGCTGTGGGTATTCCTGATCGCGGGTTACGGCTTTGCGCAGGCGGCGCTATGGGTCGGCGTGGCGATGGTGCTGGTGATCGCGGTGCTGGCCCGCAAGGTGTTTTCCGTCACGCCGCAGCAGCTCGGACAATTGCCTGACGGCGCCGCGGCGGACGCACCCGTGCAAGCGGCGGTCAACACGCTGGCCCGCGTGCCCCGGCTGTGGCGCGACCGCGCCTTCCTGACGCTGGGCGCCGGCATGGCGCTGGGGCTGTTCGCGCAGATCGGCCTGATCGCGCACCTGCTGTCGCTGTTGGCGCCGCTGCTGGGCGCGCAGACCGCAGGCATCGCGATGGGGCTGGCCACCGCCAGCGCCATTGCCGGGCGCAGCCTGGTCGGCTGGTTGATGCCGCCCACCGCAGATCGCCGCAAGGTGGCTTGCGTGTCGTTTGGCGTGCAGATTGCGGGATCGCTGGTGCTGATGCTGGCCGCCGACCATATGTGGGCGGTATGGGTGGGCGTGATGCTGTTCGGCGCGGGAATCGGCAACGCGACGTCGCTGCCGCCGCTGATCGCCCAGACGGAATTCGCGCGCGAAGATGCGTTGCGGGTGGTGCCGCTGATCGTGGCATTGTCGCAAGGCGCCTACGCCTTCGCGCCGGCCGCGTTCGGCGTGCTGCGGTCGGCTTCACAGGACGCAGGCACGTCGATGTTCTGGTTCCTGGCCTTGGCGGCCTGCGTGCAGGCCGCGGCGATCGCCTGCCTGGCGTGGGGCTGCGGGGCGTCGGCGCGGCGGCCCGTGCCCGCCATGGCCTGACCGCCATGGCATCACGCAGCCGGCGCGGGCGGAGCCAGATTCAGCGAGCCCCAGCCCGGCTGCGGGCGATTCAGTCCAGGCCGCCGCGGCGCGCCACCAGGCCTGCCATGACGGCATCGCCCTGTTCGGCGGCCAGGCCCGTGGCCACACCCTGGCGGTCGGCGGGCGTACGGTTCTGGCTGACTTTCCATTTACCTTCGATGCGCGTGATGGCGATTTCGACGCCGACGATGGCGCGCATCTGCGCGGCGATGAAATCTTCGGGCGCATCTTCGACCCGCCAGGGCTGCACCCGGGCTTTTTCCTGGGCGTCCGTCAACGCGCCGATCTGCGCGCGCACCCAGGTGGGATCGTCGTGGATCACCGGCGTGCCCCAGACGTGCACGGCAACGAAATTCCAGGTGGGCACGACTTTGTGCGTCTCGGCCTTGGTGGCGTACCAGGACGGCGTGATGTAGGCCTGTGCGCCATGGAACACCACCAGGCATTGTGCCCCCGCGGCCAGTTCCTTCCATTGCGCATTGGCGCGCGCCATGTGCAGGCGCAGCACGCCGTGCGGCCCTTCGGGGTAGAGCAGACAGGGAATGTGGTTGGCCATCAGCCCCCCCTCCCCGCTGGTCGTCAGCACGCCCAGCGGATGGGCGCGGATGAAATCGTGCTGGACCTCGAGCGAATCTTCACGGAAAGCGGACGGCAGGTACATGGCGGCAATAGGCGTCGTGTCGGGGAAAAACACACGATAGCGCCAGCCTGGCTCCATAGCCAGAGCCATATAACCCCCGATTCATGGGGCCACAATACCGGCCAATGCCTTCACCAGCAGCACCGTGGTGAAACCGCTGTCCCATTCCTCGTCGGGATAGGTGTCGATTTCAGCGTAGCCGTGCTTGCGGTAGAACGCGCGGCTCTGGGTGTTGAACGTGTCGGTTTCCAGGCGGGCGTCGGCGAAGCCGGCCGCGCGCATGCCGTCTTCGGCCAGCGCCAGCAGCGCCGCGCCCACGCCGCGCCGTTGCAGGTCCGGATGCACGTGCAGCGCCCAGATGAAGTTCTTTTCCCAGTCGACCATGCCCGCCACGCGGCCGTCGACCTCGCACACGTAGAACCGCGCACCGCGCTCGGCGACGTATTGCGGAATCTTGCCCGAGTCGAGGAAATGCCGGTATTTTTCCGGCGTCATCTGCGGCTGCCAGGTGCCTTCATAGGTGCGCGTCAGCACGTCCTCGAGGGCGGCGGCATCGGCTGCGCGCGCCGGCCGGATCGTCAGGGGGGATGAGGGTTGCGTCATGCGCGGCAGTGTAGCAACTGCTCGCGGGGCTTATCGTCGGACGCGCTCGTAGGCGTGGTTCATGCGCTCGCGCGCAGACGTTTCCTGTTCGTAGGCGCGGTCGTAGGTGTCCAGGCATCCCGGCGTGGGATTGGGCCACTTGATCGCGGCGACGGCGGCGGTGAGCTCGTCCCGCGCGCGCTGCCATTCCTTGACGGCGGCGTACCACTCTTTGGTCGTGTCCATAGTTTCCTCCCTATGTGCACGGCCCCATCGTAGTCCTGCCCAGGCGGGTGCGGCTGATGCAAGCGGTGACGCGGAAGGATGAGATGCTCGGGTTTTCGGATGGCTACCGGGTGGAAACGCATCAGGCGCCGCGGCAGGACAAGACGTGTCATCGCCAGTATCGGACGCATCGCCTTTCGCAGCCAAGGTAGAATTGCGCGCCGCGGCCTCGCGGCCTGCTGCGGTCTCGCGCAAGAAATCACCCAGCGCGCCGCCGCCGATTGAACCCGCCGCCACCGCCGCGGTCATAGAAAGCCGGTCCGCATGGCCGGCCATGGGGCGGTTTGGCCGGATGGCGTTGCCGCCGGCGCCCGCGCCAACCTTGCTGCCGCCTTTCAAGGCCCGCCGCCAGCCGCCGCGAACCCCCGTTTCCTCATATCACGATGTGATGAATATTGACGTCAACCCTCACTTACCCACGGCCGCGGCAAATGCTACTGTTCCGCCTGTGCAAGGAGTACTAGCAATGGATCAGAAGACCAAGCCCTGGGCCTTTCCCAAGCCCCATCCGGAAAACACCCCGCGGGGCGAACGCAACAAACAGGAGTTCGACGCGCCCGTCGCTGAAAAAGCGCCCGTGGCCAAACCGCGCAGCAAGAAAACCGCCACCGCCGCGGCCAAGCCATGATGCGCGGCTGAACGCCGCCCACATGCCCATGCGCTCCTTCGCCATCAGCTGGCTTGCCCGTACCGCCGCGGCCGCGCTCTGCGCTGCATCCCTGACTGCCGTTGCCGCCCCCGACGTCCAGACGGGCGACCTGGTGTTCCAGCAATCTCGTTCCGCGCAAAGCCTGGCGGTGCAGCAGGCCACGCATTCGCCCTACAGCCACATGGGCATGATCGTGCTTCGGCAAGGCCGCCCCTATGTGCTGGAAGCCGCGGCCACGGTGCGCTACACGCCGCTGGCGGCCTGGGCCGCACAGGGCGAACGCGGCGCCTATGTGGTCAAGCGCCTGCGCGATGACACGCAACTGACGCCGCAACGGCGCGACCGCCTGGCCGCCATCGGCGCCACGTATACGGGCAAGCCTTATGACGCGGCGTTCGGTTGGTCGGACGACAGGATCTATTGCTCGGAACTGGTCTGGAAGATCTACCAGCGCGCGCTCGGCGTCGAAATCGGCGCACTGCAGCCGCTCAAGACCTTCGACCTGAGCGCGCCCGCCGTGCGCGCGAAGATGCGGGAACGCTACGGCGACGCCATCCCCTGGGAAGAACCGATCATCTCGCCCGCCGCGATGTTCGATTCGCCGCTGCTGCGCTCGCCCTGAATCCGGCCATGGACGCGATGCCGATCCCGTTCATGAACCCGGCCCTGCGCGGCGCAGGCAAGATCACCGGCGTCTTTTTCAGCCCTGCCAATGACATTGCCGCGGTGGCCTCGGTATTTCCGTTGCTGGCCAATCCGCGCGCGCGGGCTGCCTATGGCGGCGCCGCGTTGCGCTATCGCGTCGGCCTGTACCGGCTTGGCGAGACGACGCCCTTCGCGGTGTACGACGCGCTGCGCCTGCCGGTCAACGACGTGGCGTTTCACCCCACCGAGCCCGTCGTCGTGATCGGCGCGGGCAGCTACGACGGCGGCTATCTGTTCGAAGGCGACCTGGCCTTCTGGAACTGGCAAAGCGGCAAAATCCGGCGCCCGTACGTGGCCGTGCCCGAAGTGGTGCGCTGCCGCTACAGCGATGATGGCAGCCATGTCGTGGCGTGGGTCCGGCCGTGGGACGAAGAATGGGGCGACCGGGAATACGACGCCGACGGCGACTGGAACCAGGTGCTGGACACGTTGTTCCCCATCCAGGTGGACGATTCGGAGGCCGCGTGGCACTTGCGGTCGCCCGCGACGCTGACGCTGGACCCTGCCAGCGCCACGAGCGGCGGCGCCGTCACGCCCGACGTCGATGCCGCCCGTCGCCTGGCAGATTGGCTGACCGTGCCCGACCTGGGTTTGCGCGGCGCGATCTGGGACCTGGCGTGGCGGGATGCCGACACGCTGGTCGCCACGCACGACGATTGCCTGCTGGATCTGTACGCTGCTGACGGCCGCCTCATCGCCCGCCACGAAGGCGGTGGCCATGGCGCGGAAATCCTGCGCGCCGCCTCGATCACCGTGCATGCCATCGCCCCGCCCGATCCCGGCGACCGGTTCCGCCGCGATTCCCGTCTGTATGCGCTGCAGGGCGATGCCCTGGTCGCGCTGCGCGACTACGCCGGCCAATACACGTTTTCCATTGCCAGCGACGGCCGCGTGCTGGGACGCCAGGACCGCATGGGCCCGACGCGTCCGCTCGCCCATGACGTGCAGCTCGATGCCACGCTGACGACGGAACAACGCCTGAACATCGGCCATTACGACTGCTTCAACCACTACCTCGGCATCAACGGCGCCCCCCACCTGTTCGCCGTGCAGGGCACGCCGCCCAGCTCGCACGAAGGCAAGCACCTGTGCATCGTCCACCCGGACGGCCGCATCGAACGCCTGTGGCCGCTGCTGCCACCCGACGGCACGCACGCCAGCCACGCAATGGAATGCCGCGGCGCGTATGTCGACGACGAGCAAGGCCCGGGCGTCATCATCGCCGGCAAGCACTATTGCCCCACGGTGGACAACACATACAGCGGTTTCATCTACCGCAAGAGCCTGGCGCGCGGCGTGCTGGCATGGCGCCATGCCACCCATGCGTCGCCCACCATTGTCCTGGCCGCGGCCGGCCTGGTGATCGCGGCATTCCTGGATGGCCGGCTGATGCTGATCGACGCATTGACAGGCGGCGTGCGGCTCGATGCCAAGGTCCGCATGGCAGGCGCCGCCACCGTCATCTACGCCCTGGACGCCCGCGACGACCGCCTGGCGATCGGCACGATAGACGGGCGCATCGCCGTGGTCGGCGTGCAGGACCTGCTGGCCGCGCCGGTGACGCGCGGCGGCATCGACCTGGCTTAGAATTCCTGCCATGCACTACACCCAAGACCCCAATACGCCGCCCGCCCCGACCGTCAGCTTCGATGACTTCATGAAGGTCGACATCCGCGTGGGCACCATCATCGCTGCCGATCCGTTTCCCGAAGCGCGCAAGCCGGCCTACAAGCTGACGATCGATTTCGGCGCCGGCGTCGGCGTGAAGAAAAGCTCGGCGCAGATCACCGGCCGCTACGCCTTGGAAGACCTGCCGGGCAAGCGTGTGCTGGGCATCGTGAACTTCCCGCCGCGCCAGGTGGGCCCGGTGCGTTCCGAAGTGCTGGTGCTGGGGCTGGCCGACGACGCCGATCACACCGTGCTGGTGACGCCCGAACTGAACGTGCCCAATGGAGCGCGGCTGACCTGAGCCGGGCGCCCGGCCGTGTCACACCCGTGCCACGCGCCTTTTGGTAAACTGGCGTTCCTCTTTGGGGAGTAGCCTCTTCCGGCCCCGTCCGGAAGCGTTTGCGTCAACATTCTTGGCCCCCCTGGCCATGGCGCAGACAACCGATACGGTTTGGCGAGACCATGGACTTTTCCGTAGCTTCTGACCGGGCGATAGGGAAAAAGTCTATGCGTTTCGCCCGGTCGGAGCTTCTCTCGCATGAATGCCCTTTCCACGATCGTCCTGGCCTTCGCCATGTCCACCGACGCCTTCGCCGCCGCGGTCGGCAAAGGCGCTGCGCTGCATAAACCCCGCTTGTCCGAAGCCCTGCGCACCGGCCTGATCTTCGGTGTGATCGAAGCGATCACACCCGTGATTGGCTGGGCCCTGGGTTCCATGGCCGCGAAGTTCGTGCAGGACTGGGACCATTGGATTGCGTTCGGCATGCTCTGTATCCTGGGCGCGATGATGATCCGCAATGGCCTGGGCGCCGACAAGGAAGAAGCCGCCCCCGTCGGCCGCCATTCGTTCTGGCTGCTGGCCGCCACCGGTTTTGCCACCAGCATCGACGCCATGGCGGTGGGCGTGAGCCTGGCCTTCATCGACAACAACATCGTCGTCACCGCGCTGGCCATCGGCCTGGCCACCATGCTGATGGTGACCCTGGGCGTCATGATCGGCCGCCTGGTGGGCAACGTCGCCGGCAAGCGCGCGGAAGTGCTGGGGGGACTGGCGCTGATCGGGATCGGGGCCACTATTCTGTACGAGCACTTGAAGGCCTGATGCCTGGGCTATGTGCCCAGGCGAATGGCCCAAGCACGGCGATCAGCAGCAGGAATCCCACCTGCCCCAGGTAGAAGGTTTCCAACCACTGATGATGCGCAGCGACGTAGACGCTGTTGTGCAAGACGTCGATCAGGATCAGGATCGCCGCGCAGGCGATCCCGACCCTGGGCTTGCGCAGCACCAGCACGGCCACCACAGGGTCCAGCACCGTCAGCGCCGCCCAGAACAGCCGACTGCCCAACGGGGCATCGCCGTAGCCATAGTCCCATAGCCAACCGAAATGCAGGCCTGAATAGAGATGGTTAGCCGTGCCGATGAGCAGGCAGGCGGCGAAGAGGAGGCGGATGGCGAGGGCCAGTGAAGCGTGTTTCATGCACCGGCATTAGAACTCAATCGCGGCCCCTCTGATCCCTCCCGCTACACCTCGCTGGCCCTCATCACCGGCACGGCTTGCGCCTTGCCCCGGCGCACGCGCGGGGCGATGCGCTTCGCCCAGAAGGCGGTCAGCATGGGCACGAGCAAGGCGGTGATGACCACGCATGCCGCGACCAGGGCGGTCGCTGCCGGCGCCCACGGCTGGAACTGCGGCGCGGCGGCGGCGACCAGGCTGGGGGTGGCCGCGGCGGCGCCTGCCGTGCTGGACGCGGCCACACCCGCCGTGCCGCGGCCGCCGCCGATCAGGATGTCGGAAATCACCAGCGCCACGCCCGACGCCAGCATCACGCCCACCGCCACCACGATGCCCAGCAAGCCGGTATCCAGGATGACGGACAGATTGATGGTGTTGCCCAGCGCAAAGGCGAAGAACGGGATCAGCATGCGTGGCCCGCGGCTGAAGAAATCGCGCAGGTCTTCGTCCAGGTTGCCGAGCGCAAAGCCGATCAGGAACGGAATCACGACGCCGACCAGGTGATGCGGCTCGAACGCGGCCAAGCCCGTGGTGCCCAGGATGATCATGGTCATCAGCGGACCGGATTCCATGCCGATCAAGACGGATGCGCCGGCCTCTTCGCGCGTGCCGTATTCCTCCATCAAAGACGCGAACAGGCCCGCGTTGGTCATGTCCAGCGCGGCCACCAGCGCCAGCACCGACAGGCCGGCGAAAAAGCCGGTGGCGATGCCGCCTTCCGGCAGCCAGTGCGACGCCAGCAAGGCCACCACCCACGCCAGGCCAAGCTTGGCGCCGATCAGCGCGCCTGACTTGCGCAGCACGGTGCCGGTGGCGCGCAGGTTGATCGACGCGCCCAGGCAGAACAGCCAGACGGCAAGGATGGGCACGACGCCGGTGATCAGGCCGTTGGTGAACGAGCCGAAATACTTGCCGGTATCGGGCCAGAAGGTGTGCAGCGCGGACCCGAGCAGCAGCGGTACGAGCATCATGCCGCCGGGAATCCGTTCGATCGAACGCTTGATTTTCATGTTGTCTCCGTTGTGGCGCGTGACTGACGCGCGCCTTTATTTTTCTAATGAAATCAATTTTCATTGAAAAATACCATAGGGAAAGCCCGAAACCGGCGTATTCAGGCCTATGACAACGGGTAATTACCTAGTCATTCATCAAAAACCGGGCGGTTATTTATTTTATTGATGAAAATTATTTTTATTAATGAAATTAAAAATTCATCAACGGTACTGGAGCGTGATCGTGACCATGCCGTTGGCATCGCCCGGCGTGACATGGGACGACACTTGGTAGTACCTGGCGCTGTACACCAGGTCCCAACCGGGCCCCTGGCTGCCATGGTCGATCATCGTGCCCAACGGCACCACGTTGTTGGCCCCATCAAGCAGCTGGATCGCCACCCCTGCGGCCCCTCCCGATACCCCCAACAGCCCGCGGCTGGCGTCCAGCACCCGGTCACTACTCACCGTCACGCCGACGCTGGTGCCGGCGACGCAGGACAGTCCCAGGTTGAAAACCTTGGAAGGCGTTGTGGCGCCCACGCTGCGAAAGTGGCCAACCGTGAACTGCCCGATCGAAATTGTCCTGTCCCCCCCTGCCGTCGCCTGGCACCCGGCCGGCGTGGGGTTGATGTCGATATTTACCGGCCCGCTGCACCACGAATGCGATGCAGGATGATCGGTATTGACCGGCACCGAAGCGCCTGCCCAGACCTGACCACGCATCGCACCGTCAGGGCGGTAGACCGCAGTGCAGGAACCGCCCCCACGAACCTGGCACTGCACCGCCGCGCCGTTGACCGAACGCAGCATACGGTTGTCAGCCGTGTAAAGCGTGACCCACGGCTGCGCACCGTCCGTCGAACTTGCCTGCGAGAGCAAGAAAGTCACCGCGGTTCGCGTCTGCTGGGCCACCGACACGCCGACGGTTTGCGCCCCGCAGCTGAAGGGGGCCGCCCACCCCGGCAATGGAAAACCCGCGCCGCACATGGTCACAGCGCTCACGCACAAGGCCAACCAGGCGGCAGACTTTGGGCTTGTCATCGCGGACGGACGGCGCAAAGTCACCAGGCCTATCGGTACGTGACGGTGAATGTGGCCGAACCATTGGCCTCACCCGTGCCGATATTCACTTCGGTTCGGTAATAGCGGGCGTAATACTGCACATCCCAGGTCAAGCCATGGGCTTTGCCCTGATCATCGACGACCCCCAGCTTCACCGGCATCTTCTTGTCATTGAGAAGTTGGATACCCACGCCGGTCGCGCCACCCGTGACGCCGATCACACCGTTGATTGCATCCAGGATGTGTGTCGACGAAGGCGTTACCAGCACCTGGACATCGGTAGAGGGACAACGGATGCCCAGCGAGAAATTGACCTCGGAAACGGTAGAACCAATCGGCGACGCGAATTCGCTGATGTTATGCGTACCCATGGGCACATTGATGATCGGATTCAGGATGGCGCATGACGCGGCCTGGATCTTGCCAGTGAAGCGCGCAGTCACCACGTCAGCGTGAACGGGTACTGAAAGACCCAGCAATACGCACGCGGCGGCGGCCGCCTGGAAAGGGCGCGATCCAATGATGGTGTTTGTGGTCATGGTGCTTTTCCTTAAGAAGATGATTAGTCAATCGCGGACCTGCACATCGCATCAGCACGCTGGAATCGCGCGCCTTCATCGATTGGTTTCTTCAACGCGTATTGCGCGTCGCACTGCATTCCCTGGGCCTGACCCCAACGTATGTGAATCGCGCCTTGTTCCGCAGCGCCTGAAATGAAGGCCTGGCCATCCTGCCCCACCACCCCGACCTCCTTGCCGCTGGCATCGTCGATCAACGATCCGAATGGCGGCGCATTGCCGTGCGCGTCGTGGATATCAAGCATGACGCGATAGCCGACCGTGGTGTTGTAGCTGGCCCTAACCACCGCGCCGCGCGTCGGTATCACCTCAACCGCGGCATTCGTGACATCCACGCTGTTGCCCAGGTCTTCCGTCTGCAGGGCAACACGATTGCTGCGGTAAGGCTGCACATACGGCACCACTGTCTGCCCCTCCGCATCGGTGCGCACCGCGGTATAGCCATTCACCCCTACGCCCGCTGCGCCAGGCGCGTCCACCAACGCCACCGTTTCGCCCAGATACTGCGACAAGGTCACGCCCCGGCCGTGCGCCACCAGCCCTCCCTGGAAGCCCAGCGTGGTCTGTCCGTAGCCGCGGCCTTGAGAGCGCCCGACATCCACCCGAGCCGCCCGCCCCTGATAACTGGCCGAGGCGCTGCCATTCGGGCCGCCCCCGTCGTTGGACTGCCCGCCCGTCACGGAATACGAGAACCGGTTGTCATCCCATGCGGAACCGAAGACGGTGGCCTGGTTATTCAACCGTCCGTCCGAGTCGGTCGTCAGGCTGTATTGCGCCGTCGCCTTGGTCGACCCGATGGGAATCTGCAAGGTCAGCATGAATTGCCGGTCCGACGGTTCGGCGCCCATTTGCGTGTAGTTGACATACACCCCGATCGCGACCTGCTTGTAGGCCGTGTTGTAGCCAAGCTGCAGCGTCCTCTCAGCGGCACCGCCCTGCCAATACGTTTCGTTCCTGGCAGTCACATAGGCATAGCCCCACCCACCCAGCTGCTGGCTGACTTGGCCTTCGATGCGGCCGCGCCGGGCATGGCGGTTCATGTCATGACGCATGCCATCCGCACTGCGCGCACCCGGCTCCGCGGTCTCGGAAAACGTACGAAAGCCCGACGTGGAATAGCGATAGCCGAGCAGGCGAAAATCCGTGCCGACTGCGGCGAAGGACTTCGCATACAGCAAACGCAACGATTGCCCGCCAGACCACCTGCTGTCCTGCGCTTTGCCGCGCGCCCAGGTGGTATCGAAAGACACAGCGCCCAAGTCGCCCAGGTTCTTGCCCACGCCCACCAGCCCGGACTGGTACACACTTGAGCCGATCACGCCGCCATACAAGGAAAAGCCATAGAGCAGCCCCCGCGCGACCGTGGCCTGCGTGAAGCTCGGCTGGCTGGCGCGGGTAAAGCCCGACCGGTATTTCCCGGAGGTGGCGCTGTAGCGCCAAACGCCCTCACGCAGCAACGTGGGCACCGCCGAGAATGGCTGCATGAAACGGGTCTCGCGGCCGTTTGCCTCGGTTACCACCACTTCCAGGTCGCCGCTGGATGCCGTGGGGTATAGATCGTCGATCGCAAACGGACCGGGAGCCACGTATTTGGTGTAGATGATGTAGCCGTTCTGGCGCACCACCACCTTGGCATTGGATTGCGCGATACCGCGAATGACAGGTGCATAGCCTTGCAGGCTGTCCGGCAACATCTGATCGTCCGAAGAAAGTTGAACTCCGCGGAACTGGATGCCGTCGAAAAGATCGCTGGGCGACGTGCCGTCGCCCAACAGCAGACTCCCACGGATGGCGCCGATGTCTCGCTGCGCATACGTTTGCACCGCACGCCAGGTCGAGACCCCCATCATGTCCCGGTTGTAGGTCGAAAAATGCCGTACCCGCCAGGCGCCCAGATTCACGCCGCCACGCACCGAGCCGAAATAGGTGCTCTCGGCCGAGGTGCCCGAATAATCGCTTCGACTGCTGTTCGCATAGTTCAATTGATAATTCAGAATCGCAGCATTGATGCCGTTATCCCAGCGCTCCCTGGCAACACTGCCGCGCGCAAGATTGATCATTGCCGCCTGCGGAATACTGATGGACAGCATCTGCGTCGCCGCGTCGTAATCGATCAATGATTCAGGTATGGATTTCTCCAGATCAACGCAGTCCTGTTCGGCAACAGCGCCAATGGCAGGGAAAGCCTGGATATTCAGTCTCCAGGCCAGCAGTTGGCCACGGGTGAGGCAGGGTTTTGCATCGCCCTGTCCCGCCGTGACAAAGCGCACCTCTTCTTGCCCCACCAATACCTGATTGACCAGCACATCCACGCGGTACCTGCCGGGAAGCACCCGATTACCCTTGCTGAACAGCGACAGGTCAGCTGACTGCGCGCCATTGATCTCCAGAAATCCTGAATTGAATTGCACGTCGTCCGAATCCGCCGCCCCCGCGGCGGGATCAGGCTCGGCGCATGCTGTCGGCGCGACCAGAACCGTCAATAGCGATACCCCGACCCACTTTGACAACGAGCCGCCGCGACGAGCCCAACGTCCCGCCCAGGCGAACGCCGCACCGACGGAGCGCATAGTCATGGCGGCTCAACGCCCCGGCGCGTCCGTCGACGAGTCGTCGGCGACCAGACGCCCCTGTGCGTCAAGCACCAACGACGTCTTCGGCGTCATCGCCCCAAAGTCGTTGATCGTTGTGTAAGTGACGCGGGTGGTCCCGTTGCGCACTGCGAATTTAAGCGGCACGTTCAACGATTGCGACGGCGCGATCATGTCGGGCTTGTAGTCTTCCCGATCGGCCCCACTGACGATATTGAGCGTGGCAATAGTGACGTGATACGACGAAGGGTTGTCGATCCTGAGCGCCATCCGCCCGCCTTGCGTGCCGGGCACGAATGACCACCTCAACTGAGACGGCGCGCGATCTGCTTGCCCAGGCAGACCTGATGGACGGTAGAAAAGCTTGATGCGAGTGCGCATGGCGATCTGAAGCGTGTTTTCCGCCGAGCTCTTGGGCGGAATTTCCTTCACGTTCAACCAGTAAACCGATTCCTGGTCAGGGCGAATGCCATCCCCGGCACGCAGGATGCGCAATATGTTTTCCTTGCCGGGGTCCAGGCGCGACAGCGGTGGCGTGACGAAAAGAGGGGTCTGATTGTTACCCTCGCCCGCATCGATCCAGGCCTGAACCACGTACGGCGTCTTGTCGTCATTCTTGATGGAAACCGAAGCTTGCTGTTTCGCTTCTTCAAATACCACCCGCGTCCCTCCCACCATCACGGCGGCCGCTGCCGTATTGATCAATGGAAAGAAAAAACCCCAGGCAACGCAGAAAATCAGAAGGCGAGCTTGGTTCATGTCGGTTCTGTCCTAATAAACAGGCAATAGCCGTCCCGCTGCGCATCGCAATGCGCAGTCACTGACAGTTATTGGGATTGGCCGGCCCGGCTACCGGCCAGGAGAATACGCCGTCCGAGGCGTCGGGTTTACTGGTATGCGACCGTGAATTGCGCGGTGGCGTTGGCCGTGCCTGCCGTCACCGCCGAGCCGCCACCCACCGGACTGTCGGCGGTTTGAATGTAGGCGGCCTGGAACTGCAGGTGGTTGTCACCCTGAAGCACACTGTATTCACCGGAATTGGAGCCCACCTGAATGGCAGCGCCAGCGGAGTCCTGCAATTGAATCGCAATGCCCTTGGCGACCGAGGAGATCACTTCGCCCGCGCCGATCCGCAGATTGCCGTCGGCGTCGGAGATGCCATCGAAGCGCACGCTCGCGGTCTTGTCGGCACTGCAGCGCAACAAGCCGATGGTGAATTTGGCCGGTACGGTCTTGGAGCCTTTGGCGGTGAACGACGCGGTGTTCCAACTTCCCATATTGATGGTCATGTTCTGGCTGACCGGAGAAATGGCGCAGGGCGAGGCGTTCACCTGACCGTGGAAACTGATATTGCCGTCCGCGGCCAACGCCGTTCCGTCAACGAAGGCGCCACTGACGCCCACTGCAATCACCAAGCGTTTCGTGAAGTTTTTCATGATCGATTTTTTCCCCGTTGAATCCAGACAAAGGAAATACCGATGAATATTCAATCCGGTGACACATTTCGTACAGCGCCGCTGCGGCGCGGCCGGGATTGTTTTCGGTATTTTCAGATGCCAGCCCTGGCTGTCTTGAAGGGCTTACCGGCAACGAAAATATAGTTCAGCCCACCCACCGGCTGAGCTAAGAGAAATCCTAAACTGCGCGGCGCCACATGCTTGGGAAGCCAAAATCGACGCCTTCACCACGCCTGCGCCAATGTAACAACCGATAGGAATAATCTGAAAACAACGATAATTTTCGTACATACGCTCGCGGCCAGCAGCATGATGGGTGTCCCACCATAAGCAGGCGGAGTTGTCCCGTGAAATACGAATTCGTTATTGCTGATGATCATCCAATTATCTTGGCCGGAGTTGGCCTAGTCATTCGCCAGCTTCCCGGGTGTCAGCTGGTGGCGCAAGCCTCCAATGGCAAGGAACTGATGGACGTGCTGGCCAGGCACACCTGCGACGTCTTGATTGCAGATTACTCAATGCCGAACAGCTCATATCCCGACGGCCTGGCCTTGCTCGCTTTCGTGCGCCGCCGTTACCCGAAGATTCGAGTCATAATTTTCACGATGGTCGACAACCCCCTGCTGATCCACAGAATGTTTGAGTTGGAAGTGTCTGGACTGCTGAGCAAAATGGACTCGTTCGAACATATCGAGAACGCGTTGCACGCACTCGATGGCAATGAGCCTTACTGTTCACCCATCATTCGAAAAATTCTGCAGTCGTACAAAAGCAGCCGGCTTGATCCGCATCCGATCGAGCGTTTATCACCCCGGGAGCTGGAAGTGCTGAGACTCTGCGCCTCGGGGCTGCCCGTAGGAAAAGTCGCCGAACAGCTACGCCGCAGCATCAAGACCATCAGCACGCAGAAAACCACCGCAATGAAAAAGCTGGGCTTCGCCAATGATGCGGATTTGTACAGCGCCATCTTCGAACACAAGCTGCTCAAAAACATCGCTATCTGACACAGAAAAACCAATGAAAAAAGGCGCCCGGGTTTGACCTGGGCGCCTTTCTTCATTGAATTCGGTGGGGTGGCTGATGGGACTCGAACCCACGACAACTGGAATCACAATCCAGGACTCTACCAACTGAGCTACAGCCACCACTGGTTTCTTTACTGCTGAATCATTGCTGCCTTGGCTTTCAAAGCACCCACCTTGCGGGTGTTTTTCCTGCGGCTTCAATGTGTTCAACAGCGAAGAGGCCGAATTCTAGCACGTTTTTTTCGCGTGTGTAAAACGGGCTGTTTGAATACCTGTTCTGCGCCCCTGCACTACCGCCAGCCCCCCCGTTGCGGGCCCGCCAGCCTTGCTATCCTTGCCGCTTGGAACACCCCTTGGACCAACCCTTCGGAGGCCCGCCCGCGCTGGCGCTATGGATCGCATACACGAATTACTGATCGCCTACTGGCCGCACATGGTGTTCGGTGTCAGCTTGATTGCCGGGGCCGGCGCGGCGGTGCATGCGGCCATGACCAAGCAGGATGTGCGCTCGGCCATCGGCTGGGTCGGGCTGGCGCTGTTTTCACCGCTGTTTGGCGCGCTGGCCTATTTCGTGGCGGGGATCAACCGGATCCGCAAGACCCGGATGACGCAGCAGCGCGACGAGGCGATGCTGGTGGATGCCGCCCTGGTGGAGACGCCCAGCGTGGATGTGGCGCCGATCTCGGGGCCGCAGTTCGCGTCGCTGAAGGTGCTGGGCGACCAGGTCAGCCGCTTCCGGCTGCTGGGCGGCAACACCGTGCAGCCGCTGGCCGGTGGCGACGAGGCCTATCCGGCGATGCTGCAGGCCATCCGCGGCGCCCGCCATGCGGTGGCGATGCAGAGCTACATTTTCGACAACGACGCGATCGGCCGCGAGATGGGGCAGGCGCTGATCGAGGCGCAGGCGCGCGGCGTGCAGGTGCGGGTGCTGATCGACGCGATCGGGTCCAAGTATTCGCACCCGCCGATCGTGCGGATGCTGGCGCGCGGCGGGGTGCCGGTGGCGCGCTTCATGACCAATCCGCTGGGCGTGCTGCGCATGCCCTACGCCAATCTGCGCAGCCACCGCAAGGTACTGGTGGTGGACGGGCGCATCGGCTTTACCGGCGGCATGAATGTGCGGGCGGCGTTCGTGACGGCGCTGTCGGGCGCGGCGACCAATGTGGACACGCATTTCCGGGTGGAAGGGCCGATCGTGACGCAGCTGATGTCGGTGTTTGCCCACGACTGGAATTTCACGACGCACGAATCGCTACCGGCTGCGCCCTGGTTCGACCCCAGCGCGCAGCCGCCGCACGGCAATGTGCCCATGCGCTGCGTGCCGTCGGGTCCGGACCGGGCGATGGGCAGCGCCCACAGCATCCTGCTGGGTGCGCTGGCGGTGGCGCAGCGGCACGTGCGCATCCAGTCGCCCTACTTTCTGCCCGACCAGCCGCTGATCGGCGCGCTGGCCACGGCGGCGCGGCGCGGGGTGGTGGTGGACATCGTGATTCCCGGCAAGAACAACCTGCGGCTGGTGGACTACGCCATGACGGCGCAGCTGGACCAGGTGGTGCGCACCGGGTGCCGGGTGTGGCGCTCGCAAGGCATGTTCGACCATTCGAAGCTGATGACGGTGGACGACGGCTGGGCCTATGTGGGTTCGTCGAACCTGGACCCGCGCAGCCTGCGGCTCAATTTCGAGCTGGATACGGAAATCTACGACCCCACCGTGGCGCGCTGGATCGGCGCAAAGATCGACGCGCTGGTGGGCAACGCGCGCCGCGAGACGCTGGAAGCCCTGCAGCAGGCGCCATTCGCCAAGCGCCTGCGCAACAAGGTGATCTGGCTGGCCACGCCGTATCTGTAGGCGTGCCCGATCAACCGTCCGACGTCGGCGTGGCGGCCTGGCGCACCGCAAAGACCGCGCTGGCCTTGAGCACCAGGCGGTCGTCGACCTGCAGCCGGCAGGTGGCGTAGATCAGCCGCTTGCCGCGCTTGTCGATGGTGACGTGGGCTTCGAGCCAGTCACCTGGCATGACGGCGTTCAGGTATTCCACCGACATCTGGGCGGTCACGACCGAGGCCTGGCACTGGTGGGCAATGACGAACCCCAGGGCGCTGTCGGCCAGGGTGGCCAGAAAGCCGCCGTGCGCCATGCCGTGCATGTTGCCGTGGACCTGGCCCACGCGCAGGGCCAGCACGTCGTCGGCCGCGCGCCGGTAGAAGCCGCTGAGATCGTCCAGGTGCTGCATGAAGGCGCTGCTGGGGCGCCAGGGCGCAAAGCCGGTAGGAATGGAATCGGTCATGGCAAAGGGGAAAATCCGCTGCGGAACCTGCAACGGTAGCGCAAACCGGCCGTGTCGCGCGGGTGCAGCGGTCGGGCGACCGGTGAACGGACAATATCGCCGCCGGCTGGCGCGGCCGTCGCGCCGGCGCTACAGTCTGGCCATCAACCGCCCGGCACCCAGTTTTACGCATGAACTCCATCAAGACCTACGGCATGGCCGAGCGCGCGGACTATTTCGATTTCGATATCCGCGCGCAGCAGGTGCGCGAGCCGCTCGAGCAGCCGCACCGCCACGAGTACTTTCAGATCCAGGTGAACCTGGACGGCGATACCCGCCAGACCATCAGCGGCACGGTGCGCCCGTTCAAGCGCGGTTCCTTGAGCTTTGTGCTGCCGTACCGGGTGCACCTGGTGCCGCATCCGCCGGGCGCGCGTTACGTGATCATCAATTTCGCGCAGCGCTTCCTGTGGCCGGAACTGACGGTGGACCCGCTGGACCTGGAAGAGGTGCCGGTATCACAGGCGCCGGCGCTGGCGCCCTTTCTGTTCCAGGAATACCTGGATTTCGAGCTGGACGACGCCGGTTTTGCGCAGGTGCAGGACCTGATCCAGCGCCTGACCGAAGAAAACCAGCGCCGCGGCTTTGGGTCGCTGACGACGATCCGCGGGCTGATCCTGCAATTGATCGGCCTGGTGTGCGAGCGCCATGAAGCCGACCTGCTGCACATGGCGCGCCACCATGCGGGCAGCAGCCGCCGCGGCAGCGTCAAGCGCGTGCTGGCGCACATTGGCGCGCACATCACCGAAAACCTGACGCTGAACGATGCGGCCGCGGCCGCTTTCCTGTCGCCCAATTACCTGGCGCATCTGCTGAAGAAGGAAACCGGCAAGACCTTCACCGAACTGGTGGCCGAACGCCGCATGGCGCTGGCCCGCGACCTGCTGGCGCATTCGGCGCGCAAGGTCAGCCAGGTGGCGCACGCGGCGGGCTTCGCGGACGAGGCGTACTTCTCGCGCCGTTTTCGCCAGCTGGAAGGCATCAGCCCCACCGAATACCGCGAACGCCTGCGGGCGGGCAGCGCGGACGGGTGAGCCGGACGGCCGCGCCAAGCGTGGATTCACGCGGACTCGGACGGCGCTACCCGGCAAATCACGGAATCGTCCAGGGATTGCGTAATCGTCTCCAGTGCGCCGGGGCGCGGCCACCGTAAAGTGGCTGCAACCCTCGCAACCTTCAGGAGACCCGCGATGAACCAGCCCGTCCAGACCCCTTTTGCCGTGGCCCAGACCACGGTGCCCATCGCCGGTAGCGCGCAGCGCTTTCCGGTACGGCGCATCTACTGCATTGGCCGCAACTACGCGGCCCACGCCATCGAGATGGGTTCGGACCCGACGCGCGAGCCGCCGTTCTTTTTCCAGAAGCCGACGGACGCGATCCAGGTGGTGCTGCCCGACAGCGTGACGGACCACCCCTACCCGCCCCTGACCCAGAATTACCACTACGAGGTGGAACTGGTGGCGGCGCTGTCCAAGGGCGGCCGCGACATCGCGCCGGAAGACGCGCTGCAATGTGTATACGGCTACGCGCTGGGCCTGGACATGACGCGGCGCGACCTGCAGCGCGGCATGGGCGACCAGAAGAAGCCATGGGAAATCGGCAAGAGCTTCGACCATGCCGCCCCCATCGGGCCGATCCACCCGGTGGCCCAGACGGGGCACTACCAGGAAGGCGAGATCTGGCTGTCGGTGAACGGCGAACGCAAGCAGCAGGCCACGCTGAGCCACATGATCTGGTCGGTGGCCGAGCAGATTTCGCGGCTGTCGCAAGCGTTCGAGCTGTTCCCTGGCGACCTGATCTATTCGGGCACGCCCGAGAACGTGGGGCCGGTGGTGCGCGGCGACGTGATCCGCGCGCATGTGGACGGCCTGCCGGAACTGAGCATCCGCATCGTCTGACGCGCCGGTCGCGCGGGCGGCCCGCCAGCCGCCTCGCGTATCGGCATCCCTGCCGCTGCCGCCGCAAATCTGAGAGTAAGATTTACGCCATAACAAACGCCCGTGAGGCAGGAGCAGTGGAAGATGGCGAAAATCGGTATGGTTGGCATCGGCCTGATGGGCCATGGCATTGCAAGCAATCTGGTCAAGCACGGTCACGCATTGACCGTGCTGGAACACCCGGGCAACCAGCCCCTGGATGCCCTGAAGGCCGCGGGCGCCACCAGTTGCGCCGACGGCGCGACGCTGGCGGCGCAGGCGGACGTGATCATCCTGTGCGTCACGGGCAGCCCGCAGGTCGAAGCCGTGCTGCTGTCGCCGGGCGGCGTGCTGGAAGGGCTGCGCCCGGGCACCGTCATCATTGATTGCTCGACCGCCATCCCGTCGTCCACCCTGAAGGTGGCCGAGGCGGTGACGGAGCGCGGCGGCCGCTTCCTGGACGCGCCCATGACGCGCACGCCGAAAGAGGCCGCCGAAGGCCGGCTGAACCTGTTGGTGGGCGGCGATGCTGCGCTGTTCGCGGAATGCCGGCCGATCCTGGCGTGCTTTGCCGAAAACATCACGCATGCCGGCCCCATCGGCGCCGGCCACCGCATGAAGCTGCTGCACAACTACGTGTCGCTGGGCGCAATTGCGCTGCTGTCCGAAGCGGCCGCCTGCGCGCTGCGCGCGGACATCGACCCGGCCGTGTTCGCCGAGGTGCTGACCAAGGGCGGCGGCGGCGGGGTGGCGCTGGAGCGCCTGAAGCCCTACCTGCTGGAACAGGACCCGTCGTCGTTGCGCTTTTTCATGTCGAACGCGCAGAAGGACCTGTCTTACTACAACACCATGGCCGCGGAAGCCGGCGCGGTGCGCGAGATCGGCGCGGCCGTGCTGCACACCTATGACCAGGCGGTGGACCAGGGTGGCGGCGACCGCTACGTGCCGGAACTGGTGTCGTTGCTGAAAGACCGCTAAGCGGAAAAGAAAGGGCCCGGTCATCGACCGGGCCTGCAGGCCGGCTGAACGCCGGTCGATGGGTCAAAGCCCAGCCAGGCCCGCCTAGGGCCGGCCCGCCGCCATCGCCGGCACCACGCGCAAGGCGCCGCGGCGTGGCAGTTGCATCGAGATGATCGCGGCCAGCAGCAGCAAGGCGCCGGCCGCGCCGAACGCCACCCAGTGCGTGTGGAACCGTTCAAAGGCCCACCCGCCCAGCCACGAACTGATCATGCCGCCGACCTGGTGGCCCAGGTAGGTCAGGCCGTACAGCACACCCACCAACCGCACGCCGTAGACGTCGGCCAGGATGGCGGACGACAGCGCGATGCTGCCCGCCCAGACCACGCCGCCGATGGTGGCGGCCAGGTACAGTTCCCAATGCGCGCCCACCATGACCAGCGCAAAGAAGCCCAGCCCGCGTACCAGGTAGATGGTGGCCAGGATGTTGCGGCGCTCGACCTGATCCGACATGCGGCCCAGCACCAGCGTGCTGAAGATGGCGACCAGCCCGATGAGGCCAATCCCCAGCGAACTGGTGGTGGCGTCAAAGCCATGATCCATCAGCATGGGCATGCCGTGCGTGCCGAGCAGGTTCATGCTGAAGCCACAGGCGAACAGGCCCAGCGCCACCTGCCAGAACGGCAGCGTGCGCACGGCGTCGCGGACCTTGGCGTCGGGTGCCTTGGCGGCTGTCTTGGCCGAGGCCTTTTTTTCGACGATCTGGTGCGGCAGCAGGTCGGTGTGTTCGGGCGCCTGGTCGCGCATGACGAATAGGGCCACGGGCACATTCAGCAGCGCGAACAGCACGGCAAAGCCCAGCAGGGTTTCCTGCCAGCCCACGGCCGAGATCGCAAAGGTGAGCGTGGGCGTCATCAGCGCGATGCCCGCCATGGACCCGGTGGACAGGAAGAACAGCGCCATGCCGCGCTGGCGCGTGAACCAGCGGCTGATCACGGGGGTGAGCGCGACGGGACTGGTGAAGGCCAGGCCGATCGACAGCGCCACGCCGAAGGCCAGCAGGAATTCGATGGGGCCGCGCGCGAACACGGTCCAGATGGACGAGGCCACCACGATGGCCGTGCCGGTCAAGAGCACAAAGCGGGTGCCGCGCGTGCTGACCAGGTAGCCGGCCAGCGGCATGCCCAGGCCATAGCACAGCATGCCTACCGCGACGATGCCCGACAGCAGGCTGCGCGAAAAACCCAGGCCGTCGGCCATGGGCAGGAAAAACGGCCCGATGCCCATGCGCAGGCCCACCGTCAACAGGGTGAGCACCGTGGCGGCGCCGACGATGTTCCAGCCGAAATACCAGCCGCCTGATTCTTGCCTCTCCACTTGCCTCGCTCCTTGATGTCTTTTTATTGGTGAATTCTTGTCGCCCGGGGCGCTTCAAGATTTCAGACATCGCAGGGGATGCGCGCAAACGGAAGCCGGCCGCCAGACGCGCCATATTACTCCCGGCTATATGGGCTGCGGGCGGCGGCGGCAACAAGCTGTCCGGTGACCGGTCGGCGGGCGCCGGGTTCGCAATTTTCGGCGGACCAAATATAATTGAGTGTTATTTTCATTACCAAACCCCTTCCCGAACGGCTGCCCAGGCGGCTCTTTTCCCACCCGCCTCTGCGCGTTTTCGATGCCCACGGCCGCGTCCCGCCCCGATCCCGACCTGCATGCCTGGTATGTCGACCACGGCGGCTGGCTGCTGGGCTGGCTGAAGAAGAAGCTGGGCTGCCCGCACAACGCCGCCGACCTGGCGCACGACACCTTTGCACGCATCCTGGCGTCGCGCGATGCGCTGGCCGCGGTCAACGAGCCACGCGCCTATCTATCGGTCACGGCCAGCCGGCTGATCATCGACCAGGCCCGTCGCCGCGAGGTCGAAGCCGCCTACCTGGCCGAACTGAGCCTGGCGCTGCGCGACCAGCCGGGCGCGCCGTCGCCGGAACAGATCCTGATGACCTCGCAGGCGCTGGCGCAGATCAGCGCCATCCTGGACGGGCTGGCCGAACGGCCGCGCCAGGCGTTCCTGCTGCACTACCTGGATGGCGAGACCCACGCCGCGATTGCGGCGACGCTGGGCGTGTCCGACCGCATGGTGCGCAAGTACCTGGTGGCGGCGCTGGTGCATTGCCATGAGCAGGTGCAGGCATGAGCGCGGCCGGCACGCCGTCCATCGCACACGAAGCGGCCCAGTGGCTGCTGCGCCTGACCGAGGACGATGCCAGTCCGGCCGAACGCGAGCGGCTGCGGGCGGACTTTGACGCCTGGAAGCGCGAGCATCCGCAGCACGAAGCTGCCGCGCGACGCATGGAATCCGTGCTGGCGCAGCTGGGTGCCCTGCGCGACGATGCAGCGGGGCAGACGCAGCCGCTGCACGCGGGCTTGAAGGCGGGCTGGGCAGCCGGTCGGCGGCGCCGCGTGCGCCGCGCCATGGCCGCCCTGGCGCTGGCGGGCGTGCTGGCCGCGCCGCTGGCGGTGTTCCTGCATTTCTATCCTTCTTCGTATCTGCTGGCCGACATGCGCAGCGGCGCCGGCCAGTGGCAGACGCACGTCCTGTCGGACCAGAGCCGCGTGACGCTCGAACCGGGCACGGCGCTCAACCTGCATTTCGATCCGCAGCGCCGCGAGGTGGAACTGGTGCGCGGCGACATTCTGGTCGAAGTCGCCAAGGATGCCGCCCGACCGTTCACGGTGCGCACGGCCGAGGGCACGGTGCGCGCGCTGGGCACCCGCTTCGTGGTGCACGCCGAGGCCGGCGTGACCGTGCTGACCATGCTGGAATCCAAGGTGCTGGCCACCCCGCGGCAAGCGGCGGGCGGCGCGGGGCGCGAGGTGTCGGCCGGGCAGGCCTTGCGCATCACCGCACAGGGCCTGGGCGAACCGACGGCCGTGGACGCGGCCGCGCTGGAAGACGCCTGGAAGTACCGCCGCCTGGTGGTGCAGGACCAGCCGCTGGCCGACGTGCTCGATACCCTGGCGCGCTATCGGCCGGGCGTCGTGCGCATCGACCGCGAGGCGCTGGCCGGCTTGCAGGTCAATGCCGTGCTGCCGCTGGACGACCCCGAGCGCGCGCTGCAATTGCTGGCCAGCAGCTTCCCGATCCGGGTGCGCACCTTGACACCCTGGCTGGTCATGATCGACCGGGTGGCGCCCGCCCGCTGACTTTTTTCACTTTTGTTCGCTGCAACGGTTCCGCTTTTTCCGCGTGGCGCGTCATAGCAATCAGGACACTCACGCACACGGAACCCGCTATGCCCTTGCCGACCCTGACCCACCGACTGACACCGCTGGCGCTTTGCCTGGCGCTTGCCGCCCTGGGAGGCGCCACCGCCCTGCCCGCCCACGCGCAGCAGCAGACCGACGCCGCATTGCAGTACGACATACCCGCCGGGCCGCTGGCGCCGGCACTGAACCGCTATGCCCAGCAGGCGGGCGTGGCGATCTCGGTGGACGCCAGCCGCATCCAGGGCCTGACCACGCCGGGCCTGCGCGGCCGCTATCGGGTGGACGAAGGTTTTCGCGCGTTGCTGGCCGGCACCGGTTTCGCCGCCACCCGCACCGCGGGCGGCTATTTGCTGACCCCGCAGCCGCAACCCGGCGCCACCACGCTGCCGGCGGTGCGCGTCAGCGGCCAGGGAGTGCCCGGCGCGCTGGACCCGACCGCGGGCCTGCTGGCCTCGACCAGTTCCAGCGCCACCAAGACCGACACGGCCCTGATCGAAACGCCGCAATCGGTGTCGGTCATCACCCGCGAACAGCTGGACGAACAGAAGCCGCGCAGCGTGTCCGAAGCGCTGCGCTACACGCCGGGCGCCTTCACCGGCCTGGTGGGCGCGGCCGACCGCTACGACTACGTGGCATTGCGCGGCTTCATCGAGAACAGCACCGACAACACCATCTACGACGGCCTGAAGCTGCTGAGCGATTCGGGCACGTTCAGTTCGATCCAGATCGACCCGTACTTCGTCGAGCGCATCGACGTGTTCCGCGGCCCGTCGTCGGTGCTGTTCGGCCGCAGCGCGCCGGGCGGCCTGGTGCAGCTGACCAGCAAGCGCCCGCTGTTCGAACCGTATCGCTCGGTGGAGGTGTCGTACGGCACGCAGGGCCAGAAAAGCGCGGGCTTCGACCTGGCCGGCCCGGTGGACGACAACGGCAAGGTGGCCTACCGCGTGACCGGCCTGGGCCGGTCCACCGACACGCAGTTCGACAACACTCGCGAAGAGCGTTACGCGATCGCGCCGCAGGTGATGTTCAAGTTCACGCCCGACACCAGCCTGCTGCTGCAGGCCTACCTGCAGCGCGACCCCAGCGGCGGCTTCCATAGCGGCGTGCCGGCCGACGCCAGCATCACCAACGACCACGCCGGCCAGCGCATTTCGCGCCACTTCGTGGATTCGGACCCGGACGACAATCAGTTCAAGCGCAACGAGCGCATCTTCGGCTACCAGTTCGACCATCGCTTCAATGACCGCTGGACGTTCCGCCAGAACGCGCGCTACGTGTCGTCCGACGTGCGCCTCAAGCAGGTCTACGGTTATGGCTGGGCCAACGATACCGAGCTGACGCGCTATTACTCGGGCGCCCGCGAAACGCTCAGCGCCTTCGCCATCGACAACCAGTTGCAGGGCAGCTTTGAAACCGGCGCGGTCAAGCACACGCTGCTGCTGGGCATGGACTACCAGCATCGCCACGCCGATGGCCGCTGGGATTCGGGTTCGGCGTCGAATCTGGATGCGTTCCACCCCGACTATGCCAATGGCGACGTGCAGATCACCAGCCGCACGTTCTTTGACCGCAAGCTGGAGCAGACCGGCTTCTACCTGCAGGACCAACTGGCCTACGACCGCTGGCGCCTGACGCTGAGCGGCCGCCAGGACGACGTGCGCACCACGGATTCGAGCCGCACCGGCGCCTACCTGTCGGACAAGAACTGGAACGGCTCGAAGTTCACCAAGCGCGGCGGGCTGGTCTACCTGTTCGACAACGGCGTGTCGCCGTATGTGAGCTACAGCGAATCGTTCAACCCCAACGCCTATGTCGACCGCCAGGGCAACCTGCTGCCCCCGACCCAGAGCAAGCAGTACGAAGTGGGCGTGAAATACCAGCAGCCGGGCACCGAGAACATGGTGACGCTGGCCGTCTTCGACCTGACGCAGGACAACGTCGCCAACCGCGTGCTGGCGCAGACCTACTACACCGCGGCGGGCAAGGTGCGTTCACGCGGGATCGAGCTGGAAGGCAAGACCCGCCTGACCGACAACCTGACGATGCTGGCCGCCTATACCTTCACCGACATGAGCTACCGCGAGTCGGCCGAGGGCCTGGCGGGCAAGACGCCCTATCAGGCGCCGCGCCACATGGCGTCGGTGTGGGGCGACTACCAGTTCGACAACGGCCTGGGCGTGGGCGCCGGCGTGCGCTATGTGGGCACCAGCTGGGCCGACAACGCCAACACGCTGAAGGTGCCGGCGTACACGCTGCTGGACATGTCGGTGCGCTACGACCTGGGCCGGCTGTCGTCCTCGCTCAAGGGCATGAGCGTGCGGGTCGCGGCCAACAACCTGCTGGACAAGACCTACGTGGCCTCGTGCGCCAGCCTGAACTACTGCTACTACGGCGAAGAACGCAATGTCGTGGCGACGCTGAAATACGAGTTCTAACGCACGGAACCTGAGGCAGCGGCCCCGCGCCGCGCGCCGCGTGGCGCTTTCGGCCTGGCCTGCCCCGGCGCGGCGGCAAGCAGCGCATCCACGCTTTGCAGCTTTTCCGCCGCCACCGCCCGCAGATGCCGGATCAGCAATTGCGCGGCGGGCGACGGCGGGCGCGCCTTGGGGTAGATCAGCCCGTATTGCAACGGCGTTTCGGGTTCGAAGCGCCGTATCTGCGCCCCCAGATGCGTCTGGGTCAGCGCGGTAAGCGGATCGCTCAGCGCCGCGCCGCAGCCGCGCACCGCCAACTGGCAGGCGATGAAGCCGAACGACACATCGAACTGGGCCTCGGGCTGGTAGCCGACCTTGGCAAACGCGCGTGCGTAGCGGTGATACAGCGCGCCGCGCAGCGGCAGCCCGATGAAGCGGCCCTGTCCCAGGATCTGCGGCGTGATCACCGCCTGCGCCGCACGCGGATCGTCGGGCCCCAGAATGGCGACGGCGCGCGATTCGGCCAGCACTTCGGTGGTAAGCAACGCGTGTTCGACCGGCAACTGCGCCAACGCCAGGTCGAAATGCTGCTGGCTGATCCAGGCATCCACATTGGGCGGCATGCGCGCATTGATGGTGACGCCGAAGGCGTTGTCTTCCTGCACCGCGCGGGCCACGGCCTCGACCAGCAGGCCTTCGATCAGGTGCTGGGCCACCAGCACGTTGACGTGGGTGCGGTTCTTGCGCCGTGCGCCGCGGGCGTATTCGGTGACGGCGTCGCCGGCCCGCAGCATCTCGTCGATGCGCTGGTAAAAGCCCTGGCCCTGCTCGGTCAGGGACAGCCGCCGCCCTTCCTTGACCAGCAGCGGAAAGCCCGCTTCTTCTTCCAGCGTCGCCAGCAGCCGGCTGACCTGCGACGCGCTGCGATGGATGCGCAGCGACGCCTCGGCAATGCTGCCGCCTTCGACAAAGGCGCGCAGCGCCTCCAGGGCCATGAAGTTCAAGATGCGCCTCCAGACAGTTGCGAGATATGCAAGTTTTACGCCGAATTTCGACATTGACGCACATTACCCCTCGTCCTGACAATGGCCCTGCCGATGGCGCTCGATGATGGCGCCGTCGTAAAAACAGCAAGGGGAATTCCATGAACGCAGTACACCGACTGGCCGCCGCGGCCGCGCTTAGCCTGGGACTGGCCGGCGGGGCGCAGGCCGCAGACGCCTACCCGTCCAAACCCGTCAAGGTGATCGTCCACACCTTGCCCGGCGCGTCGTCCGACGTGCTGGCGCGCGCCGTCAGCAAGGCCATGGGCGAGCAGCTGGGGCAGTCTTTCGTGGTGGAAAACCGTTCGGGCGCAGGGGGGGCCATCGGCGTGGATGCCGTGGCCAAGGCGGCGCCCGACGGCTATACGCTGCTGGCCGGCGCGTCCAGCGCGATGGTGATGCTGCCCATCGTGCTGAGCCGCAAGCTGCCGTACGACGAGAACAAGGACTTCGCGCCGATCGGCATCATTTCGCGCTCGCCGTTCGTGCTGGTAGCCAGCAAGGCGTCGGGCATCCGCAGCGTGCAGGACCTGATCGCCCGCGCCAAGGCCGAACCGGGCAAGCTCACCTACGGCAGCGCCGGCCCCGGCACCAATCCGCACCTGCTGGGCGAACTGCTGAGCCAGCTGGCCGGCATCCAGCTGTCGCACATTCCGTACAAGGGGCCGGCGGCGGCCGAATCCGACCTGATCGGCGGCACCATCGACATTCTGTTCGATACCCCGTCGTCCGCCCTGCCCTACGTGAAGTCGGGCAAGACGGTGGCCATCGCCGCCACCAGCGACGCCCGCGTGGCCGACGCGCCGGACGTGCCGACCGTGGCCGAACTGGGCTATCCCAGCCTGACGCTGTACGGCTGGACGGCGCTGTATGCGCCGGCCGGCACGCCGCCCGCGGTGGTGGAAAAGCTGCAGGGCGCCCTGCGGCAAGCGCTCAAGACCCCGGCGCTGCGCGAGTTCATCCTGAATTCGGGCAACGACATCCTGGACCTGTATGGCGATGACCTGCTCAAGATGCAGGTCGGCATGCAGACCTTCTGGCGCGACATCGTCAAGGCCCGCGGCATCCGCCTGGATTGAACGGCCCCGTTTCCCTACCCTGAACCGCGGCCGTCCGGCCGCGAGGACTGCTCCCATGAAGATCAAGATCCGGCTCGCCGTGCGCGACTGGGATTACATCGTGCCGCTCGCACTCGGCGACGTCACCGTCCCCGGCATCGACCTGGACGTGCATCGCGTCGGCACTTTGCCCGACGACCTGGCCAGCGACCCGCGCTTCGATGCGGGCGAGATGTCGATGAGCCGCTACAGCCTGGGCCGCGCCCGCGGCCGCCACGACATCGTCGGCGTGCCGCATTTCCTGATGCGCGGCTTTCGCCACCGCTGCATCATCACCGCGCGGTCCAGCGGCATCACCCGGCTGGACCAGTTGGCCGGCGCGCGCATCGGCATGACGGGCTGGCAGGATTCGGGCAACACCTGGACCCGCGCGCTGCTGCGGCGCGTAGGCATCGGCGTGGACGACGCCCTCTGGCAAGTGGGCCGCCTGACCGAGGCGCATCCCGTCACCGACCGGCTGGGCGGCTTTGGCCGACCCGGCGTGATCGAGGCGGCGCCCGGCGAGCGGCCGCTGGTGGACCTGCTGCGCGCTGGCGAACTGGACGCCGTGTTCACGCCGTTCATGCCCGACGGCTTCTTCGATGCCGGGTCGGACCTGCGCCAACTGCTGCCGGCCTGCCGCGACAGCGAGGTGGATTACTTCCATCAGGTCGGTTACGTGCCGGGCATTCACCTGCTGGGCATCAAGCCCGCGCTGGCCGAGGCCCACCCGTGGGTGGCGCAGGCACTGAGCGAAGCGCTGGACGCGTCCGCCACGATGTGGCTGGACAAGCGCCGCAAGTACGCCGACACCACGCCCTGGATGCTGGACGAATTGATCCAGACCTCGCGCGACCTGCCCGCCGGCTGGAACCGCAACGGGCTGGAACCGAACCGCAAGATGATCGCCGACTTCGCCACCGAACTGCATGCGCAGCAGCTGGCCGACCGCGTCATGACGCCGGCCGAACTGTTCCCGCACGCGTCCTGAACGCCCGCCGACGCGTCAACCCATCACCGCCAAGGAATCGCCATGAAAATCGCCCTGGGGCAATTCGCCGTCCATCCGACCTGGGAAGACAATGCCCGCCTTTGCCAGGACCTGATCCGCCGCGCGGCCGCCGCCGGCGCCGACCTGCTGGTGCTGCCAGAAGGCATCCTGGCCCGCGACATCGCCGACCCCGACCTGGTGCGCCGCGCCGCCCAGCCGCTGGACGGCCCGTTCCTGTCGCAACTGCTGGATGCCTCGCGTGCGCTGGACCTGACCGTCATCATGACCGTGCATACGCCGGCCGACGGCGGCCGCGTCTGGAACACGCAGGTGGCGCTGCGCCGCGGCGAGATCATCGCCCAGTACCGCAAGCTGCACCTGTACGACGCGTTTTCGATGCAGGAGTCCGTCAACGTGGTGCCGGGGTCGGATGTGCCGCCGCTGGTGCCGGTGGCCGGCATGCAGGTCGGCATGATGACCTGCTACGACCTGCGCTTTCCCGAGCTGGCGCGCCGCCTGGCGCTGGACGGCGCCGACGTGCTGGTGGTGCCGTCGGCCTGGGTCAAGGGGCCGCTGAAGGAAGCGCACTGGGCGGTGCTGAGCACTGCGCGGGCGCTGGAAAACACCTGCTACGTGGCCGCGGTGGGCGAATGCGGGCCGCGCAACATCGGTGCGAGCATGGTGGTGGACCCGCTGGGGGTGGTGATCGCCCAGGCGGGCGAGCAGGCCACGCTGCTGTTCGCCGACCTGGACCCCGAGCGCATCCGCCATGCGCGCGAGGTGCTGCCGGTGCTGAAGAACCGGCGCTTCGCGCGGCCGGAGCTGGCGTAGCGATCGCCAGCAGGTTTCCAGGCGCGAATCCCGGCCTGGGCCCGCGCCGCGCTACCTCAAGACATTGCGCACAAACCGCAGCGGCGACTCGCCGTCGTTGCGGTACACGTACGGCTGGGCGCTGCTGTAGATGACGAAATCGTTGGCCGCCACCTGCTGGGCCACGCCCGACAATTCCAGCTGCAGCGCGCCTTCCATGACGTAGACCATTTCGTGCCAGCCGGGCGGATCGGGCTCGGCCACATAGGTCTCGCCGGGCGCCAGCACCCATAGCCACAACTGCGCTTCGCAACTGGCCGGCGCCGCGCCCAGCAGCACCGCCTGGCTGCCCGCCCGCTTGCCGCGCCAGGCGCGGGCCTCGATGCGGCGGCGTTCTCGCGCCGGATCGCTGACCAGGTCCACGAACCCCACTCCCAACGCATGCGCCAGCTTGTCCAGGCTGGACAGGCTGATGTTGGCCGTACCGGCTTCCAACCCCGCGATCATGCGGCGGCTGATGCCGGACGCATCGGCCAGCGCGGTCTGGCTCAGGCCCGCCGCCTTGCGCAACCGCTTCAGGTTGGCCCCGACGTGGGTGAGGACATCGCTGTCGGAATTCGTAATGTGCAGTATATTGCTCAAATTAGTGACGCCTGAAGTCTGCCGTGAAGCCCAAATCGATGTTCGCCCTGTCGCGCCAGGAAATCGCCCTGGTGCTGGTCACCATGCTGTGGGGAAGCACCTTCCTCATTATCCATATCGCCATGCAGCATAGCGGACCGCTGTTCTTCGTGGGGCTGCGCTTCACCATTGCCGGCGCGATGTCGATGCTGCTGTTTCGCAAGCACATGGCGGGCCTGACGCGGCACGAGGCCGGCGCGGGCATCGCGATCGGCTGCGCGCTGTTCCTGGGCTATTACCTGCAGACGGTCGGACTGCGCACCATCAGCAGCAGCCAGTCGGCGTTCATCACGGCACTGTACGTGCCAATCGTGCCGCTGTTGCAATGGGCGGTGCAGAAGCGCCCGCCCGGCCTGATGAGCTGGGTCGGCGTGACGCTGGCCTTCGCCGGCCTGGTGCTGCTGGCCGGGCCCCAGGCCGGGTCGCTGCATTTCAGCCCCGGCGAAATCGCCACCCTGGCCGGCGCCGCGGCCATTGCCGCCGAGATCATCCTGATCGGCCATTTCGCCCAATCGGTGGACAGCCGCCGCGTCACCGCCGTGCAGTTGCTGACGGCGGGGCTGGTGTCGTTTGCGCTGATGCCGGTGCTGGGCGAAGGCGTGCCCGCGTTCTCGTGGCTGTGGGCCGGCGCGGCCATCGGCCTGGGCCTGGCCAGCGCAGTGATCCAGCTGACGATGAACTGGGCGCAGAAGTCGGTATCACCCACCCGCGCCACCGTGATCTATGCGGGCGAGCCGGTGTGGGGCGGCATCGTCGGCCGGCTGGCGGGCGACCGCCTGCCCGCGCTGGCGCTGGCGGGCGCCGCGCTGATCGTGGCCGGGGTGCTGGCCAGTGAAGTGAAGTTCAAGCGCAAGCCGAAACGCAAGCTGCGCGAAGCGTGACGGAGGCGGCGACGAGCTTGGCGCCGGAGTCTGGTGCCGGCGTCTGGTGCCGGAGTCTTGGCGCCGGGGCCGTCGCCCCTGTCCGATCAGCCCGCCTGTTCCAGGAACGCCTGCAACGCCGGCACGGTATTCAACACATGCTGGCGCATCGCCGCTTCGCACTGGTCGGGATCGCGCGTTTTCAGCGCGTCGATCAGTTCCTGGTGCGACTCGCGCACCCGCAGCACGCGGCCCGGCTGGGCGGCCCACAGGCGCATATAGGGTTCGACCACCGAATGCAGTTCTGATATCTGGCGCAGCAGGCGCGGCTGCTGGCAGAAGCTGCACAGGTATTCGTGGAAATCGCGATGCGCGGTGGTCCAGTCCAGGTAGTCGCCCGACCCTTGTTCCAGCTGGTCCAGCATGCTGGCCAGGCGGCGCACGTGTTCGGCGCTCATGTTCAGCACGGCGTTGCGCATGGCCAGGCCTTCGAGCACCGAACGCATTTCGAAGACTTCCCGCATTTCCTGCTGGTTCAGGCCGCGCACCACGGCGCCGCGATTGGCGCGGATGTCCACCAGGCCTTCTGATGCCAGCCGGCGCAACGCGCCGCGCACCGGCATGCGGCTGGTGCCGATTTCGCTGGCGATGACGTCCGGGACGAGCCGGTGCCCGGGCGGGTAATTGCCCAGCCGGATTTCACGCTGCAGGTGCAGGTACGCCTCTTCTTCGGCGCTGACGGCTGTCTTCTGGAATTGCAGCATCTTCGTCCCCGGGGTTTCGCAAAGCCGCCATGATAGATAAACGCAAAAATAACACAAATTGGATCCAATGATCCATGGATGCAAATCCCTATGGCCGCATCCGGCCGGGTCGCGTCAAATCCAGTCCTGGCGCGCCGGCCGTGCGCGCCCGCCGCAACCGCAACGGGCGACAGACCCGTCCGGCGCAACCGTCTGGCCAGATAGCCTGACTACCTGACGATCAAGGGGAATCCATGCAATTTCGTCTCATCCGGGCCTTGGGCTGCGCCGCCGCCCTGGCCTTCACCGCCCAGGCGGGCGCCCAAAGCGCCCCCGCCGCCACCGACTGGCCGCAGCATCCGGTGCGCATCGTGGTGCCGTTCCAGGCCGGGTCGGCCACCGACCTGATTTCGCGCCAGCTGGGCGCGGCGCTGTCCACCGAACTGGGCCAGCCTTTCGTGGTGGAAGCGCGCCCCGGCGCCGCCGCCGCGATCGGCAGCGCCTCGGTGGCGCGTTCGGCCCCCGACGGCTACACGCTGCTGATGGGCGGCCCGGCCGCCATCGTCACCAACCGCTTCCTGCAGAAACGCCTGGCCTACGACCCGGACGCCTTCGCGCTGGTGTCGATGGTGGCCTACACGCCCAACATCCTGCTGGCCAATCCGCAGCAGCCGTTCAAGACGCTGCCCGAAATGGTGGCCTACGCCCGCGCCAACCCCGGCAAGCTGACCTATGCCTCGTTCGGCACGGGCACCACGTCGCACATGGCCGGCGAAATGCTCAAGTCGGTGGCCGGCATCGACATCCTGCACGTACCGTACAAGGGCGCAGGCGAAGCCATTCCGGCGCTGCTGAGCGGCCAGGTGTCGATGTACTTCGACACCATCATGACCGGCCTGCCGCAGGTCAAGAGCGGCGCGCTGCTGGCGCTGGGCATGTCGAATTCGCAGCGCTCGGCGCTGGCGCCGGACATTCCCACCATCGCCGAGCAAGGCTACGCCGGCTACGACATCGCCCCCTGGTACGGCCTGGTGGCGCCCGAAGGCACCCCGGCCCCGGTGCTGGACAAGCTGAACCGCGCCGTCAACAAGGTGCTTGCAGACCCCGTGCTGCGCGGTAAGCTGGCCGAAGCCGGCGCCGAGCCCCGGGGCGGCAGCCGCGAGGAATTCGCCGCCTTCATCAAGGCCGAAATCCCGCGCACCAAGCAACTGATCGACCAGGCCGGCATCACGCCGCAGTAAACCTTCTTAGAAAACCTTGCCCATGTCTTCCCCCTTCGATTGGTCTTTCCCCTACGCTTCCCGAAAAATGCCGGTGCTGGCCGCCAACGCGGTCGCCACCAGCCAGCCGCTGGCGGCGCAAGCCGGGCTGCGCATGCTGCTGGCGGGCGGCAATGCCGTGGACAGCGCCATCGCCACCGCCATCGCGCTGACCGTCGTCGAACCCGTGATGAACGGCATCGGCGGCGACATGTTCGCGCTGGTCTGGCACGAAGGGCGGTTGCATGGCTTGAATTCCAGCGGCTGCGCGCCGGCCGCCTGGACGCCCGAGTACTTCGCCGGACGCGAGGCCATGCCGGCCACGGGCTGGGGCACGGTCACCGTGCCGGGCCAGGTGGCGGGCTGGAAGGCCCTGTCGGACCGCTTCGGCAAGCTGCCGTTCGCCACGCTGTTCGAACCGGCCATCGCCTACGCCGAGAACGGCTTTCCCGTCAGCCCCACCATTGCCCGCCAATGGGCCAACCAGATGCCCAAGCTGGCCAATGAGCCGGGCTTTGCCGAGGCCTTCCTGCCGCAAGGCCGGGCGCCGTTGCCTGGCGAATGGTGGCGCTTTCCTGACCAGGCCCGCACCTTGCGCGAGATCGCCGAAAGCGGCGGCGACAGCTTCTACCGCGGCGCGCTGGCCGCCAGGATCGCCGACTTCGCGGCCCGCTCGGGCGGCGCGCTGACGGCCGACGACCTGGCCGAACATCGCCCGGAATGGGTCGAGCCGATCTCGCAGTCGTTCCGCGACTACACGCTGCACGAAATCCCGCCCAGCGGCCAGGGCATCTCGGCGCTGATGGCGCTGGGCATGCTGGAACAGTTCGACCTGGAATCGATGGGCCGCGACAGCGCCGACTACTACCACGTCAGCATCGAGGCCATGAAGCTGGCGTTCGCCGACCTGCACCATCACGTCGCCGACCCGCGCCACATGCGCACCGATGCGCGCGCCCTGCTCGACCCGGCCTACCTGGCCGAGCGCGCCCGCCTGATCTCGATGGACCGCGCCGCCGTGCCGGTGGCCGGCACGCCCGCCACCGGCGGCACGGTCTACCTGACCGCCGCCGATGCCAGCGGCACCATGGTGTCGTTCATCCAGTCCAACTACCACGGCTTCGGGTCGGGTGTGGTGGTGCCGGGCACCGGCATCAGCCTGCACAACCGTGGCCTGAACTTCGTGCTGACGCCCGGCCACGCCAACCAGGTCGCGCCGCGCAAGAAGCCGATGCACACCATCATCCCCGCCTTCGTCACGCGCGGCGGCGAACCGGTGATGTCGTTCGGCGTCATGGGCGGATCGATGCAGGCGCAGGGCCACCTGCAGATGGTGACGCGCCTGGCGGCCTTCGGCCAGAACCCGCAGGCCATGAGCGATGCGCCGCGCTTCCGGGTCGAGAAAGGCCCGGTAGTCAATGTCGAGGCGCACCTGCCAGACGACGTGGTGCAAACCTTGCGCCAACGCGGCCACAACGTCGCGGTGGCGCCGGCCGACAGCCTGGAATTCGGCTCAGCCCAGCTGATCTGCCGGCTGCCGCAGGGCGGCTACCTGGCAGCGTCGGACTCGCGCCGCGACGGACAGGCGGTCGGGTTCTAAAACGGAAGGCAGCGATACCGGCCACGAAGCGGGCTTTATCGGTCATATGGGCGACTCGGCGCGCGGCGATACTGGCGCGCTGATCCCCACACAGGCGCTGCCTGCCGGTTCCATGACTTTGCTTTCGTCCGCCTGCGGCATCACACGGCAGGCCGTCCGCGCTTGCCGACACCTGGCGCTGGCCGCCGCACTCGCCGCCACCTTGCCGGCCTGGGCCGCCCTGCCCATGGCCGTGGACGGCCAGCCGCTGCCGTCACTGGCGCCGATGCTGGAACGCGTCACCCCCGCCGTCGTCAACATTTCCGCCCAGGGCGACAGCCGCCAGGCGGCCGGCCTCGGCCAGGCTGCCGGGGCCGGCCGCCAGAGCATCGGCTCGGGCGTCATTGTGGATGCCACCCAGGGCAACATCCTGACCAATCACCACGTGGTGCGCGGCGCCACGTCCATTCGCGTCTCGTTGCAGGACGGCCGCAGCTTCACCGCCACGGTGGTCGGCAGCGACCCTGACACCGACCTGGCCGTGCTGCGCATTCCGCCCGACAAGCTGCAGGCGCTGACCCTGTCGGATTCCAGCGACCTGCGGGTGGGCGACTTCGTGGTCGCCATCGGCGACCCCTACGGCCTGGGCCAGTCGGCCTCGTCGGGCATCGTGTCGGCGCTGGAACGCTCCAGCCTGCGCGCGGCCGGCTACCAGAACTTCATCCAGACCGACGCATCCATCAACCCCGGCAACTCGGGCGGCGCGCTGGTCAACCTGAACGGTGAACTGGTCGGCATCAACACCATGATCTACACGCCGTCCGGCGGCAACGTCGGCATCGGCTTCGCCATTCCGTCCAACCTCGCCGGCGAAGTCATGCGCCAGTTGCTGCAACATGGCCAGGTGCAGCGTGGCGGGCTGGGGCTGGATACGGTGGATGTCACGCCGCGCAACGCCCGCCAACTGGGCCTGGCGCCGGGCACGACGGGCGTGGCGGTGGCGCGCGTGGCGGACGGCTCGCCCGCGCAGCAGGCCGGCGTGCAGGCGCGCGACCAGATCCTGGCGGTGGATGGCAAGTCCATCGGCACCAGCGCCCAGTTGCGCAATGCCGAAGGACTGCTGCCGGTGGGCAAGCAGGTGCGGCTGACGCTGCTGCGCGCCGGCCAGCGCACCGAAGCCGTGCTGCGCATCGAGCCGGAAAAGAACGAACGGCTGCACGGCGGCTCGCTGGATGCACGGCTGAACGGCGTGGAATTCACCGAGATCGGCCGCGAGCAGCGCTTGAAGGGCAACGACGGCGTGGCCGTCAGCGCCACCTACCCCGACCGCGGCCCGGTCGCCGCGCGGATGCAGCGCGGCGACGTCATCATCGGTGTCAACCAGCGCCCGGTCAGCCGGCTGGCCGACCTGCGCGGGCTGCTGGCGGGCGCGGCACCGGGGCAGCCCCTGCTGCTGACGCTGGTGCGCGGCCAGGCCATGTATACCTTGCAGATCAACTAGCGCCGACCGTCGTACGGCGGCAACGGGCCGCCTGGCTGCCGGTCGGCAGGCTCACGCTTGAACGCCCGGGCGGGCGATAATCCGGGCTTCCCCGTCCTGCCGTTGCCGTTCCGATGCCCTTTTCCGACGCCACCCTTGCCCTCTGGGCCATTTCCGCCCTGGCGATCGTCGGCATCCTGCTGCGCCCCGGCAACCTGCCCGAGTACGTCTGGGCGGGCGGCGCGGCCCTGCTGGTCACGGCGACCGGCCTGATTCCCTGGCAGGCGGCGCTGGGCGCGGTCGGCAAGGGGCTGGACGTCTACCTGTTCCTGATCGGCATGATGGTGCTGGCCGAACTGGCCCGCCAGCAGGGGCTGTTCGACTGGCTGGCCATGGTGGCCGCGCGCCACGCCCGCGGCTCGGCGCGGCGGCTGTTCGACCTGGTGTTCCTGGTGGGCATCCTGGTCACCGTGTTCCTGTCCAACGACGCCACCGCCGTGGTGCTGACCCCCGCCGTATACGCCGCGGCCAAGGCGGCCGGCGCACGCCCACTGCCCTACCTGTTCATCTGCGCCTTCATTGCCAACGCCGCCAGCTTCGTGCTGCCGATTTCCAACCCCGCCAACCTGGTGGTGTACGGCAGCCAGATGCCGCCGCTGCTCGACTGGCTGCGGCAGTTCACCCTGCCGTCGGTGGCTGCCATCGCCCTGACCTACCTGGTGCTGCGCTTTACCCAGCGCGAGGCGTTGCGCCAGCCGCTGCGGGCCGACATCGCCGCGCAGCCGCTGGGCGCCGGGGCTCGCCTGACGGGCCTGGGCATCCTCTTGACCGCCGTGGTGCTGATGCTGGCGTCCGCCTTCAATGCCGATCTGGGCCTGCCCACCTTCATCGCCGGCCTGGCCACCGCGGCGGGCATCCACCTGCGCCAGCGCATCAGCCCGATGCCGGTGCTGCGCCACGTGGCCTGGGGCGTGCTACCGATGGTGGCGGGCCTGTTCGTGCTGGTCGAAGGCTTGGCCGAAAGCGGCGCGATCGACGCGCTATCGCGCGCGCTGGTGCAACTGGCCAGCCAGTCCGCCGGGCAGTCGCTGTGGGGCGCCGGCATCGTGTCCGCACTGGCCAGCAACCTGATCAACAACCTGCCCGCGGGCCTGATCGCCGGCTCGGTCGGCCAGATCGCCCACCTGCCCGCGCAGACCACCGGCGCGCTGCTGATCGGCGTGGACCTGGGGCCCAACCTGTCCATCACCGGCTCGCTGGCCACGCTGCTGTGGCTGATCGCCGTGCGGCGCGAAGGCCAGCACGTCAGCGGCCTCGCCTTCCTGAAGCTGGGCGCGCTGGTGATGCCACCCGCGCTGCTGGGCGCCTTGCTGGCCCTGGCGCTGGCGGGCGGCTAGCGGCATCGCGCCGGGCTGACCCGGATAGCCAAGGCAGCGGTTGCCTTGGCGCCCCCCCGCCGCCCAGCCGCCGCCATGGCGCCGCTTACGGTTGCGCCAGCAAACGCTGGATCTCGGCCTCGGTCTCGGCATAGCGCCCCTCGCCGAAATGGCGATAGACGACGTTGCCCTGCTTGTCGACCAGGTAGAACGCCGGCCAGTACTGGTTGCGGTAGGCGTCCCAGGTCTTGTACTGGTTATCCTGCGCCACCGGGTATTCGATGCCGAAGCGCTTGATGGCGTCCGCCACGTTCTTGGTGCTGCGCTCGAACGGAAATTCCGGCGTGTGCACGCCCACCACCACCAGGCCCTGGTCCTTGTACTTCTGGTGCCACTGCTTCACGTACGGCAGGGTGTTGATGCAGTTGATGCAGGTGTACGTCCAGAAGTCGACCAGCACCACCTTGCCGCGCAGGCCCGCCTGCGTCAGCGGTTCGCTGTTCAGCCAGGTCTGGATGCCGGTGAATTCCGGCGCGGGGGCCGACGCCGGGGCTGCGGCCTGGGCGGCCGAGCCGATCAGCAGGCCGGCCAGCGCCAGCTTGACGGAAACGAGGGCCCGGCGGGCGGGCAGGCGTATGGACATCATGGTGACTCTCCTTGCAGGGTCGTGAGCACCCCGGGGAACGCGAGGACTCGGTGGGGGAAGCGAAGACCCGGTCGGGTCAGGAAAACAGACGGCTGATCCAGGCATAGGCCAGCACGTCATACTGGAAATAGATGGCGGCGGCCGAGGCCACCAGCAGCACGCCGAAGGCACGCTGCAAGCGCACGGCATGGCGGGCGATGGCGCGCACGCGCCCGGCGGCAAAGCTGCCGCCGTAGGCGATCGCCAGCATGGGAATGCCCGCGCCCAGCCCATAGGCCAGCAGCAACAGGCTGGACTGCCCCAGGTCTTCGGCACGCGCCGCCAGCACCAGGATCGACGCCAGCACCGGACCGGCGCAGGGCGTCCACACGGCGCCCAGCGACATGCCCAGCAAGAAGCCACCGGCATTGCCGTCACCGCCCTTGCCGCCCAGGCCGATCACGCCCTGCAACGGCCCCGCCAGCCGCGCCGCCAACCAGTCATAGGGTTGCGGCCAGATGCGCGCCAGGCCGAACAGCGCCAGCAGCGCCACCGACACCGAACGCACCGCTTCCTGGGCCGATTCGACGGCATGGGTCAGCAGGCTGAGCGCAATGCCCAGCCCCGAAAACGCCAGCACGAAACCCAGCACGATGCACAGGGGCCGCCACCGGCCCGACCGTTCGACGGCGCTGCCCAGCAGAATGGGCAACAGCGGCAGCACGCAGGGCGAGGCCACTGTCAGCATGCCGGCGCCCAGCGCAAGAGGGGTGTTGATCAGGGTCATGATGCCGCGGTCCGTTCGATGTCGATGACCGCATTGGACGCGCCCCGCGTATCCGTCCTGTGCCGGCAAGCGGGCTTTTTTCACCGGTTTTGTATCGCCCCCCGGCCTGCATACACTACGACACACTTCGCCCCGCGGGCGGCGCTATAACGTGCCGGACACCACTGCTGGAGCCGCCCCATGACCGCCGCCCCCCTCCCCCTGGATTCCACGAAAAAGCCGCCCGCCGGCAAGCGCCTGCGCCGCCTGTTCGCCGTGCTGGCATTGCTGGCCGGCGGCCTGGGCGCCGAAGCCGTGCAGCCCGGCCCCTGCCAGCTGATCCACAACAGCCAGGCCCGCCGCCGCGAGCAACCCGATGAGTAGAATGAGCCCACTGTCGAAAGGCCGTCAGACGGCCCTTCCGTTTCATCCGCACGGGTAAGCCATGGACCCCATAGACCACATCCTGATCGTCGACGACGACCGCGAGATCCGCGAACTGGCCGGCAATTTCCTCAAGAAGAACGGCCTGAACGTCACCCTGGCCGCCGACGGCCGCCAGATGCGCTCGCTGCTCGAAAGCCTGACCGTCGACCTGATCGTGCTGGACATCATGATGCCCGGCGACGACGGCCTGGTGCTGTGCCGCGAGCTGCGCGCCGGCAAACACCGCCGCACCCCCATCCTGCTGCTGACCTCGCGCGACGAAGACATGGACCGCGTGCTTGGCCTGGAAATGGGCGCCGACGACTACCTGGTCAAGCCCTTCGTGGCGCGCGAACTGCTGGCGCGCATCAAGGCCATCCTGCGCCGCACCCGCATGCTGCCGCCCAATTTCCAGGTCACCGAACCCGGCCGCGAAGTCCGCTTCGGCACCTGGACGCTGGACACCACCGCGCGCCACCTGCTCGACGCCGAAGGCACCATCGTGTCGCTCAGCGGCGCCGAATACCGGCTGCTGCGCGTGTTCCTGGACCACCCGCAGCGCGTGCTCAACCGCGACCAGCTGCTGAACCTGACGCAAGGGCGCGACGCCGACTTCTTCGGCCGCTCGATCGACCTGCTGGTCAGCCGGCTGCGCCAGCGCCTGCGCGAAGACGCGCGCGAACCCCTGTACATCAAGACCGTGCGCAGCGAAGGCTATGTGTTCGCCGCGCAGGTCGATGTGTCCGAGGCGCCGTAGATGGCCTGGGTCCCGGCGCTGCGCCGCTGGCCTCGCACCCTGGCCAGCCGGCTGTTCCTGATTTTCCTGGTGGGCCTGGTGCTGGCCCACGCGCTGTCGTTCTCGCTGCTGTTCTACGAACGCTACCAGTCCGCCAAGAGCGTCATGCTGGACAACCTGGAGCGCGACGTGGTGGTGGCGCTGGCCATCCTGAACCGCCTGCCCGCCGCCGAGCGCGCCGACTGGCTGCCGCGCCTGGCCGGCAGCAACCGCCAGTACCTGCTGGGTCCCGGCGATTTCGACCGACCCTTGCAGACGCCGGCCGCCGAAGGCGTGCGCGATTCGATCCAAACGGCGCTGAACGGCGCCTACCCGCTGACGTTCGGCACCGTGGGCGACGATCCCAAGCACATCCAGGTACGCGCCCTGCTGGCCGACGGGCAGCCGGTCACGCTGGACATCCACATGGCCATCATGCCGCTGGCGGTATGGCTGCCGGTGGTGCTGGCGGCGCAACTGGCGCTGCTGATCCTGTGCGCGTGGCTGGCCGTGCGCCTGGCGATACGCCCGCTGACCCACCTGGCCGGCGCGGCCGACGCCATGAGCCCCGACCGCCAGAGCCCGCGCCTGGCCGAAGACGGGCCGGCCGAAGTGGCACAGGCGTCCGCCGCGTTCAACGCCATGCAGGACCGCATCGCCGCCCACCTGGCCGAACGCATGCAGATCCTGGGCGCCATCTCGCACGACCTGCAAACGCCGATCACCCGCATGAAGCTGCGGTCCGAGTTCATGGACGATTCGATCGACCGCGACAAGCTCACGCACGATCTGCAGGAAGTCGAACAGCTGGTGCGCGACGGCCTGGCCTATGCCCGCAGCGCAGGCGCCGCCACCGAACCGGCCGTGCGCATCGACCTGGATGCCTTCCTGGACAGCCTGGTGTGCGACTACGCCGACATCGGCAAGCCGGTCACGCTGCAAGGCCACTGCCCCGCGCCCTGGCAGACGCGGCCGCGCGCCTTGCGCCGGGTGCTGGGCAACCTGATCGACAACGCCCTGAAATTCGGCGGCGCGGCCGAGGTGGTCATGGGTCCGGCCGAAGGCGGCGGCGTGTCGATCCGCGTGCTGGACCGCGGCCCCGGCATTCCCGATGATCAATTGCAGGCGGTGCTGCAGCCGTTTTACCGGCTGGAAGGCTCGCGCAATCGCGACAGCGGCGGCACCGGCCTGGGCCTGGCCATCGCGCAGCAGCTGGTGGCCATCCTGGATGGCGAACTGCGCTTGAGGAACCGCGAGGGCGGCGGGCTGGAAGCGGAAATACGGCTCAAACCGTCGGCTTGAGCCTTCGATCAGGCGATCGAGAATTCCACGTCGATATTGCCGCGGATGGCGCCCGAATACGGGCAGGTCTGATGCGCCGTTTCCACCAGCTGGCGCTGCTGCTCCGCAGGCAGGCCCGGCAGCGAGATGTGCAGGTTGACGCCCAGCGCGTAGGTCGCGCCGCCATCGGTCTTGCCCAGCGACACTTCGGCATCCACCGCCACCTCGCGCGGCACGGGGATGCCCAGCTTGGCGCCGGCCAATTGCATCGCGCCGATGAAGCAGGCCGAATAGCCGATGCCGAACAATTGCTCGGGGTTGGTGCCGGGGCGGCCCGAGCCCGGCGGGCTGAGCGGCAGCGTCAGCGCGCCGTCGTCGGTGCGGCCGGCGCCATCGCGCCCGCCGGTGGTGTGGGTGCGGGCGGTGTACAGAACGGTTTCCAGCGGTTTGGCCATGAGGGGCTCCTTGTGGGACATGCGGGGGGAAAGGCACGGCGTCGTGCCAACTGAGAGCCTGCATTCCAACAAGCCGCTGTATCCTGCATGTGTCCGCACCCCGCGGAGTTTGCGTCGTACTGTATCGGCGTTTCCCCTATTGCCGTCCCACCGACCCCACGCATGAAACGAGCGATCATCATCGGCGCCACCTCCGGCATCGGCCGCGCCCTGGCCAAACAACTGGCCAACGAAGGCTACGCCCTGGGCCTCACGGGCCGCCGCGGCGAACTGCTGGACAGCCTGCGCGCGGAACTGCCGGGCACGACTGTGCACACCCAGGTGCTGGACGTGGCCCGCGACGCCGACGCCATGGCCGCGCTGCGCGACCTGATCACCCGCATGGAAGGCCTGGACCTGTGCATCATCAGCGCGGGCGTGGGCTTTCTGAACACGGACCTGGACTGGGACAAAGAATCAGACACCATCGGCATCAACGTGCACGGCTTCGCGGCCATGGCCAACGTCGCGCTGCGGCATTTCATCCTGCATCGCAAGGGGCACCTGGTGGGCATTTCGTCGGTGGCGGCGCTGCGCGGCAGCGGTGCCGCGCCGGCCTACAACGCCTCCAAGGCGTTCGTGTCGAACTACCTGGATGGGCTGCGGCAGAAGGTCAGGCACTTGAAGCTGCCGATCGCGGTGACCGATGTGCGCCCCGGGTTCGTGGCTACCGCCATGGCGCAAGGCAGCGGCCTGTTCTGGGTGGCGTCACCTGAAAAGGCCGCCAAACAGATCGCCCACGCCATCCGGCTGCGCAAGCGGCGCGTCTATGTCACGCGGCGCTGGGCGTTGATTGCCGCGCTGCTCAGGCTGATGCCGTAAGCGGCCCGTCGCCCGGTTCGGGCGGCACCACCGAGAACGCGCCGGGCCCGGCGCGCTGCGTCATGGCAGCAAGAATGCGCGCGGCCAATTCCGGCACCAGCGCATGCGGCGGCTGCCCGGCCAGTGTGGCCATGCCCACGTAGTAATCGATGCGCGGGCGAAACGGCCGGCGCTCGATGCCCATGTCCAGGCACAGGCCGGCAAACAGGCCGTTCACGATCGACACCCCCACGCCCTGCGCGGCCAGCCGGCAGGCCATTTCCACCGAGTGCACCTCGGCCTTGATCTGCGGCATCATGCGCCCGGCGCGAAAGGCCTGGTCGATCTGCTGGCGCAGCGAACGCTGGCGGCCCAGCAGCACCAGGTCGACGCCGATCAGGTCGGCCGAGGTGACTTCGTCCAGCGCCTGCAACGCGTGGCCCGGCGGCATCACGCAGACGGCTTCGGTGGCCAGCCGCAAGATCATCGACAGGCCCGAATTGACGGGCGGCGAACGCACCAGCGCCAGGTCGGCCTCGCGGCCCAGCACCGCGACCTCGCTGGCTTCATAGGTGCCCACCAGCACTTCCAGCGCCACGTCGGGATGATCGGCCAGAAACGCGTCGGCCACCGATGGCATGACCGACTGCGCCACCGTGCTGGGCAGCTGCACCCGGATCAGCGTGCGCCGCTGCCCGCCCAGCCGCAGCTGGTTGACATGGCGGTGCAGCGACTCGGCATCCGAGATCATGTTCTGCACATCGGGCAGCAACGAATCGGCTTCGGCAGTGGGATGCAGGCGCCCCTTGCGCCGCACGAACAGCGGCAGCCCCAGGTCGGCTTCGAACTGGCTCAGAAGACGGCTGACGGCGGGCTGGGACGCGCCCAGCCGCTGGGCCGCCTCGATCGTCGAGCCCGTGGTCATGAAGGCCAGAAATGCCTCTAGCTGCTTGAAGTTCATCCTGTCGTGCACGGTCCGCATTGCGGCCGCCCGCAGTGCGCGCGGCCTAGGGTTAACACCAAATTTCTCGTAAATCACATAGCCGCATGCCGGCTTGGCATACGGTTGCCAGCGCGGCGGGATGGATCGAACATTCCGCCCATCAAGGATTCTCGCCATTCATGAATCCGTAATCAATACGCGATATCGCCGATTTTTCCGGCAAGGAGCCCCCGATGCGCGCCGCCCCCTTCCCCGATTCCTGTCGCCACGGCACATCATGACCGCCTTCATCATCCGCCGGTTGTGCCAAAGCGTGGTGATCCTGGCCATCACGTCGCTGATCGTGTTCGCCGGCGTCTACGCCATCGGCGACCCCATTGAAATCCTGGTGCCCGCCGACGCCACGCCCGCCGAAATCGCGCAGGCCGTGCAGTCGCTGGGACTGGACCTGCCGCTGTACCAGCAGTACCTGAAGTTCGTCGCCAACGCGCTGCATGGCGACCTGGGCAACTCGTTCGTCTTCAACCAGCCCGCCATCCAGCTGATCCTGCAACGCCTGCCGGCCACGCTGGAACTGGCCTGCGTGGCGCTGCTGCTGGCGCTGGCCATCGGCCTGCCCCTGGGGCTGGTGGCGGGCCTGAAGCCCGATTCGGCGCTGGACCGCGGCATCATGACCGGATCGATCCTGGGCTTCAGCCTGCCCAACTTCTGGCAGGGCATCATGCTGGTGCTGATCTTCTCGGTCACGCTGGGCTGGCTGCCTTCCACCGGGCGCGGCCCCACCGGCGAATTCCTGGGCATGCGCACCAGCCTGGCCTCCTGGGACGGCATCCGCCACCTGATCCTGCCGGCGCTGAACCTGGCGCTGTTCAAGATCGCGCTGATCGTGCGCCTGACCCGCAGCGGCGTGCGCGAAACCATGCCGCTGGACTACGTGAAATTCGCGCGTGCCAAGGGCCTGCGCGAATCCCGCGTGATCGGCATGCACGTGCTCAAGAACATCCTGATTCCCATCGTCACCGTGGTAGGCATGGAATTCGGTTCGCTGATTGCCTTTGCCACCGTCACCGAAACCATCTTCGCGTGGCCCGGCGTGGGCAAGCTCATCATCGACAGCATCATGAAGCTGGACCGCCCGGTGGTGGTCGCCTACCTGCTGATCGTCGTCACGATGTTCATCGTGCTCAACCTGCTCGTCGACATCCTTTATTCCATCCTGGATCCCCGTGTCCGCGTGGGAGCCTCGCAATGACCGCCTCCGTTTCCAAGACCTGGCTGCCCAGCCGCGACACCACGCTGGGCCAGGCGCTGCACGGCGTGCTGGACAGCCGCCCCGCCACGATCGCCGCGGTCGTGTTCCTGCTGCTGGTGCTGGCCGCGCTGCTGGCGCCATGGATCGCGCCGCAGAACCCCTATGACCTGGCCGCCATCACCATTCTGGACGGCCGCATGCCGCCGGGCAGCCACGGCATCTATGGCGATGTCTACTGGGCCGGCACCGATGCCCAGGGCCGCGACATGCTGTCGGCCATGATGTATGGCCTGCGCACCAGCCTCAGCGTGGGCGTGCTGAGCGGCCTGTTCGCCATGGCCGTGGGCACGGTGCTGGGGCTGGTGGCCGCGTACTTCGGCGGCCGCATCGACGCGCTGATCATGCGGCTGGTGGACCTGATGCTGGGCTTTCCCACCATTCTCGTGGCGCTGATGATGCTGGCCATATTGGGCCAGGGGGTGGACAAGGTGATCCTGGCGCTGGTGGTGGTGCAGTGGGCCTACTTCGCCCGCGCCGTGCGCGCCACCGCCGTGGTCGAGCGGCGCAAGGAATACATGGAGGCCGCCCTGTGCCTGGGCCTGAGCCACCGCCGCGCGCTGTTCAGCCAGCTGCTGCCCAACTGCATTCCGCCCGTCATCGTCATCGCGATGATCCAGACCGCCAACGCCATCGCCGCCGAGGCCACGCTCAGTTTCCTGGGCATCGGCCTGCCGGTCACCGAGCCGTCGCTGGGCCTGCTGATCGCCAACGGCTACCAGCAGATGCTGGCCGGCCTGTACTGGATCAGCGTATTTCCCGGCGTGCTGCTGCTGACGGTGGTCTTCACCATGAACATCGTGGGCGACCGGGTCCGCGAGGCGCTCAACCCGCGCCTGCAGAAATAGGACTCGTCCCATGACAAGCACCCCCACTCTTTCCGTGCGCAACCTGCGCACCTGGTTCCATACCCGCGCCGGCCTGGTGCGGGCGGTGGACGACGTCAGCTTCGACGTGCATCCCGGCGAAATCCTGGGCCTGGTCGGCGAGTCCGGTTCGGGCAAGTCCATCACCGGCTTTTCCATCCTGGGCCTGATCGACCCGCCGGGGCGCATCGACGGCGGCCAGATCCTGTTCAAGGGCACCGACCTGGCGACGCTGTCGCGCGAAGAACTGCGGCAGCTGCGCGGCAACCGCATCGCCATGGTATTCCAGGACCCGATGATGACGCTGAACCCGGTGTTCCGCATCGAGACCCAGATGGTCGAAACGGTGCAGACGCACGAACGCTGCAGCCGCAAGGCGGCCTGGGCCCGCGCCCGCGACACGCTGGCGGCCGTGGGCATCCCGTCGCCCGACGAACGGCTGAAGGCCTATCCGCACCAGTTGTCCGGCGGCATGCGCCAGCGCGTGGCCATTGCGATTGCCATGCTGCACAAGCCCGACCTGATCATCGCCGACGAACCCACCACCGCGCTGGACGTCACCATCCAGGCGCAGATCCTGGCCGAAATGCAGAAGCTGTGCGCCGAAACGGGCACCGCCATGGTCTGGGTCAGCCACGACCTGGCCGTGGTGGCCGGGCTGGCCGACCGCGTCTGCGTGATGTATGCCGGGCGGGTCGTCGAATCCGGCCCCACCGACGACATCCTGGATCGCCCCCGCCACCCGTACACCATCGGCCTGATCGGTTCGGTGCCCAGCAACGAACACACGGGCGACCGCCTGTATCAGATTCCCGGCATGGCGCCGTCGCCGCTGGCCCTGCCCGCCGGCTGCGCCTTCAGCCCGCGCTGCGGCCATGCATCCGAGCGCTGCCGCAGCGAACAGCCGCCCATCGACGCCGCCGGCAGCCGCAGCCACCGCTGCTTTCATCCCCAGACAGGAGCCTTCTCGTGAACCCGCCGATCCTGATGCAGGCCAACCAGGTGTCGCGCCTGTTCGTCAAGCGGCCCGACTACGCCGAACGCCTGGCCGGCCTGCTGGGCGCCAAGGTCGGCACGCAGACCGTGCACGCGGTGGACAGGATCGACCTGACCATCCGCCAGGGCGAAGTCGTGGGGCTGGTGGGCGAATCCGGCTGTGGCAAGTCCACGCTGGGCCGTGTGCTGGCCGGCATTCTGCCCGCCACGTCCGGCACCATCCAGACGCCGGCCGGCGAACTGTCCACGCTGACCGGCCAGGCCGCGCATGCACAGCGCATGGCCACGCAGATGATCTTCCAGGACCCGATGTCCTCGCTCAATCCGCGCAAGCGGGTGCGCGACATCATCGGCGAAGCGCCCTTGGCCAACGGCATCATCGCGCGCCGCGACTACGACGACTACGTGGTGCAGGTGATGCGCCGCGTGGGGCTGGACCCGGACTACCGCAACCGCTTCCCGCACCAGTTCTCGGGCGGCCAGCGCCAGCGCGTGGGCATCGGCCGCGCCCTGGCCGTGAAGCCCCAATTCCTGATCTGCGACGAATCGATCGCGGCGCTGGACGTGTCGATCCAGGCGCAGATCCTGAACCTCTTCATGGACCTGCGCCAGGACCTGGGCCTGACCTATCTGTTCATCAGCCACGACCTGGGCGTGGTGCGGCGCATCAGCGACCGCACCGTCATCATGTACCTGGGCCGCGTGGTGGAATCCGGCCCCACGGCCGAGGTCTTCCGCGCGCCGCGCCATCCGTACACCCAGGCGCTGCTGGACGAAGTGCCGCGCCTGTCGAACCGCAAGCGGCGCTTCCATGCCATTCAGGGCGAGATCCCGTCGCCGCTGCATCCGCCGTCCGGCTGCCACTTCCATCCGCGCTGCCCGCAGGCGATGGCGCGTTGCAAGACCGAAGCGCCCGCGCTGCAAGCCACGGCCGACGGGCATCAGGCGGCCTGCCACTTGTTGGACACCCCGATGCCCACCTCGCCGAACGCGCCCGGGGTTAGCCCGTTGCCTGCCCCGCCGAACACGCCCGCGGACGTCCCCGCCGCACAACGAGGAACCCGCGCGTCATGACTGTCTCTTCATTCTCGATGCACGGCGCGCGGCGAGGCCTGCCCGCGTTGGCGCTGGCCGCAACGCTCACCTTGTCCCTGGCGCTGGCGGCGTTGCTGCCCGCCCCGGCCGCCGCCCGGCCGCTGCTGACCATCGGCCATTCCAGCGAGCCGTCGTCGATGGACCCGCTGTTCTCGCGCACCGGCAACAACCAGGCGGCCGCCGAAAACATCTTCGAACGCCTGATGTCCACCGACGAAAACATGCAGAGCCAGCCCAGCCTGGCGCTGTCCTGGCGCGTCGTGGCCCCCGATACCTGGGAAATCCGCTTGCGCCCTGGCGTGCGCTTTCATGACGGCACGCCGTTCACGGCCGACGACGTGGTGTTCTCGCTGGCCCGGGCGCCCAAGGTGCCCAACAGCCCGGCGCCCTTCAGCGGGGCGGTGCGGTCCATCGCCGACGTGCAGGTGATTGATCCGCTGACGCTGCGCATCCGCACCAAGGAACCCACGCCCGACTTCATGGAACAGATCGGTCAGGTCTACATCGTGTCGCGCCATGCCGCCGAGGGCAAGCGGTCGGAAGACTTCAATTCCGGCGTGGCCGCCATCGGCACCGGCCCCTACAAATTCAAGCGCTGGCAGCCCGGCGACAGCCTGGAGCTTGAACGCAACGACCACTACTGGGGCCGCCGCCCCGATTTCGACCGCGTCGTCATTCGCTACATCGCCAACGACGCCGCGCGCATCTCGGCGCTGCTGTCCGGCTCGGTGGACCTGATCGACAGCGTGCCGCCGACCGACGCGCGCAACATCAAAGGCAAGCCCGGCTACACGCTCTACAGCTCGCCGTCGGCCCGCCTGATCTACCTGGCGCTGGACTCGGCCCGCGACATCAGTCCGTTCATCACCGACGCGCAGGGCAAGCCCCTGAGCGTCAATCCCCTGAAAGACGTACGCGTGCGTCAGGCGATATCCAGGATGTTCATGCGCGGCCCCATCACCGAGCGCCTCTTGAGCGGCGCCGGCGTGCCGGCCGGCCAGATGGTGCCCGAGGGGCTGGGCGGCTACAGCCCCAACCTGCCCGCGCCCGCCTACGACCTGGACGGTGCGCGCGCCCTGCTGGCCCAGGCCGGCTACCCTCACGGCTTCGGCCTGACGCTGCATTCCTCCAACGACCGCTTTGCCGGCGACAGCGACCTGGCCCAGGCGCTGGCGCAGATGATGGCGCGCGCCGGCCTGCGCATCAACGGCGTGGTGACGCAGCCCTACAACGTCTATGCCGGCGCCAGCGGCAAGCAGCAGTACAGCGCCTTCATCTTTTCGTACGGCAACAGCACCGGCGATTCAGCCGGCGGCCTGACCAACGTGATGGCCACCTACGACAAGGCCGCCGGCACGGGCGCCTTCAATCGCGCGCGCTATTCCAACCCCGAACTTGACCGCCTGCTGGCGCAGGCCGCCGTGGAATTCGACCCCGACGCCCGCAACGCGCTGCTGCGCCAGGCCGCCGAAGCGGGATTCAACGACGTCGGCATCGTGCCCCTGTATTTCCCCGTGGCCTTCTGGGCCGCCCGCGACGGCACGGTGCTGCGCGCCAACAAACTCGAACGCACTTCAATGCTCTACATCCAGGAAGCCAAATGACTGCTCCCGACGCTTCTATCCCCGCCCCCGCCGCTGCCCACGTATTGGCAGACCAGCGGGTACGCATGCGCGACGGCATCCACCTTGCCACCGACGTGCACCTGCCCGCGGGTTACCGCCCCGGCGTCGATGCGCCGCTGCCCGTCATCCTGGAACGCACGCCCTACGGCAAGACCGAGGTGTCGCGGTCCGAACAGATCGGCGGCAAGCTGGGCGTGCCGCGCCCGGAAGTGGCCCGACACCTCGTGGCGCATGGCTTTGCCGTGGTGTTCCAGGACTGCCGCGGCCGGTATGGTTCCGAAGGCCACTTCACCAAGTACCTGTCCGAAGGGCCGGACGGCTTCGACACGCTGGCCTGGATCATGCAGCAGCCGTGGTGCAATGGCCGCATCGGCACCATGGGCCTGTCGTATGCCGCGCACACCCAGATGGCGCTGGCCTGCCTGAACCCGCCGGGGCTGGCCTGCATGGTGCTGGATTCGGGCGGCTTTTCCAACGGCTACCAGTGCGGCATCCGCCAGTCTGGCGCCTTCGAACTGAAGCAAGCCACCTGGGCCTACAAGCAGGCCAAGCTCAGCCCGGCGGCCCAACAAGACCCGCTGGTGCTGGCCGCGCTGGAAGCCGAAGACATCCGCCAGTGGTTCACCCGCATGCCGTGGCGCCCCGGCCATTCGCCGCTGGCCAGCGTGCCCGAATACGAAGACTATCTGTTCGAGCAGTGGCGCGCCGACACCTTCGACGATTCCTGGCGCCAGCTGGGCATCTATGCCCAGGGCTACTACGACGCGATTCCCGACATCCCCGTGGCGCTGATGTCCAGCTGGTATGACGCCTATGTGCGCACCACCATGGAAAACTACGAGGGGTTGACCCAGGGCCGGCAATCGCCCGTGCGGCTGATCATGGGGCCCTGGCTGCACGGCGACCGCAATACCGTGCACAGCGGCGATGCCGACTTCGGCCCCCGCGCGACCTTCGACGGCAACCTTGCGTCCGACTGGCTGGCATTCCGGCTGGCGTGGTTCCAGCGTTGGCTGCAGGATGCGCCCGCGGACCAGGCGCAGGCGGGCATGACGCAGCAAGGCGAGGCATCGCAAGACCCGACGTCCTCACCCCCGGCACACGACCCGGTCGCACGCCTTTTCCTCATGGGCGGGGGCAGCGGTACACGCAATGCCGCGGACCGCTTCGACCACGGCGGCGTATGGATCCAGGCCGACGCCTGGCCGCTGCGCGAAGCCCGCCCCACCGCATTCCACCTGCACGCCGATGGCCGCCTGGACACGCAGCCGCCTACCGTCCCGGATGCCCGCATCACGTATCAGTACGACCCGCGCAATCCGGTGCCCACGCTGGGCGGCGCGCTCACGTCCGGCCAGCCGGTGTTCGAAGGCGGCGGCTTCGACCAGCGCGAAGACCCGCGCTTTTTCGGCGTGCGCCAGCCCGGCCTGCCGCTGGCATCGCGCGACGACGTGGTGGTGTTCCAGACCGCGCCGCTGGACGAAGACCTGGCCGTCATCGGTCCGGTCACGGTCACACTGCACATCTCGTCCGACTGCCCCGACACCGACTTCACCGCCAAGCTGGTGGACGTCTATCCGCCCAGTGCCGACTACCCGCAGGGCTATGCCTTGAACCTGACCGACGGCATCTTCCGTTGCCGCTTCCATCAGTCCTGGAATCAGGCCAATGCGTTGACCCCGGGCAAGGTTTACGAAATCATGATCGAACCCTTTGCCACCTGCAATCTGTTCAAACGAGGCCACCGCATCCGGCTGGATATCTCCAGCAGCAACTTCCCGAAATACGACGTCAATCCCAACAGCGGCGAGTCCGCCGCCGATGCCCGCGAAAAGCGAATTGCCCTGAACACCGTGCATGCATCGGCCGCGTATCCGTCCCGCGTCACGCTCTGCGTGGCGTCGCCCCAAGACCTGACACCGTTGCCCGCATCCGCCGCCCCGGGCTAGCCCGGCGCACCGCCTGCGGCCACATCAGCCTCAGCGTCCGCATCGCCTTGACCGGTTAACTGCTGGTCAGGCCACACCCGGTTCCACCCTTAGCCGCCCGCACCGCGCGGGCGGCCGGGGATGCTTTTGTCCAACGCAATACCAATAGAGGGGATAGCACCATGAAAAGAATCATCCGCCACCGCCGCACGCTGGGCGCCGCCCTGGCGCTCAGCTGCGTCAGCCCGGCCCCGGCCGCCGAAACCAGCAGCGTCACGCTGTACGGCCTGATCGACCTGGGCACGACCTACGAGCGGCGCGATGGCGAATCCAGCCTGCGCCAGAAAAGCGGCAACCAATCCGGCTCGCGCTGGGGCCTGCGCGGCGCAGAAGACCTGGGCAACGGCTACAAGGCGGTGTTCCGCCTGGAAAACGGCTTCAATGCCAATAGCGGCGCACAGACGCAGGGGCGCCTGTTCGGCCGTTGGGCCTACGTGGGGCTGGCCGGCGGCTTCGGCGAGGTGCGCCTGGGGCGCCAATGGATCTACGGCTTCGAATGGAGCGGCGTGGGCTCGCCCTTCGGCACGGGTTGGGGGCAATCGTCCAACAACGTCACCCTGGGCTTCAACGACGGCGACTTCGGCGCCGCCGGCCGCGTCAACAACGCCGTGTTCTATGCCACGCCGCGCATGAACGGCTGGCAGGCAGGCCTGGGCTACAGCTTCGAAGCCCACGACAACGACGCCTTCGCCACCGACGCACACGACCGCGTCATGACCGCCGGCCTGCGCTACAACAGCGGCCCGGTGGCCGCCGCACTCACCTACGACCGCCTGAACCCCGACGCGCGCCTGCCCAACAAGAAAACCACCGGCAACTTGCAAGTGGCGGGCTCGTACGACTTCGAATGGATCACGCTGCACGGCACCTACGGCAACCTGCGCAATGCCAACACGGGGCCGTCCGCCGGCTACGACAAGGTCAATTCGTTCATCGTCGGCGTCACCGTGCCCACGGGCAAGGCGTCATCGGTGCTGGCATCGGCGCAGCGCGCCACGGGGTCGGACATCACCGGCTGGGCGCTGGGCTACCAGTACGATCTGTCCAAGCGCACCAATCTGTATGCCTACGTCAACCGCGTCGACATCCGCGAATCGCATACGCTGCAAACGTCGGTAGGCATACGACATCAGTTCTAGGCCAGCATCCAGCGCGGCAGCGCGTGGCACGCGGCGTGCCGCGCGCCGGCCGCCGCTTGCCGCCCGGCCTACAGGAACGTACGCGTTCCCCACCAGCCGGGCAGCAGCAGCGCCGCCGCCCACAAGAAAGCCGAGGCCCAGTTCGCTGCCTGAAACGCCGCCGCCCGCATGCCGCAGATGCCGGCGATCATCGGCACGGTGGCGCGCAGCGGCCCAAAAAAGCGGCACAGCACAATGCTCAGCACGCCCCATTTCTGAATGAACAGCGTACTGCGATGCAGCAGCTCGGGGCGCTTGCGCAGCGGCTTGCTGCGCATCAGGCTGGGGCCGAACCAGACGCCCGCCGCAAACTGCACCCAGTCGCCCAACGCTGCCCCCACCGAGATCGCCAGCCATACCGCCACGAAGTTGGCATCGCCCAGCCCCAGGATGGCGCCGATCGACAGCAGCAGCGCCGTGCCGGGGATCACCAACGCCACCAGCGGCAGAGATTTCAGGAAGGCGAAGGCAAAGCCCATCGGCGCCAGCCAGTTCGCGTGGGTCTTGGCGAAGTCCACCATCGAATCCTGCAAGGCATGGAACGTCTCGAACAGCATCGCGCGTCACCTAGACGATGACATCGCGCAGCCCGCGCGGCCGGCGTCGCACCAGGCCCGCCAGGTGCTCCAGCGCCTGCCCCAGTTCCTGGCGGTCGGGAATGCTGCCCAGCGAAATGCGGATGGCGTTGGGCGCGCCCGGCCCCTGGTGGAACACCTCGGATGACGTCACGCTCAGGCCTTCGTCGCGCGCCACCCGTTCCAGGTCCGACGCCGTCCAGCGGTCGGGCAGCGTCTGCCAAAGATGGATGCCCGCCGCGGCGGACGGAAACGGCCCCGGCAGCAATTGGCGCGCCAGGCGCTGGCGTGCGTGGGCTTCCGCGCGCACGCCGTCCAGGATCTGCTGCGCCATGCCGCTGGCGATCCATTGCGTGGTCAGCACGCCCATCAACGGCGCGGCCATCACCGCGAACGACCGCATGGCGGCCAGCACGTTGCGGCGGCCGTCCAGGTCGGGCGTCAAGACAAAGGCCGTGCGCAACCCGGGCGTCAGCGTCTTGGCCAGCGTGGCGATGTAGAACACCGACGCAGGCGCCAGGCTGGCCAGCGCGGGCGGCGCGTCTTGCAGGAACAGCGAATACGGGTCATCCTCGATGATGCGCACGCCACAGGCCGCGGCCGCCCGCAGCAGGTCGCGGCGACGTGCCACGCTCATGGTGTGCGCCGTGGGATTCTGCAGCGTGGGGTTCAGGTAGACCAGGCGGCCGCCGTCGCGGCAGGCGCGTTCCAGGCCGGCGGGCGTCATGCCGTCTGCGTCGGTGTCGGCCACCAGTATCCGGCGGCCGAACTGCTGGGCCGCCGTCAGCAGGCCGGGGTACACCAGCGGCTCGGCCACGATGCCGTCGCCGGGCCGGCTGTAGGCCAGCATCACCGCGGCCAGCGCGGCCTGCGCGCCCGGGCACACCAGCACCCGGTCCGGGTCCACCCGGCCCACCGACTGCGCCAGCCACTCGGCCCCCGCCTCGCGCTCGGCCGGCCCGCCGCCCGCCTGATGGTAGGTCATCATCACGCCGACGTCGTGGCGTTCCATCGCCTTGGCCAGGCCGCGCCGCAGCAGGTCCTGCAGATCGCACCCCAGCGGCAGCGGCGGCATGTTCATGCCCAGGTCCAGCATCTGCAACAAGGGTTCGTCGGTGGGCCGCGCGATGAAGGTGCCCAGCGGGCCGCGCGGTTCGATCAGGCCGCGCTGGCCGGCTTCGGCGTACGCGCGCGTCACCGTCGTCAGGTCCACGCCCAGGTGCTGCGCCAGGCCGCGCTGCGGGGGCAGGCGGTCGCCGGGCTGCATGCGGTTGTCTGCCACCGCGCCAGCGATGAAATCGGCGATCTGGCGGTAGCGGGGGCCTGCGCCGCGCACGAACTTCAGCGGCCAGGATGCATACATTTCGTCGTTATGCATGGGTCATATTGCGCAAAAATGTCGCAATGTAGGGGTGATATCAATCGACGAGTATGGCAACAAACAGGCATTACGTCCATACATGACAAATCTTGTACGGCTCGGCGCCATCCGGGCGCCGTTCGCTCGATGCCTTACCGCACGCCCGGGTCGGGCTGCACCAGGTGGCGCCAAGGAAAGACATCCTGGCGGAAGTGGCTGACATAGCCGCCGCGCGGCGACTGCACCACCATCATCCCCAGCTTGGGCCGCAGCGCTTGCAGCGCCTGCAACTGCTCCAGGCTCAGGCAGGTATTGCGCAGGGTCAGCGCCCGCAGCCGCTCGCCTGTCTCGCTGCGGAGCAACTGTTCGTAGGCCGAAAACGGCGTGATGCAGCCGGCTTCGCGCGCGTCGGCCCAGGTCGAGTGCAGCTCGGTCGATTCCGTGAAATCCAGCGACCGCAAGGCGGTCAGATTGGTCGATGACGCCAGGTTCTCGATGAAGGCCTGGGTGTCGAACCCGCTTTCGACCACCAGGGTCTGCAAGTACGGCAACGGCACGTCAAAGAAAGACGCATCCGGCGCATTGGGCACGGTCAGCTGGGTCAGGGCGGGCGCCTTGGCGACGAACCGGGCGATCTCGCCCGACTCTTCCATGATGGTGCCGGCCCGCTGAATCAGCACCACATTATGGTCGGCCTGACCGCTGGGGCGGATGGCCAGCGACTTCAGCACGGGAAAGCGCACAGCCGAATCGACGAGCGGCGTGAACTCCCATTCGCGCGTGCCGTTGGCGCCTTCGTCCGGTCCGGTGAACGACAGCGCCACGATCGCATCGGCGACCTCCTGGTCCGCCAGGCAGGCCAGCGTCCAGGCAAAGGGTTCTTCCCACAGTTCACCGAAATACTCCACCTGCAGGCCGCCGAGCAAGGGCGCGATGGACAGATACTGGTACGCCCGGCTCCACAGCGGCAGGTCCGGGGCGCGGATGTCCACGTCATCGTCGGCGCAGGCAAGAAGCGTGAATTCATGAATGCGGCGCTGCAGGTCAAGCAGCTTGCGATAGCCGGGGGTCGACAGAGGATGAACCATGCGGGCGCTCGTTATCAGAAAAAAAAGTCGGATGCGGCCTGCCACGATACCGCAGCCGCATGCCAGGCGTGCGCGCCGCGCACGTCCAACCGGCGCGGATGAAACCGCCAGACGTTGCATAATTGAACGGTTCCGCCACGCACCAAACCGTCTCATGCGCCCCGACCTGAATCTGCTGTACGCGCTGCAAGCCCTGCTGGAAGAAGGCAGCGTGGTGGGCGCCGCCCGCCGCATGAACCTGAGCGCGCCGGCCATGAGCCGCACCTTGGCCCGCATCCGCGAAACCACCGGCGACCCGATCTTCGTGCAGTCCGGACGCGCGCTGGTGCCCACGCCGCACGCCCTTCAGCTGCGCGATCAGCTGCAGGACGCCATCCGCCAGGCCAGCGGCGTGCTTGCCAAGGGCGAACAGGCCGACCTGAAGCAGCTGGACACGCGCTTCAACGTGCGCGCCCACGACCTGTTCATCGGCATCTACGCCGGCCGCTTGCTCGATGCGCTGCAAAACGACATGCCGCGCGCCACGCTGTGCTTCACCCCCGAAGAAGACGACATCGACGATGAGGCGCTGCGCAGCGGCCGCGTCGACCTGTTCATCAGCGCCGCGCGCCCGCTGGGCCACGAGATCCGCGTGCAGCCGCTGTTCACCACCCGCGTCGTCGGCGTCGCCTGCGACGATCATCCGCTCTTCAAGGACGGCATCACCGCCCGCCGGATCGCGCGCTGGGGTCACATCGGCGTTTCGCGCCGCGGCAAGACGCAGGGCCCCATCGACACCGCGCTGGCCGCGCAGGGGCTGGACCGCCAGGTCACGCTCATCGTGCCCACGCCCAGCGCGGCGCTGCTGGCGTTGCATGGGTCCGACCTGATCCTGCCGCTGCCCGAGCAACTGGCGCGCGCCGCCGTGCAGATGGGTATGAAGGTGCGGCTGTTCGACCTGCCGCTGGCGCTGGACCCGATACTTATCACCCAAGCCTGGCATCCGCGTTTTCAGCACGAGCCGGCCCATCAATGGCTGCGCCGGACCATTCGCGTCTTGACCGAAGACGCGCGCCCTCCCGCCTGACACGCCCCCGCCCTGCGCCGCCGGCACGTGCGCGCCGCGCACGCCAGCCGTGCAGGCTTTCGACTTCTCCTCGCGTCGCTCCACTCCTAGACTTTCCTATCGCCACTTTTCAGGAGCGATCGGAACATGTCTTGCCCTGCGGCACCGCCCGCGAACCCGCCACGCGCCTGGACTCGCCGCGTATTGACGGCCCTGGCCCGCTTCGATCCCGCCACTCCGCGCGGCGCCTATATCGCGCGCTCGATCGCCGCCGCCGCGCTGGCGCTGGGGGTGGCCTACCTGCTGGAACTGGAAACGCCCTACTCGGCCGCTTCCACCGTGCTGCTGGTCATCCACCCCGTGCAAGGCGCCGTCATCGGCAAGGGCGCCTGGCGCGTCATCGGCACGCTGGCAGGCATGCTGGCCGCCGTGTGCCTGATGGCGGTTGCCGGCCAGATGCCCCTGCTGTTCATCCTGGGCTTCGGTGCCTGGCTGGGCCTGTGCGTCGCCGCCATGACGCTGCTGCGCCACTTCCGCGCGTCCGGCGCGGTGGTGGCGGGCTACACCATCGGGCTGGCCACTTATGGCGCCATGGGCCACCCCCAAGCCACCTTTGAACACGTGATGGGCCGCGGCTCGACCGTGGTCATCGGCGTCGTCTGCCTGGGTCTGGTCAGCAGCCTGGCCAGCAGGCGCGGCCTGCGCGCCACACTGCAGGCGCAATATGCCCGCCTGGCCGCCGCGGTGGCTGGCGTGATCGCCCGTCAACAAGGCGCGGCCCCCGCTGATGCCCGGCAAACGCGGCAGGACCTGCTCGCCGACATCTATGGCATGGACGATCTGCTGGCCGCGGGCAAAGCTGAATCCGAAGACCTGGCGCAGCGCGCTGCCGCGGTCCGCAACGGCATGGCTGCATTGTTCAGCGCCCTGGTGGGTGGCGTGGCGCCGTTGGCCGACGTTGGCGTGGCAGTCCTGCCCCTTCCCGTCCCGGGTGGCCAGGCGCCGTCGGCGCAACACCGTGCATTGGCCGCCCTGCAAGCGCCCCTGCGCAAGGCCTGGGAAGACGCCGCCCGTGCCGTGGCCGATGACGACGCCGCGCTGGCCGCGCGAACCCTGCGCGACGCCGACCAGCGCCTGGCCGAAACGCTGGCGCCGCTGCGCCTGGCCAATGCCCACGACGAGGCGGCCGTGCTCATCGCTGCCGACCGGCTGCGCGAACAGCTGCACGCCTATCAGGTCGCGCTCGACGGCCTGGCCGCGCTGGCACAGCCACGGCCTGCGGCGGGCGGTGCGCCAGTGCGCTTTCACCGCGACTACGCCGGCGCGCTGCAGAATGGCCTGCGCTCGATGACGGCCATCGTGCTGGCCGGCCTGTTCTGGCTCTGGACCGGCTGGGACCACGGCGACATGATGCTGCTGGTGCTGGGCCCGTATTGCGCGCTGCTGGCCACCGCCCCCAATCCGCCCGCGGGGGCCCGCCAGTTCCTCAAAGGCACGCTGCTGGCCGTGCCTGCCGCCGCCTTGTGCGCCTTCGGCGTGCTGCCGCAGGTGGACGGCTTTCCCCTGCTGGTCATCGCCTTGGCGCTGTTCTGGCTGCCAGGCATCTATGCCACCAGCGTGCCCCGCCACGCGCTGACCGGTCTGGCCTACCTGGTGGCCTTCAATACGCTGACTGCGGCAGACAACCCCATGCACTATGCGCCGCTCGACTTCGCCAACAACGCGGTCGCCTGGGTGCTCGCCACCGCGTTCGCCCTGCTGGCCTTCCAGGTAATCCTGCCGCGCAATCCCCGCCAGGACGTCGCCCGGCTGCAACGTGCCCTGCGCGACGACGCGCTGGCGTTGCTGCGCGGCAAGCGGGTCGACCCGGCCGGTTGGCAGCAACGCCAGCAGCATCGTCTGGCGCAACTGGGCGCCCACCTCAAAGGCCAGGCCGCGCAGGCAGATGCCCTGGCGCCGGGCCTGGCGGCGATCCATGTCGGACGCGAGGTCTTGCGTATCCAGCGCCTGCTCGCCAGCCGCACGCTGCCGCCGGCCGCGCAGCGCGCGGCGCAGCAGGGCCTTGACCGGCTGGCGGGCTCCGCCAGGCCCCTCTCGCGCCGCACGCTGTATGCGCGGCACGCCGCCCGCCAGCTGGCACGCCGCCTGGACGAGGCCCCGGCCTCGCGCCAGGCCGTGCAAAAAGCCATGGCCGCCTTTGCCGATATCCATCGCCGGGTCCAGGACCAGGCCGCCTATTTCAACGCCCCCGCCGCTTCGGAGCCATCCCGTGCTGAGTGAATTCGCCATCGCCGGCATCTATGTGCCGCCCTTCTTTCTCTACGCCTGCATTGCGCTGCCGCTGTACTGGCTGCTGCGCGCCGCCCTGGCTCGCAGCGGCGTGCTGCGCCAGGTCTGGCATCCCGCCCTGTTCGAGTTCTCGCTCTCGCTTGCGCTGGTGTCGCTGCTGATCCTGGTCGCCTGATTCCCCATCCGATTCCCGTTCTCTTGCCGCCTTCCTTTGCCGTCCCCCATGTCACTGCCTTTGAAAACCCTTTCCCGCGCAGCGCTGACGCTGGCCGCGCTTGCCATCGCCGGCGCACTGGTCTGCGCGCTGTGGAATGCCTACGTACTGGCCCCCTGGACCCGCGACGGCCGTGTCAGCGCGCACGTCGTGCGCATTGCCCCTGAAGTCTCGGGCACCGTCACCGAAGTCGCCGTGATCGACAACCAGTCGGTCAGGCAAGGCGACGTGCTGTACCGCATTGATCCCCGGCGTTTCGAGCTGGCCGTCGAACAGGCCCGCGCACAGGCTGCCGCGGCCGACGAAACGCTGCGCCAGCGCACGGACGAAGCGCGCCGCCGCGCGGGGCTGGACGACCTGGTATCCCGCGAAGACGTCCAGCGCGCCGCCCGCGCGGTTGCCATTGCTCAGGCCGACGCGCGTCGTGCCCGGGCCCTGTTGGACGTGGCCGAACTGGACCTGGCGCGCAGCGTGCTGCGCGCCCCCGTGGACGGCTTCGTGACCCGGCTGCGGCTGCGTGCCGGCGACTACGCGGTGACGGGCAAGCCGGACATCGCCATCCTGGACGCCCACAGCTTCTGGGTCACCGGCTATTTCGAAGAAACCAAGCTGGCCGGCATCCGGCACGGCGCCCCGGCGCGCATCAAGCTGATGGGATTCGAACCGCTGCTGGCCGGCCGCGTGGCCTCGATCGGCCACGGCATCGCCGACGACAACGACGGCCCCGACGCGCATGGGCTGCCGTCAGTCAAACCCACTTTCAGCTGGGTGCGGCTGGCCCAGCGCATCCCGGTGCGCATCGAGCTGGACGCGCTGCCGGACGGCGTCACGCTGGCGGCCGGCATGACGTGCAGCGTCGATGTCGGCCAACCCGGCCAGAGCGCCATGGCCCAGGGCCGGCTGGCCACCTGGCTGCGCGCCTTGATGTAGGACCCGCGCCATGACCCACGCACAGCCCCTTTCCCGCGCCGTCCTGGCAATCGCGCTGTCTGCCGCGCTCGCTGCCTGCACTGCCGTCGGGCCCGACTATCAGCCCGAAACGCCCGCGTACCCAACGGCCTGGTCCACCCCGCAACCGGGCGCGGCACCGGCCGACGCGCAGACGCTGGCGGCCTGGTGGCGCGCCTTCAACGACCCGCTGCTCGATCAACTGGTGCAGCAGGCCCTGGCGCAGAACCAGGACCTGGAAATCGCCCGGCTACGGTTGGTGCAGGCCCGCGCCGACCGCGACCAGGTCGCCAGCCGCCAGGGCCCCGAAGTCGGCGCGAGCGCCGATGCCACGGCGCAGCGCTCGGCCCGCGCACTGCGCTACCCGCCCGGCATCGGTGAATCCCGCGCGTACCGCCTGGGGCTGGACGCCAGTTGGGAGATCGATGTGTTCGGCGGGCGTCGCCGCGCGGTCGAACGCGCCGACGCCGACGTGCAGGCCATCGAAGCAGACGGCCACGCCCTGCGCATCAGCCTGCTGGCCGAACTGGCAGCGGACTATGCCGCCTTGCGCAGCACCCAGGCGCGCGCCGCCATCGCCCGCGACACCATCGCCACGCTGGCCGCCGCCGAACAGCTGGCCGAGCGCGCCGCCCGCCATGGCCTGGGTACCACCGCGGACGTGGCCCAGGCGCGCGCCGAACGCGAACTGGCCCAGGCGCGCCTGCCCGAGCTGCAAGGCGATCAGGCCCGTCTGGCCCACGCCATCGGCGTCCTGACCGGAGGCTTTCCCGCCGACTGGGCCGCAGCGCTGACGGCGGCCGGCCAGCCGCTGCCGGTCCCGCCCGCCCTGCCCGCCGGATTGCCCTCCGACGTGGTGCGCAACCGGCCCGACCTCCGCGCGGCCGAACGCCGCCTGGCCGCGGCCACCGCCGATGTCGGCGTGGCCCAGGCAGAGCGGTTCCCCAGGTTCGTCATTCCGCTCGGGCTGGGCGGTGCCGCCAGCCTCCTGCATGACCTGTTCACCGACGCCAGCGTGATCTGGTCGCTGAGCGCGTCGGCCAGCCAGTCCGTCTACGACGGCGGCCGGGCCACGGCCAACCTGCGCGCCGCCCAGGCGCGGGCACAGGCACATCGCCTGGCCTATGCGCAGACCGTGCGGCGCACGTTCCAGGACGTCGAGGACGCCCTGACAGGCCTGCATGCCGAACAGGCGCGCCAGACGGCCCTGGCCGCCGCCGTACGCGACAGCCAGGATGCCCTGGCCCGGGCCACCCGGCTGTATCGGAACGGCCTGACTGGCTACCTGGCCGTGCTGACCGCCCAGCGCGCCACCTACCAATCGCGCGACGCCCTGGCGCTCAGCCAGTTGGCCCGCACCCGCCACGCCATCGGCCTGTACAAGGCGCTGGGCGCCGGCTGGCAAACCCCGGCCGAGACGGCCCTGCCGCCGACGCTGGCCGATGCCGCCCATCCCCCTTCCTCCCATTGACCTCCAAGGAGCCTGACCCATGTCCCTGTCCCCTGACGCCTTTCGCATTCATGACGTGCGCCGTCATCCCCTGTGTGTCTTCAATCCGGCCAACGCCCAGGCCGGGTACGCGCCGCAATGGGAAGCCGAAATGGAAGCCTTGCTCGCCGCCGGCCGGCCCTTCACCATCGCCTATGTCGAATTGGACCCCGAGGAATCGCACGAAGACCGCAAGCAGCGCGGTCTCTGGCTCAAGCACAACAAGGCGCGGCTCGGCCGGCTGTGCAAGGCCCAGATCAGCGTGGAACCGGACGCCGCGCGCCGCGCCGCGGCCGCCAGGCACGGCGAAATGGCCGAGAAAGCCTTCGGCATCCCGCACGAGGCCGTGGCAACGCTGGAAGAGGCCGTGGCGCTGACCCGCCGCCTGACCAATCCACTGCCCCTGCATCGCCTGGCCGATGACGACATGCGCGCCTGGGACAACCTCAGTTAACGCCAACGGCGGCCGGCGAGATATTTTTTTCTATGCAGCCGGCCCGTCCGAATCTTCACATTCTTTAAATGTATCCAGGAATATTCAGCCGACCGCTCCCGTAGATTGCGTAGCCATTGCATGGGTTACCCCGGAGAGAGCGCGCGTGTCGGACATCGTCGTCTACGTCAGAAGCCAACCCCAGCTGGGCGACCAGATCGTCGCCTTTGCCACGCTTTACCAGCTCAAGGCGTGGTGGCCGGGCAGACAGGTCAAGGTGGTGGCGCGCGATGACGTCGGCCACATCTACCGCGACTTGCCCTGGGTCGACGAATTCCAGCGCGCCCGCAGCCTGCGCGACTATGTCCGCAGCCTGACCTCGACCACCCAGGTCTCGGTCAACCTGCACCACAGCAGCGAACGCTTCGGCCTGGTCAATCTGCTGCGCTTGCCGGCGATTCGCCTGGGTTTTCGCAACGCCCGCTTCAGCGATCTGGTCTGGACGCATTGCCACCGCAAGGACGAAGCCGAATACATCGGCCTGGCCAATCTACGCCTGCTGGCCGCGTACCGGCCGCTCGATGCCGAAGCGGCCGCACGCCGCTGCTTCGCCGAGCTGGCCAGGCGTCATGGGCACACCGAGCTTGGCGCCGACGTCGTCTTCATCCCCGGCGGCGGCTCGGGACCATTCAAGCGCTGGCGCCTGGCGCACTACCTGCGGTTGGCGGACCGCCTCAAATCGCTGCTGGGCGCCGACATCCGCTACACCTTCGTGCTGGGCAAGCAGGAAGCCCGTGAGCGCGCCGAGCTCGACGCGCTGCGGCGCACGGACATCCAGGTGGCCTATTGCCGGCCGCTGTCCGAACTGAGCGCGATCATGCTGCGCGCACGCCTGGTGGTCGCCAATGATTGCGGCCCGTCGCATGTGGCGCAGGCCACCGGCGTGCCGTACGTGGGCATCTTCAACCAGTCCAATCCCGAATGGTTCTGGCGGCGCCGCGGCGCCGCCGACGTGGTGCCGCGCGAACCGCGCGACGGCATCAACTCCATCACGCCCGACGACGTGCTGCGCGCCTGCGTCGACGTCCTGTCGAGCGCGCCCGCCGCCCGGGCCTGACCGCCCCGGCTTTCCTACCTTCTCCCATTTTCAGACCCGATGCGGATCCTGCATATTCTTGGCGAAAAAAGCCTGGGCGGACTCGAATTCCGCACCCTGGAACAGGCTGCCTGGCTCAATCGCCACGGCCATGCCGCGGCCATCGCTGCCCCCGCGGCCAGCGCCATCAGCGTAGCCGCCTGCCGCCGCGACATTCCGACGGTGCCCATCGATTTCGATTCGCCGTATTCCCCCGGCGCCATTCTCAAGCTGCGCCGCGCCGTCAAACTGATGGGGGTCGACGTCATCGACAGCCACAGCCGCGCCGACGGCAAGACGGCCGCGCTATGCCGTGACCTGTGCGCCGTGGTCCGCACGCGCCATTTCGCCAAACCCATGCCCACCAGCGCCCGCCGCCGGCTGGAATGGAAGCTGGGCTGCGACCACGTCATCGCCACCAGCGACGCTGGCCGCGATTCCCTGCTGACCGCCCGCTTTGCACGGCCAGAACGCATCAGCGTAGTGGGCGAATGGGCTGGCGACGCCTTCTTTCGCGTCGTCGACAAGATCGGTGTGCGGGAACGCACGCGGCGCGCCCTGAATGTGGATCCCGCCGCGTTCGTGGTCTCCACCATCGGCATGCTGCGCCCGGAAAAACGCCAGGCCGACCTGTTGCGCGTGGTGCTGCGCCTGCGCCGCCATTCGGTGCCCGCCGTCGCGCTGGTCGTGGGCATGGCCACCGCCGAGACCCAGCCCTACGCGCAGCAGCTGCGCACGCTGGCCGTGCAGTTGGGCATCGCCGATCAGGTCGTGTTTGCCGGGCATCGTCTGGACGTGGCCGACATGATCCATGCCACAGACGTGATGCTGGTGCCTTCAGCCACCGAAGCCTGGTCGCGCGTCGTGCCGGAAGCTTTTGCCGCGCGCTGCCCGGTCGTGGCCAGCCAGGTGGGCGGACTGCCGGAAATCGTCAGGCCGGACATCACCGGCTGGCTCGCCGCCCCTGGCGATGTCGCCGGCTTCGCCGAGCACATCCTGGGCATCCGCCACGATCCGGACCGCGCCGCCACCATCGTCGCGCGGGCCCGCGAGTATGCAGAATCGAATTTCCGCCTGGCCAACCAGATGGCTCATACGCTGGACGCCTACCGCCGCGCCCTGGGCCACGACGAACGGGCGTTCCGCCCGGCGTGAGGCTGGGCGCCAGCGGCGAGCGCGCCGATCGCTAGCGGCCGCGGGCCGACCCACGGCTGCCCGGCTTGCGATCCATGGCCCGTCCCTTGGGCGCATAGGTGTTCTTGGGCGTCGGCCAACCCTTGGCCGCGGCGGGCACGTCCGGCTTTTTCGGCGTTGCGGCGGGCTTGTCTTTCTGTTCCGGGGGGGAGTCTTTCTTTTCCATGGCGGTTCCTGGGCAGCGGCAAGGCGGCAATACGCCGCTTCGCCTTACAGCGCCCAGCATACGCGCTTTGCGCCGGGCCACCATAAATTAGAAACTTCCAATGGTGGCGGCGCCTGGCGGCTCGCACACTGGGGATGCCCATCAACACCGCATCCACACATCCATGAACATGCCCTTGCTCAGCGACGTCGCCGAGGAATCCCTCTTTCGCCAGGCCGACCTGCGGCATAAGCTGCCGCCTCCCAGTGTTCTGCTCCTGATGCGCCAACATGGCTGGTCCGCCCTGCGCGCCTGGCGCGAAGCCCACAAGCTCTCCCGCGTCGAAGTCGCCAACCGGCTCGACCTCACGCTCATCACCTACAGCCTGATCGAAAACGGCATGGTGCCACTATGCGAATGGACCGCGCCGTTTCTCGAAACCCGGCTCGACATCGAATGGTCGATCGTCTGGCATGCGCCGGTGTACCGCCCCGACCCTGTCCAGGATCTGCCAAAACGCCGTGGGCGAGCCCGCCGCGAGCCTCGTCACACACGCGAACACGCGCAATAAAAAAAAGGCGCGCCCCTCTGCAAGGGCGCGCCGTAAAAGATCCCGTCCGGACCGGCCCAAAGCCAGAACGGGATCCGGCGAATCAGTTTCCTTGTTCTTCCTGGGCGGCAAGCAGTTCCTGCGCGGCTTTATCCAGCTTTTGCCTGGCCAGGCTGATACGCGTGCCGACAACGGCGAATGCATCCATGGTGCCCAGCGGTTTGAGGTACTGCCATTGGAACTTTCTGAAAATCGAAGTGAAAAGCGCACTCGAAATTTCAGAATCGCACTCCTGTAACAAAAATTAGAAACTTCCAATGCCCATCCCGTTTGCGCCAGCGCAGAATTCACCAGGCCTTACGGTCCCATGCGGCAATTTCGACGATCCACACCCATTTGCCGATCCGTACCCGCCCTGCTCTGCCCTCCTTCAACAGTGCCGGAAAGCGCGCTTGCCGGCGTTGGCGCCATCCTGCCTGTCTTGATCCCCTCACATAGGAATGCACATGACTCTTCGAGTGCTGGTACTGGAAGATGACCCCATTCAGGCCCGCTACGCGTCGGCCGCACTGTCGCGCTGCGATCTGGCCGGGTTTGGCGTCGTCAGCGACGCGCAAGACGCGCTGCGGCGCCTGCGTGCCCAACGCTGGGATGTGCTGCTGTGCGACCTGCGCCTGCCGGGCATGGACGGCATTTCATTGGTCCGCGAGCTGGCGGCCTTGAACACCCCGCCCCAGGTCATCTTCACCACCACCCTGGATCCGCGATTCTTGCGGTCCGCCGAACTGGTGGCGCGCAGTTCCTGCGTCGAGGTCATCGGCCTGATCGAAAAACCCCTGGCCGTCGACGCCCTGCGCCAGATCCTGGCCGGCAGCGGCCGCATCGCCCAGACGTACCCGCCCGCCGTCCCCCCAGGCCGAGGTTTCCCGGTGACCGAGCGCGCCGCGCTCGAAGCCTTGCAGGATGGGCGAATACAGCCCTGGTTCCAGCCCCAGATCTGTTGCCGAACAGGCCATATCCTGGGCGTGGAGGCGCTGGCGCGCTGGTACGAGCCGCTGCACGGCATTCTGGCGCCCAGCGCCTTCATGCCCACCATCGCCGCCCGCAACCTGGACGGCCAACTGGCCGGTGCCATGCTGCAGCAGTCCCTGGCGGCGCAACAGCGCTGGCAGGACAACGGCCTGACCGTCTCGGTTTCCATCAATCTGAGCAGCGCCGCGATGGCCCGCCACAGCGTCGTGCAATCGCTGATCGATATCGCCGACGCCCGCGCCGCGCGCCGCGAAAGCGTCGTCTTCGAACTGACAGAAACACTGAGCGACAGCGCCGCCGAAGGCTCGCTGTTCGAGAACCTGGCCGAGCTGCGCATGGCGGGCTTCGGCCTGGCCATCGACGACTTCGGCATCGGCTATTCGTCGATGGCGCGGTTGCGGGACATCCCCTTCACCGAACTGAAAATCGACCGTTCGTTCCTGGAAGGCCTGTCCAACCACCCCCACCAGCGCGCCATCGTTGAATCCATGATCGGCCTGGCGCACCGGTTGGGTATGCACACGGTGGCCGAAGGCGTGGAAACCGACGCCCACAGCAAGGTCATCCGCGAACTGGGCTGCGACCGCGAGCAGGGCTATCTATACGGCGCCCCCATGCCGGAATGGCAACTGCTGTCGTTCTGCCACGCTCGCGACATGCTTGCGCCAACCGAACACATCCTCCCGCCCCCATCGCTCTGCAGCTAAAATGCAACCATCCGCTTCGAAGGCTTGAAGCCTGCCCGAAATGAAGGACACGGCACTGTGCCTACCCTATTTGTACCTGCAGCCGGCAGGCTGCTGTGCCAGGTCTCCATCGCTCTGACCCTGGCGCTGAGCAGCATCGGCGCCCACGCCGGCCCCATTCCCGCCCCCCCGTTGTCCGCCCTGGAAAGCAGCCCCGAAGCCAGCAGCGTGGTGCTGCCCCACTCCGACTTGCCCGATGACGCGGCGCAGCCTGCCCGCATCCTGGTTGGCGTCATGGAAGGCATGGCCCCACTGCTGTCGCGCAGCGACCGCAACGGCAACGCCCGAGGCCTGGCCGCCGATTACCTGGACGTCATCGCCCGCGCCCGCAACCTGACCGTTGCCGTGCGCTTCTTCGACAACCTGGATGCGCTGTCGGCCGCATTGGCGGCCGGCGACATCGACGTGGCGGTCGGCGCCGACGCTGCCTTGCCGCAAGCGCGCTTTCCGCGCTCGGCCCCCATCTTCAACGCCGCCGCCATCGTCATCACCCGCTCCGAGGTGCGCAACGGCAGTTCGCTGGGCACCGGCACGCTGGGCTACCTGCGCAGTGAACTGGACACGGACGACGTGGCCCGGCTGATCCCCGACACCGCGCTGCATGGCGTGGACAGCTATTACGAGGGCCTCGAACGCGTCGCCACCCACAAGGACGTGGCCTTCCTGGGCGACACGATTTCCATTTCCGCCTACAACAACGCCATTCTTTTCTACATGCTGAAGGCGCGCCCGTCCACCACCGGCCTGCGCACGCAATACGCCTTTGCCTTCAACCCGCAGCGGGCCGAACTGCTGCGCAGCTTCGACCAGGCGCTGGCCGAATTCCCCGAGCGGGTGCACCGCACGCTGCAGCGGCGGTGGGTAGAGGCCGAACAAGGCCGCCTTGACGGCAAAGTGCCGTTCAGCGAAGCCGAACTGCAATGGATCAAGGATCACCCCAAGGTCACGGTCGCCACGTCGTCGCTGGTCGTGCCGTTCACGTTCCGAGACAGCTTCGGCCGTTCGGCGGGCATTTCGGCATCGGTGCTGGACATGGTCACGGCGCAGACGGGCCTGCAGTTCACGCCCCAGTTCTACGATTCGGCGCTGAACCAGATCCAGGCCGTTCGCGACGGCAACGCCGACATGGCCAGTACCATGCAGGGCAACTATCCCGGTTTCTCCGGGCTTGTGCTGACCCGGCCGGTCCTGCACAGCACCTACGCGCTGATCTCGCGCGTCGACGGGCCGCATCCCAAGAACATCGCCGAACTGCAACCTCTGCGCGTCGCGCTGGTGGCCGCCTCTCCCCTCAAAACCCTGTTGCAGGCGGCCAGCCCCGAAAAGCCGCCCACCATCGTCGAAGTGTCCACCGGCCTGGCGGCCCTGAATTCCGTCGCCACCGGCGAGGCCGACGCGACCACGTTGCTGTACCCCTCCGCCGAATACCTGATTGCGCGCTTCTATCAAGGCCAGCTGCAGATCACCGGCATCGGCAAGCCGGACATGGTGCCCTTTGTCTACCTGGTCTCCGATCGCAATCCATTGCTGGCCTCGATCATCGACAAGGTGCTCAATGCCATTACCGACGAGCAGATGGACTTCACCATCGCGCAGTGGCAGTACTCCGAACAGCTTGAATTCCGCTGGGCCGCCCGCGGGCCGCTGATCCGTGGCCTGATCATCGGCGGCAGTGTCGCCGGCATCCTGCTGGCCGCCTGGCTGATCATCCTGCTGGTGCGCTTCCTGAAAAGGCGCCGCGACAATCGCCTGATGCAGGAACGCCTGACGCTCAAGCGCCAGATGCTCGACGCCAATCCCAACCCGATGTACGTCTGGAATCCGGACGGCATCATGATTGCCTGCAACGAGGCCTTCGAAAAGCTGGTCAAGGACCCGCTGGTGGACATGAACCTGACCCTCGAAGGCATCGCCACCCTGGATGATGCCAGCCGCCAGAAGGTCCGCCGCGCTTACGACGAAGTCAAGGTGACGCACCAGCCGTACTTCGCCGAAATGACGCTCACCCTGGGCGGGCGCGAACTGACGGGCCAGCATTGGGTAGTGCCGCTGCTGGGCGCCAACGGCGAACTCCAGGCGTTGCTCGGCGGCTGGGTCGACCTGACCGAACTCAAGGCCACCGAACGCTCGTTGCAACTGGCCATCCAGCACGCGGATGCCGCCAACCGCGCCAAGACGTTGTTCCTGGCCACCATCAGCCACGAAATCCGCACGCCGATGAACATCGTGGTGGGCGCGCTGGAACTGCTCAAGGAAGGCAAGGCCGGCGATGTCTCGCTGCCCGCCCAGCAACAGGCGGCGCTGGCCTACGATTCCGCCACCGCGCTATTGCTGCTGCTCAACGACATCCTGCACTACTCCAAGATCGAGGCCGGCGAGCTGTCCCTGCACTATTCTGCCGGTGACCTGACCGAGGCCCTGCCGCGCTGGGTCACCGCCTTCAACCGGTCCGCCCAGGCCAAGGGCATCCGCCTGGACGTCAAGGTGAACCCTGACGTGCCGGCCGACCTGGTGTTCGACGCAGGTCGCCTGCGCCAGATCATCAATAACCTGGTGGCCAATGCCATCAAATTCACCCCGCGCGGTGCGGTGACCGTCACCGCCGACGTCCTGCGCCAAGACCAGAACCTGTGCGTCGTGCGCATCAATGTGCAGGACACCGGCATCGGCATCGCGGCCGATGTCGTGCCACACCTGTTCAGCCCCTTCCAGCAAGCCACCGCTGACATCTATGAGCGCTACGGCGGCACCGGCATGGGCTTGGCCATCAGCAAGAAATTGGCCGAACTCTTTGGCGGTGAAATTGCCTTGCAAAGCGCCGAAGGCAGCGGCACCACCGTCACCGTGACATTGCCGATGCGCTATGGCAATACCTGGTCCGCCCCCATCGAGGCCGAATCCGGCACGGCGGAACAATTCCCGGCCTTGAGCCTGCCGCCCACCAGTACCGTGCTGATCGTCGACGACCACCCTTCCAACCGCATGCTGCTGGAAACCCAGCTGCGGTTGTTGGGCCTGCAGGTCATTTCGGCCGCGTCCGGGCCCCAAGCGCTCGAGGCCCTGCATCACGCCTGGAAAAACGACCATGGCGCTGGCGGCATCGCCGCGGTCATCACCGATTGCACCATGCCGGGCATGGACGGCTATACCCTGACCCGGGAAATCACCGCCGGCGCGGCGGCTTGGAAAGTGCCCCGCCCTCCCGTCATCGGCTATTCGGCCGACGGCACGTCCACCGCCTACCGGCGTTGCCTGGAATCCGGCATGCTCGGCCTGCTGGTCAAACCCGTGGAACTCGATACCTTGCGCGCAGCACTGCTCAGGGCGCCCAGCCCGCCCACCGCTGCGGCGGCCGCGTTGCCGTTCAATGCGCCCGCCCTGCCCGCCCCGGAACCCGAGCCGGCCCCGTCCAGCGAATACCTGGACAATCTGGTCGCGGTCTTCGGCACCCACGACAAGGCGCGTCAGTTCGTCGCCACCTTTCTTGACCTGTTCAGCCAGGACCTGGACGATCTGGCCAGTTTGCTGCCCCTGCACGATGACGGCAGGCTGCACGACTGGATCCACCGGGCACGCGGCTCGACCCATGCCGTCCAGCATCCGGGGCTGGTCGATTGCGTTGCCGCGTTCTCCAGCGCCATTCGGCCGGCCGACGCCGTGGCCCGCGAAGCCATCGGTGCGACCTTCATCGCCGAATGCCGGTTGATCATGGCCCGCATGAAAAAAGAAACCGGCTCCGGCGCGGCGACCGGCATAATGAACCCGGATAACGTACCCTGAAAGGCAAGCACACCATGCGAGTCATTGCCATCGACGACCACCCTCTCATCCTTGCCGGGATCGAGCAGATCGTCAACGACCAGCCCGACACCCGCCTGGTGGGCCGCGCATCGACCATCGCCGAGCTGCGTGATCTGCTGGCCACCACGGCCTGCGACGTCCTGATCGCCGACTATTCCCTGCCCCGGGAAGACTCCGCCGACGGCCTGTCGCTGCTGCGCCAGCTTCAGCGGCAGTATCCCGACCTGAAAATCATCGTGCTGACCATGCTGGACAACGCCGCGCTCATCCGCGTCATCATGAACAGCGGCGTGGCCGCGCTGGTCAGCAAGCGCGATCCCCTGAACCATATCTCCATTGCGCTGCAAAGCCTGCGCGGCGGCTTGACCTACCAGTCGCCCACGATGCAGTCGCTGCTCGGCGAAAGCCGCCACGCCGTGGCGGGCGGTACGCTGAGCGGGCGGGAAATCGAAGTGCTGCGCCTGTTCGCCGCCGGCATGTCCATGACGGAAGTCGCCAACAAGGTCAACCGCACCGTCAAGACCGCCAGCGCCCACAAGGTATCCGCCATGCGCAAGCTGGGCGTCAAGAACGACTCCGAGCTGCACGCCGCCCTACGCGACCTGCGCCTGCTCTAAGGCGTTTCGCCCGAAGATTCAGAAAGTTCCAATAGCCGCCGCCCATCACGGCGGGCAAGCTGAGCAAGCTTGCCTGGAGGCCGGTCGGTAATCGCCCGATTCCCCAGGGAAAGCCACCTTTTCCCTTCAGCAATCCCCGGGTCGATCCTTCCCATGCGCCTTCATTCGCAGCCCAAAGCACGCCCTTGGCGCTGGCTGGTCTTTTACTTCCTGGTCACGCTGGCCTGCGAACTCGCCGCACATCTGGTCTGGATACGCTCGTGCCGCGCCCTGGTGTGCTACCTGGGTATCTGTCCATCATCGGTATGGTTGGTATTGGCCGTCACGGTGCTCGCGCTGCCCATCCCCTATTGGCACTTGCGCCACGGACTGTTCAAACGCACCACCGGCCGCGACCCGCGCTCGGCACGGCGTTTCGCGGCGGTCTATTTCGCCTGTAGCGCAGCCGGCATTCTCGCGGCTACGGCGCTATTCAAGGTCGCCGTGGCAAACTGGCCGTTTCTGTCCTAGGGCAAGACAACGCGAAGCGGCGGATTGGGTAGGACTACTGTCAAGGAATCCTACTACGCCCGCTTCGCGCGGTATTTTCCTGCCTGGGCTCAGCGAGCGGCGGATATGCCCCGCTGAAGCGTCGTGGCAAAGTCCTGGTGATTGGCGGCGTCGTCGGCTGGCGAAATCGTCACAACGAAGAAATAGCGGTCGCCCGAAGCCACAAACGTCGTGGTCCGCAGAATCGCCTTGCCGCCAAACTTACCCTCGACGGTGCCCTGAACATCGCGCTGAGCACCATCAAACCCCGCGATCTTCAGATTCTTGCTGCCCATTTCGCTGTACGACTGCATCGCCCGCCGCTGTTTGGCCTCGTAAGTATCGATCATTGTGCGAAATGCCGCACCGGCCAGATCGGCCTGGGCCACCCCATCGGTCGTCACGAATCCATGCTTGGTGGCAGCGTTCTGGTATGAGGTTTGAACCATGCTGCCGGTCTCCTTGGCCCTCACCTTGATATAGCCCGGTGGTGCCACGAATTTGGCCTGGCCGCCCAGGATCACCTGTGACGACACGACCTGGTCTGAGGACGCCGCCGCACTCTGCGCCCATGCCCCCGCCGCGCCCGTGGTCAACATCAGCGCCAGCAACAGCCTGGCCGCAGTTTTCCTGTTCAACATAAGATTTCCCTGAAGTGATCCTGCGCGCCCATGCGAACACCAGCCCTGACCGGCACGGTGGCCATTTCAACGATAAGGGGGGAGTCCGAAGGCAACGCTGTCCGCCTGTCGCACGCCCGAAAGCGGGGGTGCGCGGAACAGGTAATTTATGAAGACGGCACGTAGGTGCCTATTGGAACTTTCTTAAAAGCACGGATTGCTGCGTGATGCGTCCGTGGCGCGGCAGGAGGGGCTCGAACCCCCGACCCCGGGCTTAGAAGGCAAACAGTCCTTCCATATTCGGCGCGGGCTGCGGGAGAATAGTTGCACTCAACCTGTGATTTCGAGTGCAAAGGAGTGCCAAGTGGCGAGCATTACCAAGTACCGCGGCAAGTGGCGATGCCAGGTTCGGCGGAAGGGGATGGCCCCGCTCAGTAAGACCTTCGAGCGTCACGCGGATGCGTCGGCCTGGGGCGCAGACACAGAGGCCAAGATTGCCGCAGGCGTCCCGGTAGAACCCCAGCGACACAGGGACGTAAAGACCGTGGCTGACCTGCTGGACTGGTATCTGGAGACGGACGAGGCCAAGGCCAAGAAGTCCGCCAGCAGCGATGAGAACCGCGTCAAGAACATCAAACCGCTGATCGGCTCCGTGGACGCGTTCAAGCTCACATCAGCCGGACTGACGCAGTACAAGCGGGACCGGCTGGGAATGCCCCGATCCGCCCCACAAACGGTCCAGCACGAGCTGGCGCTTCTCCACCGGGCCTACGTGGTCGCTGTGGAGGAAATGGACTGGAGACTGCCTAACGGTATCCCAAAGACCCGGCGACCTGTGATCGCCAGCTCCCGCGAGCGCCGTGTGAAGCCGGAGGAACTTGCCCGCCTGGTTGCCGCATGCGAGTCGCCGGAGACTGCCCTGCTGATGGAGTTGGCCGTAGAGACGGCTATGCGCCGGGGAGAGCTGGTGGGCCTGCAATGGGAGCGGGTGGACTTCGAGCGCAAGAGCGCCTACTTGGACAAGACCAAGACCGGCTCACCCCGGACTGTGCCGCTGTCCCCCAGGGCGCTGGAACTACTCCAGGCGCGTTACCGCAAGGGTGACAAGGGCTTAGTTTTCAACATACAGCCCGGGTCCGTCAGCCAGGCCCTCCGCCGCGCTGCCAAGCGAATCGGGTCGAAGGACCTCCGGTTCCACGACTTCCGGCACGAGGCCACCAGCCGCCTGTTCGAGAGGGGCCTGAACCAGATTGAGGTGGCGCGGATTACGGGGCACAAGACCCTATCCATGCTGAACCGGTATACGCACTTGGACGTGGAGCACCTGGTGAGCAAGCTGGGGCCTCGTGCGGAAGACCTCACGCCGGAGCTGCTGGAGCGGCTGCTGGCTGTCCTACAGGACCTACCGGCTACCAGCCCAGGCGCGTAGCGCGGCCTTGTCGGTGTTGCAGCGCGCCAGAGCCTGCCGCTCCCGCTGGGCGTAGTCGGCCAGCCCAGCGTTCGTCCGCTCTTCAGGCGGCTCGGCGTGTGGGCAATCCGCCAGGTACTCAGCGGGCGGGGCTATCAGTGCCGGGGCCGAACAGGCTGTCAAAGACAGCATCAGGCACACGGCTATCAGCCCAGCCCGGATTCGCTTTGAGGGCATTGGCAAGGTCCTTACTCTGTTTTTGGTAGTGGGCCTCCACGCGGGCCAGCTCCGCCGACTTAGTAGCGCTCGCCGCCCGGGAAGCCTTGGCATCAGCCTGGGCGGTTTTCAAGTCACGCTCCAGCGTACCCACGCGGGCGCTGTAATAGCGGCTGGTCATCCCCACCCCGGCCAGTAGGCACAGTACGGCGGCGACGGCCAGCCACTTCCATGAGAAGGTCATAGCGCCCCCGTGCACGCCTCGTAGCGCTCAAGCTGGCGAGTCCAGACACCTCGACAAATCTTGTTCCCGGGCGTGGAGCAGTCGTAGCCAGCGGAGAACCGCCAATTCAGCAGCGCGGCGCAGGCGTTGGAATAGTCGCCTTTGAGCAGCCATGTGCGGGGGCTGAGGGGCTTTTGCCAGTTACCGCACCCGAACTGGCCCACGAAGTCGTGGTACTTGTCGTACTCGGTCTGGTTCAAGGCCACGCCGGGCAGAGTCCGCACCAAGCAGCGGTGCTGATCGTTGCCCAGGTTGCGAGCCAGCTCTTCCGCACGCTTCCGCGTAATGGGCGGATCGGACATCTGAACGCGGGTTCCGTCCTCGTACCGGGTGGAGCCGTGGCCGACAGTGGGCACATCGCCCTTGGTGGGGATGTGCGGGGCCAGCAGCGTAGTGCCAGCCGGGCCGGGGACTGCGGGGCTGGTGCCCTCGTTCGCTACCCAGGCGGAGAAGCCCGCCGCGCTCAGTCCCAGCAAAGAGACGGCCACACGGCCACGGAAGCCCATTAGGGGCCTGCCGGTGCCGGGATGGCAGCTCGGCATGCCGCCGCGCAGGCGTCAAAGAACGCGGCCAGATCGGTAGCGCGGGTTGCGCCGTTGGCCGAGCCGCCAGCCGCCAGGATTTCCACTGCGGAGATGGCGCGGGCGCACTTCATGCGCAGCTCGAAGCCGCCGTTCACCACACCGGGCGACGGCAATTGTGCGTAGTTCATCTTTTACCTCTTGTACTTGTTGAACATGGACCCCCGCCGCCCACTGGCCCCAGGGCCTTGCGTGTTGCGGTTGTATCCAAGGGGGTTCTTCTTCCACTCCGCGAACTCGCGGGCGCGCTGCTGCTGGATGGCCTTTTCCTGGTTCACGCCCAGCACTTTCGTCCAATAGCGGACTGCTCCGGCCAGGGCGTCAATGCGGTCATCGTGCGTCAGGGCCGCCTTCTCGCGGGTGATGGACTTGATCTGGTTGAACAGGCTGTAGGAGATGCGCTGCTCGTTTGGATAGCCGCTAAGGCTGTCCCCTTCGTTCCGAGCTATGTCATCGTTGAAGATGAGCGCGCCCCGGGCGATTACCGGTTCCAGCGTGTCGATGATGCGCAGCTCTTTCTGGCCGCCCTCGAACACCTCCTCAATCGCACACCCGGCACCCATGGTCTGCGGGTACTCGGCGCGGAGGATCGGTAGCCACGCGTGGAGGTACGCCCCGTTGCCGAAGTTCTTCTCCACCATGATCCGGTTCACATGCCACTTCGCCGCGATGCGGGCCAACCGCTGGAAGATTTCCACGGAGTACCCGCCGCGAACGCCGGAGCACTCCAGCACCCAAATGTTCCCGTTCAGGAACCCAACCACGGCGTAGCCCGTCTCGTCACCGTTCTTGCCGCCACCTGCCGGGTCCACGTACATCGTGACGCCCTGGAGCGGCGCACGGTCCTCCGCCAGAGAGGCTGGCACGTTCATGGTGTACGTGCGACCGTTCAGCTCGTAGCGCACCACCTGGTGCTCCAGCATGCCGGGCGTCAGGGTCAGCGGATATACCTCGCCCTGGACACGCACAGACATGATCTTGTGCAGCCGCAGCGGGAAACGGTCCCCATCCGCCAGGGTCGTGTTCAGCATGTGCTGAAGCTGGAAATACGCCGGCCCCTGGTCCGCCTCCTTCTTCTGGAGGAACGCTTCGGTCCCAGCGGGGAGGCCGGTATCCACAGGCTGCCCCTGGTCCAACAGCAACCCGCCGCCCGTCATCAGAGACGGGTCAGCCTTCATCCGCCGCTTCAGGAGCGGCGCAAGCATGTCGGCGTAGTTGGCGAGCTGGGACTGGGACGGGTAGCGCCCCGTCCAAATGCGGATGGTGTAGCCCCGACCAGGCAGCGTGTTGTAGATCGAGTTCACCGACTGAGGCGTACCCAGGTAGATGATTCGGCCGGTCGAGCAGATAGACGGGAAGTCGCGGGTCAGCTCAAGCAACTGCTCGCGCTGGTGCTCCGTGAGGGAGTTCTTCTTGGACTCCACATCGTCGGCAATCAGCAGGTCGGCGCGCTTGCCCTGGATGTTGGCGGAGATGCCCATGCAGGCCACGCTCGGGGACTTGTCCAGACCCTTCAGCGAGTGGTGGACGTCGAATGCCTCAACGGACGTTCGGTCGCCCGCCGTACGGTCTGGCCTCAAGCACTCCAGCTCGTCCATGGTCGTGATGATCCGGACGATGAGCGTGGAGATTTCATTGGCCTGCGTGCCGCCTGCCGACACAATCAGGACCCGATAGGACGGGTCGTGAATAAGGCACCAGACGGCGTAGGCGGCTGTAATGGTTGTTTTGGCCTGCCCGCGCTGCGCCTGGACCATCAGGTAATGGGGGCCGTACTCCAGGAATTCCGCGATGTCCTCTTGGATTTCCGTGGTCGTAAAGCCCAGCTCGGTCATTACGTCATGCAGGAACGGCGTGAACGTCTTGTACGCGTTCTGGACCAGTTCCAGCATGTCCCAGCGCTTTAGCGCAAGCTCTGGGGGTTCTCGGCGGCTCATGCCACCCGGGACGCCTGTTCAATGATGGCGTCGTGTTCTTCTTCGGTCAGCTCCGGAGGTGCCTGGGGCACCAGCTTGAGCTTGCCTCGCTTGGCCTCGCGCTCGGCCAGCTTGTCCTTCAGCGACCGCATTTGGTCGTTGTCCTCTACGGACGCAGTGATGTTGTTGTCTTTGAGGAACTTGATGGCTGCCCCGATGTCCGCAGCGCTCGCCTCATCGGCGTTGATTCGTCGGGTAAGTTCTCGCGCTACGACTCCGTGCAGCTCGGAAAGAGCCTCAACGGTTGCCTTGCTAATCGCTTCCTCCAGTGCTGCCGGAGCGGCGCTCTTTGATGCGATTCCGGACCCACCACGCAATCTGCACCAGCAAGAATGCGGTGCCGAGGATGGCGTACACGTCGCCAAGGGTGATTCCGAAAATGGTGAGAGTGGTGGCGGCACCGCCGCTCACAGCGGCCAGGGTGTCCGCCGCCTTGTCGGTCGGGGTCATAGATTCTTTAGTTGCAGTTGTTGGGGAGGGTGTAGCCAGTGACTTCCAACAGGCCCTCACCCCGGGTAGCAGGGCCGGAGAAGGTCACCCATCCGAACAGCGTGAAGCCGCAAGGAATCGTGAAGGGGCGGTAGACGTACGAGGCCGAGCTTGCGTAGGCGTACACGGTTGCGTTCGCTTGGGTAGGCGGGGCATTGGTAGCCCACCGAAGTGCAGTCACTGCTTCTGCCGGGGAGGTACTGGTGACCACCAGGGTTCGGACCATGACCTCATAGGAGGTGGCCGTGGGAGGAACCTGCCAGGTCGGGGTCACTACCTGGGCGTTCGGCGTTGGGTTAGCGTACATGGTGGTCAACTGCGCCACCACGTCGTACCGGAATGTGTTGCCCATGATGGCCCCACCAGTACCGTACTGCACCGAACAAAACCACACCCAGTGAGTGTACCCAGCAGGCATTGCCGGGCCGTTGCTCGGCGAAGCACTGGACGCGACAACACCCGCGCCAGAGCCATTAGCGACAAGGAAGTAGTTAACCGTGCCGGTGAGCTGCGCTGTCGTGTCTTGTCCATTGATGCCGACAACGCCCAGCTTGAAGTCGTGGTGACCTGGGCCAATGGTCCGCATACGGCCGGATACCCGATCTACAGGTTGAAGAACTGCGCCAGAGTAGTTAATCCACCCGCGCTGATCATTGGTGAAGTTGCCGCTAAACAGCCCGGTCAGGTTGTTGATGCCCGCACGCTGGTGGAGCGCCAACTGGTTTTCCTTGGAGCGCAAGTCCGCATCGTTGGCGGTGGTCTGCGCTGAGGCAGCGGCCATAAACGCTTCTGATGCCGTGGTCGCTGCGGAGTTTGCTGTCGCCATGGCAGCACCGGAATTTTCCAGAGCACTTTGCGCCTTAGCATCAATACCGTTCGCTACCGACAGTGCGCTGACGGCAGCGGCGTTGGCCGCAATTGAGGTGTCCAGCGCTGACTGCGCTTTGCCATCAATTCCGCCCGCCGTTGCAACGGCAGCGTCCGCCTTTCCCTCGGCGGCCTGGGCGATTCCTCGGACATCGGCAGCGGTTTGGTTAGCGTTGTCGGCCGCTGCCGTAGCGGCCTGGGCAGCAGCCGTAGCAGCAATAGCCGCTTGCTCCGCACCTTCCACCCCGGCGAGCGCCTGAGCGGCCGTGCTAACCGCAGATGAGGCGGCCGCACTCGCTGCCTCGGCCACCCCCAGTGCTAGCTGGGATCGCTCGGTTGCGGCGCGGGCCTCAGCCGTAAGATCACTCACGTTCTGCGCGGTCACGTAGAAGCGGTCCACCATCTCGGCGGTGGCGTATATGGCTTGGCGCGCCACCTTGTCCAGATTGGCCTCGCTCAGCACCGCACCGTCCACGAAGTCCACCAGAGGCTGGGACTTCTCGGTGTCCCGGTATACCACCAGGAACGTTCCCACCGGCACGGCGGGTACTACTGAAATCGTGTTGGGGCCAGTCAGCACCACAGTGACGGGCGTCTGTTCGCCCGTGGCTGCGACATAGGTATAGGCGCGCACGTTCTCCGGGTCGATATAGCCACCCGCGAAGTTGACCTCGAATGAGGTCCGCGCGCCGTCGCCCGCGAACTCCTGCATGGAGTAGCGTTTGCCGTCTTGTCCTGTGGATGCGATCCATGGCCGTAGCTCGGGAGCTAGCATGGACTCTCCATAATTGTGTCTAAATGGGTACTGAATGGAGCCACCCGAAGGTGGCCCCGTTTACTCCCAGCCCTTCAGCACGTTGCTGTAGTAGGTGCCGGGGATTGAGTTGCCCCCGGGGAGGATGCGCAGGATGTTCCGGAGATGTTTCCCGGTTCCCTCCTGACCGGTAGCCAGGTTCCCCACGCTGTTGATGGCCTTGGCGACGTTGCCTACGTAGCCCATGGACGCCACGGGGCCAGACCCGGCCTGGTAGGTGTTGCCCCCGAAGAGGACTTCGCCCACGCCCGCCAGTTCGGCCGCGATGCCGCTCATGTTGAAGTAGGTGAGCGTGCCGGTAACAAGGCGGCCCGTCTCCATGTTCTTCTTCATGTACTCGTCCGCGTCGGCCTGAGACATGCCTGCGGTGCCCGCTTGGAGGCGTGCGTAGTACAGCAACGAGGACCACGCCATGCCCACCGCCATAGCGGTATAGGTGTTCATGTCGTTGATCGCCAGATTGCGGCCCAGCTGCTTCTCCATGGAGGTCAGCCCGAAGTTGTGGAACTGTCCGATGACCGAACCCAGGGCTGACTCGCTGCGCCACATGGCGGCCTCCCCCACCAGCGCCCGCTGGAACGTCTGGTACGTCACGCGGTGCATGGCCTCAATCATCTTGTCGGCCGCCTGTTGGTCGTCCCAGGACTCCCACTTGAAACCGTCGCCTTCCTTGCGCTTCGGCTCGTACTTTTCCAGCTGGCCCCTGATGCGCGCCACGGTGTCGCCGTCCAGGCCCGCATCCGCCATGCGGCGCAGAGACATGCCGCCGTCCTGGCCCCGGATGCCGTTCACCAAGTCCTCCGCCATCACGGGCAGAAAGCCCTTGTGGAGCATCCGCTGGAGCGCGTTGGAGCCGTTGACGTAGGACACCAGTTGGGCAGCCCGCTGAGAGGCCCTGAGCAGGCCTGCGCCCATCCCCACCATTGCGCGGCCGTTCGGCAGCACGTCAGCAGTCATGGAGTGGATGCGGTAGTCCTGCCCGATGAGGCCCAGGCCGCGCTTAGACAGAACCTGGACTAGCTCGGTGGATGGACGGAATCCGTAGCCCAGCGTCTTGAACATCCCGCGCACGCCAGAGGCCGTGGTTACAGCTGCCACGTCCGCCAGGTTGGCAATACCCAGCTTACCCATCGTGGCCGCGTACGTGAAGTTCCGCAGCGTGGCGAGCATCGGATGATCCTTGGCGATCATCGGGCGGAAGCCGAACGCTCGCCCACCGAACGCCAGCAGTTCCACCTCTTCTGGGGATGCGCCGTCCTTGGTAGCGAGGGTCAGCAGGGCCTCGAAGTCCGCGTAGCCCTTGAAGCCCACCTTTGCCATGGCATTCTGACCGGAGAACCTGTGCGCGGTGTGCTGAATGGTGGACACAACGTCGTGCTCCACGTAGTCCAGCAAGCGCACGCCCTCCACCTCGCGCAGCAGGTCGAACTCCGTACGGCTGCGGTCTTCGATCTTCTCGTTCAGCAGCCGGCGGAACTCTGCCGCCACCTTGTCCGTCACGGGCGTTCCTTGGAAATTCTCGGTCAGTAGCTCGGCGGCCATCGTCTCGAACTTGCCGGAGTCCATGTTGGTGCGGGTGTCCGGATCGCGTACGGACTCGCCCATCCGCGTGTTTACCTGATGCTCAACCTGCTCCATCAGCCGCTTGCGCGCTGCCGCAACCTGCTCGGCGTCCGCACCGCCCGCAACCAGCTCCTTGATAACCGGATCCACGTTCCGCTCCACGTACTGCTCCGTGAAGTTCTTGCGCAGGGCCTCCCAGGCCTTCGGGTCGCTCCGCAGGGCATCCCCGAACTTGTCCCACTTCCAAACCTGGGGCATAAAGCCCGTCGTGCCAGAACCCTTCACCGTGCCAGCGTACGGGTTGCCGGCCTTCAGGCCATCACCCACCATCTGCTCGATCTGAGCATCCATCTGTTTGGCGATGCGCTGCACCTGCTCCGGAGCCTGGGACACGTACTGCTGCCCTGCCTTGGCGGCCTGGCGCATCCGGGCACGCTCCTCCGCCACTTGGGTAGAAATGCGCTGCACGGCCTTACGTGCGCCGCCCAGGAACATGTAGTCGGCTCGCTCCTTCGCCGACATCAGACCCACCATGTCCTCACGGACGGCCATCAAGTACGGGTCCCGGTAGCCGCGTTGCAACAGTTCGTAGTTCATGGCTACGGTGCTGTTGCGCTTCCCGCTCCCTAGCGAGTTCTCGAACAACACGCTGCCCGCGATTCGGGCGATCTTTGACTTAGAACCAGACAACGCCACGCCAGGCGAGTACGCCCAGGTCTTGCCCTTGTCGAACCATGTGGGGGCTTTTTCCAGCCACTTCTGCCCGCGCTCCGCCGTCACCTTCGCGGCCGGGTCTAGGTCCTCTCCAATCGCCTCCAGGGATTCCTTCAACACCTGCTCGCGGGTGCTCAGGGGCAGCTTCTCGTTTGCAGGAAACAGTAGCTTCCCGCCGCTGCCCGCCTTGGGCAGGTCAGAGGCGATCAGCTTGTCGCTTAGGTCCAGTGCCTTCAGCAGCGCGTTCGTGTCCTGCGGCCCGAGGCCCAGTAGCGTACGCACCAGCTGCACCGTACGACTCAGCAGCGACTCCCCGTCCTTTAGCTTTGTCGCGGCCAGCCGTTGAATAAAGTCCGAGTTGCCTGAGTACAGCCCGGCCACGAACTCCTCAACAGAGTCCAAGTAGTAGCGGGTCATGCCCTCGGGCGCGTTGCCGTGCAGCTTCTGCATATCCTGGCGCAGCTCATCCAGCTCGGCCCGAATGCGGCCCACGGTGGACTCCGGGTGCGCCTCGCCCAAGCGCAGCGCATCGTAGGTTGCCGCGTGAGCAATCTCATGGAGGCGCACATGGTCCGGGGCGTCGTGGGACCAATTCACGGAACCGGCGGCAGGGTCGTAGTAAGCCTGGCCCTTGCCGTCTGTAAGCTTCCGAATCTCCTCCGGGGGCCGCTGGTAAATCCGGGCGTCCGCCAGGCGCTGCTCGCGCAGCCGGCCCGCCAGCGTACGAATCATCGGGTCCGTGGCCTCGTCCGCGATACGGGCCAACTCCGCACGAACGGAGATGGAAGGGGCGTCCGTGGGCGGCGGCGCAGTGCGCGGAGGCGGGGTGAGGGTGGCCCGTTCGCGCTGCACGGCGAACGCAGCCTCCAGAGCGCGATTAAGTACGGTGCGGCCCGTCTGAGGTGCCGCCACCCCCTCGCGCTCTTTCCGCAAGGCATCCAGCTCCTTGTCCACCTGTTGCAGGCGCTGCGTGGATTGCTCCGCCTTCGCATTCTGGTCGATGCCATCCTGCACCCGTTGCATCCCAGCCTCAAGGTCCGCCTTCTTCGCGTCCAACTCTTTGCCCGCCCGAGCCTTGGCGTCCTTGAACTTCATGCCCTGGTCCTGGTAGTGGCGCGTAAGGGCTTTGCGGTCATCCGGCGTGGGTAGCTGCCGCTTCAGCTCCTCAATCTGTTGGCGGGCCGCACGAACGTCGCCGCGCTCCGCTGCGCCCGCCGCATTCGCAACGTGCTCCACCCGCTCGGACTCCAGCGTGTCGATCTGCTTGTCCAGCACCCGGGCGCGGGCTTCCTCCAGCGGGCTAACACGGGCCTGGCCCAGCGTAGGCACGGAGTGGGTAGTGAGGTCGTCGTAGTTGGTACTGTACGAGTGATCAACGAATGCCTCTCCCAGACTGCCGCGCCCGTTCACCTGCCCACTTTCCCAGGCCTTGCTCACGTTGCGGTCAATGACCTCCCGTACCGCCCGTGCGGCTGCGTTGAGCACAGGGGCCGCTTCGGGGTTCACCTGCTGCGTGGGGTCTATATGCGGACGGCCTTTCGGGTCTACCAACAAACCACCCACGGCACCCAGTGCCGCGCCCGTAATGCCTTGCTCGAACAACGTGCCCCAGGAGAAGCGCTGGTTGTCCGCCTTCTCCAGCACCTGCCCCACCGCGATGTTCTCCACGGCGGCCACACCTGCGCCTTGTGCAATGGAAAGCGCACGCCCGGCGGCAGCCGCGCTGCGGGCAGAGGCCACTGCCGCACCCAAGCCGACCGTTGCTACGACCGCGACCGGATCAGCGATGCCGCCGACCAGCTGCCCGGCAATGGCGCTGGCGAAGGACAGGCCCTCCATGTTGCTCATGCGCCGCTGCACGTCCTGCCGCTCCTGCGCGGTGGTCAGGCGCTCACTGAAGTCCTGCGCGTTGCGCGATGCGTTCACGTAGTCCATCAGGTTGTCGTTGCCGTATACACCAGCCTTGATGGTGCGCTGCTTGTTTTCTTCGCTCATCGGGTTGAAGTCGGGGTCATACTCCCCGCGCCCCGCCAGCTCAATCAGCTTGTTTGTCACCGTGTTGTGGACCAGCGAATCCATCACGGACTCGCGGAAGCCCACGCCCAGCTGCTTATTCGTCAGCCGCTGCGCATCCGCCTCGTACAGGGAGGGGCCGTCCACGGAATCGGGGAACCGCTGCTTAAACGCTGAGGCGTCCGCAGCAGCCGCCAAGTCCACCGGGGCGTGCTCGCCCAGCGCATCGGCGCGCTGCACCGCCTTGGTGAACGAGGGGGCCTTCGCCGTATTCATGTACGCCTTCGTCAGCGGATCAATGGCCGCACCCTGCACCGCGGACTCCGCAACCTTGCCGAAGAACTCGGGGTCGAAGTGATCCCCGCCGTTCTCGTGGCGGGAGATGAGGCCCGCCAGCTTCGCCAGCACGGCGGGGCTGCGCATGTCCAGCGGGTCCTTCGCCCCGACTCCCATGCCGCTCGCCACCGCATCCACGTAGGCGCTGGTGTTGTTCTCTACCGAGGGTGCCCACCGGCCGATGATGCCTTCCACGGTGTCCAGCCCGTACTTCGTGTTGTAGGCCATCAGGTTCTTGATGAGGGCCTTACCTCCAGCGATGGGGCCGTCGAACTTCACGAAGCCGCCTTCCTCGCCTACTGCGCCTTCCCATTCCAAGCCGCTGGTGCGGATATTGCCGGGATTGTTGTTGCGAATACCGATAGGGTCCATGGACCTCCTGTTATGAATTAACGGGCATCGTCGGCGGGACTCATCGAATCCCGCCTAGGTTGCCTGCTACTTGAAAATGCTGGTTGCCGCCGTAGCCGCGTCCGAGAACGGGGCCGTGATCTGGCGGGGTGCGGCACGCCCAGCATTCTTGCGCCGGATAGCATCCATCTCCGCCAGAACCTGGTCCGCCGTAATCATTACCGTCACCGGTTTGAGGCCCTTGTCCACCGACTTCGGGACCCGCGACATAAACAGAATGCCGGCCCCCGTAGCCATCCCGGAGACAGTCTTGTAGTCGTTGGGGTCAAAGGTATCGACACTCGGGGCCAGCTTCCCGGTATCGTTGAACGTCTCGCCCAGGCGCTCACCCACAAATGGGATAGCTGACAGGAGGCCGTTGGTAGTTCGGGCTGCGGTGTTCGCTGCTTTATCCGCCGCCGTTAGGTCCTTGATGGGGTTGATCGGGGACCTCCCAATCTGCTTGCCCATGTTGTCGTTCAGCACGTTGCGGAGCGCGGTTTGGTAGTCCTCGGACAGCTGCGACATTCCACCCACCTTGGCGGATACCGTGGCGAACAGGCCACCGCCCTGAGAGGCGGGTGAGCCGGGCACATACGTACCGTCCACGAAGTCCACGTCCGAGCTGGCGCCGTACATCTGGGTGAAGGCCAGAGCCACGGCCTGCTCATGGGACATACCCATGCCCCGCACGAAGCGGGCCACGTTGGGGGCCAAGTCCTGGACCATCCGGGCCTTGCTGTCGTCGTTCAGCTCATAGCCAGACAGCGCCCCGGGGCCGAACAGCGGGATGTTCCGCTTTATGAACCCGGGGTCCTGGTCGCTCAGGTAAGCAGCCACGGCTTTCTTGTCCGTTGCCGTTACTGGGGCGTCCCAGCCGGATTGCACGGCCTGACGGGCGGCGTCCACCGCTGACTTGTCCGAGAGGTCTGGGGCCAGCTTCGACATGAACGCCATCTTCGCGGCATTCTCCGGCCCCACGTATGCAGCCAGGCCGGCCATCCCATTGGGCGCTCCGGCCATGATCTGCATGTAAGACAAGGAGCGGCGCATCTGGTCCGTAACCGGGGTGCCCTGGACGAAGAAGTTGTTCGCGTCCACGGTGAGCGATTCCGATAGTGCGGTGTCCACCATCTTCTTGCCGAACTGGGCGGCCGGGGCCAGCTTGCGCAGCCAGGTAGTCAGGTCGGCCTTGTTGGGCGAGTTCTCCATGCCCAGGCGCGTCTCCAGCAGCGTCTGCTGGATGATGTCCGGCGAGAGGTTATTCATCGCCACTGGCGCGGCAGAGCCGCCGTCGTTCACCGCCCGCAGCACCTGCTCCTTCTGCGCCACGGCGTCGGTCTTTTCTAGCTCGCCCTTCTGGTACGCGGTGTACGCAGCCGCCCGCTGCCGCTCCAGGAATTCCCGCCCCTTGTACCAGAGCTTGTCCATGTGCTCGATGTCCGAGTTGGTGAACTTGGGCGAGCCGCTGCCGCTTTGGCGCATGAACTTATCGTTCTCCTGCTGCACATAATTGTGCAGGGCGTCCAGCGTTTGAGGACCCGAGCCTTGCGACAGTGCGACCTCAAGGGCGGCGGTGTTACTGGCATCCTCCCGGAACATCGGGGCGTTCTTCTGTGCCCACTGCACCGCATATGGCTGCATACGTTCCAGTTGCGTTCGAGCATTGAGCGGGAGCTTGTTCCACTCCGCCGTGCCTTTGAACGCCTCGTAGATGCCGAAGTTGCCGCGCATCAAGTTAGCCTGAAGGCCCTGCGCCGTAGTCGTGGCCCAAGCCTCGTCCGTCATGCCAGGGATAGGCGCGAACGCGCTCGTGGCCCGATCCTGCTCGGCCTTTACCTGTTCCGGCGTGTAGAACCCGCCGCCCACTCCGAGAGTTTGCTGGAACGAGTCCCCCGCCGTTACCAGTCCATTGCCGAACGCGGTTACGTTCTGCTCCTGTACGTACGCGACATGCTGCTTCATGTGGAGGTCAAGCATCGGCCCCCACTGCTCGGCCAGCTTCGCCTGTACCATCGCGTCCATCGACTGGTCGCCGGTACTCCCGATCTGCCGCACCTGGTCAGACAGGTACTTGCGTACGGCGTCCGGTGTCTGCTTGCGCAGCTCCGGCATCTGCCCGAGGAAGTCCGCCTTTGCTGTGTCCAATGTCCCCATCAGGGTCATTGCCTGCGCGCCGCGCACCGTGGCGGAAGGTCCGAATATTTTCGTGTACCAGGGCCGTTCTTTCTGAATCTCCAGGAGGGACTTACCCTGAGCCACCTGGGACATGCCGTCGTAGTACTGCCGCTGCTCTTCTGCTGCGATGAGTGGGGCCAGCGCGCCCTGTGCCATCTTGTTGATGGCCTCCAGCGTACGCATGCTGGTTTCCGCCGCGCCGCTGAAGTCGGCACCGGGAGCTTGTGGGGCCTGAGCAAACGAGGTAAAGCCCCCGCTGCCCCCGCCGCCCAAGCGGGTCGCAGGCCCCTGGCCTGCATCCGTAACCTGCTGAATGACGACGTTCCCGCCGCTGTCTAGGCCGTAATCGCCTGCCATTTATGCTCCTGTGAAATATTTACCCCCGCCCAGGTCTACCTGGGACACTGCGGGGCCAGCTCGCACGTAGCTGCTTTTCTCTTGGCCGCCAAGGCTGCCCAGCATCTTCGTAAGCGTGCTGACGCCCTGCCCGCCCAGCCAGCCTGACACAGCGCGGCCCATTGCCCCTCCCTGGTAGTCCAGCGAGGTGATCGGATTAAACACAGTCGGGGCAATGTTGATGCCGTAGTCCAGGTTGGGCAGGCTCTGACCTTGATCCTGGCTGTTCACTGCGGTACGAATGAGGCCCTGCTTCTGGAGGAGTGCGTCGAATTGGACGTACCGCTCGTTGTCCGTAGCCGTGGTAATGGCTGCCCCAGTTTGGAGCGACAGGACCGACCGCATCAGCTCGCTGCTAGAGCCGCCCACCCCCCGAGCCGCGGCGTCTGCACGCAGCGCCCCGAGCGCGGCCGCGCCCTTTAGGCGGGCGGAGAGCTTCCCCCGCACCATTCCGTCCAGCATGCGGCTTTGGTTTGTCTCCAGGGCGTTGTATTGCTGCCCAAACACCCGCATCTTTTCCTGATTGCCGATGGAGCGGAGGGTGTTCTGCAGGGTCGCTTGCGCAGCTGCAAACGAGTTATTGGCGGAGCGCAGGCTGTTCGCCGCGTCCGCATTAGCTTGATTGACAAGGTTGGTGGAGGCCGTGTTGGAGCGGGTAATCGCCCGCTGGCCGCGAGCCAGCGTGTCCCGCGTGACGTTCTCCATGTATCCCTGGCCGATCTGGAGCGCAGCTTGCGCCGCGAACATCCACACCATATCTATCCTCCTAGACTCGCCGGGTGTTGTTGAAGATTTGGCCCACCCACTCTATAGCGGAGATGGTTGCCGGGAGCCACGCACGGGTGCGGAACTCCATACGGTGCTCCGTGTTCGCCCGGCCGCAAGGGACGTCAACCGTAGCGGTAGTCGTGGGCTGGCGGCCTACCTGGTTATTGCTCAGGCCCACGCGGCGGCCGTTGAACCCGAACACCCGCGCCGCGCCCGCCATGTCGATGCGGTAAGCGTCCAGGCCGGAGGTCTTGGTGACGGACAGCGTGTAGCGGTTCACCACCAACCGGCCGTTCACTAGCGCCCGGTCGTTCTGGTCCCGCACAAACGGAGACGTAATCTGTAGCGCACCGGAGAACCCGATGCCTACCACGCCAGGGCGCGTGCCGCCTTGCAGCTCGGCCGCGTAGAAGTCATGGAACTTCGCAATTTCAGCGCCCAGGAATGCCGCATCAGAACCTTGGGAGGCCGCCACATGCACATCGCCCAGCACGGATGGGTCGGCCGCATCCAGGAAGCCGCCCCCGGAGGCGTACTCGGTGGGGGGCCGTTGCGCGTCCAGGTAAGGCCGGGCCGACTGGTCCGAGTCCATGACGAACTGTTCGCACGCCACCCAGGGCCCCCGCGCGTTCTCACGGATCGTGTAGACGTATAAGGTTGCCTTGTAGACCGTGATGCTGATGATCCGGCCAACCACAGGGGACCACTCCCAGCGGGACCACGAATCGAATACACGTGACTGGCTGCCGGGCTGGTCAATGAATCGGTACGTGTACACGCCACGGTCATAGCCGTCCGTGCGCACGAATACGGTGTGAGGCGACGGCAAAGCAGCGAACTGCGTGGGGCGGCCCCGGATGTACTTGTCCAGCTGCTGGCTGACCAGATACGTCTCCGGGCTGCCCTCGAACAGGCCCAGCTGAAACTGGGAGACACTGCCGCTGTACGGGCTGGGGCCGTCCTGGTTAGGGGCCGCCTCGTACTTGCCGTAGAACAGCAGGTTGCCGACCACAATGGGCTGCCCCGTCACAGAGTCCTTCTCACCCGCCGCCGTGGATATGGCGATGGTCTGGGGTGTAAGCGCGATCCTTCCGCTTACTGAGTACTGATTCCGCTCCCCAAACATGAACAGGTCCTTGTTGTAGGTGACAGAGCGGGTGATGATGTCGTCCTCCGCGCCCAGTGCGTACGCCTCAATCGGATCATCCGCATCCTGCCGCAGCATGGAGTTCCGGAACCAATTGAAGTAGTCCCCGGCCCGCGACATAAAGACCACACCGTTCGCCACTATGACCAGGCGGTCCATGAACACGGTAAGCAGCGTGATGCGGCGGCCGAAGAAGTAGGGCACCGCGCCCTTCGCCGCCAGGTCGCCCACCCGGCTCTCGCTGTACCCCGGCACAGGCGTTCCTGTGACCGTCGCAAGTTGGGCAGGGGTGTCCGCAATCACCAGCGTGCGCCCATCCTCGGACACCGTGGCAAGGGCGAACACCTGACCAGGCTTCACCACTTGGGCTGCGCCCTCCTCCCACCGCACCGTGCCCGTGGAACCCGTGTCGATCTTGGCAACCATGTAATAGGCGTCGTCGGTGCCCTTGGGCTTGACCTTGACGACCTTACCGGTCCAGTGAACGGTAGACAGTTTGGCGGGGTCGTCCACCTCGTTGTGGACCGCCCGGAACAGCGAACCGTCGCCCGAGTCGTTCACGGACAGCTCCGCCACATTGGACAGGATCAGCGAGCCTCCATTCAGCGAGAAATTGGTGAACCCGCTGGCCGTCAACTGTGCCCCGATCTGCGCCGCAATGTTCTGCGGCTGCACGCTCGCCTGGGCGTCCCCAATCCATTTATTGGACGCGGAGTTGTAGGCGTTCACGCGGTCATTGACCTGCTTCGCGTAGTTGGGATTCCCTTCCTGCACAATGTCGGAAGTGTCCAGTAGCGCAGGGTAGCTGGACGCCATAGTGGTGTAGGCCACGTTCACCGTCGCCCCGGTATCGGCACGCTTCAACGTGACGCGGAACGTACGGCTGTAGGCCCCGCCCCGCACCCAGGCCACCGCCTCCGTGGAGTGAGCAGCGTACTGGTCCACAGAGGAGTGCCCCGGCCCCACACGGTTTGAAGCCATCACCACGTAGCGGCCCACGGTAGTGACTGCGGAAAGGCCGCCGTACCGCCAAGAATCCAGCGCACCTGGGGAGGATTCGTTCATCGTGACTGACAGGAACTTGCCCGTCACCTTGTTGTGGCAGAAGCAGAACGGCAGCGTGTCCGCAGACGGACGCTCGCCTGCCTGGTAGATCAGACTGTACTCAGTACCGCCCAGGAAGAAGCTGTATTCGCGGTAGTTCCGCAGGTAGGCGTACTGCCCCCCTGTGAGCTGGGGTAGGCCCAGCACCTTCTCGTCCATAGTGACGGACCCGTGCCGGCGGGCTACGCCTCGGCGGGGGTCGGACACCATGTTCACTTGCTCCCAGTTCTGCCCCGCTAGGCGGTCCTGGGGGACCTGTTCGGAGACTCCGCGAGTGATGCTGGAATAGCTCGACGCTACCTTAGCCATCAGCGAATCCGATGCGGGTACAGTGCCCGGCCTGGTTGCATCACGGGACGGACAGCGGCCAGAGCACGCGCAGCGCTGGGCGAGTGGAACATATTGATCCGCTGGTTCAGGATATGAACGCGGCGGACGCGTGCGTAGGCCTGGTTGTACGCCGCGTAGAGTTTCTTGTACTTCGAGTCGTCCGCGTCGTAACTGTTCTGGAAGTCCAGCTGCGTGCGGAGCGACACCATTTGCTGCACGTTCTTGGGGAGGTCATTGAACGGGATTTCCCGGGTCAACTTCCCCGTCACAGACTGCGAGATAGCGAACGTCTGCTCCGCCCGGTCCCACAGACGATTACCCCGCTGCGTAAGCAGCGTGTTGTCGCACTCCAGGTTCAGCGCGTCGGCCGGGACGTACACGAAGCCCGTGTGGGGGTCCGGTGCGAGGTCCACGTAGTCCGTGTTGAACCACCAGCCGACTTGCTGCTCCAGCGTGTTGGAGTCGGCCAGGACATTCAGGGCTGTCTGCACGTACGGATGGTCCGGGTCTAGCGCGTTGAGTGGCGTTTCCCCCATCGACTTCAGGCAAGCATTAACGACAGAAAGCGGCGTGATAGCCGACATCTACCCTCCTAACGAAAAATAGCCCGGCTCCTTTCGGAAACCGGGCTATCGGGATTGCTTGATGGCTTACTTGGCCTTGAGTACGGCCGCGAAGGCGGGGTTATTGGTCGTCACGCCGAACGAGGTGTGCGCGTCGATGTACCACATCTTGGTGATGGGGTCATAGAACACGTCCGGGGTCAGCGGGATGGTTTCGCCTGCCAGCAAAGCGCGGGGCGAGAATGCAGCGGCAACGACCTTGCTGAAGTCGCCGTCATACGCGTTACCGTTGCCTGCATTGGACAGGTAGTGGCCGGTGATGACGCCCTTAGGCAAGTTGTTGGAGCTGTAGACCGGCACGCCGTACACGTTGAGCGACTTGGTGCGAATCTCGGTGCCGTCCGACAGAATGAACTGGCGGTCAACCAGGCGGTCGTTCTTCAGCAGCGTGTAGTACTGCTTGGGGCGCAGGACCAGTACCACGTCCTCGGAAATCGGGTCCACGTCCTTCTCTTCCATCTGAGCGAACATGTCGCCCAGCTTGTCTTCCAGCGCGGCCGGGTCGCCCTCTTGCCCCGCAGCGTCGAACGTCTGCGTGGTGCCGCCCTGCCAGCCTGCCGGGTACTCGGCCATATTCGTGATTTCGGCGGCCTTGATTGCCATGCTCAGGAACGCCTGGTCGATGAACTTCGAGAACTTCTTGCCGTGCTCCTGGCCGATGGCGGAACGGGCGTCATAGCTGTTCTGAAAGTCATCCAACAGCGGCACCATGGCGCGTGCATTGATGAGGGTATCCACGGTCAGGCGGACCTTCGACGCTTGCACCACCGCACCGTCCGGCGCAGTGCCAGGAGTAACCTTCGAGAGGGCCGATTCACCCACGCGGAAGTTGGAGATGGTGGACGTGCCTTGGATCGACCGCACCGGGATGAAGTTGTGCATGATCGACATGCGGGCGATGGTGCCCTCGATTTCACCGCCGTACTCCTCGATATGGAGGGCCAGCGGGTTGGTGGCGCTCGGCGCGGAGCCGATTTGGGTGTTGTTGCCGACCTGGAGTACAGCACCCGGGCGGGTGATGTTGGTAACGCTAATACCCATGTGTGGGTTCCTTGTAATTGTTATGCGCGTGTCATGTCCTGCCACGCTTTAGGCTCTTGGGATTGACACGGGCTTGTGTCTAACTGGGTACTGAATCGCTGGAGCCAGAACGCAAAAGGGCCAGCCCGGTTTCCCGAACTGGCCCTTTTGTCCCGCAGGACGGTCTAGCTATTAGCCACGCCAGGCGGCGCGACGCTTCTGCAAAGCGGTGTACTCCTGGCTGCCCTCCAGGGATTTGCCCTTAAGGCTCTTGCGTAGTTCGCTAACGGCCTTCGTGTACTCCTTCGGGGACAACGGCCCGTGGGTGCCAGCGGCAGGCGTGGCTGCGGCGGTATCCCGGGCGGCCGTCTGTCGGGGCGGGCTGGAGACGCCTGCTTGTTGGCGGTAGTTGGACACCAGCGCTTGAGCGACGGCCTCAGCCAAAAATCCGCCCTTAGCCAGGGCGTAGTTCACGGCGTCCTTCTCCTCTTGCTCGGCGTTCTCCCCTGCCCACGCCATCACCTCAGCCCACGCCTCACCGCTACCCGCGACCTGCACCACCATGCCCTGGACGGCAGCCTGGCGTTCCCCGGCCGCCGCCGTAAACTCCTTGAAACCAGACTCTGCCAAGGCCAGATACGCCTCAGCGCCCGGGATGTCCTTGGTAGCCAGAAGAGCACGCAGCGGCCCAAAGTTCCCCTTGAATGCCTCCTGCATCTCCGGGGACGTGTCGCCGTCCAAGCCCAAGGAGCCGGCCCAGGCGAGGGCAGTGTCCAGGTTTACGTTGCCGGTCTTCTCGTAGGACTGGGTCGCGCCAAACGCGGCGGCCTCCTTTGCGGGGGCCGCCGGTTTAGCGGCGGGTTGGGTGACTTGTTGCGTCACCTGCGGGGTGCTGCCCTCCTGGCCCGCCTGGGTGGGCGCGGCGGCGGTAGCTGCCGGGGTCGCGGTAGAAGTCTGGATCGCTTCAGTGGTCATTCAGGTCCTTATTGAGGTTGTTCAACGGTAGCCTTGGCGACGGGGCCAGCGGCTGCTTGTTCAAGTGCTTGCTGTTGTTGCTGCTCCGCGAGCTGCTGCTGAACCTCCGGCGGGTTCACGTACTGCTTCGAGTCCACGCCGCGCCCCGCGAAGATTGCAGCGGAGATGGCCGTGGCGTTGAGGACGACCGCGAGGGGGCCTTGCAGAACTGCCTGAAGCTGCGCCAAGTCCATAATGCAGAGCTTCAGGTTGTCCAGGTCGGCGTTGCGGGAGAGCGCGTCCAGGCCTGTAATGATCGTGGGGCGCAGGGCCGTGCCACTGAGCTTTACGCCCAGCATCGCCGCCAGCCAGTACGCCAGCGGCAGCTGGAAGTCGATGGCGAGGCGCGAGTACACGCCACCCAGCGAAGTCTCCAGCTCCTGCGCCTGCATCCGGATTTCCTCGGCCGTCACGCGCTCGGCGTCCCGGACCACGCTGGAACCCAGCAGGAACGTCCGCCCAATACGGTTCACGTACTTGGACAGCACCGCGTCCATGATCTGGAGGCCCTGCGCAATACCCGCCCCTGCCGCGCTCAGGGCAACTACATCGCCCTCCACGCCGGGGATCGCTGCGCCGTTCTCACTCTGCTCCAGGTCCTCCGGCTGGGTCATGCCGCCGGGGTTGCAGAGCCAGCGGAATTCCGACGCCAGGATGGCGGCACGCAGCTGCGCTTCCGACAGAGTGGACATTGCCGCGAAGTCACCCGCGCACTGCTCCACCAGTCCGATGCCGTAGTGCTGGCCGTCAGGCAGCTCCCACGTCAGGGCGCGGTATGGCAGCTCCTCCTCGGTATAGGACCCGTTGAAGGAGTCCGGCAGCGGGTGCTCGTCCACGTAGGACGTGACGCTGTACTTCTTGTCCTCGCCCAGCTGAACCCATGTGAACCAATCCACGTCCCCGCAAGTGCGCGGGTCGGTCGGGTCCATCTTGGAGTACTTGGCAAGCTTGGGACCGCCCTGGCGCAGAAACTGCTGCGCATCGGCGTCCAGCTCGTCAAAGCGCAACGTCTGCTTGATGATGATTTCCACCACCTTGCCAGACATGCTGCGCTTCACCGTGTACTTCTTCAGGCCCAGAACCCGGATGGGCGTGGACTTGTCCTTGCCAAGGATCAGCAGGCAGTTACCCGTCACGGTCAGATTTCGCACGGCTTCGTAGAGACGCGGGCGTGTGCTGAGTTGGTCCAGCAGCTTGATACTGTTCTGCTCGGCGGCAGACAGGTAGGACTGCAAATCGGCGACCTGCTCACCCAGCTCTGCCAGGATGTCGGCGGGGATGTCGTAGCGCATGAACGGGCGAGACGGCGCGAACAGGGCGAGAATTAGCTTGTTGGAAAGACTGTTGACTGCGAGCGCTCCTACCGCTTGGTAGTCGGTCTGGAGTTCCTGCGCTTGCTCGTCGTACCCGTCAGGGGGGCAAATGATCGGGATGGTGTACGCAGCGTATCGCTGCGCCCGGGTCAGCAGCGGCTGACGTTTTTGTTCGCTGCTGGTCCAGGCATCCTTTACTGTTCCGACCATCCGTTATAGGCGGATCGGTGCCCCGCCAGCGGTGCCGCCGATGCTGGCCTGGCTGGCCCCCCGGTACTTGCGCCGGGGGTCGGAGCTGTCGCCCAGATTCAGCTGCACGTCCGGCGACAGGTTTTCCTGTGGGGCGGCCTGGGCCTGACTGGCAAGCTGCGCCGCCAGCGCGTTCTGGTTGATGGCTGCCACCTGAGCAGCCGTGGCGGCTGCGGCCTGGTCGCGGATGACGCTGGACTGCGCCTGCGCCGCCTGCGTGGTGGCGTTCGCCTGAAGATTGGCCGCCTCCAGCTGGACGCGGGCCTGCTCTTCCGCCATGCGGCGGGCCTCGTCTGCCTTGCCGCCGTCATTGCCTGTGATGTTGGGTAGACCTGCCGAACCCAACAGACCATCCGTTACCTTCGCGGTGAACGGGTCAACCTTGCTAACCACCTTCTTGAGGGCTTTCGCTGCTCCGCTCAATGGGTATCTCCTTATAGAAACGTGTTGCGACCGGTGAATACCCGGCCTTCCCGTAGACGCGGGTAAGCCCGGGGCGCGCAATAGCGTTTCCTGAGATAACCCCGGCACATCCGTACAACCCCGCCAGCTCGTCCAGCAAAGCTGGGACTTCGCTCACGGCACCCGGCGCGTCTCCCAGACGTACCACCATCTCCTCGAAAAGGAGCAGGGCACTGCTGTACCAGAGGTTGCCTGTGTCGTAGACGATGACATACTCGGCGGCGATTACCGCCTTGATGTAGCCCTGGGCGATAGCCTCGCAGCCCTCATCCACGGAGGCGTGGGCTGCGAATGGGTGCCCCAAGGAGGTCATGTGCTCGAAGTGGCGTGTGAATGCCTCACGCACCTGGCAACGCTGCTCTCCGTTCCAGCTACTGGCGGGAATAAACGAAGCCATCCCGCAGTACCCTGAGCACGCGTTGGACCCCAATCTGCTCGCCTGCTTGCAGCTCAGTGGTCTGCGAAGTGACGGCGGGCAATGCTGCCCCGCCCAGATTCTTCAGCAGCTCCTTGTAGGCGTCCTCATCCAGACGCACCAGGAATACCTCCTTCGGCTTTTCCTGCGTCTCTATGGGTACTGAATCATTTCGGTACGCAACATGACCAAAGGACCGGTCAGGCAAAGAAGAACTCGCTTTTGAGGACCTGCTGAAGATCGAGACTACCGCGCCCCGGAGGCGACGGTAGGCCCTCGTAACGGCCGAAGAAGTCTTGGATAGGGTCGTTCCGCTCATAAATCTCCACGAATGTCTTACGGATAATCTCGTACAACCGCTGGGTATCCGCTGCATGCGTCCCGTAGTCGTCGTGAATCATCGCCAGTGAATTAATCCCCGCATCCTTGCAAGCGAGGGTCGTAAGCGTGAGGTGTGCTGCGTCCATGCTATGCACGAAGTTAGGAGCCAGCCCATTCTTGTGCCCAGAAGCTTTAGGCTCGTCCACTTCCTTATGAACCCACAGACGACACCCGCCGAACAACTTCGCGTTGATCCGGATTTCCTCACGCTGGTTATAGACCTGAGTTACCGGGAACCCACTAGGAGCTACCCAGTCAATCTGTGAATTCCCGGCTTTTATGATGGCCGTTGCGCACTTCTGAAGCCAAGACATCGCGCCTGATGCTGCAATAACCACCTCGCCAATGGAATCCCACACGGGATGGCTAAGGAAATTTGCCGCGCTGGCGTACTGGGCTGGCTCGAACTCCTCCGCCTTACCCTCGCGCAGGTAGTCCTCCACGATGAAGTCCGCGCAGGAGTACCGAGTGGACCCATAGGGCAGTGTCATAACCGAACGCTTCACCAGTCCCCGGTTTATGCCGTGGCGCATCCACAGTTCCCGGTATGTTTGATCCCGCGCACACAACGACTGCACTTCGAGGTCGGTGAGTTTCACTTGCGTCACCCCAGCCACCTGGGCGTAGATGTCGTTGGGAAGCTTCGACGGAATCAGGTTGGTGGCCTTACCGCCCACCTCGTCGCGCAGCATTGCGCTGAAGTGCTGCAAGCCGTTGCAGCTGCCATCCAGGCCCACAGGGATGCGAGATACGAACGTCGCCGGGTTCCGCACCCAGGCCGCGTACTCCTTCGCCCAAGCCAAGAACTGGAGCGGCTTGTCCGCCTGGGTCCAACCGTTGTTGCCCACGGGATCGTCCGCGAACATCAGGATGAATTTTTGCTGCTCGTCCACCCAGGCCACGCGAGCGTCCAGGTCCCGCCTGTCTACGCCGAAGCGGTTAGCCCCGTTGATCTTGAACCAGCGGACGGCCTGCGGCGTGTTCAGCGGTTTGCCGTCAGCAAAATGCAGCAGGGCCTTCTGTAGGTCACTGCCCTGCGGGCTGATGCCTGTTGACTGTGCGTAAAGGCGGCCTCGGAAGTCGGCCTGGTACACGAAGTACAGGGCCTCGTAGTCCTTGTACTCGGACGCTACCCGGAGGGCGCAAGCCAGGCGGCCCCACCGCTGGCCGCGCAACTTGCGGGTCGTGTGGTACTGGGCCATAGCCCGCTTCCACTGCTTGAACTCCGCCTCCTGCTCCGGCGTCATCCCTTCCTTCGTCTTGCCATCCGCGTTCAGCCACTCAGGTCGCTCCGGTGCGTCCGGCCCTTTCTCGCTAAGTGCCTCCTTGAGGTCCAGCGAAGAGTCCGAGATGCGCTTGACCACCTCCAGCATGTCGCGGTTCACCGCCCAGCGTACGGATTGCAGATGGTTGATCGCGGGGAGGACTCGGGATAGGTCCGCCGCCTTGATGCGGTCCAGCAGGTCCATGTTCCGCACGCGGCGGATGTTCACGCAGAACGGCATCGTCCGCCGCATCTCGTTGCTGTGCCAGCCGCCGTCATTGAACGCCACCCAGTCCTTGGGCTGCTCAATGCACGGGAGATGCCACGGGCGGTTAATCTCCACCAGGCCCTTCACTCGGTCGATCAGCTCGCGGGCCGGATCGGTCAGGAACACGGCCAACTGCTCCTTGATCCTCCCCATCTTCGCCGTCTTGTGGCGCAGCACATCCACCAGCCCCAGTACCCGCAACGCCTCCAGCATCCACATGCCTAGCTGCTCACGGTCCTCCTTTTGCCAGCGCGGGAACTCCAGGTTGTTGTTCCGCGCCGTTCCCATGAGGGCGTTGAATCGGTGCGTGGTGGAGTGGGAGTGGCGGCGGTCCAGGTCGTTCGTGACTTCATAGAAGAGGTCCGGGCTGATGTCCTCGAACACAGACAGGATCATCTCCTGGTGCAGGACGTTGCCGATTGCGCTCGCCAGCTTTCGCGCGTCCTCTGCATTCTGAGCTGCCTGCATGGCCGCCACGATGACAACACGTACGGCGCAGAAGGCCGCCACCGTGGGGTCCAAAGGCTTCAGCAGCGCGATGTGAGCGGCCCTGCGCCCCGACTTCTTCAGCCCCTCCTCTAGGGTTTCCTTGATCATGTCGCGCAGTGGGATTACCCATCGACGGTAAATCGGCTGCGCGTACGCGTTGTTATGTGCCCTGCCCTTCTGCTCGTTGCTTTCGATTTCGGCACGTACGCGCTCGACACCCCTTCGGATACTCTCGCGCTCGTGCTCCGCCTGGGACCGGATCAACTATCCGGCCCAGCCGAAGCGGCGGTTATTCAAAGTCGGCGTTCTCCTTGTCGAAACGGATGCCCTTGAAGCGCGGCTCCCGGAGAGAGCCAGCCGGGGTGATGCCCAGGCACTGCACCTCGATAATTTCGCCAAGCACCTGGTTGGGGTTCTCCCACCACTGCGCCCGCTCTTCATCGGCCATGCCGGAAACCTTCACGGTGCCTTTCGGCCCCTTGCAGACCAAAGCGCCAAGCATCCCGGCGTACTTTCCCTTGCCTTCCTCCAGGCTGACCACGCGGAGGTCCAGCGTCATCACCGGCTTTACCTTGATGATTTCGCCGCCCGTGCCGCTGCCTGCCACCCAGCCCGCAGATGGGTCGCGGAGGATCAGGCCGTCATAGCCGCCCGCCTTGGACAGCTCATCGGCCATGCGCTGTGGCAGGCCGTAGGTTCCGGGGTTGTACGTGGCGCAGAGCTGCACGGTGTCCTTCGGGTGCGCACCCCGGAACAGCATGGCGGCCCGCTCGTACCGCTGCTCGAACGGCGTGGGGCTAGCTCCCGCCTTGAATGCCTCGGCGTCCAGGATGTCAAACACCACGAACTGCAGTTCGGGCGCGGGATCGTGCCGGCGGAAGTCCCCACTGATAGTGGACTGCGGCGTTCCCGGCTGCCACACTTCGCCCAGCACCGCGTATGCGTGACCGTCCGCCAAGTAGCGGGACAGCCTCTGGCGCAGCGCCACGAGTACGTGCTGGCAGGATCGGACCCGTTCCCCGGTGCGGGACAGGAGCTGGTCCAGGTCAGCGTTCGGGTAGACCAGAGCAATCGCGTTGCAGCCGTCGTGCTTGCGCTGCGCTGTGTAGCTTTGGGCCAGCTCATCCACGGAGGAAACGCCCAGCGCCTTACGCACGCCGACCTTCACCGCTGCGAACTCCACGGCCTTGTGGATTAGGTACTCAGGCATAGGAGACATCCACGCCGTAATCAGCGGAGGCCATCTGGCTCAGATAGCTCAGGGATTCCTGCGTGAGGTAGTCCTGGGCCTCTGCGTACACGCGCCGGGCTTCGGCGCGGTTGCCCGTTTCCAGGGCGCATACCAACTTGTTCTCGAACGCGTTACGTGCGGCGTTCTCAAGGCACTGCTGCATGGCAGTGTCCTCGCGGGTAATCGTCAAATGGAGTCCTTGTGATTGTGGATGAGCATCGCTGCGTGCAACTTGGCGGTTTCCTGGATGTAGGAGATGTCACGATCGTTCAGCACGTACGTGACGGGCTTACCCCCAATGACGGGGACCACCGCCCGCGTAAGCAGGTCGGGCAGATCCTCGCTAGCGTGGCCGTTCACCCGGTCGATGCCGGGGCGGTTGATGTTCAGCACCTCGGCCAGCGGGGCCAGCTCGTGGTAGAAGCGGAAGTCCGGGACGATCACAAACCCGGGTAGGGCCGCCCACGCCCCGCGTTGGTAGTCCACCCATAGCGTCTTTCTGACGCTCTGGCCGCCCTCGGTTCCGATGATCTGCATGAATTCTCGCGGGCTAATAGCAATGCGGCCCTCACGACCTACGTGTGACGCGCAGGCCCGCAGCGTGTTGACATAGAGCGAGTCGCGGTCACTCTGCGGGAGGTCCCCAAGGACACGTTGAATAGCGCGGTGCAGCTCCCACTTGAACCCGCCGAGGCCGCCCATCTCGAACATCCGTGGCAGCTCCTTGGAGGAGCGCGTGTAAGGGTCCAGCCCCACGTCCGCGCTGATGCGGCGCAGCGGGTCGGCAAAGCCAGCAATCACACACTCCACGCCCACGTCCCGAAACGCTTGCTTGAGCGCGGACGCGTACGAGTCCTTCCCGGACCCGGCGAGTCCGGTAATACCAATGACGATTGCCATATCAGCTCACTAGAAGGTTCTTGCGTTGATCTTTGGTGTTCTGCATCTGCCGGCCGCGTGACCAGCCGCCGCAATCTGTGCAGCGGTAGCGGATGTAGCGCCCGACTTGCGTATGCCGGTAGCCCTTCTGGACTACGTTCGCGCTGCCGCACTTGGGGCAGGCTGGCGAGTCCGGCTCGGTGAAGTTGGCGACGTTGGGGTGTCCGTCGATCCACGGGCGGAGGATCAGGTACAGCTCCTCCAGGGAGAGCACATCGTCTATGTTGTAGACGCGCATTTCCTCCCACGCCTCGGGGTTCCGCTTCAGGCACTGCGCCCACAGCTCGAAGCCCGGATACTTCTCGTGCTTCCGCTTCTTCACGGTGCAAAGCTTGGAGGTCATGTACTCCAGCTTGTTGCTGGTAAGGCCGAAGTGCTTCCGCGCCTCCAGCATGGTGTCCACCACCACAAACGGCGACGGTGGGGGCATGCCGTTCAGCAGGAACCGGGCGTTAATCTTGCGCCGGTCGAACTTGACTCCGTTCTGCGCCACCACGATGTCCGCCTGGTCCAGCAGCTTCCAGAGGGCACGCAGCAGGCGGCGGTCGTCTTCTACGTCACGCTGCTTGCTGTTGTCGCGGTAGATCACATCGGGCTTGTCCAGCCACTTCGCGCAGAAGGACAGGATGCACCAATCCTCCTTGATCTGGTTCAGGCCGACGTTCTGCTTCCAGAGGGACCAGACGTAGGCGAGCACGGGGCTAGTCTCGATGTCGAGACTGAGGATGCGGGGTGCGGTCAAGCGGCGTCCTTTGCTGCGGCACGCCGCGCTTCGATGTTGGATTTTCGGCGGGTGTCGCGGGCACGCTTGTTGCGTAGCAGGCGCTTCTCGTCTTCGGTGCGATGGGTCGGATGCAGGATGCCCACGGGATACTTCGTGTGGTGCTCCAGGTAGTCCGCGACGGCCCGCAGGAACTTGATCGGGTCCACGCCGCCACCAAGGCGAGCGGACCAATTCTCCAAGCGGCCAAGGACTGCGTTCTCCCAGCGGTTCAAGACGGCGCGGATATTGCCCGTCTTGTGGCAGTGATCCAGGACCGGATCGGTAACTGCGAGGCCAGTGATGGGGGAGAGTCCACCCTGTTCCTTAAGCATCTGTGCTCGTTTAGGCTTGAGCATTGAGGCGGTGAGCCGCTTCAAACCGCACTCCATGCGAGGCCGCTCGCAATTTGGTCGATGCTCGACCTATGTACGTTGAACTGTATTGCTATCTCCTTGCGGGGCATGCGCCCCAGTAGAGCGCGGATTTCCTTTACATCATCCGCAGAGAGCTTCACGATCACACCGCCGCGCTTGAGGTGGTCATGGGCGTTGTCCTGTACGCTGCCCCACTCCAGATGCGCCGGATTCCAGCAGCGTTTGTTGTCGCACTTGTGCCGGGCCACACGGCCCACCGCCCCGGTGACTTCTATGAGCACCTGGCGGTGGACCATCACCTGCTTGCCGTTCAGGCGGCAACATGGGTAACCCTTCGTGTTGGCGGAGTACCCGGAATCCCAACACGCGCCTGGCTCACCCGGAGAAAGCCGTGCCATTAAACCGGTCAAGCGCTTCACGTTTCTCCTTGATGTTGGCGTTCATGCGGCGAACCGCGTCGATAAGTTCTGGGTGGCGGTGCTCGGGCAGTACCCGCAGGAAGTCATGTGGGTGATGGGTCACGCGGAGCCACAGCAGGCCCGCCTGTTCCACGAAGTAGTCGGCCCACTGCTCCGCCTTCTGACGGACGTACTCGGCGTGTACGGCCTCGTACGCCTCGGCGTTGCAAGTAGTGCCCGCGAGGATTTCCCGGGCCTTGGCTTCGCCCAGGTTGTAGAAACCCGGGATGTGGTCGGCCGTGTCGCCCATGAGCATCTGCATCCAGAACCATTTGGTCCCGTACACCTTGCCGTCATGAGGGCCAATGACCTCGTACGCGCCCTTGGGAACTTCCGTTCGGGCGTAGTCAGTCCAGGCGATGTGCAGGCCCGCGAGCATCTGCATGTCCTTGTCGGCGGTGTGATGCACCACGGACTCGACAGGGTTGCGGGCGACGAAGGCTGCGTAGGAGAACCCGTCATCGGCCTCCCGGTCCATCCACGAAATGCGCTTGGCCCGCAGCAGCGCCTCGTCAGCCGTCTCCAGGAATTCCCGCACTGCCTCCCAGTTCTTGGGCCTGCGGGAGCCTTTGCGCTGGCCCTGGTAAGGCTGGGTGGTAGCGATAAGGAATCGCTCGCCCTTGTTGCTGGCTCGGGCGGAGAGGTGGAGTTCCACACGCTCCGCGCCGGACAGCTCCCGGGCCGCGTGTAGGCGGTTCACGGCGACTCGCCGGGACACGTCCACACGCATGTTGTCGCCGCCACTGGCGAAGTAGGCCAGGTAATCCCCGTCAATCAGGACTACCCTGCCGGGCACTACTTCCTCCAGCGGGGTGACAGGTTCCGGGACCTGCTCGGCTACCCGAGAGGCTGCTTTACGCAGCCACTCAGGTTGCGACAATCAGTCGTCCTCGTCTTCCAGATCGGCCAGCGGGTTGTCATCGCCGCTCGGAATGGCGTTGGTGCCGTCAGGCTCTTCCTCCGGCTCAGGCTGCGCCTTCTTCGCCGGGGCAGCCTTGGCCTTCTTCGCTGCCTTGACTTCCTTCTTCACCTGTTCGGGATCGTCGTCGTCACCCGTGTCCGGGTCGCCGTTCAGCAGGGCCTCAACCGGGCTACCGGCGAAGCTGGGGCTGGCCTTGATCGCGTCCTGGAACACGTTCTTCGACTTGCCATCGTCAAACGTACCGTCGATGTAGATGCTGGCCCACTGCTCCTTGTCCGGGCAGTCCCACAGGAACAGGCGCAGGTCCGCCACGGCAGGCGGGATGTTGCGGCGCTTGTCCTCGCCGTCCTCGTCCGCCACGAACGGCGGCGTGATGCACAGCATGCCGGAGGCGGGGTCCTTGAACCCGGCGTACACCTTCTGCTCTGCACCCTCGCCCACCTTGCGGTGGAACACCTGGCCGCTGAAGTCCTGGCCCAACATCTCGGCGATGTGCTTGAACTTGCCGCTGTAGTTCATCTGCTTGAACAGCTTGAAGAACGCGGCCTTCTCGTTCAGGGACTTGGCGATGGTGATGGTCATACGCGGCGGGTGGCCGTTCGCATCCACCGGCCACTTCTTGCCGTGCAGCTCGAATACCAGCTTGACCTGTTCGCGGATGCGTTCCACGCCCTTGAAGGTTTCCTTCTGCGGGCCGAGTTCCACGTACGCGATGAAGCGGACGCCTGGCTTACCCTCGGCGGGCGGGGTGTACGCGCCGCCGCCCTTCACCGATTGGTTCATGTCCGTGGTCTTGGCGGCCTTGGCGACTGCTTTCTTAATGTCAAATGCCATGTATCAATTGCTCCAGGAAGGTTGATGATTTCCGATGAAACGCTTGCGCACCCAGGGGCGCAGCGCCTGTACTGCTTTGTCGAATGCAGGGGCTTCGATGGCGTTCTCCTCGGCCATGCTGCTGCCCCAAACGGTGTCAGACGGGACGCCTAGCGGCAGCTCCCACTTGAACCACCACTCCATGAACGTGCTGGCCTCTTCCATGCAGACGTGCAGCAGCGCGGCGGCCTTGCTGCGCACCTTGCGGTGGGCGTCTGCGTACTCAGCGTCGTGGACCTGATTGACCAGAAGGGCCAGGCCCTCGAAGTTGCGGAAGTGGTAGAAGGCGCGGACGGACAACCACATGGCGGCCTTGGCGAATTCCCCGCCAGTGCCTTGCACCTCGTAGTTCTTGATTTCCGTGGGCATGAACCCGGCACGTTCCTTGCCCCGCTCAATGAGCCACTTGGGCGACGGGTGCTCGCGGTAGCAGTACCGCTTGCCGTCCGGCGTCACGCTGTAGCCCTTGCCCAGCTGGATTTGCAGGCCCGGGATGTCCGGGTGCTGCACGATCAGGCCGGTGGGCACACGGGACTTCCGAATCTCCACCGCCTTGTCCTCGAAGTACGGTTCGATTTCGGGGTAGCGCTGGTTCTCCGCGTCGGCCAGGGCCTGCACGTCCGCCTCGGCCATCTTGGTGGACTGTGCAATTTTCTTGACGCCCGCGCCGTAGGCACGCTGGAACGAGAACACCTTCGCGCCGGTACGCTTGTAGTCCCACTCGCTTTGCAGCTCCGGGTCCACATCCTTACCCTTGCACAGGCGGTACACCTCGTCGTAGTCCTTGCCCTCTTTCACAGACAGCCGCATGACGTGCATATCCACGCCCTGCCTCAAGTCGGCAATGAGTTGCAGGGCCTTCGTGAGGATGGCCTGGACGTACACCTCCAGCGAGCTGAAGTCGGACTGGATGATTACGCCATCCTCGCCCCATCGGGACTTAAACAGCGTCTTGGCGTCAGACTTCTGACCCTTGGGGATGTTCTGCAAGTTGGGATTCGAGCTGGACAGGCGGGCCGTCACCGTGCTGGTGTGATTCAGCATGTGGTGAATGATCCCGTCCAGCTGGACCAGCGTGAGCATGCCCTTCTGGTTCCCGTCCTCATCAGTCGTGATGAAGTAGGTCCCGAGGTCCTTGGTGAGTTTCACCACTTCGCCCAGGGTCTTCAGGAACGGCACGTCGGTGTTCGTGGTCAAGATTTCCATGACCTCCGACGCCGTGCTGTACACGCCCTTGTCCGCGCCTTCCCAGGCGGGGTCCGGCTTGGTGAAGCCCTCGAAGGTGTAGTAGTGCGGCTCAATGCGGGTCTTGGGGCCGCGTGCGATGTCCGGCACCGTCACCTGTTTTGTCTTTGGCTCGCCCTTGTTCTTGCCGCCTGCGAACCGCACCGGCTCCGGTGGGTTGCCCAGGTCGGCACGGGGCCAATCGTCCCACTCTTCGAGGGCCATCGTGCTGCTATCCAGCAGCAGTACGTGCAGCTCCTTCTTCTGGTAGTACGTCAGCTGCCCATCGTCGTCCAGGATCACGGCCGGGGCGTCGTACTTCACCTTCCCGCCGAAGATCAGGGCCGACTTGTGGAAGCGGCTGTTCCAGTTGAAGGTGAATGGCAGCTCAGCTGGGAGGTGCGCTTCCAGTTGCAGCGTTGCCTCTGCCAGGCGCTTTGCCAGCTTCTCAGCCAGCTCCAGGCCCAGCGGCTTGTCCACGGCCATACCGTTGCGCTCGCACTCGATGGTGAACACCAGAGCGCCCATGCCCAGGAGGATGCTGCGCAGCTGGCCGGACTGTTTCGCCCGCAGCCACTGACCACGGAAAACCCTCTCGGTGTTTCCGATGTCACCTTCCTCGAAGCCGTCCTCGCCGTCGCGCCCCGTCAGGTAGCGCATCAGCAGGTCCTCGGGGATGTCGATGGTATCGACGCCCGCTTCCCACAAAGCTTTCACTTCGTCCAGCTTGACGTTGCCACCGTAGGCCGGAGCAATCTCGTCCAGGGAAAGCATGTGGCTGGATTGCTCCATGCCTGCCAGCATGTACTCCGCAACCTGAATGTCCCAAATCATCCCGCCCGCGTTGATGTAGTCCATCCACGCTTGCAGGTTTGTCTCGGCGTGCGAGGTGGGATTCGCCAGGGCGTACAGCAGATCGAACTTGATGTTCTGGCCTACCAGCAGCTTCGTGCCATTCAGGTGCTGCGTGAACCAGTCCTTCGGCAGCGCCTTGCAGGCCGCAATGCGGGACTCTTGGTCGGGGCCATCCGGGTAGTACACGCCCGGGGTGATCCCGCCCGCCATCTGGTCGTTCAGGTTGCCCCGCTGCCAGCCCTGGCTAACCACGTAGTTCTCAGCGGAGAACGGGTTCGCCTTCCGCTTGTACTCCGACTTCGTGGATGTCTCGATGTCCCAAACTACGTATGGTGTTCCCTTCAGGATGGGTCCCTCACTCGCGCACGCTCTCCGTCGAACACAGCTTCCCGCTGGGGGTCCTTGGGTCCGCCTTCGATGTGCAGTTTGTTTTTCGGAATGCCGATGAACCGCGTGTTTTGCAGCTCCGGCGAATTGCTCTTGCCCAGGATGGCGATAGCGTCAGCTGCGCCCTGCTTCCCGGTCTTGCTGTCCTTCAGCATGGACATATCGGGGAACGGCATGCCCTCCCCTGCGGCGGACACCTGGGACGTGGCGACGGCCCGCGTGCCGTACTTGACGGCCATGTTCCGCGCCCACTGGTGCATCGCCTCCAGCGCCTGGTCCGTGCGCTGCCCGCCGTTGGCGACTTCCCCGCCGAACTTGATGTTGTCGATCATGTCGAACACCACAAGGGCGGACGGGATGCTGGCGATGATGTCCTCGACTTCGTGGCTCCAGAAGTCGTGGATGTCGAACACACGAATGATGTCGCTGCGGCCTACGGCCTTGGCGTACGCCTCCTTCAGCGTGCCCGCCTGGTCCATCTCCCACAGCTCGCTGGTCTTGCGACCGAGGGCTGCCTGGAACAGCCGCCGCTTGATACGACGGCCGGGACCTTCGTTGTTCAGCCAGATGATGCTGCGGTGCTCGTCCGGATAAAGCTGGTCCACCTGGGGAGCCATGAACGTAAGCTCGGAGGCCAGCCAGGTAGTCTTGCCCGCGTCAGGCCGCGCCGCGAACACCAGGAAGTCGCCCTCCTGTATGGCACGCATGGAGCACGCCAGGGCGTTCAGCCGCCAGTGCAGGCCGATGTTGTTCTTGTCCTCCGCCAGCAGTTCGCTGATGTCGTCCAGCACCTCGGGGACGCGCACCTTGCGGGCGAGCTGTTCCTGGTGGTACTCGTGGATGCTGCGCAGGGCCTCGGTAAGGTCCACCTCGCCGTCCTGGTACTGCTCCAGCATGGCGGTTATCTTCGTGGCCGTGGTCGCGTCCACGAGGCGCTGCATAAGGCCGCCCTCCACCGTGGCGTCCACATCCTTGTCGATCTGGCGCAGCCGCTTGCGGTACAGCTCTTTCTGCTCCGCGCTCAGGGACTTGTGCTTGAGGTTGAACCACAGGGTGAACGGGCCGCTGTGGATTTGGGAGCATTCGGGATGCTCCTTGAAGAACCTGCCGAAGTCCTTCAGCAGTGTTTGGGTGTTGCCATCCACCGCAGCAGTAGCAGCGGCGGCCAGCTTCTCGTACCTGTCGCGGTACTTGAGGAGCTGGAGTACGGTCAATTCGAGTATGTGCCCTCCTACTTGCCAGTGAGTCGCATGGCAACGTCAGCGATGGTGACAACGACGAGGAGGAAAGCAATCAACGACAGCCACGGGCCGCCTGGATCAGGATTCGAGCAAATGGCGTATCTCCCTGTTAGATAGGATTTTGGGATCGGCGCGGCTGACAATGCGGCGTGCGTCGATGCCCAGCGAGCAAAGCTGTTTGGTGATGGTTCTTGCAGCGCGGCGTCCCGGCCCGTCCGGATCAAGCCAGACGCGCACGGGACGGTTCGCGGGGATGCTCGCGGCGATGCAGTCAGTGAGGCTGGTTCCCATCAGGGACCACGCCTCCGTGAGCTGCCCGGCGCGGTACGCGCTCAGTACGTCCTCGGTAAGCACCAGCGGGTCGCCCCGTCCGTACTTAGCGACGAGGCACTGCTTGTCTACTTCAGGGTTCACGTACTTCGGGCGGGTGGAGCTGCGAGTCCAGGCAACGTCCCGGGCCTGCCAGTAGATGAGCTGGCCGTCCTGGTCGAACAGGGGCAGCACCAGCCGCCCGCTGGCGTCGTGCCAGTACGCGCCCAGCTGGGCAATCTCCGGCACGCCGATAGCGGCCTTGAACAGCCACACGCGGGCTGCTGCGGGCCACGTAGCCACGTCGAAGTTGGGAGGCCCGGGGAGGTGCTGGACGCGTTGCAGCGTGCGATCCACCTCCCTCTCCCTGGTGAGGCGTTCCAGCCTTGCCTCCCAGGATTCCACGGGCTTGTCCACAATCCCGGCCTCGTCGCACCGAAAGCACCAGGCCCTCCACCTGTCTTTTTCGTGAGACAGGCGGAGAGTCTTGCCATCCCCGCAAGAGTGATTGACGCGGGCCATCCGCCCTTCGGGCAGGGCCTGCGCCGCAGCTAACCACTCCTTCGGATCAAGCAATTACGCCAGCGCGTACTGGGAGACGTTGCGGTTGGTGGCCGGGTTGAACACCAGCGTCGCCACCTTCACGACTTCGGCGTTCACCAGCTCATTCAGGCGGGCCGTCACAGAGCTATGGCGCATGTCCAGCAGCGTGGCGAGTTCATCCTTGATGAGCGGACCAACATCGCGCAGGGCCTCTACGATGCGCGCCTGCTGGGTCTGGGCTGCACCGCTGGAGCGAATCGCCGCCAGGGAGTCGCTGCGGGTGCTCATTGCTTCACCTCCAGCGTGCGGCGGACCGTGACGGTCTGAACGACGGACACTTCCACGATTTCGTACTCGCGGCCGGTGGCCCCGTTGGCGCGGAGATACTCTGCGGCGGATTCAGCGGTGTCGAATTTGGAGGACAGGGCCCGCGCGTCCGCAGTGCGACGGAAGCGGAACTCCTTCGGGGCGGGCGGCTCCTGGACCAGCTCGAAGTAGTCCTCCTTGTAGCCCCAAGGAATGTCATCCGAGTACACGTGGCCTTCCAACGCCAGGGAGTACCGGCTGCGGTAGCCTGCAACTGTGTACACCTCGCCAACTGTGGCGGGGCCGTAGTCCTCGACCAGGCGGCGCACCTTATCGCCCTTCTTGAACTTGGCCATTACAGCGAACCTCCGATGCGGCGGGCTTCTTCGCGGGATGCCATCCCGATGCAGCTTGCGACGGTGCGGGCCTTGTGCGCGGCGCCCTTCGCTTCCTGCTCCAGAACGCGGGCGGTGTTGGTCACGGCCTGCGCGGCTTCGTGGCGGGCCGTCGCACGTTTCGCGCTGCGGTCTGCGGCCTTCACCGTGGAGTTCAGCGCCTTGCAGTGCAGGCGGATACCGAACGAGTGGATAGCGCGGGTGGCGCGGGCAATGGTCTTGGTAAGGGACATCTACATGCTCCTGTGATTGCGGTGCCTATCGCACCGGTTGTGCCGTTGTGGCGGGTACTGCGGGTTAAGCGACGAGGATGTCGCCGGGTTCGTCGTAGGGTTCCGTGCTGGCCTTGCCGTTGGCGTAGCGGGTCACGGTGTTGCCGGTCGCGGGGTTCAGCAGAACGAGCTGGCAATGCGGCTTGGCTTCCGGGATGTAAGCGATGAACTTCACCGGGCAGCCGGAGCGGAACTTCAGCGGGTATCCGGACTGCGCCAGGGCAAGGTCAAAGCCCTGCCCAGCCTGCGGCAAAGCCTCGAAACGGAAAGTCCCGAATTCGCCAGAGACTCCCGCCAGCTTGCAGCTGCCCATGTCCACATGTTCGACGGTGTAGATGCGGCCGCGAGCGAGGAGCTGGCCGGACGCGGAGGCGACTTCGCAGCGCACCTTGTCACCGGACTTGAACCTTGCCGTCACAGCGAGGTGCCCTGCTCCGCCCAAAACCGGGCGATGTAGCGCTGCGCGATGCGGAACTGTCGCGCCGACGCACCGCGCAGACTGCGCTGGTGGCGCGGGTGTGCCAGGTTGCGCACCGGCACGCGGTTGATTTGCTTGCGGCACTCCTCCGCCAGGACCAAGCGCAAGGCCTGGGATTCAACGACGGGCGGCTGGGTGCCGTCCTGCTTGTGCTTGGCTGCGCCAACTGCGTAAGCCAGGGAGAATGCGGTGATTGCGGTTTTCTTCATTGAGTCTCAGAGGTAAGAACGGCGAAGGAAGTGCTGAACGACCCGGGCAGCGCCGGGGTACTCGTTACGGGAAAGGTCAAGCAGCCGGGCATGGGCAAGGCGTTTGCCCTCTTGCAGTCCGTCTTGCTTGCCGCGTTCGTAGCCTGCGGCGTATGCCGCGTGGTGGCGGCGTTGCATGAGCAGGCGCAGCAGAAGCCTCACCACGGCATCGGCTCCTGAAACAGGTCCAGAAACTTCTGCCACCACGGGCGGCGGTGCTGGGCGAGCGCGTCCGTGAGCTTCTTCAGGTGGGCACGCTTGCGCATGTTTGCGTCCATGCTGAACTGGAGCTGGTCCAGGTACTCCTCGGTCATGGCCGCTGCGTCGTCCAGCTCTGCGCTCAGCGCCGCGTTCTCGCGCTTCAGCGCGTCCCGCTCATGTTTGAGCGCCGATACTTCAGCAGCGAGCCGGTTGATGGTCAGGGATTCGGCGGAGCGCAGCACGCCCGCCAGCGCCCGGTTAAGGGGTTGGTTCATGGCCTTCCTCAATTAAAAAGGGACTCAAGCTGCTGAAGCTGGGCCTTCTGCTTCAGCGTGATGCGCTTGCGTCGGTGCGCCGCCTGGGTGCAATGCGCCGCGATAACGCGGCCCTCTTTGTCGCGGGTGTACGTCACATATGTGCTGCCGTCCGGCGACACTTCGTCGGGGAGAATGCCCATCAGTGCTCCGCGCTCGCCTTGTACGACACGGGGTCGGTAATGATGAGCTGGTCCGTGCTCGGGCAATACATCACGTTCTCGCCGTGCAGATCGAAGCGCGCCATACCGGCGAAGAAATTGCGGATGTCTCGGGCGGTGGCGTACTGGGCGGGACTGAGGTGCTTTGGCGCGTCCTTGTTGCCCCACGCGATGACACGTTGGAAGCCATCCAATTCGTGGAAGACGTCCCGAGGCGCGGCCCTGACGGGTACGTACTTGTTCATGACCGTGACGTATCCAGCGGTGCGCCGAGTCATGAAGTGGATAACCGGAACGGCGGCCCTACCCTGGTTGGCGCGGCACCACGCTGCGTAGGCAGCGCCGCTGTCCTCTTTCTTGAAACCGAGTTTGAACGCCAGTCCGGGCTGTGTCTTGTGCTGGAACACGGCAGAGAAATAGCCGTAGCCCAGGAGCGTGAAGCCCGCCGCCGTGGCACGTTTAAGGAACTCATCCCAGCCGTCTGCGTCGGACGGGTAGTGGTGCGGGTCCGCTCGGTAGCTGCCCACGGCCTTGTACAGCGCGTTGATAACGGCGGCGTACGGCGATGCCTCGCGCTGTTCTACTGCGCGGGTGTGGGCCTTCTGGTCCCAGCGCGGGCGAAGGTTGAATGCGGGTGTTTGTTTGGGGAGTTGAGGGATAGCGCCAGCGCACAAAGCCGGTGTGCGTGGCGCTCCCTGGATTTGATGGAGGCTCATGCTTCGTACCCCGTGGCACGGGCGAAGGCAGAGCGCATCTGATTGGTGCTGATGGCGTACGCCGAACGGCGAGACAACAGCGATTTGACGAACGCGCCCACGTTGCGGACGCGTTGGGATTGATGGCGTTGATTCGATTTCATAAAAACCTCGGTATGTGTCGGCGTCGTACTACCGCCAGTTGGAAAGCTAGGTACTGCGTAAATCGGGTGCTGCTGTGTAGAGCGTTACTGCGTATTGCTGGAATTCTTGCGGGCGGAATTTCGTACCCGCCGCAGCCATAACATGGCGTTGGCCCCGCTGGTGCTACGTTTGAACTGGGGGCCGATTTCCCCATCCCGGTCCCGTGCGTCGGCGCGGGCTTTCGTTTGCTTGTATACGCTCATTTGTCTTGGTGATGGGCAGCACAAAATCGGCAGGTCGCAGGATGCGAGCCGCCGAAATAGCGCAAGTCTTAGGGAATCCCTCCGCAGAGCCGCCGAGGGTGTTTGATCTATGCCGAAGGTGGCCGGGATAAGCCAGTGTTGCTACTGGCCTATGACTGACACCCTCGACAGGTACTAGTCACGCGTCAGAACTGGCCGCGTGGTGATAACTGCAAAGATGTCCGCCTGTTCCACGCCTCTAGCGGGTTGGGAGCCTATCCAGGCCTGTATCCGCTTCGCCGTGGTGGGTGAGACTTCTTCGTTGGTGACGATGAAGCCACCGCCGGGTATGTAGGCGGCAACCGGTGTTTCATAGCTGAATAACAGGCGCGTCCCGTCGCGGTACTCCAGTACAACTGGGTCCCGTCCGTTCGGCTTTACCGGTATGAGTTTCATGCTATGGGTCCTTATTGGCGCATTCGCGCCGGGTGGCTGGGTGACAGGGTGAGAGCTGCCGACCCGTGTTTACTAACCGCCGCAAGGCGGGCCAAGAAATCCGACCTAGCCGCCCGTAAGCGGCTGGGGCTGATTCCCTGCGGGTGAAGCATAGCGCGTGAGCCGCGCCGCGCCTATTCGCCCTGGCGCGCAGCCTCCTCCATCTTGGCGTGGGCGTCCGCGAGGAGCTTTTGCGCCTGTCTGAGCGCCTTGCGGGCACCGCTCAGATTAGTCGACGCAAACTCTGCCTCCTCCATCTTCTCGCCGTTCGGATAGCGGCTGTTCTGGTAACCCTCCAGCGCCTTTTCTTCGGCTGCAATCAGCGGCTTCAAGTCTTTCGCCATCTCTTCCGCCACCCGCGCCGCCCAATCCACGCGGCCGCTCATTTCTCGTATCGCCTTACGGCGCTTTTTGTCCATGCTGTCGTCTTCCATTAAGGCGGGTCACCGGCCCCGCCCCCTGCCGACCAGCGGTTACCCGCCGGATAAGAAACTTTCGGCCCGCTCTACGAGAAACCGCCGCCGCAACGCGTCTCCGGCTAATAGCGGGGCTGCGGGGTGGCGCTGGGCATACTCCAGGGCGGCGGCCAGATCGGCGAGCAAGTCCCATGCGTCCAGAATGCGCGGTATCTCGTCGCAAAGCTCTTGGACAGCGGCCAAAACCACGGGGTCTTGTATGGATACGTCACGCCCTAACAGGTCGGCAACGGCGGCGGCTTCTTTCATTGCTTGCTCCTATTGAGCGCGGGTGGGCGGCTCTTACAGGCCAGTTAGGGCGGCGGGCGATTCTCCGCCCACCCTCCGGTCATTTAATCGGAGGCTGGTTTACACCCAGCGCCGCGCAGTGAAACGCAGGCGCGGGAACAGCTCCGCAACATGGGCGCGGGCTTCCTCCACGCTTTCATGGTCGAAGGTCACGGTATGCCACCCACGCCCCAGCTCAGCCCAACACACAGCCCGCCCGTGCATCACATCGAACAGGCCTTGCGCGTTGGCTTCGCCTTGAAGTTTGATGGTCACTCGCATGGTCACATCTCCACCATGGCGGCGCGGATCGTGGTGACGCTGTAGGGCGCACCGTCCGGGGTGTGAGTGACTCCCAGGGATTCCAACTCTTCCAGCACCATTTCGGCGGCACGCTTCTTGTCGTTTCGCGCTTGCCGAACCGCCCGGCGGGCCATGTCATACAAGCCTTGATCGTTGTTGATCCACAGGGATACGTTCCAGTGGTTCCAGTTCTTATGACCGTTGAACTGCTTGCTCATGGCGGCCTCTCCTAACGAGTGTGGGCGTGCGGTCCCGTACTGCGACCGGTTAATGTGCGCGGATGCGCGGCTGAAGCTGGCACGCTATGCGCGCCGCTGTACTACAGATGAGATAGGCGTACTGAATCCTGGACGCAATGCGCCTATCACACGGCCCTCTATGGCGAAGGCCAAGCTATCCCCCTGGTTTGACCAGGGCGCAACGCTATAGGGCGTGGAAGTCCCTATAGGTCCCTGCCGGAGCTATCCGGCTATTTCGTGTGCGGTGGGCACGAACGGGTACTCACGCTGCGCGGTTTGTACAGGCGTACAGAGGCCGGCGCTGGGCGCTTTCACGATGCGGATTGTTAAAGAGCGGGTACTGCTGGTACTGCGTGTTTTGTGGGAAGTTCCTAACGCCTAATCAGGCGTGGGCGCTTGCACAAGGTCCGGGTTGTTTGCCCTGGCACCCTGCAACACAGCTTCATATTGCTAAGAGCCTTTCGCTCCGCGTAATCGTCTGTATTGCGACTATCAACAGCTCGCAGGCCTCAATTTCTACTTACTGCCCTGAGGGCTAGGTGTTCGTCTGTTCGTACTGCGATGGGATGGAACTTTACAGATGGTTTGTTCTGTTGTCAAGCACTTTCTGCTTGGCTGTTCCATTCCTATGCATTATCGCCCGGTTTCCCGGCCGCCCTGCATTGATTCGACATATTAGGGAACGTTTCGTGTCTTGTCAAGAGGAAAATTCCGTGGACCGTTTCTCTATCTTCCCACCATGGAATCTATAATACTGGATATTTATACAGTATCAATGGCTATGCGACATCCACCACGTCCCGAGGGCGGTTGCTGGACCTGCGAACACTTCTATGGGGAGACAAGCGCGGGCGGTACGCATACCGTCTGTCGCCGGGATGGGGAAGGCCAGCGGCCTATGGTGTGGGCGTTCCCTGATGAGGGATGCGCGCACTGGATGCGTGCTACTGGCGGAGATGACGAAATACACCTGACCGCTGATCGTTGGCCGATCGACACGGCAGTATTCCCGCTACGCCCACTCGTCTTGACGCGGAAACGTCCGTGATACAGTCAGCCGGGACTTCTAGAGGGCTGTATGGGACTGTTTGCACGGCTGTTCGTCGGGATGCGTATCAGCGATGCTTCCGCCACGGTGGCAGGGCTTCTTGTGCGTCATTGGTCCGCTGAATTCCCTGGGAATCCCCGGGACCTCGCCGGGCAGCTCGTTAGCTCAGTCTGTGGGTCTGATCCGTCATTAGTCAGCGGGGATATGCCATTGCCTAGTCGCCATGGTTTGGCTGCTACCGCCCTGGCTGCTGGGCTGGGTTCATCCAGTGCCTTCCCTTCGCTAGAGTGGCAGGTAGTCCCCATCCGTTCTGCCCTGCGTGATCTGCTGGGTAGTCCTGCTGCCCTCTCACCATCCAAGGCCGTGGATTCCCTGCTATTCCTCAAGGCGTCGTCTGTGCTGTCTGCTGGGTAGTCTGTCTGCCTATCCTGTGGCCTGTGTCTGCTGGGTTCTCAGGGATTCTGTGGTGTCTGGCATCCTTCGGGTGCATCAACAGATGAAGGCTATGCATCTTGTCTAAATGGGTACTGAATCAACCCAGACCCAGCCCGGAGCACTCCCGGGAATTCCAGTGTGAACACGCCCACGAAGCACGATAAAGATGGGAGCGCGCATGCACACGCCTGCAATCCCGCAATTCCAGATCAAGTTCCGCCAAGCCAAGCCATGGGCAATACGCCGTGACTTCCTAATGACCCTGCGACGCCCGTAGCGGCCCTACAGCGCATCCGCTAAACCCACCCTAGGCATACCCTGCCGGCACCATGACAACAGGCATGGATAGCCCAGCGTCACCCAGCCACAAGCCGCGCCATTCCTGGGGCTATGTCAGGGCGTGATCGGTGAGTGCAATGTGTGAGTGCAAGTATGCCCCTGCGGCTTGCCGTGGCGGCCTGTGAGCGCTCCGCAGCGCGGCGGGATGGGTTGGCCTGGGCGGGACTCCCCGGGCGCTGCGCGGCCGATTTCCTGAGGCTTCAGCGGGACCCCACCACGGGGGAAATCCGGGCGGGCGCGGGAGGTGCTACCCCTGTGGAAAATCGCAGCGAAATTTGGCCCGGAGCGCTTGGATGTGCCGGGGTTGGCGAGTGCAAACCCGAGTGCACTCAGGTGGGCGAGTGCAAATCCACAACGGGGCTTACAAAATAATTATCCCGATATAACCCGTTGAATTCACTGGGTTTACTGGCGCGGCAGGAGGGGCTCGAACCCCCGACCCCGGGCTTAGAAGGCCCGTGCTCTATCCAGCTGAGCTACTGCCGCGCGGTGTGTATACGCCCGGAACCGGTCCGGGCGCAGCATTTTACCCTGTTGCGGGATACCGCGGGGGCATGGGGCCATGCCGCGCCGCGGACCGGGGGGTTCCGCGGCATTGCCAATCGTTATTCCTCGCCGATATCCGCGTGCGTGGACACCCACAGCACCAGGGCATCTTTCTTGCTCAGGCTGATGACCCGGTGGCCCATGCGGCTGTCGATGTAGAAGCTTTCGCCGGCTTTCAGGCGGGCCGGTTCATAGAATTCGGTGTAGAGCTCGACCTCGCCTTCCAGCACGTAGACGAATTCTTCGCCGTGGTGGCGGCTCCAGTCCTGGAATTCGTCGAACTTGCGGGCCTTGACCCGGGTGTGGAAGGGCATCATGCGCTTGTGCGACAGCGCGGTGCAGAGCAGGCGGTGGTCGTAGTACGGGGTTTCGTACTGGCGCCCTTCGCCCTGGCGGGACAGGCTGCGGCGGCCGGTGCCCATGTGGGCATCCGACGCGGTGAACAGTTCGGCCACGTCCAGGTCCAGGCCGGCGGCGATCTTGATCAGGTTGTCATAGGTGGGCGACAGCAGGCTGTTCTCGATTTTCGAGAGCGTGGACGCGGACACGCCGGTGGCTTGCGCCGCCTGCTTCAGTGTCCAATCCCGCGCCTGGCGCAGGGCTCGCAGCCGTTGTGCCAACACGCTCTGTTTGTTGCCTTGCATCTGTACACCCTGTCATGCACGCGACTGCCGCTCCCGCCACCAATCGCGCGCCTGGTAAGACCAATATGTGAGTTGCACCGCCGCCGTGCCGAAGGCGCCGCCGTTCCAGGCCAGCCCGAACGGGGCGAACAGCTGGTAGCGCTGGCTGTCGCCGGTGATTGCCTCGGCCACGACCCGCCCGCCGATGGAGGTGGTGTTCATGCCGTGTCCGCCGAAAGCCGTGCAATACCAGACCTCGGGGGCCAGCTTGCCGATCTGCGGCATCAGATGCCGCGCGTAGGCCATGCGCCCGGACCACGCGGTCTCGACCCGCAGCCCCTGTAATTGGGGGTAGACGGAGAGCAATTCGCGGCGCAGGGACTCGGCCAGATCGGGCGGATCATCGACACGGGTGGTGATTCTACTGCCCCAGCCGATGCGCCCGCCATCGAGCACCCGGTAATAGTTGCCGGCGCGGCGGTCATCGCCGATGGCGGCCGACGTGCGGATGGCCTCGTGCACCCGGTCGCCCAGCGGCTCGGTCAGCATGATGTAGGTGGCGATCGGCAGCATGGCCCGGCGCAAGGCGGGCACGGCGTTGCCGGTGTAGCCGCCGGTGGCCAGGACCACGGTGCGCGCGTTCACCTGGCCGGCGGCGGTCTGCAACTGCTTGACCGGGCCGTCCAGCCGCGCCTGGGTCACCGGGGAATCTTCATGGATCGTCACGCCCAGCCGCACGCATTCCCGGGCCAGGGCGCGGGCGTAGTTCAGCGGATGGAAGTGAAACGAGGCCAGGTCTTCGATGCCCTGGAAGTACGCATCGGACACCAGCCGTTCACGCACGTCGGCACGCGACAGCAGGCGCACGTCGCGGCCGAAGTCGCGCCACTGGTCGTCGCAGTAACGCCGCAGCGCATCGGTGGCCTCGTAGCGCACCACGCGCAGGCGGCCGTCGACCTTGTGGGCATCGGTGATGTGCAGGGCGCGGATGTTGTCGCGGATGATCTCGACGCCTTCCATGGACAGCCGGTACAGCTGGCGGTAGTGGTCTTCGTCCACGTGCTTGCGGATGGCGTCCGCGCCGGCCGAGAACGCCGGCGAGACCGAGCCGCCGTTGCGACCCGACGCGCCCCAGGCAATGCGGCGGCCTTCCAACAGCGTCACATTGCGGCCGCGGCGGGCCAGCTCCAGCGCCGTGGACAAGCCGGCCAGCCCGCCGCCCACCACGCAGATGTCGGCGTCGGCCGCGCCGGCCAACGGCGCGTAATAGGTCTGCGCATCGCCCAGGGTGCGCTTGTAGTAGGTATCGATGTACTCGGTGGCCATGGTCTGGGGTCAGTGCAGTCCGGCGCCCTGCAGCCCGCCGGTCAGGCGTTTTTCCAGCCAGTTGGCCAGGCGCAGCAGCGGGTAGCAGTAGAGAAAATAGATGGCGGCGATCATGCCGTAGATGAACAGCGATTTCGCCGGGAAGGTGATGATGAACACTTCGCCCTGGCGGGTCAGTTCGGTAATGCCGACGACCGACAGGATGGCGGTGCTTTTGATCAGCATGACGTAGACGCCGCTCATGGGTTGCACGATCAGGCGCATGGCCTGCGGCAGCACTACCAGCCGCAGGATCTGCAAGGGGCGCAGGCCCAGCGTCATGGCGCCTTCGGTCTGTCCGCGCGGCACCGACTGGATCGCGCCCATGACGATCTCGGCCACATAGCACGACGTATAGACCGACAGCGAAACAAAAGCCGCCGTGCCCGAATCCCAATGCAGCAGTTCGATGCCGGAACTGGGCAGCACGAAATAGAAGATGTACAGCTGCACCAGGAACGGCGTGCCGCGCAGCACGTGGATGTACAGCCCCAGCAGCTGATGCACGCCACGGATGCGGTAGCTGCGGATGACGCCGATCACGAAACCCAGCAGCGAGCCCGCGATGATCGCCACGAACGAGATCTTCAGCGTTTCCCAGAAGCCCTTGAGCAGGAACGGCAGGACGACGCCGGCGGTGGACAGGTAGGAATCCAGCATGCTTACCTCGCGTTCCAGGCGGGACCCGCCAGCCAGAGGCTCACGCCTCGCGACAACAGCAGCATCACGCCGTAGATCAGCAGATAGCCGGCGGCGATGGTGAGGAAACTTTCGTTGGGCACGATGCGGTCGCTGTTCATCTGCACGCCGGCCGCCACCAGTTCGAACACGGTGATCAGCGACAGAAGCGAGGTGTCCTTGATGAGCACGGCCGTCTGCCCCAACAGCGGCGGCAGCGTATTGACGAAGGCCTGCGGCAGCACCACGTAGCGCAACCGTTGGTGATAGTTCATGCCGCAGGCCTTGGCGCCTTCGATCTGGCCGCGCGGCACGGATTCGATGCCGACACGGATGATTTCGCTCATGTAGGCGGCGTGGTGCAGTGTCATGGCAAGAATGCCCAGCACCATTTCGCTCCAGCCCTTGGCGCCGGGGATCAGCATGGGCACGGCGTAATACACCAGGTAGATCTGCACCAGCAGCGGGGTCGAGCGGATGAACTGCACATAACCCGCCACCGGCCGCCAGACCGCGGCGCGCGGTGACATGTGCGCCAGCGCCAGCGGGATGCCGGCCAGCACCGACAGCACCAGGCTGGCGCCCGCCGCGATCAGGGTGTTGGCCAGGCCGGTGGCGAACTGGCCGGTGTACTGGCTGACGATGCGCCAGTTGTAGTAGTCGATCAACCAATCCATGAGCAATAGCCTGTCAACACGGGGAGAACCTGGCGCCAGGCCTCAAAGGCCTGGCGCGGCGGCAGCCTGACGGCGCAAGCGGATCAGTGCTCTTTCTTCCAGTCCGTCGAATACCAGTACTTGACCTGCTCGGGCAGCGTGTTGTCGGCGGTCTTGAGGGTCTGCCAGTTGTCGAGCCAGAACTTCAGGCGAAAGGCGTTGGGGCCCACGGCAAAGGCCAACGGTTCGCGCACCATGATGCCGTCCAGCACCCGCAGGTTGCCGAAGTCGACCAGGAACTGGTTGGCGGTGGACAGCGACATGATGCCGGCGTCCAGACGGCCGCTGGACAGGGCCTGGCCGACCGGCGCGCTGCCGCCCGAGAATTCCTTCAGCGTGGCCTTGGGCAGCATCTTCTTGCCGACTTCGGCATAAGTGCTGGCGCCCAGCACGCCGACGGTCACGCCGGCCTTGTCCAGTTCGCTGTACGACTTGTAGGGCGAATCCTTGGGCACCACGGCGACGGTGTCGGCGTAGAACATGGGCGCCGAGAACAGCACCTGGGCCGCACGCTGCGGGGTGGGCGTCATGTCGGCGGCCACCATGTCGGCCTTGCCCGACAAGAGCGCCGGGATCAGGCCCTTCCATTCGTAGTCTTGCAGCACCAGCTTCACGCCCAGGTCGTCGGCCATGCGCTGGGCCACTTCCACCGCCAGGCCGGTGCGCTTGCCGCTCTTGTCCATGAAGCTCATCAGCGGACCCGAGGTCTGCACCGCCACCCGCAGCTCGCCGCGCTTGATGATGTCTCCCAGCTCGTCGGCCTGGGCCGGCAGCGCCACCGAAGCGGCCGCCACGGCAAGGCCCGCGGCTCCCAGCCATTGTTTGATTTTCAGCATTTGCTTCCCCTTCAAGATAAGAATGGACGTGTGTCGTTCCGGGCAAACGCCTGATGCCGGCGGCGCCCGGAGAGGCCGGGCCGGCCCTGGATACCCCCAGGCGCCCGCGCCAGAAGTGCCGCCGGGGCCTGGTTGCTGCCTGTACTGCGTACTGCTCGATGCGTACTGCGGGAACTACAGGATCTTTTCCAGGAAAGCGCGGGTGCGCGGTTCTTTGGGATGGCAGAAAACCTCGTCGGGCGTGCCGGATTCGATGATGCGGCCGGCATCCATGAACAGGGCGCGGTCGCCCACGTCGCGGGCAAAGCCCATTTCGTGGGTGACGACTGCCATGGTCATGCCGTCGCGCGCCAGCGCCCGCATCAGTTCAAGAATGCCGCCGACGGTTTCGGGGTCGAGCGCCGAGGTGGCTTCGTCGAACAGCATCAGCTTGGGGTCCATGGCCAGGGCGCGGGCGATCGCCACGCGCTGCTGCTGGCCGCCGGACAACTGGCTGGGGTAGCGGGCGCCGTATTCGGCCATGCCGACGCGGTCGAGCAATTCGCGGGCATAGCCTTCGGCCTGTGCGCGGTCGCGGCCGCGCACCACGCGCTGCGGCAGCGCCACGTTGTCCAGTGCGGTGCGGTGCTGGAACAGGTTGAAGTGCTGGAACACCATGCCCACGTTGGTGCGCCAGCGGTTGACGTCAGTGGCCGGGTCGGTCAGCGACACGCCATCGACCTGAATGGTGCCGCTGTCGATGCGCTCCAGCCCGTTCAGGGTACGCAGGAACGTGCTCTTGCCCGAGCCCGACGGCCCCACCACCACCAGCACCTCGCCGCGGTTCAGCTGGCAATCGATGCCCGCCAGCGCCAGGTGGTCCGGCTGGCCGTCGCGCTGGTAGGTCTTGGTGACCCCCTGCACTTGCAGCAAAGGTTCTGACACGAGCATCGCCTTCAAAAAAGGTTTCGCATTTCGCGCTGGAGTTTCGTATAGTAAATTTATTTCCAGAATCGCCACTTAGGCATAACCCTTAAGCGAAGGCATTCCTTCGCAGGCAATCTCCAAGGAACCGGTATGGACACTCCCCAAGACATCCTGCGCGCGCTCGGCTTGAACCCTGACGCCCTGAGCGGCGGCACGCTGGTCGCCCGCAGCCCGATCGACGGCGCCGAACTGGCCCGGGTGCACGAGCACACCGTGGCGCAGGCGCACGCGGCCATCACGCGCGCCCGCCAGGCCAGCCTGGCCTGGCGCGACGTGCCGGCGCCGCGCCGGGGGGAACTGCTGCGCCTGTTGGGCGACACGCTGCGCCAGCACAAGCGCGAACTGGGCCAGCTGGTCAGCCTGGAAGCCGGCAAGATCCTGGCCGAGGGCGAAGGCGAGGTCCAGGAAATGATCGACATCTGCGACTTCGCGGTCGGCCTGTCGCGCCAGCTTTACGGCCTGACCATCGCGTCCGAGCGCCCCGGCCACCGCATGATGGAAACCTGGCATCCGCTGGGCGTGGTGGGCGTCATCAGCGCGTTCAACTTCCCGGTGGCCGTGTGGTCGTGGAACGCCGCGCTGGCGCTGGTCTGCGGCAATGCCGTCGTCTGGAAGCCGTCTGAAAAGACGCCGCTGACGGCGCTGGCCTGCCAGGCGCTGTTCGCCCAGGCCGCGCAGCGCTTCGGCGACGCGCCGGCCGGGCTGTCGGAAGTGCTGATCGGCGGCCGTGAAGTCGGCGAAGCGCTGGTCGACTCGCACGCCGTGGCGCTGGTGTCGGCCACCGGCTCGACCCGCATGGGCCGCCAGGTCGGCCCGCGCGTGGCGCAGCGCTTTGGCCGCGTGCTGCTGGAACTGGGCGGCAACAACGCCATCATCGTCGGCCCCACCGCCGACCTGGACATGGCCGCGCGCGGCATCGTGTTCGGCGCCATCGGCACGGCCGGCCAGCGCTGCACCACCACGCGCCGCCTGATCGTGCACGAAAGCGTCGCCAATGATCTCTTGCAACGCCTGCACAAGGCCTACGCCAGCGCGCCCATCGGCAACCCGCTGGATGGCAAGAACCTGGTGGGTCCGCTGATCGACCAGGCCTCGTTCGACGCCATGCAGGCCTCGCTCAAGGCGGCCGCCGAACAAGGTGGCAAGGTCACCGGCGGCGAACGCGTGCTGGCCGACCAGTACCCGGACGCCTGGTACGTGCGCCCTGCCATCGCCGAGATGCCGGGCCAGACCGACGTGGTCTGCCACGAGACCTTCGCGCCCATCCTGTACGTAATGCGCTACACCGACTTCAACCAGGCGCTGGCATTGCAGAACGGCGTGCCGCAAGGCCTGTCGTCGGCTATCTTCACCAACGACCTGCGCGAAGCCGAGACCTTCCTGTCGGCCTCGGGGTCGGACTGCGGCATTGCCAACGTCAACATCGGCACGTCGGGCGCCGAGATCGGCGGCGCATTCGGCGGTGAAAAGGAAACCGGCGGCGGCCGCGAGTCGGGCTCGGACGCCTGGCGCAACTACATGCGCCGCGCCACCAACACCATCAACTACTCGCGCAACCTGCCGCTGGCCCAGGGCATCAAGTTCGGCGAGTAAGCCCGCACGCAAGGGGCCAGGCCCCGTGGCATTGTCATTGTCGACAATGCCGCGGGGCCTTTTGACGTGGGTTATGTTGCACCCCCTACATACGATTAGCCTGACTTACAAAATGTTGCCCGGGTCGATGCTACATTTCTTCGTCACAAATCGAACCCGCCTCCCATGACGACACGCCGACGCTTCGCCCCTTCCCTGCGCATCCTGACTGCCGCCCTGGCGCTGGGCCTGGCCGGCTCCGCCGTTGCCGGCGTGTCGTACCGCCTGGACCGGCCGTCCGCTGCGCCCGGCGACACCGTCACCATCGAAGCGGTGTATTTCAACGAAGGCAACGCGCGCGCCACCTGGGAAGCGCCGCCCGAACTGGTGCTGCAATGGCGCAGCCAGGACGGCCAGATCGTGCGCAGCCTGGCCAAGCTGCAAGGCGGCAAGGCCAACTACAGCGTGCCGGTCAACAATTTCGCCCGCATGTCCTGGAGCGCGGTCGTGCCCGCCACCGCCCGCGGCCTGCAGGCCATTGCCATCGAAGGCCAGCCGGCCATGATGGCGCTGGACGCCACCGGCCGCGACAGCGGCACCGTCGCCAGCACGCCCGCGCCCGGCCCCGTGGTCGATGCCCGCACCGGCCAGCCCGTGCCGCCGGCCGTGGTGGCCGCGGCCGGCGCATCGCCCGAAGGCGGTCCGGCGCCAGACACCGTTGCCGTTTCGACCTACCAGCAATCGGCGTTCGATCATTTCCGCAGCGCGATTTCGGAATACAAGCCGGTGTACTTCGACATCGGCACCCGCGGCCAGACCACCGCGCGTTTCCAGATCAGCGCCAAGTACCGGTTGTTCAGCCCGTCCGGCAACCGCCCGGCCACCTGGGGCGAGAATTTCTACCTGGGCTACACCCAGACCTCGCTGTGGGATCTGCAGGGCGATTCCATGCCCTTCATCGACACCACCTTCAACCCCAGCCTGTTCTGGCTGTCGGACAACATGTGGCAGTCGGAAAACCAGGCCTGGCGCCTGGGGCTGAACACCGGCGTCGAACACAATTCCAACGGCAAGGCCGGCGAAGATTCGCGTTCGGTCAACAACGCCTACATCCAGCCGCAGTTCAACTACCGCTTCGACGGCGGCAGCACGCTGACGTTCGCCCCCAAGGTCAAAGCCTACTTCGGCGTGGCCAGCGAAAACTCGGACTACGCCGACTACGCCGGCCGGGTCGACTGGAACCTGCGCTGGGCGCAGGACAACGGCGCCGTGGTGTCGGCGATGTACCGCCAGGGCGACCAGCGCCGCCGCACCACCCAGCTGGACTTCGCCTGGCCGCTGCAGCGCACCTGGCTGAACATGAACGGCTACCTGCACCTGCAGTACTTCAACGGCTACGGCGAAACGCTGCTGGGCTACAACCAGCGCAACGAATCGCAGTTCCGTATCGGCTTGTCGCTGGTGCCGTAGGCCTGACGCGGGCGCAGGCGCTGGCCGGGCGCCCTAGCGCCCCCAGCGCAGCACCAGCGGGTCCAGCCGCCGCGCCACGTCCAGCAGGCCCTGGCGCACTTCCGGCCGCATGGCCGCAAACGGATGGCGCGGCGCGTCGCAGTCGATGATGCCGCCCGCTTTCATCAACGCCTTGGCGGTCAGGATGCCGCCCTGGCGATTCTCGTAGTTGATCAGCGGCAGCCAGCGCTCGTACAGGCGGTAGGCCTCGTCGGCACGGCGGTCGCGGTGGGCCTGGATGATCGGGCGAATGCCGTCGGCAAAGCCGCCGCCCGTCATCGAGCCCGTCGCGCCCGCGTCCAGGTCGGGCAGCAGCGTGATGGCCTCTTCGCCATCCCACGGCCCTTCCACTGCCGCGCCGCCCAGCGCGATCAGGTCGCGCAGCTTGCTGGCCGCGCCGGCGGTTTCGATCTTGAAGTACGACACCTGTTCGATCTCGCGCGCCATGCGCGCCAGCAGCGCAGCCGGCAACGGCGTACCGCTGACCGGCGCATCCTGGATCATGATGGGAATGTCCAGCGCGTCCGAGACCTGCTGGAAGAACCCCACCACCTGCTCGTCGGACACGCGGATCGTGGCGCCGTGATACGGCGGCATGACCATCACCATGGCCGCGCCCTGGTCCTGCGCGCGGCGGCTGCGGGCCGCGCAGACGCGGGTGCCGTAATGCGTGGTCGTCACGATGACCGGCACGCGTGTGGCCACGTGCTCGAGCAATGTGCGCGTAAGCGTCTCGCGTTCGTCGTCCGACAGCGAGAACTGCTCGGAAAAGTTGGCCAGAATGCACAGGCCATCCACGCCCGAGTCGATCATGAAATCCACCGCGCGCTTCTGGCCGGGCAGGTCCAGTTCGCCGGATTCGGTGAAGATGGTGGGCACCACCGGGAAGATGCCGCGATAGCGCGGCGCCCGGCCAGGCGCGGCGGATATCGATGCCGCCGTCGTTGTCGTCGTCATGGCGCTTACTCGATGATGTTGAAGTCTTTCAGGTGTTCGGTCTTGAGCGTCAGGCCCAGGCCCGGCTTGTTGTCATCCAGGTCGATGTAGCCTTCGCGGGCCACCGGTTCGCCATCGAAGATGTAGTAGAACAATTCATTGCCCACTTCCACATCGAACATGGGGAAGTATTCGCTCATGGGCGAGGCCAGCGTGCTCATCGTCAGGTGATAGTTGTGCATCTGGCCGGCATGCGGAATCACCGGCACGCTGTAGGCCTCGCACAGTGCATTGATCTTGTGCGCCGCAGTGATGCCGCCCACCCGGTTGGTGTCGTACTGCACCACCGACACGGCCTTGCGGTCCAGCAGCTGCTTGAAGCCGTACAACGAAAATTCGTGTTCGCCGCCCGAGATGGGAATGGACGTCAGCTGGTTCAGTTCGGCGTAGCCGTCGATGTCATCGGCAATGACCGGTTCTTCCAGCCAGCGCGGTTCGAACTTTTCCAGCTTGGGCAGCATGCGCTTGGCGTATTCGAGGTTCCAGCCCATATAGCATTCCAGCATCAGGTCGGTGTCGTAGCCGATCACCTCGCGCACCGCCTCGACCGATTTCAGGTTTTCGGACACGCCGTGCTGCAAGTGCGCCGGGCCGTAGCCAAAGCGCATCTTGAAGGCCTTGAAGCCTTGGTCCAGATAGGTCTGCGCCTCTTCCTGCATGGCCTTCAGGTCGCCGCGGTACAGCTTGGAGTAATAGACCGGAATCTTCTCTTTGGTGCGTCCGCCCAGCAGCTTGAAGACCGGCTTGTTCACCGACTTTCCCAGGATGTCCCAGATGGCCAGGTCCACGCCCGAGATCGCCGCCATCGTCACGCCCTTGCGGCCCCAGGCATGGGTGGCGCGGTACATGCGCTGCCACAGGTATTCGTAGTCCCAGGGATCGTGGCCCACCACCAGCGGCGCCAGGTACTGGTCGATGATGGCCTTGGCAATGCGCGGCGCCAGCGCCACGTTGCCCAGCCCGACGATGCCGTCATCGGTCTCGACTTCGACCACCGTCCAGCCATGAAAGCGGAAGGTACTCATGGTTTCCTGCGGCGAATACAGCAGGTCCATCGCGTTGGAGCAGAAGTTGCCTTGCGGCGGCACGGTCTTGCCGGTCCATTCGTAGACGCGCGCACGGACGGATTTGATCTTCATGGGAGGTTCCTGCGTAAGGGGTCGAACGAGTCGGAAAACGAAAAAAGCGGGAAGGCGGCCGGCAGCGTCAAGCCGCGGCAGTGCGCGCGGCGCGATGAGACAGGCCCATGCGGCAGGCGATACGAAACGCCTGCCAGGTGGCCTCGACATTGGCGCGCCCCTGGCCCGCGATGTCGTAGGCCGTGCCGTGAGCCGGCGTGGTGATCGGAATGGGCAGCCCGCCCTGCACCGTCACCCCGCGCGAAAAGCCCAGCAGCTTGATCGCGATCTGGCCCTGGTCGTGGTACATCGTGACAATGGCCTGGAACTCACCGGCCTGCGCCTTCAGGAAGATCGTGTCGGCCGGAAACGGCCCCTGCACCGGCAGCCCTTCCTGGTTCAGCTGGCGCACGGCCGGGGCAATGATGTCCACCTCTTCGCGCCCGCATGTGCCGCCGTCGCCGCCATGCGGATTGAAGGCCGCCACCGCCACGCGCGGCTCGGCCACGCCATTGGCCTGCAACGACTGATAGATCAACCGGGTCGCGGCCTTGATGCCGTCGATGCTCAGGGCCGCCGCCGCATCCTTCAGCGGAATGTGCGACGACACGCGCGACGTCCACAGGTCGCCCAGCGTATTGAATTCGCAGAAGTAGCCCGTCACGCCCAGGTACTGCGCAAAGTGGTGCAGCTCGTCGTCGTGGCGCAGGCCGCCCTGCTTCATCGCGAACTTGTTCAGCGGCGCAAAGCAGATGGCGTCGATGTGGCCATCGCGCGCCGCGTCCATGCAGGCGTTCAGCACGCGCAGCACCGACGCACCGCCGGCCGCCTGGGCCTGGCCGACGGTCACGTCCTGCTGGCGCACCGTGTCCATCGCCAGCCAGGCGGGCGCGGCGGTGTCCGGCCGCGCGCGCACCGCCTCGATGCTGTCCACCGCCTGCGTGGCCACCTGCACGCCGGCCACCCGCTGGCCTTCACGCCACAGCCATTCGTCGCCCACCAACACGATGTTGGCCTGCTGCGTCGCATCGGGCCGCGCCAACAGGCGCGCGATCAGTTCGGGGCCGATGCCGGCGGGGTCGCCCAGCGTCAGGGCGATGACGGGTTTGATATCGGGATTCATGCTGCGGTTCATTCCACGGAAATATGGTTCTTCTTGATGATGCCGGCGTAGCGCTGGTTCTCGGCCTGGTGGAACTGCGCAAACTGCGCCTGGCTCATCGGGTTGATATCGGCGCCGATCGCCTGCAGGCGGGCCTGCGTGTCGGGCAACGCCAGGATGCTGTTGACGGCGTCGTGCACCCGCTGCTGCACGGCGGCCGGCGTCGCGCTGGGCATGTAGATGCCGTACCAGGCGCTCATTTCGACGCCGGGCACACCCGCCTCGGCCATCGTCGGCACGTCCGGCAACTGCGGATTGCGCTTGGCGCTCAGCACTGCCAGCGCGCGCACCTTGCCGCTCTTGACGTGCGGAATCACCGACGACGCCGTTTCGAACGCAATCTGCACCTGGCCGCCCATCAGGTCCACCATGGCCGGGCCGCTGCCGCGATACGGAATGTGCGTCATCTGCACCCCCGTCGCGTCCTTGAACAGTTCCGCGGCGATGTGCTGCGTGCTGCCCGAACCGCTGCTGGCGAAGTTGTATTCGCCCGGCTTGCGCTTGAGCAGCGCGATCAGTTCCTGCACCGACTGCGCCGGCACCGCGTTGTTCACCACCAGGATGTTGGGCACCGCGCCCACGAACACCACCGGCGTCAGGTCGCGGTCGTTGTCGTAGCCCAGCTTGAGCAGATGCGGCGCAATCGCGTGCGCCGTCGACACGCCCATCACCATCGTGTGGTTGTCGGCCGACTTGGCAGCCAGGTCCGCCGCCAGCGTGTTGGACGCGCCCGGCTTGTTCTCGACCACCACCGTCTGCTTGAGCATCGGCCCCAGCTTGTCCGCCACCGCACGGGCCATTGCATCGGTGCCGCCGCCGGGCGCCGAGCCCACCAGCAGGCGCAGCGGCCGCGTCGGCCAGTCGGCGCTCTGGGCGTACGTGGGCATTGCGGCGGACAGGCACAAGGCACCCGCCGCCAAAGCGGCGCATAGCCGAATCTTCATGGTTGTCTCCTTGGGGGTTTATCGCCCGTGACGGGCTTTGTTATGGGTGCATCTTAGAAACAAGCGCTGTTTCCGTAAAATGAAACTTTTGCACCAACCGTTCACCCCAGGCGATCAATCATGGAACGCGTTCCCAACGTCCCCGCCCTGCTGGCCCGCTTGCGCATGCGACAGATCGTGCTGCTCCTGGCCATTGAAGAACGCGGCACCCTGCGCGCCGCCGCCGCCCAGCTCAACATGACCCAGTCCGCCGCCAGCAAGATGCTGCACGAGCTGGAACTGGCTATCGGCCAACCGCTGTTCGAACGCGTCGGCCGCGGGCTGGCCCTGACGGCCGCGGGAGATTGCGTGATGGGCTACTTTCGCGGCCTGCGCGGCACGGTGTCGTCCCTGGCCCGCGAACTGGAAGAATTGCGCCTGGGCAGCGCCGGCAAGCTGTTCATCGGCAGCATCATGGCCGCCTCGCCCGGCCACCTGACCGACGCCCTGCTGCGCCTGAAACAGACCTACCCCCTGCTGGCGGTAGAGATATCCACCGGCACCAGCGACCTGCTGATCCAGCGCCTGAACGAAGGCAAGCTGGATGTCGTCATCGGGCGGATGCTGACGCTGTCAGAGCGCCACTACGTCTTTCGCCCCATCGGCGACGAAGCCCTGTGCGTCATCGCCGCCACCGGCCACCCGCTGGCCCGCCGCAAACGCGTGACCTTCGACGCCCTGCAGGCCTACCCCTGGATTCTGCAACCGCACGGCAGCCCCATGCGCGACGTCATGGAACAGGAATTCCGCAGCCACAACGCCACCCTGCCCAAAGGCCTGATCGAATCCGCCTCGATCCTGACCACCACCAACCTCGCCATCAAATCCGACATGCTGGGCGTCATCCCCGAATCCGTCGCCAGCCGCTACGCGCGCCATGGCCTGCTGGCGATTATTCCGTATCAGATTCAGCAGTCGCTGACGGCGTTCGGCAGCATCGTTCCCAAGGATCGGCCATTGAGCACGGCGGCCAAGCACTTCGTGGAATTGCTGCACGGGGCGGCATAGAAGGGAGTTGGCGTCTATGCGCCCTGCGCGTCTGGCGCTTGGGGCGGGGTCAACAAGGCCTCGATCGGTGCGCAGTCATTGATACGGAACACCACTTCCAGGTCGTGCCGGTGATCGCCCTGCCATCCCAACGCGCAATCTCGCAGTACCTGCAGGTAGGTCTGCAGGTCTTCCCGACGAATGTTCGGCAGGCGCTGGTGGACCAGCACGATCTTGGGGCAAGGCACCCAAGCCAGGTCCCTGAGACCGGCCGCAAGCATGTCCCAATTGCATCGCAAGTATTTTGGAAACCAAAGCAGGAAGTACAGCGACTTCATCAAGTCTTTCGTGGTTTCTATTTTCGGATCGACCCGCACGCAAAACGCTTCCGCCGCGTCATAGGACGGCATCCGCTCGACAAACCTGAATGGCAGCATATTGGATTCCTGTAATTGAGAGGCCTTGGCGCTACCTGCCTATAGTGCCGCACCTGGCGCCGTATCGCGCCGCCTCACAGGAAAATCGGACCAATCCTGCAACCTGGGGGTCTTGATTCATCTTCAGATGATGTCTATCCGGGAATGCGCGGCGTCCGAACTGCCAGGCGCCGCCCTCGATATAGAAATGAGATCGCTGGATGAACTGCCGTTCGGGCCTGGTCTTGGGCGCGGGTAGCTGGAATGCTGTCTCGCATGCCACCGTACCGGTGTATTCATCGATCTCGCAATCATCGCTGATCGATAAGACCTTCACACCAGTGGCCATGAATTCGATTTCTCCATCCGCCCCGCGTTTGTCCAATTTCGCTTGCGCAAACTGACGTGCCGCGGCCTGTGCCTGTGCAGCGGTTGGCCCCAGCCGACGTTTGGCCTTGCCATCTTCAAACTGGGCAGGGGACTCTTCCCATTGCGTCCCTTGCCATTGCACTGAAAGCATGGTGTAGAAATTCCGTGACCGTCCACCATCGACCAGCGCGACGCAAGTAAGGGCGGGACCTTGCCTGCCGACACAGCCAACTATTTTTTTCACCGTCATCATCGATCGGCGCAAGGCGTCTTTACGGGCCTGTATATCGTTCACATCGAAAGTCTGCTTGGCGAATTGGGTCTGGACGAAACGCTGCAGCACGTCTTCAAGTTCAGATACTGTGGGCTGCACGGGTGCGGCGATGGCCGGCGCACCGAAGGCCACTGCTACGCACAACAAGAGCCGACGACTACAACTGGCGGTGAGATACATGCGGATCCTCTGGAGTTTCTGGAAGCAGGCCCGCCCGCGGACCAGACGGCGCCTCGCGTCACGCCGCTCGTAGCCCGCCTGGCGGCCTACGAAGCCACAACGCGACGAGCTTCAGCACGCTTTAACGTCAGTACGGCTCGACGATGGAATGCCACTGCTGACCATCGAACATATCCACGTATTCGGAACTGGCAACAACCAGCACCCCATCACGGGCATCAATGTGCCCTGACAGCACCACCATGTTGTCCCCGTTCATCGGCACTTGCAGCGCCTGCCCATCCCACACCCGAAGCTGATAGTCCGAACTCAACCACAGCTTGTCCTGAAACCACACCGACTCGTTCCACAGGATCGTGGAGCCGCCCCTGGCCACCTTCTGCCAGCTGTGCTCACGCCCCATCCACAGGCTGCAACCTTCCCCACCGATGTAGACATTGCCATCCGGCGCGCACGTCACCGTGCTGAGCTGTTCGTCGGAGGGAAACCGACATTGCGACCAGCAGTCGCCGTCGTAGCGCCACACGTCGCCCCGGCCGCCTACGGCGTAAAAGTCGGTGTCGCTGAAGGCATCGATATCCCTGAAGCCATAGGCAGTGCTGCCGTTGTCCTCTAGCAACCCTTTGTCGAGTTTTACCCACTGTCCCATATCTATACGCTTATAAACCTGTTGGCATAAGCCAACAGCATAGGCATATCCATCAATGCACCTCAACTTGGTGCCGGGCCAAGTGCTTTCGTCGATGTACTCCATCGGCCACGGGCCGCCAGAACCCATTACCCAAACCGCACCTTTTTCGGAGTTGGACGACAACAAGCCTTGTTCGAGGGGAAAGATAGCTACACCCACTTTAGGCTTGTTGAAGCCTGCCAATTCTGTATAGGCGTAAGGCGCTTTTGGATCATCAAGAAACAATGCAATCAGTTGACTTGGAATTTCGCTATCCCACATCGAGGAAGCCCGTTCCTCAGGGATATCCTGACGAGCACACAAATACAGAATATGGTTGTTTCTGACCGCACACCCCGTAATCAACCAACCCTTGAATCTTTCCGCCCATACGTCTTCTGAGATGTAGGCCATCGCGCCTCCTTTGGTCTGAATCGATCGAGCGCTCGACTACGTGATCTCCATCCAAAACTCGGCGGCACCGGCAGCAGCAGCAGCAGCAGCAGCAGCCCGAATGCCTGCACCCACCAGACGGCACACCCACGGAAGTTTGAACAGACGCGCCTGCTCGACCAAAAATTGCTGGCCTAGCCTACGCAATTCCGACAGAACAGAGCATTGGAACTTTCTGATTTTTGACCGCCCGCGCAGCCGGCCTGGGGCGGGACCCGCAAACCTCGCCCACCACGCCGACCTGACGACGCCTCGCATCACTCCGCTCGTAGCCCGTCTGGCGGCGGCTCTCGGTGTCGAGCAACCTCGATGCGCCCGAGGGAATCTGAAGGCAGTTGCCGAAGGCGACAACGAAGATGACGAGGGGGGGGGGCCGCCGAGGCAGTCCGGAGCGAAGGCTCCGGACCGCAATCGCGGGCGCTCGACACCGAGAGCCGCCGCCAGACGGGCGGCCTACCAAGCCAAAACGCGACGAGCTTCAGCACGCTTTAACGTCAGTACGGCTCGACGATGGAATGCCACTGCTGACCATCGAACATATCCACGTAACGCGACCTGGCAACAACCAGCACCCCATCACGGGCATCAATGTGCCCTGACAGCACCACCTTGTTGTCCCCGTCCATCGGCAGTTGCAGCGCCTGGCCATCCCACACCCGAAGCTGATAGTCCGAACTCAACCACAGCTTGTCCTGAAACCACACCGACTCGTTCCACAAGATCGTGGAACCGCCCCTGGCCACTTTCTGCCAACTGTGCTCACGCCCCATCCACAGGCTGCAACCTTCCCCACCGATATAGACATTGCCATCCGGCGCGCACGTCACCGTGCTGAGCTGTTCGTCGGAGGGAAACCGACATTGCGACCAGCTGTCGCCGTCGTAGCGCCACACGTCGCCGCAGCCGCCTACGGCGTAGAAGTCGGTGTCGCTGAAGGCATCGATATCATCAAACCCTTTGTCAGTGCCTCCGTTAAATTCTGGCAGCCCTTTATCGAGTTTGATCCATTTACCCATATCGCAGCGCTTGTAAACATGCCTGTGTACTCCGACTGCATAGGCATACCCATAAATGCAACTCAGCTTCGTGCCGGGCCAAGTGCTTTCGTCGATGTACTCCATCGGCCACGGGCCGCCTGAGCCCATTGCTGAAACGGCTCCCTTTTCAGAGTCGGAGGAAACTAACCCTTGTTCCCGGGGAAAGAGCGCAACCCCCACTTTCGGCTTGTTAAACCCAGTCAATCCTTCATGAGCATACGGATCATCTATATCGTCGAGAAACAATGCAATATGTCGCGTCGGGATCTGGCTGTCCCACATTGAGGATGCTTGCTCATCAGGAATATCCTGACGGGCGCACAGATACACAATGCGACTATTTCTGACCGCACACCCCGTAATCATCCAACCCTTGAATCTTTCCGCCCATACGTCTTTTGAGATGTAGGCCATCGCGCCTCCTTTGGTCTGAATCGATCGAGCGCTCGACTACGTGATCTCCATCCAAAACTCGGCGGCACCGGCAGCAGCAGCAGCAGCAGCAGCCCGAATGCCTGCACCCATCAGACGGCACACCCACGGAAGTTTGAACAGACGCGCCTGCTCGACCAAAAATTGCTGGCCTAGCCTACGCAATTCCGACAGAAAAGAGCATTGGAACTTTCTGATTTTTGACCGCCCGCGCAGCCGGCCTGGGGTGGGCCCCGCAAACCTCGCCCACCACGCCGACCTGACGACGCCTCGCGTCACACCGCTCGTAGCCCGTCTGGCGGCGGCTCTCGGTGTCGAGCAACCTCGATGCGCCCGAGGGAATCTGAAGGGAAGGCCGAAGGCCTGGACGAAGATGACAACGGGGAAGTCCGGAGCGAAGGCTCCGGACCGCAATCGTGGGCGCTCGACACCGAGAGCCGCCGCCAGACGGGCGGCCTACGAAGCCACAACGCGAAGCGCTTCAACACGCTTTACCGTCAATACGGCTCGACGATGGAATGCCACTGCTCGCCATCGAACATATCCACGTAACGGGAACTGGCAACAACCAGCACCCCATCACGAGCATCAATGTGCCCTGACAACACCACCATGTTGTCCCCGTCCATCGGCAGTTGCAGCGCCTGGCCATCCCACACCCGAAGCTGATAGTCCGAACTCAGCCACAGCTTGTCCTGAAACCACACCGACTCGTTCCACAAGATCGTGGAGCCGCCCCTGGCCACCTTCTGCCAGCTGTGCTCACGCCCCATCCACAGGCTGCAACCTTCCCCACCGATATAGACATTGCCATCCGGCGCGCACGTCACCGTGCTGAGCTGTTCGTCGGAGGGAAACCGACATTGCGACCAGCTGTCGCCGTCGTAGCGCCACACGTCGCCGCAGCCGCCTACAGCGTAGAAGTCGGTGTCGCTGAAGGCATCGATATCCTTGAAACCGTAGTCAACGCTTACATTGTCCTCGGGCAAGCCTTTATCCAGCCGAACCCACTCCCCCATATCGATACGCTTATAGACATCCCGGAACAAGCAAACGCTATATGTATAGCCATCGATACACTTCAATCGTCGGGTGCTTGGCCAAGTGCTTTCGTCGATGTACTCCATCGGCCACGGGCCGCCAGAACCCATTACCCAAACTGCACCTTGTTCGGAGTCGGACGACAACAAGCCTTGCTCGAGGGGAAAGATAGCTACACCCACTTTAGGCTTGTTGAATCTGGAGAACTCCTGGTGAGCATAAGGTTCCTGTAGATCATCAAGAAACAGTGCCACCAGACGGCTTGGAATTTCGCTATCCCACATCGAGGAAGCCCGTTCCTCAGGGATATCCTGACGAGCACACAAATACAGAATATGGTTGTTTCTGACCGCACACCCCGTAATCAACCAGCCCTTGAATCTTTCCGCCCATACGTCTTTTGAGATGTAGGCCATCGCGCCTCCTTTGGTCTGAATCGATCGAGCGCTCGACTACGTGTTTTTCATCCAAAACTCGGCAGCAGCAGCAGCCCGAATGCCTGCGCCCATCAGACGGCACACCCACGGAAGTTTGAACAGACGCGTCTACTCGACCGAAAATTGCTGGCCTAGCCTACGCAATTCCGACAGAACAGAGCATTGGAACTTTCTGATTTTTGACCGCCCGGCCTGGGGCTGGCCCCGCAAACCTCGCCCACCACGCCGACCTGACGGCGCCTCGCGTCACGCCGCTCGTAGCCCGTCTGGCGGCGGCTCTCGGTGTCGAGCAACCTCGATGCGCCCGAGGGAATCTGAAGGGAAGGCCGAAGGCCTGGACGAAGATGACGAGGGGGACGTCCGGAGCGAAGGCTCCGGACCGCAATCGTGGGCGCTCGACACCGAGAGCCGCCGCCAGACGGGCGGCCTACGAAGCCAAAACGCAACCTAAGAAACGACAACGCAACCTAAGAACCAACAACAACACCCACAAAACAACAAAGCCACCTACAAATCCTCATCCTCCTCCACCCGAGGCATCAGATAAGCCGTTAACGCACTCGAAGCCCCCGCCATCGCCCAAAGCAAAAAGAACGACACCGTATAGAACCCCACCCGCCCCGAAGGCACGTACCCCATCACCGCCACATCCAGCGGATCGATCAAGGCAAACACCACCGCGCTGCCCACCGCTGCCGCCAGAAACGACGGCCACAGTATCCACATCAGTGACTTCAACCCCATGGCGTGCCTCCCGGATTCATCAACGCGCCGCGGACGTCGTGGACGTCGCCGCAGGATCGGCCGGTTCGATCACCAGCCCCCGCTTGACCACCCCTTCCACGATCGGCTGATTGCCGAATTGCGTATAGGCGAAATAGATCGTGATCGCGCACCCTACCACCGCCAGGAAAGGCCCCGCCATCAGGAACCAGGGCCAGGGCTCCCGGTACCAGGGCTTGACCGTCAACGGCGCGGCAACATGGGCAGTATTCATCGTCGGCATCCTTCTCAAGACTCAATCGGCTAAGGGGTTCCACACGGAACCGGATTCAATCGGGAACATAGAAACTGGCGGCTTCATCGGTCTCGATCGACCGATTCTCCTGATCGTGCGCGCGCGCCCGCAACGTGATCGCATGCGCGCCAGGCTCGGCGCCCGCCGGCGCCCGGATCACCATCGGCACCAGCTTGTTGGCCGCCGCCTCGACCTCCACCACGTCCGATCCGCTCTGCCCGGCCAGCACCGCCAGCCCCGGCATGCCATCGGCCGACAGCCGCAGCCGCATCGGTGAATCCGACGTATTGATGATCTGCAGCCGGTACACGTTTTCGATCATGCCGCCGGCCACCTCGCGGCCCAGCGCGCCACGGTCGCGGATCACGTCCACCCGCAGCGGATTGCGCAGCGCCAGCGACACCACGAACGCCACCGCCAGCCCCAGAATCAGCGTGCCGTAGATCAGCACCCGCGGCCGCAGCAGATGCGAACGCGCGCTTTGCGTCGACAGGCCGTCCAGCATCGCCCGTTCCGACGTATAGCGGATCAGCCCCGACGGGTACTGCATCTTGTCCATCACCTGCTCGCAGGCATCGATACAGGCGCCGCAGCCGATGCACATGTATTGCAGGCCTTCACGAATGTCGATGCCGGTCGGGCAGACCTGCACGCACAGGCTGCAATCGACGCAATCGCCCAGCCCCGCCGCCTTGTGGTCGATCTTGCGCGAGCGGCCGCCGCGCGGATCGCCGCGGCGCTTGTCGTAGGTGACCACGAACGTGTCCGGGTCCACCATCACGCTCTGGAAGCGCGCATACGGGCACATGTACTTGCACACCGACTCGCGCATGAAGCCCGCGTTGCCCCAGGTGGCAAAACCGTAGAACAGCATCCAGAACCATTGCCACGGGCCCAGTTGCAGCGTGAACAGTTCGTGGCCCAGCTCGCGGATGGGCGCGAAATAGCCGATGAAGGTCGATCCCGTCCACCAGGCCAGCGCGATCCACAGCGCATGCTTGGTGACCTTGATGCGCGCCTTGCGCCAGGACCAGGGCGATTCATCCAGGCGGATGCGCGCAATGCGGTCGCCTTCGACCTTGCGCTCGATCCACATGAAGATTTCGGTGTAGACCGTCTGCGGACAGGCGTAGCCGCAGAACAGCCGCCCGGCCACGGCGGTGAACAGGAACAGCGCCAGCGCCGAGATGACCAGCAGCACAGCCAGGTACACCACGTCCTGCGGCCACAGCACCAGGCCGAACAGATAGAACTTGCGCGCGCCCAGGTCGAACAGCACGGCCTGGCGGCCGTTCCATTGCAGCCAGGGCAGGCCGTAGAAAATCAGCTGGGTGAGAAAGACGAATGCAATGCGCCAGCGGGCAAAAATGCCGCTGACCGACCGCGGATAGATCTTGCTGCGCACGCCGGCCAGCGTCTGCTCCAGCGTTTCCTGGCCGGGCCGCGGCGGCCGCGTGTGCGGCCGCCAGGGTGGCGGGTCGCCGCCAGGCGAACTGCTGACGCTTGCGGTTGACCCATCATCCATGTGCTGCTCCGTGCGGTAAGTCCATGTGATATGGGGGCTGCCGGCAGGCAGCGCCCCCACCTATGCGCCGCCTACTTGGCCGCGGCCTGCTGCGCCGGTGCGGCGTCCGGCTTGTTTGACAGCCCCCAGACCCAGGCCGTCAGGATCTTGATCTGCTCGGGGCTGAGGATGTCGCCGTGGGCCGGCATGCGGTTGTCGCGGCCGTCCAGGATCGTCTTGACGATGGTGGCTTCCGAGCTGCCGTACAGCCAGACGTCGTCCGTCAGGTTGGGCGCGCCCAGCGCCTGGTTGCCCTTGCCGTCGACGCCGTGACAGGCAACGCAGTAATTGGCGAACTCGCGCTTGCCGCGGAACACGCGCACGGGGTCGGCAGTCAGGCCCGACAGCGAACGCACGTATTGCGCGATGTCGCCGGCGGTCTTGGCGTCGATGGCGGCCTTCCAGGGCGGCATCATGCCGATGCGGCCGTTGGTGATGGTCTGCGTGATGGCTTCGGGCGAGCCGCCGTGCAGCCAGTCGCCGTCGGTCAGGTTGGGAAAGCTGGGGCCGCCCTTGGCGTCCGAGCCGTGGCATTGCGCGCAGGTGTTCAGGAACAGGCGCTGGCCGATTTCACGGGCGCCGGGGTCGGCGGCGATCTGCGGCACCGTCATGGTCTCGAAACGCGCGTAGATGGGGCGCACCGCTTCGGCCATCTTGGCCTGCTGGCGCGCCACTTCGTCGGCGCTGCTGTAGCCCAGCTGGCCCTTGTATTCACCCAGGCCGGGCATGAAGAACAGGTAGCCCAGCGCGAACACGCAGGCCAGCAGGTACATCCAGGTCCACCAGCCGGGCACCGGGTTGTTCAGCTCGGTCAGGTCGCCGTCCCAGACGTGGCCGGTGTCTTCCACCTGGCCATTGGCCGGCTTGGTGCTGAGCCAGCGGCGCTGCGTATACAGCAGCCACACGCACCAGACCACGCCGCCCACCGCGACGATCGAGATGAAATACCCCCAGAAGCCATTGACGAAATCGCTCATGACCGATCCGCTCCATCTTGTTGTGCCGGCCCGAATTCATCGGGCAGCGCGAACGGCAGCAGGGCCGATTCGCTGTTGGCATGCTGGCGGCCGCGCGAGCAGGCCCACCAGACGATGCCGATAAAGGTCGCCATCGAAATGGCGGTGACGATTGCGCTCAGGAATGCCATGGTCAGCCTCCGGTGGCTGCCGCACCCGCGGCAGGAGCGGCAGATTGCGCGGCTGCGGGTTGCGCCGCCTTCCTGGCTTCCTCGGCCTTCTTGGCCTCTTCCGCCTTCCTGGCCTGCTGCGCCTTGCGTACGCCCACGCCCAGCCCTTGCAGGTAGGCCACCAGCGCGTCCTCTTCGGTCTTGCCTTCGATGGCCTTGGGCGCGGCGGCGATGTCTTCGTCCGTGTACGGCACGCCCAGGGCGCGCAGCGCGCGCATGCGCTGATCCACGTTCTGGCCGGTGATCACCGTTTTCTGCAGCCACGGGTAGGCCGGCATGTTGGACTCGGGCACCACCTTGCGCGGGTCGCGCAGGTGGATGCGATGCCAATCATCGGAATACCGCTCGCCCACGCGCGCCAGGTCGGGACCGGTGCGCTTGGAACCCCACAGGAAGGGGTGGTCGAACACCGATTCGGATGCCAGCGAATACGAGCCGTAACGCTGCACTTCGGCCGCCAGGAGGCGCACCTGCTGCGAGTGGCAGCCGACACAGCCTTCGCGGATGTAGACGTCGCGGCCCATCAGGCGCAGCGCGCTGTAGGGTTCGACCCCTGCCACCGGCTGCGTCGTGCTGTGCTGGAAGAACAGCGGCACGATCTGGACCAGGCCCGCGAAGGACACCACCAGGATGCTGGCAATGATCATCCAGCCGATGTTCTTCTCAAGCGTCTGGTGAGAAAAAAAGCCTTGTTGCTTGTTGGCCATGATGTCCTCGTCAAACGGTGGCCGGCGCGGCGGCGGCGATGGCCGGTGCGCGGGTGGCGTGGGGATCGTCTTGCGGAATCGCGGGGTTGACGGCCTGCGCGCCGCGCACCGTCTTCCACACGTTCCAGGCCATGACCAGGACACCCGACAGGAACAGCGCCCCACCCAGCAAGCGGATCAGGTAATAGGGCACCCGCGTCTTCAGTTCTTCGACGAAGCTGTAGACCAGCGTGCCGTCCGGGGCCGTGTCGCGCCACATCAGGCCTTGCTGCACCCCGGCGATCCACATCGCGGCGATGTACAGCACCACGCCGATGGTGGCGATCCAGAAGTGCAGTTCGATGGCCTTGACGCTGTACATCTTTTCGCGGCCGTACAGGCGCGGGATCAGGTAATACAGCGAGCCGAACGAGATCATCGCGACCCAGCCCAGGGCGCCCGAGTGCACGTGGCCGATAGTCCAGTCGGTGTAGTGCGACAGCGCGTTCACGGTGCGGATCGACATCATCGAGCCTTCGAACGTGGCCATGCCGTAGAACGACAGCGCGGTCACCATGAACTTCAGGATCGGATCGGTGCGCAGCTTGTACCAGGCGCCTTGCAGCGTCATGATGCCATTGATCATGCCGCCCCACGACGGCGCCAGCAGGATCAGCGAGAACGTCATGCCCAGCGACTGGGTCCAGTCAGGCAGCGAGGTGTACAGCAGATGGTGCGGGCCGGCCCACATGTACGTGAAGGCCAGCGCCCAGAAGTGGACGATGGACAAGCGGTACGAATAGATCGGGCGGCCGGCCTGCTTGGGCACGAAGTAATACATCATGCCCAGGAAGCTGGTGGTCAGGAAAAAGCCCACGGCGTTGTGGCCGTACCACCATTGCACCATCGCGTCCTGCACGCCCGAGTAGGCGGAGTACGACTTCCACAGCGTCACCGGCATCTCGATGTTGTTGAAGATGTGCAGGATGGCGATGGTGAGGATGTACGAGCCGAAGAACCAGTTGGCCACGTAGATGTGCTTGGACCGGCGCTTGATGATGGTGCCGAAGAACACGATAGCGTAGGCCACCCAGACCAGCGTGATCAGGATGTCGATCGGCCATTCCAGTTCGGCGTATTCCTTGCTGCTGGTAAAGCCCATCGGCAGGGTGATGGCGGCGGCCACGATCACGGCCTGCCATCCCCAGAAGGTGAACGCGGCCAGCCGGTCGCAGAACAGGCGGGTCTGACAGGTGCGCTGCACGACGTAGTACGAGGTCGCGAACAGCGCGCTGCCGCCGAAGGCGAAGATCACCGCGTTGGTGTGCAACGGACGCAGGCGGCCGTAGCTCAGCCAGGCGGTATCGAAGTTCAACTGAGGCCAAATCAGCTGCGCGGCGAGAAAAACGCCCACAGCCATGCCGACAATGCCCCAGACCACCGTCATGAGCGCGAATTGCCTCACGATCCTGTAGTTGAAGGTATCGGCCTTGCTTGCGATTGCGGCGCAATCGTTCATCACCCTTCCCCTAAAAGAAACAAATAGCTCCAGGTTTCAATGATGGGGGGACGCTCGCAAACGGGTGTTGATATGCGTCAAACCCGGCAGAGGGCGCCGGGGAACTCGCGGCAAGAACGCGACAGGCGGCTCAGCCGCGGGCCGCGGGTCCGCTGTCGTCGTCGCGCAGGATGGCCGCGCCCGCGCTGTCGGTGTCGTCGTACTGGCCGTTGAACACGGCCCACCACAGGAACACGCCGATGGCGAACACGAACAGCAGCGACAACGGCAAGAGCAGGTAGAGGATGGTCATGGCGCGGCTTCCAGCGCGCCATCGGCGGCTTCGCGGGCGCTGCCGTCATGGCGCGTCAGACGCCACGAGTTATAGGCCACCGCCAGCGACGACACCAGCATGGTGATCGCGGCCAGCCAGGGCGTGACCCAGCCCACCAGCGCCAGCGGCGTCATCAGCAGGTGCCAGGCCAGCGAGCCGTGCAGGTTCTGGCGCGCCTTGCGGCGGGCGCGTTCCAGCAGCGCGTCCAGCGCCGCGTCGGGCATGGCCGGGTCGGCCGCCAGCGCGGCATGCGCCGAGGCCATGGCGGTGGGCACCGCCATCGACATGGCACAGGGACAGCTCATCACCAGTAACGCCACCATCACGGGCACGCTGTGCGCCGGATCAATGTAGGCCCAGACCGCACCCGCACCCAGCGCCAGCGCCACCTGCGCCAGGACGAAGCGCGAGGCCAGGCGGTCGGCGCCGGCGCCCAGCGCCAGCCGCTGCGCTTCGACCCGCGCATGACGCAAGCCGCCCGCGGCGCCGCCGAACGACTGGCGGGCGCACAGTTCCAGGTAGCGCGCCGTCAAGAGGAACGCGACGAACATGGTGACCGAATCGAAATAGACTTCGCCGCGCCCGGTATAGGTGGCGTGGACGCTGGGAATGAAGGCGGCGACGATGCCCAGGGCGACGGGCACGTCCATGCCGGCGCGCCCCTGGCGCAGGTTGGCGCCCGCGTGGCGCCAGATCGGCCAGGCCGAATACAGCACCACGGGCACGGTCAGCGCCAGGCTGGCCCAGTTCATCAGCACGATCGCCCAGTCCAGCGTGTCCAGCGCATCCTTGGGGATGCCTTCATGGCGCAGGTAGCCGGGCCAGGCGAACATCATCACCTGCATCATCGCCAGCCAGGCCAGCGACAGGCGCACCAGCGCATGGCGGCGCTGCTGGCGTTCGTCGTCAGACAGGGTCGCCGGCACGGCGAAGATGGATTTTGCTCGCATGCGCCGATGGTAGGCCGCGCGCGCCCCCTGCGCCTTGATGTGGATCAAGCTCCGCGCCTGATCCCTAAGGGATCAGGCCATCAAGGCCGCCGCGCCCGCAGCACTGCCACCACCGCCCGCATCAGGGTGTCCAGGTCCTGCCCGTCGATGGTCAAGGCCGGCGTCAGGTAGACCACGTTGCCGAACGGGCGCACCCATACGCCCGCCTCGACCAGGCGGCGTTTCAGGGCCTCGCGGTCCTGGATGCCGTCCAGTTCGACCACGCCGATGGCGCCCAGCACCCGCACGTCGCGCACCCAGTCCAGCTCGCGGCACGGCGCCAGGCCCGTCGCCAGCGCCGCCGAGATGGCCTGGGCCTGGGCCAGCCGGGGTTCGGTCTCGAACAGGTCCAGCGACGCGTTGGCGGCGGCGCAGGCCAGCGCGTTGCCCATGAAGGTGGGGCCATGCATCAGGGCATGCGAAGGGTCGTCCGACCAGAAACCGTCGAACACCCGCTGACTGGCCACGGTGGCGGCCAGCGGCAGGGTGCCGCCCGTCAGCGCCTTGGACAGGGTGATGATGTCGGGTTTGATCCCGGCCTGCTCGAAGGCGAACATCGTGCCGGTGCGGCCAAAGCCGGTGAATATCTCGTCGAAGATCAGCAGCAGGCCGTGGCGGTCGGCCAGGGTGCGCAGGCGCCGCAGCACTTCGGGGTCGTGCAGCAGCATGCCGCCGGCGCCCTGCACCAGCGGCTCGACCAGCATGCCGGCCAGCTGCGGCCCGCGCGTTTCCAGGAAGGCATCCAGGTCGGCCATGGCCGCATCGGTGCGCGGCAGGTCGACGATGTCGTGTTCGGCCAGCATGCCGCGAAACAGGCTGTGCATGCCTTCGTCCGGGTCGCACACGGCCATGGTGCCGAAGGTGTCGCCGTGGTAGCCGCCGCGAAACGCCAGGAAGCGGCTGCGGCCGCGTTCGCCCTGGTTCAGCCAGAACTGCACGGCCATTTTCATGGCGACTTCCACCGCCACCGAGCCCGAATCCGTATAGAACACGCGGTCCAGCCCCGGGCCGAGCAGGCCGGCCAGGCGCCGCGCCAGGGTCAGGGCGGGTTCGTGGGTCAGCCCGCCGAACATGACGTGCGGCATGGCGTCCAGCTGGGCCCGCACCGCCTGGGCGATGTGCGGGTGGTTGTAACCGTGGCAGGCGGTCCACCAGGACGCCACACCGTCGATCAGCTCGCGGCCATCGGCCAGTTCCAGCCGGCTGCCGCGGCTGCGCACCACCGGCAGGGGCGGCGTGGCCGTTTTCATCTGGGCATAGGGCAGCCAGATGTGGGGCTGGCCCTGGGCCACCCAATCGGGGGTCTGCATGTTTCACCTCCACTACAATGGCTCGCATTCTACGGCCTGGCCCGGCCTTCCCTCCGGCGCCGGCCGCTGCGGGAAATCGTCATGTCTAAGCTGGATCCTCTGTTTTCTTCCGAATTGGCGCAGGCCGAATCGCGCCACGTGCGCCGCCGGCTGCGCACCGCCACCGCGGCGCCGGCCGGGCGCATCGAGATGGGCGGCGCGCCCGCGCTGAACTTCTCCAGCAACGACTACCTGGGCCTGTCCAAGCACCCCCTGCTGATCGAACGGTCGCGCGAATGGGCCGCCCGCCACGGCGCCAGCGCCCAGGCGTCGCGCCTGGTGTGCGGCAACCTGGACCTGCACGAACAGGTCGAGGCCAAGCTGGCGCGCTTGAAGGGGACAGAAGCCGCGCTGCTGCTGGCCTCGGGCTGGCAGGCCAATGCCGCCGTGCTGCCCGCCCTGCTGCGCGCGGCGCAAGGCCAGGGCGACGTGCAGGTCTACGCCGACAAGCTCAACCACGCCAGCCTGCACCACGGCTGCCAGGCGGCCGGCGTCAAGCAGATCCGTTTTCGCCACAACGACCTGGACCACCTGGAAGCGCTGCTGGCCGCCCGGGCGGGGGCCGATGCGCCGCCGGCCGTCCGCTTCATCGTCACCGAAAGTGTCTTCAGCATGGACGGCGACCGCACCGACGTGGCCCGCCTGGCCGAGCTGGCCGACCGCTACAACGCCTTTGTGTATCTGGACGAGGCCCACGCCACCGGCGTGCTGGGCCCGCGCGGCATGGGCCTGGCGGGGCTGGCGCCCGGCCGCATCGACCTGGCGATGGGTACGTTCAGCAAGGCGCTGGGCGGCTTTGGCGCCTACGTCGCCGGTTCGCGCGCGCTGTGCGACTACCTGGTCAACGCGTGTTCGGGCTTCATCTACACCACGGCGCTGCCGCCGGCCGTGCTGGGCGCCATGGACGCCGCGCTGGACCTGGTGCCCACGCTGGACGCCGAACGGGCGCGCCTGGCGGCCTCGGGCGACCGCCTGCGCGCGGCCTTGCGCGAACAGGGCCTGGACACCGCCGACTCGTCCACCCAGATCGTGCCCGCCATGGTGGGCGAGGCCGACCGAGCACTGGCGCTGGCCGCCAACCTGGAACAGCGCGGCCTGCTGGCCGTGGCGATCCGCCCGCCCACGGTGCCTGCCGGCACCAGCCGGCTGCGCATTGCCCTGAGCGCCGCGCACCGCGACGCCGACATCGACCGCCTGATCGCCGGCCTGGCCGCTGCGCTTGCCTGATGCAGAACGTGCCCTTGCAAGCGCCGACCCTGCTGTTCGTGCACGGCTGGGCCTTTGACGCCAGCGTCTGGGCGCCTCTGGCCGCCGCGCTGCACGATTTTCCCCAGGCGACCTTCGACGCCGGTTACTTCGGCCCCGCGCGCACGCCCTGCCCCGACGGACCGGTGGTCGCCATCGGCCATTCCCTGGGCGTGCTGCGGCTGCTGCGCGAGGCGCCCACCAACGGCATCGGCCTGGTGTCCATCAACGGCTTCGCACGCTTTGCCGCCGCGCCGGATTTCGCCCAGGGCGTGCCACCGCGCATGCTCGAGCGCATGCTGGCCCGCCTGGCGACGCATCCCGATGCGGTGCTGCGCGATTTTCGCCAGCGCTGCGGCGATGGCGGTGCGTTCGGAGCGCCCGACGTCGATGCGTTGTCGCGCGACCTGCAAGTGCTGCGCGATGCAGACCAGCGCGCGGCATTGGCCGCCCTGCCGGTGCCGAGCCTGGCGCTGGCCGGCCGCGACGACCCCATCGTGCCCGCCCCGATGACGCAGGCCACCTTTGGCGACGGCGTCCACTGGCGCGAGGGCGGCGGTCACCTGCTGCCCGTCACCGACACCGACTGGTGCGCCGCGCAGATTCGCGCCTTCCTGGCCCGCCTGGCGAGCGCCGCATGAATCGGGCATCACGCAACACCCGGATCGGCGAGCGCTTCGGCGCCGCCGCCGACCAGTACGACGCCAACGCGCCCGCCCAACGCATCACGGCCGAACGGCTGGCCGACGACATCCTGCGGCTGCCGCTGCCGCCCAACCCGCGCATCCTGGAAATCGGCTGCGGCACGGGCCTGTTGACACAGGCGCTGGGCGCGCGGCTGGGTCCGGCGGACTGGACCATCACCGACATCTCGCCCGCCATGCTGGCCCGCGCGCAGCAAGGCCCGGCGCTGCCCGGACGCGCCCGCTACCAGGTGCTGGATGGCGAGCATCCCGACGGCCTGCCCGGCGGCTACGACCTGATCTGCTCCAGCCTGGCGGTGCAATGGTTCACCGAACTGAACGCGGGGCTGGGCCGGCTGGCCGCCCTGCTGGCGCCCGGCGGCCACCTGGCCGTGGCCACGCTGGCCGCGGACACCTTCGCCGAATGGCGGGCGGCGCACCGCGCCATCGGCCTGGCGGCGGCAACACCGCACTACCCCGCCGCCCACGCCATCCGTCCGGCCAGCGGCAATCTGGCCGGTGGCGTGCACAGCGAACGACTGATACAACAACATCCTGACGGCCTGCATTTCCTGCAGGCGCTCAAGGGCATCGGCGCCACCACGCCCGCGCCCGGACGGGCGCCGCTGGGCGCCGCCGCGCTGCGGCGGGTGCTGGCGCAGTTCAACCAACAAGGAGCCACGGTGACCTATCACCTGGCCTACGGCATGTGGAAAAATCCAACTGATTCCGGCCTCAAGGGCGTATTCGTGACCGGCACCGACACCGGCATCGGCAAGACCCTGGTGTCGGCCATCCTGGCCCGCGCCTGGAATGCCGACTACTGGAAGCCGGTGCAGACCGGCGTGGCCGAGGAACCCGGCGACACCGACACCGTCGCGCGCCTGGCGCAATTGCCGCCCGAACGCCAGCACCTGCCCGCCTACGTGCTGCAGGCGCCGCTGTCGCCGTGGGCCGCCGCGCCGCTGGAAGACGCGGAAATCGACGCCACCGCCATCGTGCCGCCGCGCACGGACGCCCCGCTCATCATCGAAGGCGCCGGCGGCCTGTACGTGCCGATCGACGACAGTCACATGATGATCGACCTGATCGCGCGGCTGGGCCTGCCGGTGGTGCTGGCCGCGCGCAGCGGCCTGGGCACCATCAACCACACCCTGCTCAGCCTGGAAGCGCTGCGCCGCCGCGCCATTCCGGTGCTGGGCGTGGTGATGAGCGGACCGCTGTCGGCCGGCAACCGCGAAGCCATCGAACGTTTCGGCAACGTGCGCGTGCTGGCGGAAATTCCGCCGCTGGACCGCGTGGATGCCGCTGCCGTGGAAGCCCTGGCGCGCACGATCGCGCCGCTGGACGAGTGCCTGGCGGCGCTGGACGGGCCGGCCTGACCCCGCCCCGCTACCCCAACGCCCCCGCCGCCCTCAGCCGCGCCGCCTGCGCGGCATCGATACCCGCCTCGGCCAGCACGTCGTCGCTATGTTCACCAAAGGCCGGCGCGGCGCGCGGCACGGCCGGCTGGCTGCGGCCGTACTTGATGGCCTGCGCAAAGCCCTGGTAGCTGCCCACCACCGGATGCGCAAAGGTCGAGATCATGCCCTCGGCCTGCACCTGCGGAAAGTCGAACATGTCTTCGACCCCGCGCGCCGCGGCGCAAGGCACCTCTTCGCCGAACAGCGCCTCCCATTCCAGCGCGCTGCGCGCCTGCAAGGCTTGGTGCAATTGCGGCACGATCTCGTCGCGGTATTGGGCGCGCTTGCGCACCGAGTCGTAGCGGGCATCGGCCGCCAGCGCCTGCAAGCCGGTCTTGGCGCACAGCGCCTGCCAGAAATGCGGCGTGTTGGCCGAGATATACAGATAGCCGTCGCCGGTGGGATGGATGCCCGTGATGCCGCCGGAACGCATGTCGCGCCCCACTTCCCGCGGCTCGCCCTCGGCCCACACCAGGCGGGCCGACTGCAAGGCCAGCGCGCTGCGCAAGAGCGACACACCCACGAACTGGCCACGGCCGCTGCGCTCGCGCTCAAACAACGCCGACGCCACGCCCGCCGCCACCATCGACGACGCGTAGTAATCCACCACCGACCCGTACAGCACTTCGGGCGGGCCGTCGGCGCGGCCCTGCAAGGCGCACATGCCCGTCATGGTCTGCAGCACCTGGTCGTAGCCCGCCTTGTCCTTGAGCGGCCCGCTTTCGCCATAGCCGGTCACCGCGCAGTAGATCAGCCGCGGATTGATCTCGGCCAGCTGTTCGTAGGCGATGCCCAGGCGCGCCGGCACGCTGGGCCGGAAGTTGTGCACCAGCACGTCGGCGCCCGCCACCAGCCCGCGCAGCACGTCCCGCGCCGCATCCTGCTTCAAATCCAGCACCAGCCCGCGCTTGCCGCGGTTCACGCCCAGGAAGGCGCGGCTTTCGGCTTCGAGCGTCGACGGATACTTGCGCAGGTTGTCGCCCGTGGGCGGTTCGATCTTGATCACGTCGGCGCCCTGGTCGGCCAGCAGCGCGCAGCCGTAGGGGCCGGCGATATAGGCGCTCAGGTCCAATACGCGCACGCCGGCCAGCGGGCCTGCGGCTGCGTGCGGTGTCACGGCGGCGCTCATCGCGCCTCCAGCGTGTCGGCCAGGCGCACGACGCTTTCGGCGCGGCGCAGGAAGGGGCCATCGATCATGCGGCCGTCCACCACGAAGGCGGCAACGCCTTGCGCCTCGGCCTGCCCGGCCGCCTGCACCACCCGCCGCGCGTGGGCGATCTCGGCGTCCGTCGGCCGGAAGGCGGCGTTGGCCAGCGGCACCTGGCGCGGATGGATGCAGCTCTTGCCCAGGAAGCCCAGCCGGCGCGCCAGCTCGGCCTCGGCCCGAAAGCCCGCTTCATCCTCGATATTGGCAAACGCCGAGTCGTAGGCGAACACGCCTGCCTCGGCCGCCGCCAGCCGCAGCGCGAACATGGCCTGCTGCACCGCTGCCGGCTCGCGGCGGTCGATGCCGGCCGGTTCGAACAGGTCGCCCAACCCCAATTGCAGGCCCGCCACCGAGGGATGCGCCGCCGCCAGCGCGGCGGCATCGCGCAAGGCGCGCGGCGATTCGATGTTCAGCAGCAACCCCACCGGCTGCGCCACGCCATTGGCCTGCCGCGCCCGTTCGATCGCGTCGGCCGCGGCCCGCACCTGGGCCACGGATTCGGCCTTGGGCAGGTTCACCAGGCGCAACGCCGGGCGTACCACGGCCTGCACGTCGGCCTGGAAATGCGCGGAATCCAGCGCGTTGACGCGCACGATCAGCGTCTTGGCGCTGGCCGCGGCGGCGGGCGATGCCAGCAGCGCGGCCAGATGGCCGCGCGCCTCGGCCTTGCGTTCGGCGGCCACGGCGTCTTCCAGGTCGAAAGACAGCGCGTCGGCCGGCCCGGCCAGCGCCTTGGCGAACAGCTCGGGACGCGATCCCGGAACAAACAGTTTGCTTCTCATGCGGGCACTCTCAACAGCGGCAGGGGTTGCGGGTCATTGGATGGAAATGTTGCGGTCGGCAGCCACCTGCTTCCAGCGGGCCGCATCGGCCTGCACCAGGTCGGCGAACTGCGTCACGGTCAGTTCGGCCGGCACCGCGCTTTCCTCGGCGAACATGGCGCGCATCTTCGGATCGTTGACGATGCCGCGGATCTCGGCGTTCAGGCGTTCGACCAGCGGCGCGGGCGTGCCCGCGGGCGCCAGCACGCCCCACCACAGCTCGACCGAATAGCCGGGCTGGCCTTCGGCGATGGTGGGCAGGTCGGGAAAGAACGGAGAACGCGTCGGCGAGGTCACGGCCAGCACGCGCAGCTTGCCGCCCTTGAGCAGCGACGCGGTCGACGCAAAGCTGCCGATCACGAAGTCGACCCGGCCACCGGCCAGATCGTTGAGCGCATGCGACATGCCCTTGTAGGGCACGTGCGTGAAACTCGTCTTCTCGCCGCCCGCCAGGATTTCGCTGGCCATCTGGTTGACCGAGCCCAGCCCGGCGCTGCCGTAGGTGAGCTTGCCGGGTTCCTGGCGGCCCGCAGCCAGCAGGTCAGCCACCGACCGGTAAGGAGAATCCTGCCCCACTACCAGCGCCATCGGGCTGCGCGCCAGCATCGCCACCGGCGCGAAGCTGCGCGCCACGTCGTACTTCAGGTTGGTCTGCACAGCCGCGTTGGTTGTCAGCGTCGACGACGACAGCATCAGCACCGAGCCGTCCTTCGCGGCGCGTGCCACATACTCGGCACCGATGGCGCCGCCCGCGCCGGGGCGGTTCTCGACGATGACGGTGGCGCCCACGCGCCCGCCCAGCTTTTCCGCCAGCACCCGCGCAAACACATCGTTGCTGCCGCCCGGCGGGAACGGCACCACCAAGGTGATGGTGGCCGGCAGGGCCGGCGGGGCGGCCGCGGCGCCCGCGGCCATCAGCCCGGCCAGGCAAGCGGCCGCCAGGCCGCCCAGGATCTTCTTCATGGCATGTCTCCGTGTCCACGGTCCGGCAGTCAGGCGCCAGCCGTGTTGTTATGGTCGATGCCATGCTAGGCCCGGCGCCTGATGATATAAAGCGAGGATTCTTAAAACACTACGTGAGGATTCCTCATGAAGATCGAATCTTTCCGCACGCTCAATGCCGTGTTGCGCGGCGGCAGCTTCGCGGCCGGCGCGGCCGACATGAACCTGTCGCCCAGCGCGGTCAGCCTGCAGATGAAGCAGATCGAGGAATACTTCGGCCAGCCCCTGTTCGACCGGTCGGCGTTGCAGGCCCGCCCCAATGCGTTCGCCGCGGAAGTCGACGCGGTGCTGCAGGACGCCCTGTCACGGCTGGACGAGCTGCGCCGACGCAGCACGCCCCAAGTCGAAGGCCGTGTGCGGCTGGGCACCATCGAGCCCTTGCAGGTGACCTTGCTGCCGCCGCTGCTGCGGGTGCTGCGCGAGCGCTATCCGCAGCTGGACGTGCGGCTGGTGCGCGGCCGCGCGACCGAGCTGGTCGAAAAGCTCAAGACCGGCGAGATCGACGCGGCGATCATCACGCAGCCGGAAACCGGCGGGTCGCGCCGGCTGGCGTGGACGCCGCTGTTTCGCGAGCGCCTGGTGCTGATCGCCCCGCCCCACTCACGCGAAAAGTCGCTGGCCGACCTGTTCGAACACTATGAATGGATTCGCTTTGACAAGACCACCATCGGCGGGCGGCTGGCGGCGCGCTATGTCGCGCAGCACGCGCCGCATGCCCGCTGCCGCATCGACCTGCAATCGCTGGCCGCGCTGACCGCGCTGGTGTCCGAAGGCCTGGGCGTGTGCATCCTGCCCGAACCCGGCCCCAACCTGCTGGACGTGCATCCGGTGCGCGTGCTGCCGCTGGGCAAGGACGCGCCGTACCGGCAGATCTCGTTCGTGTGCCGCCAGACAGACCAGGACAACCGCCTGGTGCAGGCGCTGCTGGAAGGCGCGCGCCAGTAGCGCCTGCGCCATCCCCGACGTCTACCTGCCCGCGCGCCTGTCAAACCGCCGCCACCTCATGCAGGAAGCGTTCGATGGCCGCCACCAGGGCCAGCGGCGTTTCATTCATCGGGTAGTGCCCCGCGTTCTGCAGCACCTGCACCGCCGCGCGCGGATAGCGCCGAACATAGGTCGCGGCCATCAGCGCCGCGTCGAACACCGGATCGTGCTCGCCCACCAGCGCCAGCACCGGATGCCGCCCGTCGATCGATTCGCTGAAATCGGTATCCGCCCAGGCCGCGAGATAGGCGGCAAACGCCTGGGCCGACGAATGTTCGGCGGAATACGCCGCCTTCCACTGCACCCACGCCGCCGGCAGGCGCCCGCCGGTGCTGCGGTCGATGATGGCGCGGCGCTTGGCCAGATCGCCTGCCGCGCCCTCCAGCAATGCGCGCGCGGCCGGCTCCAACGTGACGCCGCCGCAAGGCACCGGCGCCACCGGCACCAACGCGCGCACGCGCTCGGGCGCCAATGCCGCCACCCGCTCGATTGCCATGCCGCCCATCGAATGCCCCACCAGGCTGAACCGGTCGAACCCCAGCGCGTCCGCCAGCGCCAGCGTATCGGCAGCGATCTCGTCGATACGGTAGCGGCCTGCGGCATTGCGCATGCCGCCATAACCGCGGTAGTCCATGAACACATAGCTGAAGGCGTCGCCCGACAGCCAGGGCTCGATCGGTTCGAATGCATGCGCGTCGCCAAACCAGCCGTGCAGCACGATGACAGGATGGGGGCCTTGCCCCACGCGGTGAAAGGTATTGGGCATTCACACTCCAGAAGCAGAGGTCGCGGCCCCCAGATGGGCAGCCTTGGGTTTCAAAGACCTGGGCATCGTAGGCCGCCCCCGTTCGGCCCGCCTTCGATGGCAGGCCCATCACTGTAGAATTCGGGCCATGCGCAACACCCTGGTCGATCCCTACGAGGACATCCCCCGCGACGTGGTCGTGACCGCCTGCGATTACCCCGCGGGCCTGACGTTTCCCGTGCACGCCCACCGGCGCGGCCAGTTCGCCTTTGCCGCGCGCGGCGCGATCAGCGTCGCCACGCCCCACGGCCGCTGGCTGGTGCCGCCGCAGCGCGCCTGCTGGGTGCCTGCCGGCATCACCCACGAAATGACCATGGGCGGCCCGGTGACCATGCTGAACACCTTCCTGGCCGATCCGGCAGCCCAGGCCCTGGGGCTGCCCGCGCATTGCTGTGTGCTGGGCGTGTCGCCGCTGCTGCGCCAGTTGCTGGACGCCGCCATCGACCTGCCCGCGCTGTACGACCTGGACGGCCGCGCGGGCAAGCTGATGGCCCTGTTGGCCGAGGAAATCGCCGCCATGGCGCCCCTGCCGCTGAGCGCGCCGCTGCCCGCCGATCCGCGCCTGGCGCGGGCCTGCCGGCAGCTGTTCGCCGCCCCGACCATCAGCGCCAGCCTGGATGCCGTGGCCGACCAGGCGGGCATGAGCCGGCGCGCGTTCACCCGCCTGTTTCGCGCGCAGACGGGCGCGAGCTTCGCCGCCTGGCGCCAGCAGGCCTGCCTGCTGGCCGCGATCGAACGCCTGACCCAGGGGCAACCCGTGACCCGCATCGCGCTGGACCTGGGCTACGCCAGCCCCAGCGCCTTCACGTCGGCGTTTCGCCGCGTGCTGGGACAGCCGCCCGGCGCCTATCTGGCCGAAAAAAAAGGGTGCCCGAAGGCACCCTGAATCCACCCTACAACAGCACTACAACTGCAACTGCAAACTTGATCCCGTCAGGCTCAGGCGACCTTCTGCACCTTGCCGTGGTCGAACTGGGCTTCTTCGGTCGAGCCGGTCAGCGCGGTGGTCGACGACTGGCCGCCTTCGATCGTCTGCGTGACGGCATCGAAGTAGCCGGTGCCCACTTCGCGCTGATGCTTCACGGCGGTGAAGCCCAGGTCGGCGGCGGCGAATTCCTTTTGCTGCAATTCGACGAAGGCGCTCATCTGGCGGCGGGCATAGCCGTGGGCCAGTTCGAACATGCCGTAGTTCAGCGCGTGGAAGCCGGCCAGCGTGATGAACTGGAACTTGTAGCCCATGGCGCCCAGCTCGCGCTGGAACTTGGCGATCGTGGCGTCGTCCAGGTTCTTCTTCCAGTTGAACGACGGCGAGCAGTTGTACGCCAGCAGCTTGCCCGGGAATTGACGATGGATGGCGTCCGCGAACTTGCGGGCGTATTCCAGGTTGGGCGTGGACGTCTCGCACCAGATCAGGTCGGCGTAGGGCGCATAGGCCAGACCCCGCGAGATCGCCTGGTCGATGCCGGCCTTGGTGCGGAAGAAACCTTCCACGGTGCGCTCGCCGGTGATGAACGGACGATCGTTTTCATCGACGTCGCTGGTCACGAGATCGGCTGCGTCGGCGTCGGTGCGGGCCAGCAGCACGGTGGGCGTACCCATCACGTCGGCCGCCAGGCGGGCCGACACCAGCTTGGCCACGGCCTCGCGGGTGGGCACCAGCACCTTGCCGCCCATGTGGCCGCACTTCTTCACCGAGGCCAGCTGGTCTTCGAAGTGCACGCCCGAGGCGCCGGCTTCGATCATGGCCTTCATCAGTTCAAAGGCGTTCAGCACGCCGCCGAAACCGGCTTCGGCATCGGCCACGATGGGCGCGAAGAAATCGATGTAGCCCTCGTCGCCCGGGTTCTTGCCTTCCATCCACTGGATCTGGTCGCAGCGGGTCAGCGAGTTGTTGATGCGGCGCACGACCTGCGGCACCGAGTTGGCGGGGTACAGCGACTGGTCGGGGTACATCTCGCCGGCCAGGTTGGCGTCGCCCGCCACTTGCCAGCCCGACAGGTAGATGGCCTTCAGGCCGGCCTTGACCTGTTGCATGGCCTGGTTGCCGGTCAGGGCGCCCAGCGAATTCACGAAAGGCTCGCTATGCAGCTGTTCCCACAGACGGGTCGCGCCGCGGCGGGCCAGGGTGTGCTCGACGCCGATCGAGCCACGCAGGCGGATGACATCCTCGGCGCTGTAGTCGCGCTTGATGCCTTGCCAACGGCTGTTCTCGGCCCAGTCTTTCTGCAGATTGCGGATTTCGGTTTCGCGGTGGCTCATGGTCATGCTCCTTGGTCTATGGCTGAAAAGGCAAAAAAACTTTGGTTTGCATTGCGTGAATCGTTGGACAAAGTCTATGCCTGTGCTGCGGAGCAATGTGGGCGTGCCTCTTATATAAGATGAAAAATGTTATTGAATAAAATCAATAAGTTATAAAAGTCATTTCGTATTGCGGAACGACATTGTCATCTGTGAAATGGCGCTGCGATGCGCCGCAGCACGAACTTTCACATGCCGGGACCAGCGTTTCATGATGTGAAAAATGCGCCTTTCCCGACCGCCTACAATGCGGTCATCCCCAAGCATTTCGACGACCCCTTCCATGACGCTGTCTCACGGCCCGCTGGGCCAGAGCGTGGCCTACGCCTCGCAATACGATCCCTCGCTGCTGTTCCCCATCGCGCGCGCCCACAACCGCCAGGCGCTGGACCTGGCCGCCGGTACGCTGCCCTTTCAGGGCGTGGACCTGTGGAACGCCTATGAACTGTCGTGGCTCGACGCCAAGGGCAAGCCGCGCGTCGCCATGGCGACCTTCTCGGTGCCTGCGGACAGCCCCAACATCATCGAATCCAAGTCGTTCAAGCTTTACCTGAACTCGTTCAACCAGACCCGCCTGGTCAATTCCGCCGCATTGCGCGGCCGGCTCGAACGCGACCTCAGCGCCGCCGCGGGTGCCCCGGTGGGGCTGGACTTCATCTTGCCGCAGCGTTTTTCCGAGCTGCACATGGGCGAGCTGGACGGTATCTATATAGATAAGCTGGATATCGAGATCGACACCTACGAGCCGGCGCCCGAACTGCTGCGCACCCGTCCGGGCGATGCCGTGGACGAAACGCTGTGCTCGCGCCTGCTCAAGTCCAACTGCCCGGTGACCGGCCAGCCCGACTGGGCCAGCGTGCAGATCCGCTACCGCGGCGCGCCCATCGACCGCGAGTCGTTGCTGCGCTACGTCATCTCGTTTCGCCAGCACGCCGAATTCCACGAGCATTGCGTGGAACGCATCTTCACCGACATCATGCGCGCCTGCGCGCCCGAGCAGCTGACGGTCTACGCCCGCTACACGCGGCGCGGCGGGCTGGACATCAACCCGTGGCGCAGCAACTTCGAAGCGGCGCCCCCGCCGGACGTGCGCACCGTCCGGCAGTAAGCGCCGCGCCGCCTACTTCACGAACGGCTCGGGCCGGGGCGTGGCATCTTCGGACGGCGGCAGCACCGGGTACTGGATCACCGGCTGGTCGCCCGTCAGCGTCTTCAAGAACGCCACGATCTGCGCGTTCTCGTCCGGCGTGAAGGTGCGGCCCAGTTGCAGCCGGCCCATCACGTCCACGGCCTGCGTCAGCGTGGCGGCCTCGCCGTCATGAAAATACGGATAGGTCAGCGCCACGTTGCGCAGCGTCGGCACCTTGAAGTTGAAGCGGTCGGCATCCTTGCCCGTCACCGCGGCGCGGCCCTCGGCCTTGTTGTCGGTCTGGTAAGGCGCCACCAGCCCCATTTTCTGGAAGGAATTGCCGCCCACGGCCACGCCGTTGTGGCAGGCCACGCAGCCGCTGTTCTTGAACAGCGTGTAGCCGGCCAGTTCGCGCACCGTCAGCGCCTTGTCGTCGCCCTTGAGCCATTGGTCAAAGCGCGAGTTGGGCGTCACCAGCGTTTCCTCGAACGCGGCCAGCGCGCCGGTGACCTCGTCGATGGAAATGTCCGCCGTGCCGAACACCTGCTTGAATTCGGCGCGGTAGCCCGGAATGGAATTGAGCACCTGCACCGCCAACTCGTGCGTCGAGGCCATTTCCATCGGGTTGGCGATGGGGCCGCCCGCCTGCTCGCGCAGGTCTTTGGCGCGGCCGTCCCAGAACTGGGCGATGCTCAGGCTGGAATTGAGCACCGTGGGCGAATTGATCGAACCCTGCTGCCACTTGTGGCCGATGGACGCCTTCAGGTTGTCCGACCCGCCCATGCCCAGGTTGTGGCAGGAATTACAGGAAATCGCCCCGGACCGCGACAGGCGCGGATCGAAGAACAGCTTCTTGCCCAGTTCCACCTTGGCGGGGTCCTTGACCACCGCGGCCTCGATCGGCTGGATCGGTTCCTGCCGCGGCGCCCCGGTCGCCTGCCCGGCCCACAATCCGATGACGACGCCCACCGCCAGCATCGCGTGCTTCTTGCTCATGGCTTCTCTCCTGTTGAATAACCCCGTGTCTCTTAAGGTCATTACATCGGAGCGCGCCGGGCCCGGGCTTGCGGCGCGTCAAGCGGGCGCGGCGGCAGGCGGCCAGGCGTTGATCTGGCGCAAGCAGCGGATCAGTGAGGCGCGATGGGTCAGCCTGCCGGGGCCGGGCGCCGACGCGACGCGCCGACGCATCCCCTGCATCACTGGCTCGCGATCAATCCACTACCGCCTGTTCGCGCAGATGCGCTTCCAGAAAATCCACGCACACCCGCACCTTGGCCGACGCATTCACCCGCGACGGGTACACAGCCCAGATGTTCGCTTCCTGGCGGTACTGCGGCAGCACCGGCACCAGTTTGCCCGCGGCGATCAGCGGGCCCACGTCCCAGGCCGACCGCAGGATGATGCCGCGGCCGTCCACGGCCCACTGCACCACCATCTCGCCATTGTTGGCCGACAGCGGGCCGCGCACCTTGACGGTGTGTTCCTGCTCGCCGCGGCGCATGCGCCAGACGCCGAAGGGGTGGTCGCGTTCTTTGATGACCAGGCAATCGTGCCCCGCCAGGTCGGCCAGCTTGCGCGGTTCTCCGCGCTCGGCCAGATACGACGGCGCGGCGCACAGCAGGCGGTGGTTGGTGGCCAGCTTGCGAGCGATGACGTGCGGCGCGATGTCGTCGCCCACCCGCACATCCAGGTCGTAGCCTTCGGCAGCCACGTCGACCAGCCGGTCGAACACCTCGAAGCGCACCTGCACCGCGGGGTGGCGCGACACGAACGCCGACAGCGCCGGCGCCACCACCCGCCGCCCGAAGCCGAAACTGCTGCACACCCGCAGCAGCCCGCGCGGCTCGCGCCGCGTGGTGCCGACTTCTTCCACCAGGTGGTCGACGTCGTCCAGGATGCGCTGGGCCCAGTGGTAGACGCGCTCGCCCGCCTCGCTCACCACCACCCGCCGCGTGGTGCGGTGAAACAGCGGCGTGCCCAGGCTGGCTTCCAGCAGGCGGATGCGCTTGGTGACGTAGGCGGGCGACATGCCCAGGTCTTCGGCGGCCTTGGAAAAGCTGGAGGCGCGCACCACCGCGTTGAAGACACGCAGATCGGCAGGGAGCAGGTCATTATTCATGATTCGTGCAGAGTCATTTCACAGAACAGCCCATTGTAGATGGACTGTGCAGACGCCTACCATGAGCGGGTTCCCGTTGCGGCGGCCCTGTCGCGGCGCCGGCCGGGCTTGCTTGCCCTACCCTTTCCAGGTTCCCACCCATGTCCCACGTCTACAAAATCGCAGCCATCGCCGGCGACGGCATCGGCAATGAAGTCCTGCCCGAAGGCCTGCGCGCCGTACAGGCCGCCGCCCGCCGTTTCGGCCTGGCCCTGCAGATCGATACCTTTCCCTGGGCTAACTGCGAGTACTACGCGCAGCATGGCGACATGATGCCGCCCGACTGGAAGGCGCAGCTGCAAGGCTACGACGCCATCTTCTTCGGCGCGGTGGGCTGGCCGGCCACCGTGCCCGACCACGTGTCGCTGTGGGGTTCGCTGCTCAAGTTCCGCCGCGAATTCGACCAGTACATCAACCTGCGCCATGTGCGGCTGTTCGACGGCGTGGCCTGCCCACTGGCCGGCCGGCGCGCCGGTGACATCGACTTTTTCATCGTGCGCGAGAACACCGAAGGCGAATACACCAACCTGGGCGGGCGCCTGTTCGAAGGCACCGACCGCGAAGTCGTCATCCAGGAATCGGTCTTCACGCGCCACGGCACCGACCGCGTGATGCGCTACGCCTTCGAACTGGCCAACCGCCGCGAACGCAAGCAGCTCACGGTGGCCACCAAAAGCAACGGCATCGCCATCAGCATGCCCTGGTGGGACGAGCGCGCCGACGCCATGGGCCAGCACTACCCCGACGTCAAGACCGACAAGCAGCACATCGACATCCTGGCCGCGCGCTTCGTGCTGCAGCCGCAGCGCTTTGACGTGGTGGTGGCGTCCAACCTGTTCGGCGATATCCTGTCGGACCTGGGCCCGGCCTGCACCGGCACCATCGGCATCGCGCCGTCGGCCAACCTGAACCCGGAACGCAAGTTCCCGTCGCTGTTCGAGCCGGTGCACGGGTCCGCGCCCGACATCTACGGCAAGGGCATCGCCAACCCCATCGCCATGATCTGGTCGGGCGCGCTGATGCTGCAGTTCCTGGGCAGCCAGGAAGCCCACGACGCCATCCTGGCCGCCATCGAACACTGCCTGAAAGACGGCCCGCGCACGCCCGACCTGGGCGGCCAGGCCCGCACCGAAGACATCGGCCGCGCCATCGCCGCGCACATCGAAGCCGGCGGCTGAATCGCCCGGGCCGGATGAACGTCCGGCCAAAAAAAAACGCCGCCCGAGGGCGGCGTTGCTCATGGGGCGGCAATCAGCGCGTGGGCGCCGATGCCGCGGGTGCGCCGGCAGGATCCGCCCGGCGCGCCTGCACCGCAATCCACTGCGCCAGCAAGGCGGCCACCGTGAACGCCACGCCCGCGCCGATCCACGGGCCCTGGCGCAACCCCGCATCCAGCAGCAGGCCGAAGGCCAGCGGGCCCAGCGCCGAACCCACGTCCATGCCCGAATACACCAGGCCGTAGACCGACCCGGTGGAGCCCTTGGGCGTGACCTTGCGGATCAGCATGTCGCGCGACGGCGCGGCCACGCCCGAGCAGAAGCCGGCCAATGCCACCACCGGGGCGGCCAGCACCGCCGGCACCAGGCCCAGGGCCAGCACCACCAGCGTCAGGCCCGCCAGAATCAATGCCACCATCACGGTGCGCTCGGTGCGCGGGTTGGCCGACACCAGGAAGCCCCCGGCCGCCATGCCCACCGCCGACGCCACCATGTAACCGGACAGCGCCGAGCTGGCCGCGACCTTGGACAGGTCATACAGCTGGCCCAGCAACGGAATGGTGTAGTTCTGCACCGACGACAAGGCGATCGACGTGCAGGCAAAGAACAGGAAGGCGCCCCACAGCGCCGGCTTGGACAGCAGCGTGGCCAACGTGGTCAGCACGCCATCCTGCGGCTTGGGCACGGCGCGCGCGGCCTTGGCGTCCGGGGTATCTGCCTGGGCCGCGGGTTCGTCACCGCCCAGCAGGCCGCGCCAGACCACCGTCATCAGCAGCACCACCGCCACCAGGCCGGCGGCGCTATAGGCTGCCACGCGCCAGTTGGCCAGCAGCGTGATGGTGGTCATGAACACGGGCGTGAGCGCCCAGCCCAGGTTGCCCGTCAGGCCGTGGGTCGAAAAGGCGTGCCCCAGGCGCGGCGCGGTGATGCGATGGTTGATGAGGGAATAGTCGGCCGGGTGGAACACCGAATTGCCGATGCCGCCCACCACCGCCGCCGTCATCAGCATGGGGTAGCCGGTGGCCGACCCGATCAGCAGGCCCGACAGCACGAAGCAGGCCAGCCCGAACCAAAGCACCGGACGCGCGCCGATACGGTCCACCACGAAGCCGGACGAGGCCTGGCCGATGCCGGACACCACGTAGAAGGTGGACACCAGCAGCCCCAGGCGGGCGAAGTCCAGGCCGAACTCGTTGCCCAGCGACACATACAGGGACGGCAGAACCAGCTGGAAGAAGTGGGACGAGGCGTGGGCCACGCCGATGAGCAGGATGATCTGCCAGTCGCGCCGGCGGACGGCGGCATCGGAGGCCAGGGGGGTTGCAGCGGTAGTCATGGCACAGGGCCGCGCGGGGCGGCGATAGGCGGCCGCCTTGAGGCGGCTCGCGGGTTGTCTCCTCAACGTCCGGGCGGGCCGTCCGTTGTCCCTTTGGCGAATGCGGCGCGGGGCCGTACCGGCGGCAGCCGGCATCGCTCTATATGTAACGGCGGCCCCGGGCGCGAGCCGGGCCGCCGCGGCGTAATCGCTTACTGGGCCTTCTCGCGGATGGCGGGCCAGGCGCGCTGCAGGTAATACAGCATCGACCAGACCGTCAGCACCGCGGCCACGATGATCAGTACATCGCCCAGCATCTTGGTGGACACCCCGTAGATGGGCTGGTTGTACAGCAGGCAAGGAATCGCCACCATCTGGGCGGCCGTCTTGAACTTGCCCAGCCGGTGCACCGCCACGCTGGCGCTGGCGCCGATCTTGGCCATCCATTCGCGCAGCGCGGAAATCGTGATTTCACGGCCGATGATGATCAGTGAAATGAACGCGTCGACCCGGCTCAGGTCCAGCAGCACGATCAGGGCGGCGCAGACCATCAGCTTGTCGGCCACCGGGTCCAGGAACGCCCCGAACGCCGACGTCTGGTTCCAGCGGCGCGCCAGCCAGCCGTCGAACCAGTCGGTCAGCGCGGCGATGATGAAGGCCCAGGCGGCAAAAGAATCGCGTACGGGCACCGACATCCAGCTTTCGGGCAGGTAAAACAGCCCGACCACCAGCGGAATCATGGCGATCCGCAGCCAGGTCAGGATAATGGGTACGTTAATTGGCATAGTGTTCGTATGCTACATCAGGCAGATGAATCCTAACCGCGCAGGGCTTCATAGATCCGCTCGGCCAGTTCTTCCGAAATGCCATCCACCGACGCCAGGTCTTCGATACTGGCCGAGGCCACCCCCGAAAATCCGCCAAACCGGGCCAAAAGACGCTGCCGGCGGCGCGCGCCGACGCCTTCGATTTCTTCCAGCCGCGACACGTTGCGGGTCTTGGCCCGCCGCGCCCGCATGCCGGTGATGGCAAAGCGGTGGGCCTCGTCGCGCACCTGGGCGATCAGCATCAGCGCGGCGGATTCGCCGCCCAGCGCCACCGGCGGGCGGTCGTCGGCGAACACCAGGGTTTCCAGGCCAACCTTGCGCCCTTCCCCCTTGGCCACGCCCACCAGGGTCTGGATGTCCAGCCCCAGTTCCACGAACACCTTGCGCGCCACCTCGACCTGCCCCTTGCCGCCGTCGATCAGCACCAGGCCCGGCATCGGGGCCTCGCCGTCGGCCACCTTGGCAAAGCGTCGCGTCAGCACCTGGCGCATGGCGGCGTAGTCGTCGCCCGGGGTGATGCCGGCAATGTTGTAACGGCGATAGAGCGACGGCTGCATGTCGTGGTGTTCGAACACCACGCAGGACGCCTGGGTGGCCTCGCCCGCAGTGTGGCTGATGTCGAAGCACTCGATGCGCAGGGCGTCCAGCGCCGTTTCGTCAGTGTCCAGGTCCAGCGTTTCGGCCAGCGCCAGGGTACGCGCGGCGCGGGCGCCGGACTCGGTCAGGGCGCGGGCCAGCGCCATGTCGGCATTTTTCTGCGCCTGTTCCAGCCAGGCCCGGCGGGTGCCTTGCGGCCGGGTCAGCACGCGCGACGGCCGCCCGCCCGCCTGCTCGACCAGCAGGTCGATCAGCCCGGCATCGGGCAAGGCGTGCGAACAGACCAGCACCGGCGGCAGCGCGTTGTCGGTGTAGTGCTGCGCCACGAAGGCTTCCAACACCTGCGGCGCGGCCTCGCCCTCGGCGTGGGTCGGAAAGAACGGCTTGTCGCCCAGGTGGCGGCCGCCCCGCACCATGGCCAGGTTGACGCAGACCTTGCCGCCGGCAATGGCGATGGCGACGATGTCGGTGTCTTCGCCGCTGACGTTCTCCATGGTCTGCTGGTGCAGCACGCGGGCCAGCGAGCCCATCTGGTCGCGCAGCGCGGCCGCTTCCTCGAAGCGCAGCGCCTCGGCGGCTTCGAGCATGCGGGCCTCGATTTCGCCCATCACTTCCTTGGCTTCGCCGTTCAGAAAGCGCACCGCCCGCTGCACGTCAGAGGCGTAGTCCTGTGCCTCGATGGCGCCCACACAGGGCGCCGAACAGCGGCCGATCTGATGCAAGAGACAGGGGCGCGAGCGGTTGGCGAACACGGTGTCTTCGCAGGTGCGCAGGCGGAACACCTTCTGCAGGATCTGGATGGTTTCGCGCACCGCCCAGGCGTTGGGGAACGGGCCGAAATACTGGCCGCGCTTGTTGGTCGCGCCGCGGTAATAGGCGATGCGGGGCCAGTCGTGGCCCGTGATCAGCAGGTAGGGATAGGACTTGTCGTCGCGAAACAGGATGTTGTAACGCGGCTTCAGGCTCTTGATGAGGTTGTTTTCCAGGATCAGCGCTTCGGCTTCCGAGCGCGTCACCGTGACCTCCAGCCGCGCCACCTTCGCCACCATCTGGGCGATGCGCGGGCTGGCCAGGTTCTTCTGGAAATACGACGAGACGCGCTTTTTCAGGTCGCGCGCCTTGCCGACATACATGACCTCGCCGGCCGCATCCAGGTGCCGGTACACGCCCGGCAGATGCGGCAGGTCAGCCAGGAACGATTTGAGATTGAAGTCGTCGGGCATTCTGATAACGGCTTTCCGCCTGCAGGGAGTCCCAGTCCAGCGCGTCGAAACGCGGCATCAGGCGGCGGATACGGGCCACGGACTCGGGGGCGTGGTCGACCTTCAGGCGGGCCAGCAGCTCGTCGGCCAGGTCCGGCCGGTTGCACACCAGCACCATGTCGCAGCCAGCGCCCAGCGCGGCGTTGGCACGCGCCAGGATGTCGCCGGCAACCGAGGCGCCTTCCATGGTCAGGTCGTCCGAGAACACCACGCCGTCATAGCCCAGGCGGGTACGCAGGATGTCCTGCACCCAGCGCTTGGAAAAGCCGGCGGGATGCTTGTCGACCTTGGGGTAGATGACGTGGGCCGGCATCACCGACGGCAACACGGCGTCGCCCAGCCAGGCGTACGGCGCGGCGTCGTCCTTCAGGATGCGCTCGAGCGGACGCGGATCGATGGGGATCTCGTGGTGCGAATCCGCCCCCACGAAACCGTGCCCCGGGAAATGCTTGCCGCAGGCCGACATGCCGGCCAGCGCCAGGCCCTGGATCAGCGCGCGCGACAGCATCGTGACCACGCGCGGGTCGTGGTGGAAGGCGCGGTTGCCGATCACCTTGCTGACGCCGTAATCCAGGTCCAGCACCGGGGTGAAGCTCATGTCCACGCCGCAGGCGCGCAGTTCGGCGGCCAGCACGTAGCCGGCTTCGGTGGCCAGGCGCATGGCCGTCAGCGGATCGCGGTCCCACAGGGCGCCCAGGTCGCGCATCGCGGGCAAGGCGGTGAAGCCGTCTTCGCGAAAGCGCTGCACCCGGCCGCCTTCGTGGTCGACCAGGATCAACAGGCGCTCTTTGCGCGCCTTGTGGATCTGGCGGGTCAGCTCGGTCAGCTGGCGGCGGTTTTCGAAATTGCGCGCGAAAAGAATCACGCCGCCCACCAGCGGGTGGCGCAGGCGCTTCTTTTCTTCCTTGGTCAGCACGGTGCCGGCCACATCGACCATCACGGGACCGGGCGGCAGCGCCCGGGATTTCTTCTTGGCCATCGGCTTGTCCTTCTGTATGTGTCTTGCAGACCCGCCGGCGCGGTCAGGGCTTGCGTTCGACCACCACGTAGGCGGCGGCCATGTCGGATTCATCGGTAATCGACACGTGCGCGGCGCCAAAGCGCTGCACGTACCATTCCAGCAGTTCAGGGGCGATCACCAGCACCGGCCGCCCGCCCGGGGCGTTCAGCGTCTGTACCCGGCGCCACGTCATCGGCATGCGCATGCCCAGGCCCACCGCCTTGGAAAAGGCTTCCTTGGCGGCAAAGCGGGTGGCCAGGAAACGCACCCCGCGCACCGGATCGCGGGCCCGCCGCGCGTGGAACTTCAGCAGTTCTTCGGGGCCCAGAATCTTTTCGGCGAAGCGATCGCCGTGGCGCGCCAGCGCGCGCTCGATCCGGTCGATGCGCAAAAGGTCCATGCCGATGCCGCCGATGGCGGCGGGCGGCGGAACGACAGGGGCGGAATCAGGTTGGGACATCGCTGCGGCGTCTAAAAGGAATAACAGCTACCAGGGTAGCAGTTGGCGGCCGGCCGCTGGCCATTGGCCATTGGCCGCCCGCGGTCAACGCCCGCGCACCGCTTCCAGGCGTGCCTGCACCATCAGGGCCTTCATGTCGCGCACCGCTTTTTCCCAGCCGTCGAACACCGCCTGCGCCACGATGGCGTGGCCGATGTTCAGTTCGGAGATGCCGTCCAGCGCTGCCACCGGCTTGACGTTGCCGTAATGCAGGCCGTGGCCCGCATTGACGCGCAGGCCGTGGCGCAGGCCCTCGGCCACCGCCACGCGGATGCGCTGCAACTCGGCCTGGGCGGCCTCGCCTTCGCTTTCGGCGTAGGCGCCGGTGTGCAGTTCGATGACCGGCGCGCCCGCGCGGGCGGCGGCTTCGATCTGCACGGGGTCCGGATCGATGAACAGCGACACCCGGATGCCGGCTTCGGTCAACAGGCCCACGGCGTCCGACACGGCGGCGAATGCGCCGGCCACTTCCAGCCCGCCCTCGGTGGTGAGCTCGGTGCGCTTTTCAGGCACCAGGCAGACGTCGCTGGGCTTGACCGCGCAGGCGATCTCGAGCATTTCGGCCGTGACCGCGCATTCCAGGTTCATGCGGGTGCGCAGCACCGGCCGGATGGCGTAGACGTCGGCGTCCTGGATGTGGCGGCGGTCTTCGCGCAGATGCAGCGTGATCAGGTCAGCGCCGGCGTCTTCGGCGCGCAGCGCCGCCACCACCGGGTCGGGGTAAGCCGTGTGGCGCTGCTGCCGCAGCGTCGCGACGTGATCGATATTTACACCAAGTTCTATCATTGCACTTTCGTCGTTTCTTCCCAGCCGCCGCCCAACGCCTTGTAGAGTTCCACACGGTTGATCAACGCGGCCAGGCCGGTTTGCACCAGCGCGAGCTGGGCATTGAAAAGGTCCACTTGCGCCGTCTGCACCTGCAGGTAGCTGTCGATGCCATTGGTATAGCGCAGATTCGACAGTTCCAGCGTGCGGGCCGACGAGTCCTGCAGCGCCCGCTGGGCGTCCAGCTGCGCGCCGTAGGTGGCTTCGCCCGCCAGCGCGTCCGAAACTTCCCGGAACGCCTGCTGGATGGTCTGCTCGTACTGCGCCACCGCGATATTGTCGCGTGCCTTGGCCAGGTTCAGGCCTTCGCGGATGCTGCCGCCGGCAAACAGCGGCGTGGTGATCGACGGCGAGAAGCTCCAGTAGCCCTGCCCGCCCTTGAACAGCGTATCCAGCGACGGGCTCGACACGCCCAGCAGGCCGGTCAGCGAAATGGTCGGGAAGAACGCCGCCCGTGCCGCGCCGATATTGGCGTTGGCCGACTTCAGCTGGTTCTCGGCGGCCAGGATGTCGGGCCTGCGTTCCAGCAGGTCGGACGGCAGCCCGGCCGGCACGCTGGCCAGCAGCTGGTCGCGGCCGAACACGGCCGGCGCCGGCAGGTCTTCGGGCAAGGGCGTGCCCAGCACCAGCACCAGCGCATTGATGGCCTGCGCCTTGGCGCGCGCCAGCTGGGCCAGGTCGGCCGAGGCCGTATCCAGCAGCGACTTGGACTGGTTCAGGTCAAGCTCGGACGCCACGCCGCCGTCGAAACGGCGCTTGACCAGGTTGTAGGACTCTTGCCGCGACGCCAGCGTGCGCTGCGTGAGTTCCAGCTGGACCTCGGCGGCGCGCAGGTTGAAATACGACTCGGCCACCGAACCGATCAGCGCGATATGCGTGCTTTTCTGCGCCTGCTCGGTCGACAGGTACTGCTGGTACGCCGCTTCGGACAGGCTGCGCAGGCGGCCGAACAGATCGATCTCGAACGTGGTCAGGCCGATGCCGGCCTGGTACGAACTGCTGATCGACGAGGAATCAGGCCCGCCCGGACGCATGTTGCGCGGCAGATGCTGGCGCTGGCCTTGAATGCCGGCGCCGATGCTGGGCCACTGCGCGCCACGCTGCACGCCGTACTGGGCGCGCGCCTCTTCGACGCGCTGCACGGCCACGCGCAGGTCACGGTTGTTGACCAGCGCCAGTTCGATCAGGCGCTGCAGGCGCGCATCGCGGAAGAATTCGCGCCAGCCCAGGTCGGCCGCGGGCGTGCCCGTCTGCGGCGCCACGGCATCGGCGGGCTGCGTGCCCAGCGACATGGGGTTGGCGTACGCACCGTACTGCACCTTGGGCTGGTCCGGGAAGGTGCCGGACACCGGCGCGTCGGGACGCTTGTAGTCGGGGGCCAGCGAGCAGCCGGCCAACGCCACCGCCACGAAGGCGGACAAGGCGGTCTGTTTGAACATCAGGGCGCTCATTCCTTGCCCTCCTGGCCACCGTTGTTGGGTTGTGCGGGCGCGGGCGTTGCCGGCGGCGCATCGGGCGGGGTCTGGCCCGCCGCCGCCTTCTTGGCCGCCTGCTCTTCTTCGAAGGCGCGCAGTTCGGCGCCCAACAGGCGCGGCTTGGTCTTGAACAGACCCAGCACCACCACGAAGAAGGTCGGCACGAAGATCACCGCGAATGGCGTGGCGGCCAGCATGCCGCCCAGCACGCCCAAGCCCACGGCGCGTTGGCTGGCAGCGCCGGCGCCGGTGGCCATGGCCAGCGGCACCACGCCCAGGATGAACGCCAGCGACGTCATCAGGATCGGCCGGAACCGCAGGCGCGCGGCTTCCACCGCGGCCTCGTAGAGACCCATGCCCCGCGCGTACTGATCCTTGGCGAATTCCACGATAAGAATGGCGTTCTTGGCCGCCAGCCCGATCACGGTCACCATGCCCACCTGGAAGTACACGTCGTTGGACATGCCCAGCGCGCTGACCAGCGCCACCGCGCCCAGCATGCCCAGCGGCACCACCAGCATGACCGAGATGGGAATCGCCCAGCTTTCGTACAGCGCAGCCAGCACCAGGAACACGATCAGGAGCGACAGGCCCATCAGGATCGGGGCCTGGTTGCCGGCCTGGCGTTCCTGGAAGGACAAGCCCGTCCATTCGTAGCCGAAGCCCTGCGGCAACTGCGCCACCAGCTTCTGCATTTCTTCCATGGCCTGGCCGGTGGTGTAACCCGCCGCGGCGCTGCCGCCGATACGCATGGATTCATAGCTGTTGTAGCGCACGACCTGCACCGGGCCCTGCGACCACTTGGCCGACACGAACGCCGACAAGGGCACCATGCCGCCTTGCGTGTTGCGGGCGTTCAGCTTGAGCACGTCGGACAGCTGCATGCGGTACGGCGCATCGGCCTGCACCCAGATGTTCTGCATCCGGCCCAGGTTGGGGAACTTGCTGAGATAGGCCGAACCGACCGCGGTGGAGATCAGCGAGGCGGCCTCGTCGAAGTTCACGCCCAGGGCGGCGGCCTTGTCGCGGTCGATGTCCAGGGTGAGCTGCGTGCCGGCCGACAGGCCGGTGATGCGCACCTGCGACAGCACCGGGCTCTTCATGGCCATGCCCATCAGCTGGCCCGTGGCCGCGGCCAGCGCATCGCTGCCCGCCGCGCCGCGGTCCTGCAGGCGCAGGTCGAAGCCCGTGGCGTTGCCCAGCGACGAGATCGCGGGCGGCACCAGCGTGAACACCTGGGCATCGTGGATGCCCATCAGCTGCTTCTGGAAGGCGTTGAACGCAATCGCACCGGCGGAATCGCCCTTGGCCTTGCGGTCCTTGAAGTCCTTGAGCGTGGTGAACGCGATGGCGGCATTCAGGCCGTTGCCGTTGAAGCTGAAGCCCTGCACGGTGATGATGTTTTCCACCGCCGGGATGTCGCGGAAGTAGGCTTCGACCTCTTCGATGACCTGCACCGTGCGGTTGGCGCTGGCGCCGGTGGGCAGTTCGATGTTGCTGATGACGTAGCCCTGGTCTTCTTCAGGCAGGAACGACGACGGCAGCCGCAGGTACAGCCAGCCCAGCAGCAGAACCAGCACCAGGAAGGCCAGCATCATGCGCCCGCCCTTGTGCAGGATGCGGGACACCCAGTTCTGGTAACCGTGCGTGGTCGCGTCGAACTTGCGGTTGAACCAGCCGAAGAAGCCCTTCTTGTCGTTGTGATGACCCTTGGGCACCGGCTTCAGGATGGTCGCGCACAACGCGGGCGTGAAGGTCAGGGCCAGCAGCGCCGAGAAGAAGATCGACACGGCCATGGCCACCGAGAACTGGCGGTAGATCACGCCCACCGACCCGCTCATGAAGGCCAGCGGCAGGAACACCGTCACCAGCACCAGGGTGATACCGATGATGGCGCCGCTGATCTGCGGCATGGCTTTCTTGGTGGCCTCTTTGGGAGGTAACCCTTCCGTGGCCATGATCCGTTCGACGTTCTCGACCACCACGATGGCGTCGTCGACCAGAATCCCGATGGCCAGCACCATGGCGAACATGGTCAGCACGTTGATCGAGAATCCCAGCCCCAGCATGACCGCGAACGACCCCAGCATGGCCACCGGCACCACCAGCGCCGGGATCAGGGTGTAGCGCACGTTCTGCAGGAACAGGTACATCACCAGGAACACCAGCACCATGGCTTCGGCCAGGGTGTGCAGCACCTGCTCGATCGAGACCTTGACGTAGGGCGCGGTGTCGTAGGGGATGGCGTAGGTGATGTTGCCGGGGAAGTACTTGGACAGTTCGTCCATCTGCTGGCGCACGCCCTGGGCGGTGGCCAGCGCGTTGGCGTCGGGCGACAGCACGATGGCGAAGGCCGCCGTGGGCTTGCCGTTCAGGCGGGCGCCGAACTGGTAGTTGTCGGCGCCGACCTCGATGCGGGCGACGTCGCGCAACAGCACTTTCGAGCCGTCGGTGTTGGCGCGCAGCACGATCTTGCCGAAGCCGTCGACCGTGCTCAGCTGGCCGTTGGCCACCACGGTGGCGGTAATGCGCTGCGACTCGGGGTTGGGCGGCGCGCCGATGCTGCCGCCGGACACCAGCACGTTCTGCGCCGAAATGGCCTGGTTGACCTCGGCCATGCTCAGGCTGAAACCCACCAGCTTGGCAGGGTCGACCCAGATGCGCATGGCGCGCGGCGCCGCGAACAGCTGGAACTGGCCCACGCCGGCCACGCGCGACACCGGGTTCTGCACGTTGCGGGTGATGTAGTCGGCCAGCGCGGTCTGGTCCAGCGAGCCGTCGGTGGACGACAGCGTGACGATCATCAGGAAGCCGGTACTGGTCTGCTCGTACTTCAGGCCCTGCTGCTGCACGGCGGCGGGCAACTGGGCGATCACGTTGGACACGCGGTTCTGCACGTCGACCTGCGCCAGGTCAGGGTCGCGGCCCGGGGCGAAGGTGGCGGTGATGGTCGAGGTGCCGTACGAATCGCTGACCGACTCGTAGTAGATCAGGCCCTTGGCGCCGTTGAGCTTGTCCTCGATGATACTGGTGACTGATTCAGCCACTTCCTTGGCCGACGCACCCGGGTAGGTTGCGGTGATGGTAATGGCCGGAGGCGCCACGTCGGGGTACTGCGACACCGGCATGTTCGGAATCGCCAGCACCCCGGCAAGCAGGATGAACAGGGCGACTACCCAGGCAAAAATTGGTCGATCAATAAAAAATTGCGGCATGTGGGCTGACTCTTAAAGCGATGCTCACTAAAGAGGAACGCAGCGCGATGCGCTGCGGGCCGCTTACGATTTCTGGCCTGCGGCCTTGTCCTGGGGGGCCGGCTGGGCTGGCTGTGCGCCTGGCTCAGCGGGCTTGGCCCCGGGCTGCGCGGGCGGCTGGCCGCCCGCAGCGGGCTTGCCGCCGTTCTTGTTCCAGGGGCTGGCCTGCACCGGCGCGCCGGGACGGATCTTCTGGAAGCCTTCGACCACGACGACGTCGCCGGCCTTCAGGCCGCTGGTGATGATCCAGTTGTTGTTGACGGCGCCGCCGGTGGTGACGGGCAACTGTTCGATCTTGTTGTCCTTGACCAGCATCAGGCTTTGCGAGCCATCGGCGGTGCGTTGCAGCGCCTGCTGCGGCACCACCAGGGCCTGGTCGTCCACGCCCTGCTCCAGCCGCACGCGCACGTACATGCCGGGCAGAAGGATGCCGTCGGGGTTGGGCACTTCGGCGCGCAGGTTGACCTGGCCGGTGGACGGGTCGACCGTGATGCCGGTGAACAGCAGCTTGCCGGGTTTGTCGTATTCAGAGCCGTCTTCGAGCACGACCGTGGCACGGGCGGCGTCCTTGCCCACCTGCTGCAGCTTGCCGCTGGCGAACGCGCGGCGCAGGCTGGCGAGGTCGGCGGTGGACTGGGTGAAGTCGACGTAGATCGGGTCCAGCTGCTGCACGGTGGCCATCTGTGTGGCCTGGGTGGCGTCGACCAGCGCGCCTTCGGTCACAAGCGGCTTGCCGATGCGGCCCGTGATGGGCGAGGTGACGTCGGTGTAGCCCAGGTTGATGGACGCGTTGTCCTGGGCGGCCTTGGCAGCGGCCACATTGGCTTCGGCCTGGCGATAGGACGCCACGGCGTTGTCGTATTCCTGCTTGCTGACGGCGTTGGCCTTGACCAGCGGGGCGTAGCGGTTGGCCAGCAGCTTGGCGCTGAACAAGGTGGCCTGCGCCTGCTTGAGCTGGGCGGTAGCCTGATCGTAGGTCGCCTTGTAGGGCGCCGGATCGATCTTGAACAGCAGCTGGTTTTCCTTGACGTCGCCGCCTTGCTCGAAGGTGATCTTCTGGACGATGCCGGTGACCCGCGAGCGGATCTGGGCGTCGCGCACCGCGTCGACGCGGCCGGGCAGTTCGGCGACGATGGGCGTGCGTTGCGGCTGCACGGTGATGACGCTGACCTGGGGCATGCCGGGGTTCATTTGCGGCTTTTCGCCGCAACCCACCAACAACAGCGCGAGGACGCCGCCGGAAAAAGCCAGACCTGAGACACGTTTAGGCGAAAACCGCATTGAAACCCCCGCGAAGTTAACCGCGTCAAGCGACCGCAACAATGTGACGGCGATGCAGCATCGCCGCGTCTGGTTGCCGAAGCCGGCCACAGGTTTCGAAGGCCGACTCCGACCGCCGTATTTGACCGCAATACCCGCCTGCGATCAAAACAAAACGCTGCGCGCCGTGCGTGACACGTGAATAGCCCGTTAATGTAACTCAGTTATTGGGGAAATCACTGATTTTCACAGCATCGCGGGGGAGTCGACGGGCGGATTCACCACGCGGAAATCAAAGGTCGGATACCTCTCGTAGATTGCCCAGGAAAACGTAGCCCGCGCCGTGCACCGTATGCAGGGGCAGGCGGGCTTCGAGATGTCGCACTTTGCGGCGCAACCGGCAGATGGCGACGTTGAGCGTGCGCAGGTTGGTGCCCTGGCGCAGGACCATGAGTTCTTCGCGCAGCAGCTCGCGGCGCGGGTTGCGCAGCAGGCACTGGAAGCAGGCCCGTTCGACCTCGGTCAGGTCCAGGCGGGCGCCGCCGGGGGTCAGCAGGGTCCAGCCGCGATAGGCCAGGCTCCACCAGCCGTCGGACGGGAAAGCCGGCGGGGCGGCGATGGGCTCGGAATCAGGCTGGGGTTCGGCCGGACGCTTACGGACAGCGGGCGACCGCTGCGCCCCGGCGGTCGTGGCCGAGGCAGCGAGAAGAACGGAAGAACGGGGAACGGGAACAGTCATGCCGGAGTCTCCACCGGACCGGCCGCCGCCCGGGGGAGCGGGGCCTCGCTTCCGGAACAAGGTTTTGCTGATCTTGCCGAAAGACTACCGGGCTTGAGGGCACTGTGCCGCTCGGCCAAAGGCGAATCAGACTGATCCTACGAAGATTGCCCCCAATTCGCCTTTTTTTGCGGCAAGCCACATTGCGGGTGACCGCAAGCCGAGCCCCTACGCAGTGTGCGTGCCGTTGCGGTGGATGTCGTGCGCCACGAAGCAGCTGTCCTGCGTGGGCCGCGCCAGAATGCCCGGCTTGGCCAGCGTCTTGCGGATGTCGGCCAGGCCGGACTCCCAGTGCTCGCGCATGGCCTCGGTGCCGAACTCGTAGTCCTTGGAGAAACGCTCGCGGTGCTTGGACTCGTAGATCAGGTTGATGATGTTGGTGGCCGGCGTGTTGGCCAGCTTGCGGATCTCGGCCAGATCGGCCGCGTTGCGCTCTTTTTCCGGCAGCCGGTCCAGCAGTTGCTGCAGGCCGTGGCGCAGTTTCAGCACCCGCCGCAACTGGTCGGTGACCATGCGGGTACGGCTGGAATACTGGATGTCCTTCTGGCGCTCGGCCACTTCTTCCAGCGTGGTGGGCAGCCCGCCCCGGGCGGGCCAGAGATCCACCTGGAAAGCCAGCGTGTCACGCATGGTGTCGGTGGTGAGCACCTGCGCCAGCGGCGTGTTGGACACCACGCCGCCGTCCCAGTAGTGCTCGCCGTCGATTTCCACCGAAGGAAAGCCCGGCGGCAAGGCGCCCGAGGCCATGATGTGCTCGGGGCCGAGCGTGTGCTTCTGGCTGTCGAAATAGGCAAAGTTGCCGCTGCGCACGTTCACCACGCCAAAACTGGCCCGCACCTTGCCGGTGTTGAGCAGGTCGAAATCCACGTATTCGCGCAAGGTGGCGGCGAGCGGCGTGGTGTCGTAGAAGCTGGTGGACGCCGCCCCCTTCCCATGCACCCAGTACGGCGGCGGAAAGCGCGGCTTGAAAAAGCCCGGCTGGCCCGAAAACAGCGCCTGGAACGCCGACAGCTGGCCGTTCATGGCCGGCGAGCCGAAGCCGAACGGAATGCCTTCGAACATGCCGGCCAGCGTGTCGCCCCAGGGCACCGACGCAAACCCCGTGGGCCGGCAGATGCTTTCCCAGAAGCCGCGCAGCCGCTCGATGCGCTCGTCTTCGGGCGAACCGGCGATGATCGCCGCGTTGATCGACCCGATGGAAATGCCGGAAATCCAGTTGGGCCGGATGCCCGCCTCGTGCAGCCCCTGGTACACGCCCGCCTGGTAGGACCCCAGGGCGCCCCCGCCCTGCAGGACCAGGGCCACGGTTTCGTAGGGCGGCGTAGCGCCGGTGTCGGGGGTCGAGGCCTTGCGGCGTGTACTCATGCGGCGGTCCTTTTCAAAACAGCAGGCGCTACGGCTTGCTCTTGTCCGGCAACTGCGGGGCGGCGACGCCGGCCCGGAACGGATACTTGGCGAATATCAGCGCGACGGCCTTGTCGACGCTTTGCGCCGACGTCGCCATCTCGGGGTTCTGGACTTCGCCGACGGCCACGCCTTCCCACACCAGCTGTTTGCGGCGCGGATCGACCAGGTCGATGTTCAGGGTGCCTTCGGTGTACTGGTAGACGGTGTCGCCCCAGCCGTAGCCGGGCCAGCCGCCGTAGAAGCCGCTGCGGTAGCCGTAGTAGGGCATGGGCGGCGGGGCTTCGGTGACCTGGGTCTTTTGCTGCAGCTTGCCGCTGAAATTGATCAGCAGGTCGGGGTTGGACGCGCTGTAGACGTAGCCGCGCATTTCCATCTGGCCGCGGGTGGCGTCTTTCAGCCGTTCGGTCAGCAAGGTGCTGTAGCCGGCTTTGTCGGTGCCCAGCGGCGACATGTAGCCGAAGGTGCGGTACTGGGCAAAATCGGCCTGGTGATCGTAATCGCCCTTGACGGTGGGACCCGAGGCGCAAGCCGCCAACAAGCCCGTCAGGGAACCCACGGCCAGCATTTTGAACGCGTTCATGTCGATCTCCGAGAGAGGGGCCGGCGAAGGCTGGCCCAAGTGTCAACAGGCGTCAGGCGCATTCATAGTGCCGCGAAGCGGATAAAGTTTCAACAAGGAAGCATTCTCATTGGATCGAGATCAAACCGCGGCGGGCGCGGGCTCCATTACACTCGGGGATTATTCCAGACCCAGACCAGAAGATACCCCCATGTTGGAACTCGACGGCTCGATTTGGTTTCGTTCCGGCGCCCAGAACTGGGGCGGAAAGAACCGCATAGACCTGCTGGCCCAGATCGACGCCACCGGCTCGATCACGGCCGCCGCGCGCGCGGTGGGCATGAGCTACAAGGGGGCCTGGGACGCCATCGACGCCATGAACAACCTGGCGGGCGAACCGCTGGTGCTGCGTGCGGCCGGCGGCAAGGGCGGCGGCGGCACGCGCCTGACCGACCGGGCGCGCAGCCTGATCGCCACCTTCCGGGCGCTGGAAGCCGAGCACCGCAAATTCATGGACAACCTGACGCGCGCCGGCCTGACCGCCAGCGGCGACATCGACTTGATGAGGCGATTTATGTTGAAGACCAGCGCACGCAACAAACTCATGGGCACGGTGATGGAAGTGCGCACCGGGGCCGTCAACGACGAGATCCTGCTGCGCATTGCCGGCGGCCAGGTCATCACCGCCACCATCACCCGCGAAAGCACCCAGGAACTGGAACTGGCGCCCGGCAAGGAAGCCCTGGCGCTGGTGAAGGCCTCGTCGGTCATCGTCGGCGCCCCCGGCCCCGGCCTGCGGCTGTCGGCCCGCAACCAGTTGCCCGGCACCATCGCGGCGGTGCGCACCGGCGCGGTCAACAGCGAAATCCTGATCGACCTGGAAGGCGGCACCACGCTGGTGGCGATCGTCACCAATGAAAGCGCACAAGACCTGGGGTTGGGCGAAGGCGCCCCGGCGGTCGCCATCTTCAAGGCGTCCAGCGTCATCCTGGGCGTGCTGGACTGAGTCTGATTTTCTCTGCCGGGCAACGACGGCGGCACGTGGGGGCCACCCTGCCCTCTAGCCGCTAGACGCCCACGTCCTCGTCGCGCCGGCGCACCTTGCCTTCGCGCACTTCGAAGACCTCGTCGGCCAGGGCGTCGACGTCGGCCGGATCATGGGTGATCAGCAGCATCGGCACGTCCAGCTGGCGCTGCAAGGCGTTCAATTCCTGCCGCATCTTGCCGCGCAGCTGCGAATCCAGGGCCGAAAACGGCTCGTCCAGCAAGAGGATATCGGGCTTGAGCATCAGGGCGCGCGCCAAGGCAACCCGTTGCTTCTGGCCGCCTGATATCTCGTTGGGGTAACTGCCCACGATGGCGCCCAGTTCGAAGGCGTCGACCCAGCGCCGCGCTTCGTCCGAGACCGCGCGCCGGGGCGGATTGAGCCAGCCGCGGCGCGAGCCGAAAGCGATGTTCTGCGCCACCGTCAGGTGCGGGAACAACGCATAGTCCTGGAACAGATAGGCCACGCGGCGCGCTTGCGGCGCGACGTTGATGCGCGCGTCGGCGTCGAACAATACCCGGCCGTTGACCGCGATGCGGCCGGCATCCGGCCGCAGCAGGCCGGCCACGGCCCGCAGCGTCAGGCTCTTGCCCGCGCCGGACGGCCCGAACAGCGCAATGCGCTTGGACGCCGACGAAAACGCCACGTCCAGCGAAAAATGGCGATCGCCCGAGACCATCTGTTTGCGGATACGCAGGTCGACGCTCATCATGCGCCCCCGTTGCGGCGGTTCGAGCGTATGGGCACCAGCTTGCCCGCCGCCAGCAGTACGGCAACGCAGGTGATGGACGTGACCAGCACCAGGAAGTTGGCCGTGGCATCGTCACCCGCCTGCACCGCTTCGTAGATGGCCACCGACAGCGTCTGGGTACGGCCCGGCAGGTTGCCGGCGATCATCAGCGTGGCGCCGAATTCGCCCAGTGCCCGGGCAAAGGCCAGCAGCACGCCGGCCACGATGCCGCGCGCCGCCAACGGCAGCGTGACCCGGAAGAACACCCCGGCCTCGCACACGCCCAGCACGCGAGCGGCGTTTTCCAGCTGCGCGTCGACGTTTTCAAACGCGGCGCGCGCCGACTTGAATACCAGCGGAAACGCCACCACCGACGCGGCAATGACGGCGCCCTGCCAGGTGAACACCAGCTCGATGCCCCAGGCCGCCAGCTTTTCGCCCAGCACACCGCGACGGCCCAGCAAGACCAGCAGGTAATAGCCCAGCACGGTGGGCGGCAGCACCAGCGGCAGCGTCAGGATGGCGTCCAGCAGGTCCCGCCCCGGCCAGCGCCAGCGGGACAAGCCATAGGCGGCCGCGGTGCCGGCCACGGTTGCCAACAGCGTTGCCCAGCCTGCCACTTTCAGGGTAAGCAGCAGGGGCACCCATACTGGATCGCTCATGACGCCTGCGATTCAAGATTCAACATTCAAGCCCGGCGCGGCCTCAGGGTTTCTGGAAGCCGTAGCGCGACAGGATTTCCTGGCCAGCGGGCGACAGCACGTAGGCCACGAAGCTCTTTGCTTCCTTGGCGGCGGCGTCGCGCGCGGTCACGGCAATGGGATAGGTGACCGGCGTTTGCGAGGGCACGCGCACGGCGACCTTGACCTTGTCCGGCATGACGGCCGCGTCGGTGGCGAACACGAAGCCCGCATCCACCTCGCCGCGCGACACGTAGTCCAGGCTCTGGCGCACGTTCTGCGCCAGCACGCTCTTGGCCTGCACGGCATCCCACAACCCGGCAGCCTGCAAGGCGCCCTGCGTGTAGCGGCCCACCGGCACCGACGCCGGGTTGCCGTAGGCGATGCGCTTGACGTCGTCGCGCGTCAGGTCTTTCAGCGCCGTGATGTTGGCTTTGCTGTCGGTCGGCACGATCAGCACGATCTGGTTGGCGGCGAAGTCCACCCGGGTGTCGGGCTTGACGGCCTTTTCCTCGACGGCCTTGTCCATGGCCTTCTGGTCGGCGGACGCGAACACGTCGGCAGGCGCGCCCTTGACGATCTGCTGCAGCAGCACGTCGGAGGCGCCGAAGTTCAGGACCACCTTGGTGCCGGCATGTTCCTTTTCGTAGGCCTGCGCCACTTCCTTGAAGGCGTTGGTCAGGCTGGCGGCGGCGGACACCACCAGTTCGCCGGCCTGGGCGCTGGGGCCCCAGACGGCGGCCAGGGCCAGCGACACGGCCAGGATCGGGTGTTTGCGGAACATGGCACTCTCCTCGGACAAGATCAATATCGGTAACGAAATATATATAGGTATATAACGCCCGTCAATTTACGTCCCGGGCCCGGCTTGCGCCAGGTCAAACGTATGGCGATGAAGGCAGAGGCAGGCGCTCAGCCGCGGTCGACGATGGTGACGCGCACGGTCAGGGGGGCCAGCGCCGCGCGCAGGCGCTCCAGCGCCTGTTCCGGCCGGGCCGCGCCGCACATGAAGATGTCCAGTGCCGCGAACTGATGTTCGGGCCAGGAATGCACGCTGATGTGGGATTCGCTCAGCATGACCACGCCGGTCACGCCCGCGCCGGCGCCGAAATGGTGGAAATGGGCGCTGAGCACCTGGGCGCCAGCGGCCTGGGCGGCCGTAACCAGTTCGCGTTCCAGCGCGGCGACGTCTGCCAGCAGGCCGGCGTCCACGCCGCGGAAATCGGCCAGGATGTGGCGGCCCGGCGTGGCGTAGGGGGTGGAGCACGGGGTGGCACCCGGGATGCCATGCGGGTTCACCTGCGAAGTTGCAGACGAGGCGACAGGCGGCGCCAGGTCGTTCTGCGTGGCGTCGCGCGGCATCACTTGTGCGATCCGCCCGACGACCAGCCGGAGCTGCCCGAAGAACCGCCGCCCCAACTGCTGCTGCTGCCGCTGCTGCTGCCCCCGCCGCCGCTGGTGAAGCGAGCGCCCGGCGAACTGGCCCCGGTGGCGGCCATGACCACGATCACGGCGTAGATGGCATAGAGAAACTTGCCCATCGGCTAGTCGTCCTTTGCGGACATCTTGTCCGCGAGGCTGGCCGGCAGCCACAGAAACGCCAGGCCGATCACGATCGGCAAGAGGCGGCCGTTGAAAATATTGCCCAGGTTCAGGAAGCCCATGGCGATGGTCGCGAACCAGGCCCATTTGCGATAGCCGCCCGGCGTGCTCGCCCGCGGCATGGCTTTCTGCTTGGCCAGTTCGGGGTTGCCGAACCATTCGGCCAACTGGGCGGGCGCCACGGGCCCCGACGCGGACCAGCCCAGTTCGGCAGTCCCCAATTCGCTGGTCAGCTTGAGGTTGCCGGCCTTGTAGTCGGTGATCTGGGTACTGTCGCCCACCCTCACGCGCCAGTTGAAGGCGCCCAGCGCCAGCTCGACCCGCGAGGTGTAGTCGTACAGCTTCTGGTAGAGCTTGTTGCGCCAGCGCACGCTGGTGGCGTTGTTGCGGCTGGGCCAGGTGTCGCAGACCTGCACGCGTTCCCAGCCCTCGTCCGTTTCCACCAGCCAGATGAAGCCCTTGACCGGGTTGAACAGCAGGTATTCGATCCAGTCGGACGGTTCTTCCGGGTCCGGGTCGGCGCATTTCATCAGGCCGATCAGGGTGAAAGCGGCGCCGTCGATCTTGGCGGTGGCGCCCAGCGCCAGCGTGGTCTTGATGGTCTTGAGCTTCTGCGCCTTGGCGATGACCTGGGCGGTATCGCCTGCGCAGTCGACCGTGGCGGCGCATGACGGGCACACCACCTGGGTGGCCATGGCCGCGACAAAGCTGATGGGCGCGCCGCAATTGGGGCAGTCCAGCGCCTTGATCTGGCCACGGAAACGCCCCGCGGTTTCCTCGACCTGCTCGTTCGAGCGCAGCGTGGCCGCCTGCATGCCCGCCAGGTCGAAGGCCTTGCCGATGTACAGCTCGGGCTCGGGGCCGTCGGAAAAATCCAGGGTCAGGAAGGCATCGATGCTGCGGTAGTCGGCCACCTTGGCTTCCCAGCCATCGCCCGGCACGAACGGCAGTTCGCCCTGTGCGCCGCCGGCGCGGCAACTGCGCACGTCCGACGCCGAAAAGCGCTGGCCATCCAGCTTCAGTTCATCGCCCGGCGAGATGTCGGCGAACGCCGGCATGCCCTGGGTCGACTTGACCTTGCGGCGGCGGGTGATGGCGTACTGGCCCGACGCATCCGACAGCCAGCCGTCGGAACCGTCGTCGAACCACAGGTACCACTCGTTCCAGAAGCCGTCTTCATAGCGCAGCTGGATGCGGCCGATCAGGTCGAAGCGCTTGCCTTCGAACTGACCGGCGGCGCCCAGGCACAGGGGCGAATAGTCTTCCAGCACATCCGCGGTTTCGCCGATGCGCTTGACCGATTCGGCATCCTTGAGCAGCGTGCTGCGGCACGCGCCGCACACCGCCATGACCGACGCCGTGGACGTGAACTTGACGGGCGCTCCGCATTGCGGACACAGGACCTGCTGCATGGGCGTTCGGCGCTCAGCTGGTGAGTTTCTTGAGCACCTCGGCCTTGGCCGAGTCGTAGTCGGCCGGCGTGATCAGGCCCTTGTCCAGCAAGTCCTTGAGCTGCTGCAAGCGCTGCACGGGGTCGCCCCCGGCCGCCGCGCCCGCTGCGGCGCCCGCCGCGGCTGCGGCCTGCG
>NZ_CADIJO010000006.1 GCF_902859705.1 Achromobacter deleyi | reverse complement strand
TCTTCATGGACCGCGGCGAGATCATCGAGCAGAACAGCCCGGACGAGTTCTTCGACAATCCGCAGAACGAACGCACCAAGCTGTTCCTGAGCCAGATCCTGCATTGATCTGAATCGCGGGCGCTGCACCGTCGATCCCAGGCCGCCTTCCTCTGAAGGCGGCTTTTCTTTTGGTCGAATTCGAGCCGCTTTCGGCGGTAGCCCTTTGTTACGCTGTTCTTCTCGCTGCGGTATGCTACCGACCGCCAATGATGCATCGAGAGGAGAACACGAGATGAAACAGACCCCCCGTAGCGCCCTGCGCCGCGCCTTGCTGGGCGGCGCCGCAGCCCTGGCCGCCACGCTGGCCTTTTCCGCGCCCGTGCTGGCCCAGGCCACCGATTTCCCCACCAAGCCGCTGCGCTTCGTGGTGCCTTACCCGCCCGGCGGCCCGCTGGACACCATGGCCCGCATGCTGGCCGAAAAGGTGCGCGGCTCGCTTGGCCAGCCCGTGATCGTGGAAAACCGCTCGGGCGCGGGCGGCAACATCGGCGCCGACCTGGTGGCCAAGGCCCCGCCCGACGGCTACACCCTGGTGATGGGCGCCGTGGCCACCCACGCCATCAATCCCTGGCTGTTCGCCAACCTGCCTTATGACCCGGTGAAGGACTTCGCGCCCATCACCATCGTGACGTCGGTGCCGAACGTGCTGGTCATGAACGTCGAATTCGCCACCAAGAACAAGATCCAGACGCTGGCCGACCTGATCGACTACGCCAAGAAGAACCCGGGCAAGCTGAACTACGGTTCGGGCGGCAACGGCAGCGCGGGCCATCTGTCGGGCGAACTGCTCAAGGCGCGCGCCGGCATCAACGTCGAGCACATCCCCTACCAGGGCGCCGCACCCGCACAGCTGGCGCTGCTGTCGGGCCAGTCGGACTTCATGTTCGACAACCTGGCGGCCTCGGCACCGCTGATCAAGGACGGCAAGGTCAAGGCGCTGGCCGTGACCACGGCCAAGCGCTCGTCGCTGCTGGCCGATGTGCCCACCGTGGAAGAGTCCGGCATCAAGGGCTTTGACCTGGGCACCTGGTTCGGCGTGTTCGCCACGGGCGGCACGCCCGCGCCGGTGGTGGCCAAGCTGCACAAGGCCTTCGCCGACGCGATGGAACTGCCGGATGTGAAGCAGCGCTCGCTGCTGATGGGCTCGGAAGTGGGTCCGATGACGCCCGAAGCGTTCGCCGAATTCGTCAAGAACGAAAAGGCCAAGTACCAGGAGATCGTGAAGATCTCCGGCGCCAGCCTGAATTGAACGCAGGCGCCTGACGCGTGCGTGCCGGCGATAGGCCGTCGGCTACGTGAGCCTGATGCAAGCCGCGCCCCAGGGCGCGGCTTTTTCCTGGACCGGCCAGATTGCATACGTGGCCGGCCGATGGCGTTACGCCACGGGCGCGGCCAGCAGGTTGTCGACCAGCCGCAGCAGCAGCTTGCGGTCGGTTTCCAGGTCGGTGCAGCCGTACTGGTCGGTCTCGCGATTGACCCAGGCATTGCTCGCGTGCCATTGCTCGCCTTGCGGCTGCAAGGTCACGGCGTAGATCCAGATGCCGGTCCAGCTGCGGTGAAAGCGCAGCACGCCGTCTTCCAGGTAGATGAACCACTTGTCTTCCATTTCCTGCGGTATTCGGCCTTGGCGCAGGCGGGCGTACTGTTCGGCTGTATAGACGGCATCAAAGGGCAGGGCAGTGCGCTTTTTCGGCGCGGGCAGGTGCTTCCAGGAAGCGGCTTGGGCGTCGGGCATGGGGGAGATTTGATTTATGCTTGGGCAGGCGCGTGCGGTTTTCGCGGCGCACCGGTAGTCCTGTGCGCGACCCTTCGTATACTAAGGCCAGACCATGCATTTGTCCCCCGCCATTCCCATCCTGCGTATCTTTTCGGAAGAAAAGGCGCGCGAGTTCTATCTGGATTTTCTGGGCTTTGAATGGGACTGGGAACACCGCTTTGAACCCGGCCTGCCGCTGTACGCGCAGGTGCACCGCGGTGACCTGGTGCTGCACCTCAGCGAGCATCATGGCGACGCCACGCCCGGCTCTGCGATCTTCGTGCGTACGCAGGGCGTGGATGCCTACCAGGCCGAATTGATCGCCAAGCAATACGGCTATGCGCGCCCCGGCATCGAAGACGCGCCCTGGGGCCGGCTGCTGCAGGTCACCGACCCCTTCGGCAACCGGCTGACGTTCTGCGAATCGCGGGATTAGGGCCTACATCTTGCAGTCGGCCGCATGCACGTCGGTGTGGTCGCGCGCAATCACCTTGAGGTTCTTGTAGACCAGCTTGCCGTCGGGGCCGGTCTCGATGTGCAGCAGGTACCAGTCCTGCACGGGATGCTGGTTGGGGCCGAACTTGAACTTGCCGCGCACGCTGGGGAAGTCGGCGCGGCGCAGTGCGTCGCGGAAGGCGTCGGGCTTGCCGGCGATGTCGCCGCCCGCGGCCTTCAGGGCCGTGCCGATCAGGTTGGCGGTGTCGTAGGCCTGCGCGGCATAGGCGGTGGGCGCGCGGTTGTAGGCCTGGGTGAAGGCCTGGACGAAATGCTTGTTCTGCGGGTTGTCCAGGTCTGCGCTCCACAGCGAACTCAGGTAAAAGCCCTTGCCCGCGGTGCCGGTGGCGGCCAGCATGCGCTCGTCCATCGAATAGATCGGGGTGATCATCTTGATCTTGCCGTCCAGCCCGGAATTGGCGAACTGCTTGGTCAGGTTGATGCCCGCGCCGCCCGGGTGGAACTGGAAGATGGCGTCGGGCGCCAGCGACCGTACGCGCGCCAGTTCGACCGAGAAATCGGCCTGGTCCAGCTTGGTGTAGATCTCTTCGGCGATCTCGCCCTTGTAGGTGCGCTTGAAGCCCGCCACGGCGTCGCGCCCGGCCTGGTAGTTGGGCGCCATGACGACGACGCGCTTGGCGCCCAATTCGTTGGCGGCCATGCCGGCGGTGTCGGCGTACGAATCGTTCTGGAACGACACCGAGAAGTAGTTGGGGTTGCAGGCCTTGCCGGCGTAGTTGGATGGCCCGGCGTTCAGGCTGACATAGAAGCCGCCGGCGTTGAGCACGGTGGGTGCCACCGCGGCCAGCACGTTGGAGAAATTGACGCCTGTGAACAGGCGCACGCCGCCCTGCACCATCTTGTCGGCGATCTGCTTGGCATTGGCCGGCTTGAGCGCGTCGTCTTCGACCCGCACGTTTACCGGCACGCCGCCCAGCTTGCCGCCGCCTTCCTTGACGGCCAGCATGAAGGCGTCGCGCTCGTCCTCGCCGATATAGCCGGCGGGCGTGGACAGCGTGCCGATGAAGCCGATGTCCACGGGCTTTTGCTGGGCCTGGGCGGCCAGGGCTGCCGTTGCCAGCAGCGCCGCGGCGGCGCCGCGGATGGTGGGGTGTGTCATGGTTGTCTCCTCCTTGCCTGCCGTTTTTCTACGGCTCGATGGGTCCCGCGAGACAGTTCTCCACTTTCCAGCCATAGAGCCACTGCAACGCGTCGTAGAACTGGGACTGGCTGCGGCCGGTCCACAGCATGTTGCGCACGGTGCGTTCGACGCCCCGCGCGTGATACAGGCGGCCCATTTCGCGGGTCGACCAGACCACGCGCGCGCTGCGCGGAATGCGCACCGATTCGTACAGGCGGAAAGCGGCTTCCAGATCGTGATCGCAGCGCTTGACGGCTTCGCCCAGCGTCACCGCATCTTCCAGCGCCATGCAGGCGCCCTGGGCCATGTATTGCGTCATCGGATGGGCGGCGTCGCCCAGGATCGTGACGCGGCCCTGGCCCCAGTGTTCGACCGGCTCGCGGTCGGCGGTGGCCCAGCGTTTCCATGACGTGGGGCGGTCCAGCATCTGGTGCGGCCGCGGGTGGATGCCCTGGAAGTACGACAGCACTTCTTCCTTGCTGCCTTCGCGCACGCCCCATTGTTCTTCTTCGCGGCTGTGGAAGGTCACGACCAGGTTGTATTGCTGGCCGCCGCGCAAGGGGTAGTGCACCAGATGGCAGTGCGGCCCGGCCCACAGCACCGGCGCGTTGATGCGCAGTTCCTCGGGCATGTTGTCGCGTTCCACCACGGCGCGGTAGACCACGTGGCCGGTCACGCGCGCCGGATCGCCGATCAGGCGTTCGCGGATGACGGACTTCACGCCATCGGCGCCCACCACGGCATCGGCCTGGTAGCGGTTGCCGTCGGTGTCGACCACTTCGACCCGCCGGCCGTCCTGGGACACGCTGGATATCTGGGTCGAGGTGCGAAAGCGGATCAGCGGATTCTGCTGCACGGCTTCCAGGATGGACAGGTGGATGTCCGCGCGGTGAATCACGGCATAGGGGCCGTTGAAGCGCTCGCGAAACGCCGCGCCGGTGTCGATGCGCACCACTTCGCGGGCATCGACCGCGTCCATCATGATGATGTGGTCGGTGAATACCGCCCGCTGGCGCGCGGTGGCGCCCACGCCCAGCGCGTCCAGCGCGGCAAAGGCGTTGGGGCCCAGCTGGATGCCGGCGCCGATTTCGCCGATGTGCGCGGCTTGTTCCAGCAACTGCACCGCGATGCCCTGGCGGGTCAGCGCCAGCGCGGCGGCCAGGCCGCCGATGCCGCCGCCCACGACGATCACGGATTGCGGGGAAGTAGAGACTGCCGGTGTTGCGTTCATTGCCAAGTTCCTTGCAGGTTCATTCCTGGCGGCCCAGGAAGGCGCCCTGGCTTTCCAGCTGCGTCTGCAGCGCCGCCACGGGCACGTCGGCCGGCGCGATGCCGGCGCGCAGCGCCATCGCCGATGCCGTGCCGGCCGCTTCGCCCATGACGAAGCAGCTGCCGCTGACACGCGCCGCCGACTGGCCTTCGTGCGTCATCGAGGCGCAGCGCCCGGCCACCAGCACGTTGCCGGCCACGCCCGCGCCGCGGCGCGGCACCATCATGCGAAACGGCAGCTGGTTGTAGCCGCGCGATTCGGGAATGGGCGGCCACATCCATTGCACGTCGCCGGCCGTGTGCATTTCCAGCGGCCAGCCGTTCACGCCGATGCTGTCTTCGAAATCGGCGCAGCCGAGGACGTCCTCCTTGGTCAGCACGGCTTCGCCGACGATACGGCGGGTTTCGCGGATGCCCAGTTGCGGGGCGATGTCCAGCACATAGGCCTGCTCGAAACCCGGCACCTTGGCGCGCAGGAAGGCCAGGTACTGCGTGATCTGGCGGCGGCCTTCCAGTTCGCCGGCCGACAGCGACGCGGCGTCGGTGCCGTCGGCCGCGCTGCCGTCGGCGTTGGCCAGTTGCGTGACGTTGACGCGCCATTCGTAGTCATGCTTTTGCGGCCGCACGATGGCGCCGCGCCGCGGAAAGGTGAACTCGCCGCTGGCCGCGGCCTGGTCCATCAGCAGCGGAATCGTCTTCCAGGCTTCCTGGGCGCGGACGCCGTCGACGTTGCCGACCTTGAACATCAGCGTGGGGTAGAGCATGTGCCCCTGGGCATCGCCTTTCTCGAAGGGCAGGCCGCCCCACTGGGCGATGTCGGCATCGCCCGAGCAGTCGATGAAGACCTTGCCGCGCACCGCGCAGCGGCCCGACTTGGTTTCCAGGAACAGCGCGTCGACATTGCCCGCCGCGTCGCGCGTCAGGCCGGTGGCCAGGGCGTGGAACAGGATCTGCGCGCCGCTGTCCTGCACCATGCCGTCGGCCGCGCACTTGAAGGCCGAGATGTCGTAGGCCTGGGCGTGGATCTTGCCCAGGATCAGGTGCGGGTCGTTCAGGCCGTCCAGCGCGCGCATGCGGTCCAGCAGCTCGTCGGTCATGCCGTGCACCACCTGGCGGATGTCGCCGTGGATGTTGGCATGCAGGCCGCAGAAGTTGGACACCCCCGCGGCCGTGCCCATGCCGCCCAGAAAGCCGTAGCGCTCCACCAGCAGCACGCGGGCGCCGTTGCGGGCGGCGCTGGCGGCCGCGAGAATGCCGGCGGGGCCGCCGCCCAGCACCACGACGTCGTATTCGCCGTACAGCGGGATCTGGCGGGCGGGTTCGGTAATGCTCATGCTTGTCTCCTTGCGCAACGCTATTGGCCCTTGATGCCGAGCTTCTTGATCAGGGGCTCCCAGCGCTTGAGTTCGTCGTCCATGTAGGCGCGGAATTCAGCCGGGCTGCTGCCCACGGGGTCCATGAATTGCGCTTGCAGGCGCTTGACGACTTCCGGGTCGCGGATCGCCTGGATCAGCGCGTCGGACAGCTTTTTCTGGATGTCGGCCGGCACCTTGGACGAGATCACGAAACCGATCCAGGCCGAGCCTTCGATGCCCGGCACGCCGGCTTCGGCCAGCGTGGGAATCTCGGGCAAGAGGCCCGAGCGCTTGGACGACGTGACGGCCAGCGCCTTCAGGCGGCCATCCTTGACCATCGGCATCACGGCGATGGGCGGCAGCGCGGCGAACTGCGTGTCGCCCGACAGCAGCGAGGTCAGCGCGGCGGGCGACGACGGATAGGGCACGTGCGTGGCGCGCGCGCCGATCTGCTGCAGCAGCAGTTCCACGGCCAGGTGCGACACGGTGCCGGCGCCCGGCGAGGGGAAGTTGTACTTGTCCGGGTTCTTCTTCAGTGCCTCCAGCAATTGGCCGACGTTGGCAATGCCGGCGGTGGCCGGCACCACCAGCACGTTGGGCTGGTGCACCGCCAGCGTCAGGGGCGCCAGGTCGGTGGCCGGCGCATAGGGCAGCTTGTCGAACAGCAGCGTGTTGTTCACCAGGGGGCCGGTGATGGACACGCCGAAGGTGTAGCCGTCGGGCTTGGCGTTGGCGATGGCGAAGGTGCCGATGTTGCCGCTGGCGCCGGGCTTGTTTTCCACCACCACGGTCTGGCCCAGGATGGCGCCGGCCTTCTCGCCGACGATGCGCGCCACCTGGTCGGGGCTGGAGCCCGGGCCGAACGGCACGATGGCCTTGAGCGGCTGCGTCGGCCAGGCATCGGCGGCCTGCGCCGCGCCCAGCGGCGCCAGCGCGATCAGGCCCAGGGCCAGGGCGCGTGCCGCGGCACCGCGCGCTCGGGTCAGGGGGGTGAAATCACGCATGCTTGTCTCCCACGATTCTCATGGTGTTGAAATAGGTTTGTTCATTGGCGATGAAGGCCGCGACCATCGCGCGGTAGGCGGCGTCCACCACCTGGTCCAGGTTCTCGAAGCCGCGGTCGTGGCGTTCGGCCAGGCGCCGCACCTTCTCGAAGACCTCGGCCTGGCGGGCCGGGGCGCTGACCTGGAAGGCGTCGCGCTTGAAGCGCGCGGCGTCTTTCACGTACATGGCGCGTTCGGCCATCAGCCGCACGATCTCGTCATCGAGCCGATCGATGTTGGCGCGTACCTCGGACAGGGTCGCGCACAGGGGCCGGTAGGCGGGGTCGGTGTACTCGCGCAGCGGTGCGCCCTGGGGGTCGGGCTCCTGGCCCGGGGTGGCTTGGCGGCTCATTTGACGTAGTCCGGCTGGTTGGCGGGCGCGGCCTGCTGGAAGGCGGGCTGGGCGGTGCAATGCGCATAGACGCGCAGCGCGTTCGGGTAGGCCGACAGGTCGCAGCCCATGCGCTGGGCGTTGGCCACTTGCGGCACCAGGCAGCAGTCGGCCAGCGTCGGCGCATCGCCAAAGCAATAGGCGCCGTGGCCGTGGCGGGCCAGCAGGGTCTCGACCGCCGTCAGGCCTTCGCGGATCCAGTGGTGGTACCAGGCGTTCTTCTGGGCCTCGGTGGCGCCCAGTTCTTCCTGCAGGTAGCGCAGGATGCGCATGTTGTTGACCGGATGGATATCGCAGGCAATGGCGTCGGACAGTTCCAGCACGCGGGCGCGCTCGCGCGCATCCTGCGGAATCAGGCGCGGGGTGGGGTGCGTGGCGTCCAGGTAGTCGATGATGGCCAGCGACTGCGACAGCGAGAAATCGCCGTCGGTCAAGAGCGGCACGCCGGCCGACGGGTTGATGGCGACGTAGTCGGCGGCGCGCTGTTCCTGCTTGCGCAGGTTGATGGGCAGCACCTCGAACGCCACGCCCTTCAGGGCCAGCGCGATGCGCACGCGGTACGAGGTGGAGCTGTTGAAGAAGCTGTGCAGTTGCATGGGGCCTCCGGCTCAGTCGATGCGCACGCTGAGCGTGCCCAGGCCGTCCACGCCGCCGACCATCGTGTCGCCGCGCACCACCGGGCCCACGCCTTCGGGGGTGCCGGTGTAGATCAGGTCGCCGGCTTCCAGGCGGAAGTACCTGGACAGGTAGGCGATGGTTTCGGCGACCGACCAGATCAGCTTGCCGATGTCGCTGCGTTGCTTGTCCTTGCCGTTGACCTGCAGCCAGATGGCCGCCTGGTGTATGCCGGCGACGTCGGCCGCGCGGTGCAGCGGGCCGATCGGGGCGCTTTGGTCGAAGGCCTTGCCCAGTTCCCACGGGCGGCCGGCTTCGCGCATCTTCATCTGCAGGTCGCGGCGGGTCATGTCCAGGCCGACGGCATAGCCCCACACGTGTTGCAGTGCCGCTTCGACGGCAATGTTCGCGCCGCCTTGGCCGATGGCCGCGACCAGTTCGATCTCGTAGTGCAGGTTGGCGGTTTCGGGCGGGTAGGGCAGCGACAGCGTGGTGTCCGGGGCCACCGGCACCACGGCGTCGGCCGGCTTGCAGAAGAAGAAGGGCGGTTCGCGGTCGGGGTCGAAGCCCATCTCGCGGGCATGGGCGGCGTAGTTGCGGCCCACGCAGTAGACGCGGCGCACGGGGAAGCGGTCGGCGCTGCCGGCGACGGGCACGGCAACGGGAGCGGCGGGATCAAAGACAAAAGACATGGGTCACCTTGTAGGAATGCGGGGCCGGCGCCCGCGCGGGTGCCGGCCGAAATGAGGCGGGGAACGCGGGGCGTTCAGGCGATGCGTTCTTCGCGCCACAGGCCCAGGGCGTCCTGCACCGGGCGGTCGGAATAGCTGAACAGCGTGGCGTCGTCCAGCGCCGCCAGCTGCACCGGCAGCCACGACGGCGCCACGAACACGTCGCGCGGGCCGAAGTGGAATTCGGCGTCGCCGATGCGCGCCGTGCCACGGCCTTCGACCACGCTGTAGACGGTGGAGTCGGTGCTGCGAAATGGCTTGCCCTGAAAGCCCGCGGGCAGCAGCTGCATGAAGGTGGCCATGGTGGGCATGGGGTAGCCGCCGGTGCCCGGGTTCAGGTAGCGCAGCTTCACGCCATCCCAGGGGTCGAGCTCGCCGTGGCGGTAGAGCGAATCCAGGGCTTCGCGGCTGCGCTCGTAGGGGTAGTTGAAGATCGGCGAGGTGCCGCCGGCCGCGCGATGCCGCACGGGCGCCATGTTGTGGCCAAAGCGCGCCATGCTGTCGCCTTCGGGGCGCGTGACGGGCTGCGTGGCCGACGGGTAGTTCTCGGCAAAGCCCGCGTCCAGGAAGCGCAGCAGCGGAATGTCCAGGCCGTCCAGCCACACCACGGGTTCGCCGCCGTCGACCGTTTCGGCGTTGCCGTGGTCGTGCCAGGTCCAGGACGGCGTGATGATGAAGTCGCCCGGGTGCATGGTGGTGCGTTCGCCGTTGACCGCGGTGTAGGCGCCGCGGCCTTCGACGATGAAACGCAGGGCCGACTGGGTGTGGCGATGGCTGGGCGCGATTTCGCCGGGCAGGATCAGCTGCAGGCCGGCGTACAGGCTTTGCGTGATGCTGGCCTGGCCGGGCAGGCCGGGGTTCTCCAGGATCAGCACGCGGCGCACGGCCTCTTCGGCGGTGATGAGCGAGCCCGAGGCCAGCACGTCATCGCGCACGTCGTCGTATTTCCAGATGGCGGGCACGCAGCGCGGCGCTGGGTGGCGCGGCACCAGGTTGTGCAGCGATTCCCACAGGGGAGCCATGTGTTTCTGCGCGATGCGCGCGTAATAGGCGGCGCGGTCCGCGCCGGTGGAATGGCTGTCGGGCATGCTTGTCTCCTGTGGAGCCGGCATCGAGGCCAACTCTCTTCTAGGCATGGCCCGCCGCTGCAAGGGGCGCGGCGGGTCCTGATGTGGAGACGATTATGCGGAACGAGCTATGTGTTTAATAATGAAATTATCTTATTATCCATACCAATAACCATATACGTACGGCGCCGCCCGGCCCACGTACGACACCTCACAAGAGACAAGAGGGCGCCATGGACTGGACCCACCGCCTGCGCCTGCGCAACCTGAAAATGTTGCTCAGCCTGGCCCAGACCCGCAACATCAGCCACTCGGCCGCCATGCTCAACACGACCCAGCCGGGCCTGTCGAAATGGCTGAAGGACCTGGAAGACGATATCGGCCTGCCGCTGTTCGAGCGCCATGCGCGCGGCCTGCGGCCCACGCCGCATGGCGACGTGCTGATCGCGCATGCGCAGCGGGTCGAGGCGCAGCTGGACCGCGCCAGCGCCGACATGGCCGCGCTGCGCGAAGGCGGCGGCGGTCGGGTGGTGATCGGCGCGTCGGGCGCTTCCGCGTCCGACACCGTGCCGCTGGCGGTGATGAAACTGTTGGAACGCATGCCGCAGGCGCGCGTGAAGCTGGTGGAAGGCACCACCGACCGCCTGTTGGCGCAACTGGCCCAGGGCGACCTGGACATCGTGGTGGGCCGTTCGGCGCCCGAGCACCACGACCCCGCCATCCGCTTCGAAGCCCTGTACCTTGAACCGATCCACCTGGTGGCGCGGCCGCGCCATCCGCTGTTCGCGCTGGAACAGCCGGGCTGGCCGGACCTGCTGTCGTACCGCTGGATCCTCTGGCCCAAGGGCACTCCCATCCGCAACGCGGTCGACGCCGCGCTGGCCGCGGCCGGGCAGGCGCCGCCCGCGGATCACGTGGAATCCAACTCGGTCACCATCAACCTCACCTTGATCAACAACAGCGACATGATCGGCGTGGCCTCGCATCGCGCCGCGCTGCGCTTCGCGCAGATGAAGGCGATGCGCATCATCCCGGTGCGGCTGTCGGGCTTCGGTTCCGTGGCGATGTACTGGCGCGAAGACGCCTTTCGCCCGGCCGCCGTGCAGGAAGCCATGGCGGCGCTGCGCAAGACGGTGGCCGAACACGCCCCGGGCGTGACGAGGCTGTGATGGCCGCCAGCCCGGGCCTGAACGCGCTGATCGCGCAGTGCCGCAAGCTGGAAGCGGCGCTGCGGGACGAGGCCGGGCGCGAGGATGGCGCGGCGCCGGAACGGGAGCGCCGCGCTGCCGCCACGTCCACCGCCATGCATCGCTTCATCGCCGACATGGACGCGCGCCAGACGCCGCCCGGTCTGTGGTCGCCGCTGGTGCTGGCGGTGTTGACGATGGTCGGGGGCATCGGCGTGGGCATCGGCCTGTTGAGCCTGCTGCTGCGCCCCGCGGGGCCGGCGTTGGCGGCCTTTGCGCTGGTGCTGGCCTGCGCGGTCACCGCGCTGGCGCTGGCCATCGGCGTGGTGGCTTTCATGGGCGGCCACGCGTTCGGTCTGGTGCTGCTCAAGCGCACCGCACTGACCCTGGCGGCCAGCGGCACCCTGGGGCTGATCGCCTGGTCGCAGGGGGATATGCGGGCCGTGGGCCCGGTGGTCGCCTTGCTCGGCGGCGCGGGCGCCTGGCTGCTGATGAACAGCAATGCGTTCTATGTGTTCGCGGGCTACCAGATGGCGCGGCGCGTGATGCAGGCGCAGGCGCGGCGGCGTTAGCCGCCGTCCGGCTGACCTAGTTGGCGGTGTTGGACCAGCCCTTGGACAGTTCCACCGCCTGGCGCCAGCGTTTCATGCGGGCGTCGCGCACCGATTGCGGCCAGGACGGTTCGAACGTGCGTTCGGCCTGCCACTTGGAGGCGAATTCGTCCTGATCGGACCAGAAGCCGACCGCCAGCCCGGCCAGGCCGGCCGCGCCCAGCGCGGTGGATTCCGGCACCCGCGGGCGCACCACGGGCACGCCCAGCAGGTCGGCCTGCATCTGCATCAGCAGGTCGTTGCGGGCGGCGCCGCCGTCCACCCGTAGCTCGGTCAGCGCGATGCCGCTGTCGCCGTTCATGCAGGTGAGCAGTTCGGCGCTTTGCAGCGCGATGGATTCGAGCGTGGCGCGGGCGATGTGGGCGCGGGTGGTGCCGCGCGTCAGGCCCACCAGCGTGCCTCGGGCGTAAGGGTCCCAGTGCGGCGCGCCCAGGCCGGCAAAGGCCGGCACCATGAAGACGTCGTCGGTGTCGGCCACGCTGGCGGCCAGCGATTCGATTTCCTCGGACCGCTGGATGATGCCCAGCCCGTCGCGCAGCCACTGCACCGCGGCGCCGGCCACGAACACGCCGCCTTCCAGCATGTAGGTGGGGCGCCAGGCGTCCTGGCCCTGGGCCGGCAGGCCCCAGCCGACGGTGGACAGGAGGTGGTTATGCGACTGCACCGGCTGGTCGCCGACGTTCATCAGCATGAAGCACCCGGTGCCGTAGGTGTTCTTGGCCATGCCCGGCTTGAAGCAGGCCTGGCCGAAGGTGGCGGCCTGCTGGTCGCCCGCCACGCCGGCGATGGGAATGGACCCGCCCAGCCATTCGGGCAGCGCCTCGCCCACCACCGCGCTGCTGGGCGCGATGGCCGGCAGCACGCTGCGCGGAATGTTGAGCAGCGCCAGGATCTCGTCGTTCCAGTCTTGCGTATGCAGGTCGAACAGCATCGTGCGCGACGCGTTGCTGGGGTCGGTGCTGTGTACCGCGCCGCCCGTCAGCTGCCACACCAGCCAGGTGTCGACGGTGCCGAAGGCCAGTTCGCCGCGCTCGGCCTTCTGGCGCGCGCCGGGCACGTGGTCCAGCAGCCAGGCCAGCTTGGTGCCCGAGAAATAGGCGTCCAGCACCAGGCCCGTGCGTGCCTGCAGGAAGTCGGCGTGGCCGTCCGCGCGCAGCTGGTCGCACAGCGGCGCCGTGCGGCGGTCCTGCCAGACGATGGCGCGGGCCAGCGGGCGGCCGGTGGCGCGTTCCCAGATCAGGGTGGTTTCACGCTGGTTGGTGATGCCGATGGCGGCCACGTCGGCGGCGCTGGCGGCGGCGTTGCGCAAGGCTTCGCGGGCCACGTCCAGCTGGCTGTGCCAGATTTCGCCGGGGTCGTGCTCGACCCAGCCCGGCCGCGGGTAGTGCTGGCGGAATTCGCGTTGGCCGATGCCGCGCACCACGCCGTCGCGATCGAACACGATGGCGCGGGAGCTGGTGGTGCCCTGGTCCAGGGCTAGGACAAATTCATTCGTCGTCACTTTGTTTGGCGCCGTTCAGGTGTGCCCCGGCCAGAGGATCGAGGCGTCTAAAGGAAAAGACCGAGGCCGCGCACAGCAGGCCGATGACGATGAAGCCGGCGATGACGTCGCCGACCGCCAGTGTTTCGGCGCCGCGCAGCGTCATGCTGATGTTCAGCGTGACGGCGGCCACACCCACGCCAAGGCTGATGCCCAGTTGCTGCGCCATGGCGGCGAAGCTGCTGGCGCGGCTCATCTTGGCAGGGGGGATGTCGGCATAGGTTAGCGTATTTACCCCGGTGAACTGCAGCGACCGGAAGAAGCCGCCGACCAGCAGGATGGCGATCAGCAGCCACACCGGCGTGGCGGGCGTGAACGTGGCGCACACCATGATGAAGGTGCCGGTCAGCACCGCGTTCACGGTCAGCACCCGGCGAAAGCCGAAGTGGCGCACGATGGGCGTGGCGACGAATTTCATCAGCAGGGCGCCGGCCGCGCTGGCAAAGGTGATCAGGCCGGCCGAGAACGGCGACAGGCCGAAGCCCACCTGCAGCAGCATCGCCAGCAGGAAGGGCGTGGCGCCCACGGCGAAGCGGCACAGATTGCCGCCCAGGGTCGAGATGGCGAAGGTGGGAATGCGCATCAGCGACAGGTCGATGATGGCGTAGTCGATGCGCCGCGCGTGCCAGGCATAGGCCAGGCCGCAGGCCGCGCCCAGCGCGATCAGGCCCAGCAGGGCGGGCAGCGGCATCACGTCGCGGCCGATGGCCTCGAAGCCGCTGACCAGCGCGGCCAGGCACACGGCGCTGAGCAGAAAGCCCAGCCAGTCCAGGCGCGGCGCGGTCTCTTCCTTGATTTCGGCCACGAAGCGCAGCACCAGGGCGATGCCCAGCACGCCGATGGGGATGTTGATCAGGAAGATCCAGTGCCACGACATGTAGGTGACCATGAAGCCGCCCAGCGGCGGCCCGATCACCGGCCCCAGCAGCGCCGGGATCGACAGGAACGACATGGCCTTGAGCAGGTCCTGCTTGGGCACGGTGCGCAGGAGGATGATGCGCCCCACCGGCACCATCATGGCCCCGGCCATGCCCTGGATGACCCGGGCGATGACCAGCTGGGGCAGGTCCTGCGACAGGGCGCAGGCCACCGAACTGAGCGTGAACAGGCCGATCGCGGCCACGAACACCCGGCGCGCGCCGTAGCGGTCGGCCGCCCAGCCGCTGACCGGCACGAACACGGCCACCGACAGCAGGTAGGAGGTAATGGCCACGTTCAGGCGCACCGGGGTCGATCCCAGGGCCCGGGCCATGGCCGGCAGGGCGGTGGCCACGACGGTGGCGTCCAGCATCTGCATGAACAGCGCGCAGCCCACGATGAAGGGGATCATTCGCGCCGCGCGTGCCGCGTCCGGGGTCGAGGGGGGAGCGGGATTGGCTGCGGCTGCGGATTCTGCGGACATGGCGGGAGGGGGCGTTGGGAGCCAAAAGATTGTAACGCCGGGGCCCGGTCCCGCGTGAAGTAAACTCCGGGTATCCGAAACCCAATGAAATTGGTGCCATGGCGACCAACTACGAATCCGAGATCACCCTTTTCCTGAAAGACTTCAAGCAGTCGCATCCTGGCACCGAAGAACGCCAGCGCGAAGGCCGTGCCCGTCTTTGGGACAAGCCGCAAGACGCGGAGCTGCTGGAAGGCTTCCGCGCGGCCCGCGTGCCGCAAAAGCCGTACGTGTATCAGGCCGACTGATCTCGTTGCGGCAACCATGGCCCACCCCCCCTCCGTCCCGGGCGATGCCCTGGCCGCGCTAGTGGAACCGCCCGTCGACAGCACCCCCGACACGATAGACAGCGTCGCTTTCGCGCGTCTGTACGGCGAGCCGCTGTTCCAGATGCCGACGGACCTGTACATTCCGCCGGACGCGCTGGAGATCTTCCTCGAGGCGTTCGAGGGGCCGCTGGACCTCTTGCTCTACCTGATCCGCAAACAGAACTTCAATGTGCTGGACATCCCCATGGCGGATGTCACGCGGCAGTATCTGTCCTATGTCGACCAGATCCGCATCCACAACCTTGAGCTGGCGGCTGAATACCTGCTCATGGCGGCGATGCTGATCGAGATCAAGTCGCGCATGCTGCTGCCGGTGAAAAAGACCGACACCGGCGAAGAACCCGAAGATCCGCGCGCCGAACTCGTGCGCCGCCTGCTCGAATACGAGCAGATGAAGCTGGCCGCCCAGAAGCTGGACGCCATGCCCCAGCTGGGCCGCGACTTCGTCAGCAGCCACGCCGTGGCCGACCTGAGCGTCGAGCGCATGCTGCCCGAAGTCAGTGTCGATGACCTGCGCGAAGCCTGGGCCGACATCATGAAGCGGGCCAAGCTCAACCAGCACCACCACATCACGCGCGAGCAATTGTCGGTGCGCGACCACATGACGCACATCCTGCGGCGCCTGAATGACGTGCGCTTCATGGAATTCGGCGACCTGTTCATGGAACGCGTGCGCGAAGGCGCGCCCGCCGCCGTCGTCGTGGTGCACTTCATCGCCATGCTGGAACTGGCCCGTGAATCCTTGCTGGAAATCACGCAGGCCGAACCCTATGCTCCCATCTACGTGCGCCTGGCCTATACCAGCGTCGCGGCGGTCGCGGCCTAGGCCCAGCCTTTCGTCAACAGGCCCTGAACCTGACCGGGCTGCCGCCATCCCCGGAGAATTCCCTTGAAAGTCGTACACACCATCCAGGAATTGCGCGATCAACTGCGCGGCCAGAACCGCGTGTCGTTCGTGCCCACCATGGGCAACCTGCACGAAGGCCATCTGGCGCTGATGAAACTGGCGCGCCAGCATGGCGACCCGGTCGTGGCCAGCATCTTCGTGAACCGCCTGCAATTCGGGCCCAACGAAGACTTCGACCAGTATCCGCGCACCCTGGCGGCCGACATCGAAAAGCTGGAACGCGAGCGCGACGTCTATGTGCTGTTCGCGCCCAACGAGCGCGAGATGTATCCCGAGCCGCAGAATTACCGCGTGCAGCCGCCCGACGACCTGGGCGACATCCTGGAAGGCGAGTTCCGCCCGGGCTTTTTCGCTGGCGTCAGCACCGTGGTGCTCAAGCTGTTTTCCTGCGTGCAGCCGCGCGTGGCCGTGTTCGGCAAGAAGGACTACCAACAGCTGATGGTGGTGCGCAACATGTGCCGCCAGTTCCAGCTGCCCGTCGAGGTGCTGGCGCACGAAACGGTGCGCGCCGACGACGGTCTGGCCCTGTCGTCGCGCAACCGCTACCTGACCGAGGGCGAACGCGCCGAAGCCCCGGCGTTGTACGCGCAATTGCAGACGATCGGCCAGCGCCTGGCCGCGGGCGAACGCGATGCGGCCGCCCTGGAACGCGATGCCACCCAGGCCCTGACTGCCCGTGGCTGGCAGGTGGACTACATTGCCCTGCGCCGCCAGCGCGACCTCAAGCGCCCGGAAGCCGCCGACCTGCAGGCCGGCGAGCCGGTGGTGGTGCTGGCCGCCGCCAAGCTCGGCGCAACCCGCCTGATCGACAATCTGGAACTGTCCTACGCCGCGTAGGGCACTGCCTGGGAGGGGCGGGCACCCCTATCAGAATTGCCAGCTTACGGTGCCGTCGGGCGCGGGGCAGACTCACTGCAATCCTTCATTGCAGAGTTGAGTCTTCCCATGCAGACACCCCGTCCCGACCTCGATGCCGTCCTGTCCGCCCTGACCCCGCGCGAGCGGCAAATCGTCGCCTACGTCGCGGCGGGCCGCCCCAACAAGGTCATCGCCATCGACCTGGGCATTTCCCTGCGCACCGTGGAATCCCACCGCGCCCGCATTTTCACCAAGCTGCGGGCGCGCAATGCCATGCAACTGGCCTGCCGCTTGTGCGCCCATGGCCGTTCGGGCGCATCGCCGGTGCTGGGCATCACACGCGAAGACCCCCTGGCGCCGTCCTTGCCGCCAAGGCCCGGGTCACTGTCCAGGCCACTTCACCAGGCATCCCCGGAGTTCCCCCATGGTTGGGCCGCGGCTCAATCGGCGGCGTACCAACTGCATGAACCGCAAGACGCGACAGCGGGGTACGCCACCCGGCCAGCGCCGGCGGCGGTTGACACGGAGGCGGGTGGCACAAAAGGTGCCGGCATAGATGCCGGTGGCATGGACGCCGATGATGCAGAGAATGGTGATGCAGAGAACGGTGATGCAGAGCCCGGTCATTTCCCTGAGCCCTTCTAAATCGGTGCTTTGGAAGTAAGTGTGTGCTTACATACAAACGGCGTCTGCCCAAAATTCAGGGCCTGGCGAACACAAGGTTCGGCAGGCCCTGGATGGGAACCGCTCTGCTCAGGCCGGGGCGAACCCCCCGCCCGTCAGGTTCAGGGGCACTGGGGCGCGTTGGCCTTGGCCAGTTCGTCGATCGGGTCCAGATCCGGCTGGCGGGTCAGGTTGTAGTTCAGGTTGGGCGTCTGGCCGCCGATGGAACGCACGCGCAGCACGTTGTTGGCGGCCACCAGGAATTCCACCCGCACATTGCCCTGGCCGTCCAGCAGGATGACGCGCGGCGGGCGTTCGTCGGTGGCGTCCCAGCAGCCTTGTTCCACCACCGGGGCGGCCTTCTTGGCGGCGTCTTCCAGGTAGGCCGTGCGGCCGCGCCAGCGGCCGTTGGGCGCCAGGGTCAGCGTGACGCGCTGCGCCGTGCATTGCATGGCGGGCGAGAAACACGGCAGGGTGCCCATATAGGTTTGCGGTTGCGGCACCAGGCTGTTGGCCGTGGCGCTTTGGGTCGCACCGCCCGCGGGAGCGGTGACCGGTGCGGGCGCCGAACCGGCCGACGATGCCGAAGCGCTTTCCGTGCCTTCCGGCACGGCCTGGCCGTCTTCGGTGATGCTGCCGCCCTGGGCGGGCTGGCCGGATTGGGCCTGAGTTTTCTTCTGGTCGGGCTTGAGCGCGATCTGCACTTGCGAAGGCGCGCGCAGCACGGTGCGGTAGCCGGCGCCCGAACCCTGGTATTGGGCGTCGGTAACCGTGCTTTCGACCGGCGGGTCGTAGTAGCCTTCGGTGCGTTGCTGGGCGCAGCCGGCAGCGCCCAGTACCGTGCCCGCTAACAGCAGCCCCACGATGCTGAGTTTGCGGGGGCGGGAGAGGATATCGACGCGCGCGGCCATGGCAGCTGATCCGTAAGTTGAGTCTGTCTCCGATTTTACGCACTTATGCGAAGATTCGATACGTTCCCCCACACCCCGAAAGACACTGTTCGCCCTTTATGCACAAATTACGACACGGTCCCTGGCGGCAAGCCTGCCGTTTTGCCGAAAATGCCGGATGTTCGGCAGGGCAGGCCGCGTCGCGGGGCCCCGCATGACCTCCTTGTGGCATGTCTTTCCGATCCCCCTGGCGGGGTTCATCGGCCTGGCGGCGCTGGTCGGCCTGTTCGTGGGCGGCTGGCTGACCCGGCTGACCTACCGGCTGCCGCGCATGATGGAACGCGAATGGCAGGCGCAGTGCCTGGACGCCGTGGGCAAGGCCCGGCCGCCGGCCGATTACGGCTTGCTGGCCCCGCCTTCGCACTGCCCGCATTGCGAAGCTCCCGTGGCCGGCTGGCGGCGGCTGCCGCTCGTGGGCTGGCTGGCGCTGCGGGGCCGCTGCGGCGCCTGTCATGGCGCAATCGGCTGGCGCTATCCCGCCATTGAACTGACCACGTGCGTGCTGTTTGCCGCGTGCGCCTGGCGCTTCGGCGCCACGCCCATCGCGCTGTGCGCCATGGGCCTGTCGGCTGCGCTGGTGGCGTTGGCCTGGATCGACCTGGAATCCACCCTGCTGCCCGATTCGATCACGCTGCCGCTGGCCTGGGCCGGCTTGCTGGTGAACCTGTTCGACGCCTTCACCACGTTGCAGCTGGCGGTGGTGGGCGCGGTGGCCGGCTATCTGTTCCTGTGGGTTATCTTTCATGCATTCCGCCTGCTGACCGGGCGCGAGGGCATGGGCTTTGGCGATTTCAAGCTGCTGGCCGCGCTGGGCGCCTGGTTTGGCGTGGGCGCCTTGCCGATGCTGCTGCTGGGCGCGTCGGTGGTGGGCGTGGTGATCGGCGGCGCGCAAACGCTCAGCGGCCGCGCCAGCCGCGGGCAGGCCCTGCCGTTCGGGCCATACCTGGCGCTGGCTGGCGTGGTGGTGTTGTTGCTGGGCGGCGAGCAGGGCATGGGATGGTTGCTGCGCTGAGGCCCGCCGCAAGGCGTACGCCGGTCGCCCGGTCGATGTCGGCCCCGTCGATGCCATCCGCGGCCGTTGCAGGCCCTATCGTTCAAGTAAGCAAGGAATGACGCACATGTTCAATATCGGCCTGACAGGCGGCATCGGTTCCGGCAAATCGCGCGTGGCCGACATGCTGGGGGAGTGGGGCGCATCGGTGGTCGACACCGACGAGATCGCACGCGCATTGACGGCGGCTGGCGGCGCCGCGATGCCCGCCATCGAACGCGAATTCGGCCCGGGCGCATTGACGGCCGACGGCGCCTTGAACCGCGACTGGATGCGCGAGCGCGCCTTTGCCGATCCGCAGGTTCGCCTGCGCCTGGAAGCCTTGCTGCACCCGGTCATCGGCCAGGAAACCGAACGCCAGGCCGCGGCCGCGCAAGGACCTTACCTGGTGTTCGTGGTGCCGCTGCTGGTCGAGTCGATCGACCGTTGGCGCAGCCGCGTCGACCGCATCTGCGTGGTCGATTGCGACCCGGAAACCCAAGTGGCGCGCGTGCGTTCGCGCAGCGGGCTGACGGACTCTGCCATCAGGCGTATCATGGCGGCACAGGCTGCGCGGGCAAGCCGGTTGGCCGTCGCCGATGACGTCATCAATAACGACGGTGCGACATCACCGGAACAATTGCGCGCGCAGGCGAAGACCCTGCATGATCGCTGGCTGGCACTGGCGGCCACGACGGGCCGGCAAGCCCAGGGCTTGGCCGGCACCCCTGAATAATCTCGGCCTTCAGGCCGACCTCTGATGGGCCTGTTTACAAGCGTGATTGTTTACGAATATCCCTTCAATGAGCGCATCCGCGCTTACCTGCGGCTTGAATACCTGTTCGACAGGTTGTTCTTCTTTGCCCGCGAGGGAGACTCACGCCAGCACCAGGTCGCCGTCACCTCGTTGTTCGATCTGCTCGACGCGTGCGAACGCACCGACGTCAAGGGCGCCGTGCTGCAAGACCTGGAACGCCAACGCGTGGCCCTGATGGGCCTGCGCGACCACCCCGGCGTGGCGCAGGATGCGCTGGAAGGCATGCTGCGCGAACTTGAAAAAGTCTCTGCGGCCCTGGCCGCGCCCGGCAAGACCGGCCAATCGCTGCGCGAAAACGAGTGGCTGACCAGCCTGCGCGGCCGCCTGTCGGTGCCCGGTGGCGCCACGCAGGTCGACATGCCGTCCTACTACGCCTGGCAGCACAAGTCCGAAGCCGCGCGCTGCGCCGACCTGCAAGCCTGGCTGGCGCCTTTCGGACCGCTCTACGACGGCCTGACGCTGGCGCTGCGGCTGTTGCGCGAGTCCGGCCGCAAGACCGACATCGTGGCCGAACAGGGCGCCTACCAGCAGATGCTGGCCGGCAAGCAGTTCCAGCTGCTGCGCGTGTGGGTCGACCCGACCCAGGGCGCGTTCCCCGAGATCAGCGCCAATAAGTACATGATCTGGATCCGCTTTTCGACGCAGGACGGCGAATTCAAGCCCCAGCAGGTCGCCCGCGACGTCCCGTTCCAGATGACGCTCTGCAATTCCTGACCTGAAGGGCCGGCCCCGGATGGCCGTACCCCGGATGGCCGGACCCTAGCCCCATCGTGCCCCGATTCCTGTTGCGCTCTATTTCAGTCGTAACGGCCAATCGCTGAAAAGACGCCTGTCTAGTACACAATACGGCTTTCTCCGTCAGTGCCGGAACCGTTTCCCATGTCCGATAGCCGTCCCGTTTCCCCGACCTCCCGCTGGACCCGCCGCAGAATCATCGGTTTAGGGGTGCTTTTGCTGGTGGTGGCCGGCATTGCCTGGGTGGCGCTGCGGCCGGCGGCCAAGCCGGGCGGCGCGGGCGGCGGACGCCCCGGCGGCGGGCGGCCCAACATGGCGGCGGCCATGGCCAACCTGGCCGTGCCGGTGCGGGTAGCCACCGCTGTCACGCAGGACATCGACATCTTCCTGAAGTCGCTGGGCACCGTGACCGCCTACAACACCGTCACCGTGCGCAGCCGCGTCAGCGGCGAACTGGTGGACGTGCCGTTCCAGGAAGGCCAGATGGTCAAGGCCGGCGACCTGCTGGCGCAGGTGGACCCGCGTGCATTCCAGGTGGCGCTGGATCAGGCCCGCGGCACCCAGATGCAGAACCTGGCGCTGCTCGAGAACGCGCGCCGCGACCTGCAACGCTACCAGGCCCTGTTCAAGCAGGATTCCATCGCCAAGCAGCAGGTCGACACCCAGGCCGCGCTGGTGCGCCAATACGAGGGCACCATCAAGAGCGACCAGGCCAATGTCGACAATGCGCGCCTGCAGCTGGATTACGCCCGCATCACCGCGCCCATCAGCGGCCGCCTGGGCCTGCGCCAGGTCGATCGCGGCAATCTGGTGTCCAGCTCGGACACCAACGGCCTGGTGGTGATTACCCAGACCCAGCCGATTTCGGTGGTGTTCACGCTGCCCGAAACCCAGCTGCCCGAAGTGCGCGCCGAACTGGCCCAGGGCAAGACGCTGGCGGTCGAGGCCTATGACCGCGCCGACACCCGGCGCATTGCGGCCGGCAAGCTGGAAACGCTGGACAACCAGATCGACGTCACGACCGGCACGCTCAAGCTGAAGGCCAAGTTCGACAACCAGGACGACGCGCTGTTTCCCAACCAGTTCGTCAATGTGCGCCTGCACGTGCTGACGCGCAAGGACGTCACCGCGATTCCCACGGCGGCGATCCAGCAGGGATCGGCCGGCGCCTTCGTGTTCCAGGTGCAGGCCGACAACACCGTGCAGGTCAAGCAGGTCAAGCTGGGCGCGATCAACAATGGCATGGTGGCCGTGAACGAAGGGCTGCAGCCCGGCGACCGCGTCGTGACCGAGGGCACTGACCGTCTGCGCGCTGGCGCCAAGGTCGAGGTCGTGGGCGGCGCCGAGGTGATTCCCAAGGACAAGTCGCTGGGCGGCGGCGCCCCGGCGGGCACCACGCCGGCCACCCGGTAAGCCAGGGATATCGCCGTGAGCCCGTCGCGCCTGTTCATCCTGCGGCCCGTGGCCACCACGCTGTCGATGGTGGCCATCCTGATCGCCGGCTTCATCGCCTACCGCCTGCTGCCGGTCTCGGCCCTGCCCGAAGTCGATTACCCCACCATCCAGGTGACCACGCTGTACCCGGGCGCCAGCCCGGACGTGATGACCTCGCTGGTGACCTCGCCACTGGAACGGCAATTCGGCCAGATGCCGGGGCTGAACCAGATGTCGTCCACCAGTTCGGGCGGCGCGTCGGTCATCACCATGCAGTTCAACCTGACGCTGCCGCTGGACGTGGCCGAGCAGCAGGTGCAGGCGGCCATCAATGCCGCGTCGAACCTGCTGCCCAGCGACCTGCCGGTGCCGCCGACCTACAACAAGGTCAACCCGGCCGATGCCGCGGTGCTGACCCTGGCGATCACCTCGCCGACCATGCCGCTGCCGCAGGTGCGCGACCTGGTCGATACGCGGGTGGCGCAGAAGCTGTCGCAGATTCCCGGCGTGGGGCTGGTCAGCGTGGCGGGCGGTCAGCGCCCGGCGGTGCGGGTGCAGGTCAATCCGCAGGCGCTGGCGGCCAACGGCCTGGGGCTGACGGACCTGCGCACCGCGGTGGTGGGCGCCAACGTCAACCAGCCCAAGGGCAACCTGGACGGGCCGCTGCGCTCGACCACCATCAACGCCAATGACCAGCTCAAGTCGCCCACCGACTACAACGACCTGATCATTGCCTACAAAAACAACGCGCCCCTGCGCCTGTCGGATGTGGCGCGCGCCGTGGAAGGCGCCGAAGACACGCGCCAGGCGGCCTGGGCGGGCGACAAGCCGGCCATCTTGCTGAACATCCAGCGCCAGCCGGGCGCCAACGTCATCGACGTGGTCAATCGCATCCAGACGCTGCTGCCGCAGCTGCGCGCCGCGCTGCCGGCCACGCTGGATGTGACGGTGGTGTCTGACCGCACCCAGACCATCCGCGATTCGGTGGCCGACGTGCAGTTCGAAATGCTGCTGGCCGTGGCGCTGGTGGTGATGGTGACCTTCGTTTTCCTGCGCAGCCTGACGGCCACGTTGATTCCCAGCGTGGTGGTGCCGCTGTCGTTGGTGGGCACGTTCGGCATCATGTACCTGGCCGGGTTCTCGATCAACAACCTGACGCTGATGGCGCTGACGATTGCCACCGGCTTCGTGGTGGACGACGCCATCGTCATGATCGAGAACATCGCGCGCCACATCGAAGAAGGCGAAACGCCGCTGCAGGCCGCGCTCAAGGGTGCCTCGCAGATCGGTTTCACGCTGATCTCGCTGACGTTCTCGCTGATCGCGGTGCTGATTCCGCTGCTGTTCATGACCGAGGTCGTGGGGCGGCTGTTCCGCGAGTTCGCCATCACGCTGGCGGTGTCGATCCTGATTTCGCTGGTGGTCTCGCTGACGTTGACGCCGATGATGTGCGCACGCCTGCTGCGCGCCGAGTCCGAGCAGAAGCACGGCCGTTTCCACCAGGCCACCGGCGCCTTCATCGACCGCATCATCGCCGCCTACGACCGCATGCTGCAGAAGGTGCTGCGCCACCAGCCGCTGACCCTGCTGGTGGCCCTGGCGACCTTCGCGCTGACGGTGCTGCTGTATATCCTGGTGCCCAAGGGCTTTTTCCCGCAGCAGGACACCGGCCTGATCCAGGCCATCACCCAGGCGCCGCAATCCATTTCGTTCACCGCCATGGCCGACCGCCAGCAGGCCGCCGCGCGGTTGGCGCTGGAAGATCCGGACGTGCAGGCGGTGTCCTCGTTCATCGGCGTGGATGGCAGCAACGCCACGCTCAGCGCGGGCCGCATGCAGATCGCGCTCAAGCCGCAGGCCGAGCGCAATGGCGACCTGGCCACCGTGATGGCGCGGTTGCAGCAGTCGTTTGCCAAGCAGGACGGCCTGACGGTGTACATGCAGCCGGTGCAGGACCTGACGATCGAAGACCGGGTCAGCCGCACGCAGTACCAGATGACGGTGTCCAACCCCGACCTGGCGGTGCTGAGCGAATGGACCCCCAAGCTGATCGACCGCCTGCGCCAGGTGCCGGGCTTGAAAGACGTGACCGACGACCTGCAGGACGACGGCCTGCAGACCTGGGTCGAGATCGACCGCGATGCGGCCTCGCGCCTGGGCATCACGGCGGCGGTAGTGGACGAGGCGCTGTACGACGCCTTTGGCCAGCGCCTGATCTCCACCATCTTCACCCAGTCCAACCAGTACCGCGTGGTGCTGGAAGTGCAGCCGCAATTCCAGATGAACCCGGCCTCGCTGGGGCAGATCCACGTGCCGACCTCGACCGGGGCGCAGGTGCCGCTGTCGTCGATTGCGCGCATCACGGAAGGCAAGACGGTGCTGGCCGTGAACCGGCTGGATCAGTTCCCGATGGTGACGGTGTCGTTCAACCTGGCGCGCGGCGCATCGCTGTCGGCGGCGGTCGAGGCCATCACGGCGGCCGAGGCCGAGATCGGCATGCCGGCCAGCGTCGAGACGCGCTTCCAGGGCGCCGCGCTGGCGTTCCAGAATTCGCTGACCAGCACGCTGTGGCTGATCCTGGCGGCGATCGTCACCATGTACATCGTGCTGGGCGTGCTGTACGAAAGCTACATCCATCCCATCACCATCCTGTCGACGCTGCCGTCGGCCGGCGTGGGGGCGTTGCTGGCGCTGTTGATCAGCGGCACCGAGCTGGACATGATCGGCATCATCGGCATCATCCTGCTGATCGGTATCGTCAAGAAGAACGCGATCATGATGATCGACTTCGCGCTGGACGCCGAGCGCAAGCGCGGCCTGTCGCCGCGCGCGGCGATCCATGAGGCGGCGCTGCTGCGGTTCCGGCCCATTCTGATGACCACGCTGGCCGCGCTGTTCGGCGCGCTGCCGCTGATGCTGTCGTCGGGCACCGGCGCTGAACTGCGCCAGCCGCTGGGTCTGGTGATGGTGGGCGGCCTGCTGCTCAGCCAGGTGCTGACGCTGTTCACCACGCCCGTGATCTACCTGATGTTCGACCGCATGTCGCGGCGCTGGCGCGGCATGCGCGAGGCCCGCGCCGGGGACGCGCGATGATCCTGTCGGCCCCCTTCATCGTCCGGCCGGTAGCGACCACGCTGCTGTCGCTGGCGGTCGTGCTGGCGGGCATGCTGTCGTTTTTCCTGCTGCCGGTGGCGCCGCTGCCGCAGGTGGATATTCCCACCATCTCGGTGTCGGCCAGCCTGCCGGGGGCCAGCCCCGAGACCATGGCGTCCAGCGTGGCCACGCCGCTGGAACGTTCGCTGGGCAGCATCGCGGGCGTGACCGAAATGACCTCCAGCAGTACGCAGGGCTCGACCCGCGTGACGCTGCAGTTCGATCTGTCGCGCGACATCAACGGCGCGGCGCGCGACGTGCAGGCAGCCATCAACGCCGCCCGTTCGCTGTTGCCCACCAGCCTGCGCAGCAACCCCACGTATCACAAGTCCAACCCGTCGGACGCGCCCATCATGACCCTGGCGCTGACGTCCGACACGCTCAGCCAGGGCAAGATGTACGACCTGGCATCCACCATCGTGGCGCAGAAGCTGTCGCAGGTGGACGGCGTGGGCGAAGTGACGGTGGGCGGCAGTTCGCTGCCGGCGGTGCGCGTGACCGTGCTGCCGGGCGCGCTGGCCAACCGCGGCGTGTCGCTGGACGACGTGCGTACCGCGCTGGCCAATGCCAACGCCAACCGGCCCAAGGGCGTGCTGGAAAACGACCGCTATCACTGGCAGGTCATGGTCAACGACCAGCTCAGCCGCGCCGAGCAATATCGGCCGCTGATCGTGGCCTGGCGTGACGGCGCGCCGGTGCGCGTGTCGGACGTCGCCAAGGTCGAGGATTCGGTCGAAGACCTGTACCAGACCGGCTTCTACAACGAACGCAATGCCATCCTGATGATCGTGCGGCGCCAGGCCGACGCCAACATCATCGAGACGGTGGACGCGGTGCGGGCGCAACTGCCCGTGCTGCTGGCGCTGATGCCGGCCGACGTGCAACTGACCGTGGCCCAGGACCGCACGCCCAGCATCCGCGCGTCGCTGCACGAGGCCGAGCTGACGCTGATCATCGCGGTGGGCCTGGTGGTGCTGGTGGTGCTGCTGTTCCTGCGGCGCTGGCGGGCGGCCATCATTCCCAGCATTGCGGTGCCGGTATCGTTGATCGGCACCTTCTGCATCATGTACCTGTGTGGGTTCACGCTGAACACCATTTCGCTGATGGCGCTGATTGTCGCCACCGGCTTCGTGGTGGACGATGCCATCGTGGTGCTCGAAAACATCATGCGCCACGTCGAGAACGGCATGTCGCCCATGCGGGCGGCGCTGCGCGGTTCGCGCGAGGTCGGCTTTACCGTGCTGTCGATGAGCCTGTCGCTGGTGGCGGTGTTCATTCCCATCCTGTTGATGGGCGGGGTGGTGGGGCGGCTGTTCCGCGAGTTCGCCGTGACGCTGTCGGCGTCCATCATGGTGTCGCTGGTGGTGTCGCTGACCTTGACGCCCATGATGTGCGCCCGCCTGCTCAAACCCGAACCCAAGGAACCCGAGCCGCCCGGCCGGCTGGCGCGCTGGGCCGAAAGCGGCTTTGCCTGGATGCAGGACGGCTACCGCCGCAGCCTGGCCTGGGCGCTGGCGCACAGCCGCCTGATGATGGTGATACTGGCCGCGGCGGTGGGCCTGAACGTCTACCTGTACACCGTCGTGCCCAAGGGCTTTTTCCCGCAGCAGGACACCGGCCAGCTGCTGGGCTTTTTCCGGGTCGACCAGGGCACGTCGTTCCAGGCCACGATCCCGAAACTGGATGCGCTGCGCAAGATCGTGCTGGCGGACCCGGCCGTGCAAAGCATGACCGGCTATGCCGGCGGCCGCGGCGGCAGCAACAGCAGCTTCATGCAGATCCAGCTCAAGCCGCTGGGCGAACGCCAGGTGTCGGCCGACCAGGTCATCAACCGCCTGCGCGCCCGGCTGCAGAACATGCCCGGGGCGCGCATGTTCCTGGTGTCGCAGCAGGACATCCGCATCGGCGGGCGCCAGAGCCAGGGCTCGTACGACTACACGCTGATGTCGGGCGACCTGCAACTGCTGCGCACCTGGATGCCCAAGGTGCAGCTGGCGATGTCGAAGGTGCCCGAGATCACCGACGTGGATACCGACGTCGAGGACAAGGGCCGCGAGATCAACCTGGTGATCGACCGCGAGGCCGCCACGCGGCTGGGCGTGAGCATGTCGACGATTTCGACGGTGCTGAACAATTCGTTCAGCCAGCGCCAGGTGTCGGTGATGTACGGGCCGCTGAACCAGTACCACGTGGTGCTGGGGGTGGATGCGAAATTCGCGCAGGACATCGAATCGCTCAAGCAGGTGGAAGTGATCACCTCGACCGGCGCGCGCGTGCCGATGGCGGCGTTTGCCCGCTTCGAGAACGCCAATGCGCCGCTGAGCGTGCAGCACCAGGGGCTGTTCGTGGCCGACACGGTGTCGTTCAGCCTGGCGCCCGGCGTGTCGCTGGGGCAGGCCACGGCGGCCATCGATGCGGCCGTGGCGCGCATCGGCCTGCCGTCGGACCAGATCCAGGCCGGCTTCCAGGGGACGGCGGCGGCGTTGCAGCAGACGCTGGCGCAGCAGCCGTGGCTGATCCTGGCCGCGCTGGTCACCATGTACATCGTGCTGGGCATCCTGTACGAAAGCTTCGTGCATCCGCTGACGATTCTGTCGACCTTGCCGTCGGCAGGGCTGGGCGCGCTGCTGGCGCTGCTGCTGGTGCGCACCGACTTCACCTTGATCGCGCTGATCGGGGTGTTTCTGTTGATCGGCATCGTCAAGAAGAACGCCATCATGATGGTGGACTTTGCGCTGGATGCCGAGCGCAACCAGGGCATGGCGCCGCGCGAGGCCATCTTCCAGGCCTGCCTGACGCGTTTTCGCCCGATCATGATGACCACCATGGCGGCGATCTTCGGCGCGCTGCCGCTGGTGGTGGCCACCGGCGCCGGCGTCGAGATGCGCCAGCCGCTGGGCATTACCATCGTGGGCGGGCTGGTGCTGAGCCAGATCCTGACGCTGTACACCACCCCCGTGGTTTATCTTTACCTAGACCGTTTCCGTCTCTGGGCCGCGCGCGGGCGCACCCGGCGATCGGGCGGCGACGCTTCCATAGAACAAATATGATCCGCAACGCCAAGCCTTCTTCTTACGCAATCCTGCCGCGCGCGGGCGTGGTGCTGGCGCTGTGCGCCGTGCTGAGCGCCTGCGCCGTCGGCCCCGATTACCAGCGCCCCGCGCTGGACGTGGGCGCGACCTACAAGGAAGGGCAGGTCGAGGTGCCGGGCTGGAAGCTGGCCCAGCCGCGCGACGACGCCGACCGCGGCCAGTGGTGGCGCGTGTACGACGATGCCACGCTGAACGACCTGGTGACGCGCCTGAACGCGTCGAACCAGACCATCGCGCAGGCCGAGGCCAATTACCGGCAGGCGCTGGGCCTGGTGCGCGGGGCGCGCGCGGGCTTCTTCCCGACGGTGGGCGCGGGCGCGGGCCTGACGCGCTCGGGCAGCGGCGGGGGCAGCGGTTCGTCTTCGTCGTCATCGGGGGGCAACGGCGGCAGCAATGTGTCGAACCAGTATTCGCTGACCGGCAATGTCAGCTGGGAGCTGGACGTGTGGGGCCGCGTGCGCCGCAGCGTCGAGTCGTCCGAGGCCAGCGCCGCGGCCAGCCTGGCTGACCTGGCTGCCACGCGCCTGAGCGCGCAGGCCGCGCTGGTGCAGGCCTACCTGCAACTGCGCGTGCTGGATGAACAGAAACGCCTGCTCGATGCCACCGTGGCGGCCTACGAGAAATCGCTGCAGCTGACGCAGAACCGCTACAACGTCGGCGTGGTGGGGCAGTCGGACGTGGCCGTGGCCCGCACGCAGGTGGAAAGCACCCGCGCGCAGTCCATCGACCTGGACTGGCAGCGTGGCCAATACGAGCACGCCATTGCCGTGCTGATGGGCCAGGCGCCGTCGCATTTCACGTTGCCGCCCGCGACCTTCAACGTGCAGCTGCCGCAGATTCCGGTGGGCCTGCCGTCCGAACTGCTCGAGCGCCGGCCCGACGTGGCCGCCGCCGAGCGCCGTGCGGCCGCGGCCAATGCGCAGATCGGCGTGGCGCAGGCGGCCTGGTTCCCCAGCCTGACCCTGTCGGCCGATGGCGGTTTCCGCAACGGCCAGTTTGCCGAGCTGCTGACGGCGCCGGCACGCTTCTGGTCCTTGGGTCCGGCGCTGGCGCTGACCATTTTCGACGGCGGCGCGCGCGAGGCCCAAGTCGAACAGGCACGGGCCTCGTACGACGCCCAGGCGGCGGCTTATCGGCAGGCCGCGCTGGTCGGGCTGCGCGAGGTCGAGGACTACCTGATCCAGCTGCGCGTGATGGAAAGCGAGCAGACGGTGCAGCGCCGTGCGCTGGAATCGGCGCGCGAATCGCTGCGCCTGATCCAGAACCAGTACAAGGCCGGCCTGGTCGACTACCTGAGCGTGGCGGTGGTGGATGCCACCGCGCTCAGCAACGAGCGCAGCGCGCTGAGCCTGTACGGCAACCGCCTGGTGGCCAGCGTGAACCTGATCGTGGCGCTGGGCGGCGGGTGGGACGGGCTGGGGGCGGTGTCCGGCACGGCCACAGCACCCGCGTCGCCGGGCGCGACGGCCACTGACGCCACTGCGCCCGCTGCGGGGGCCAGCCCGGCGCCTGTGCCCGCGGCAACTCCCGCGACTATCCCCGCAACTACCCCCGCAGCCCAGCCCTAGGGATAACGCCTAACCTCTCCTTCCCCCGATTGACAAGCCAGGGCCGCGGGTTCCTAATGCGTCAAAAGTGACCAACTGGTCACGCTGGGCTTGCCGCCCGGGACGCGCTTTGTGCCACGCCTGGCCGGCCCGTCCGCATCGCGAAGTACCGTGGCGCCGGATTCCGTTTGATCAATCGAACACTTCTTGTGAAGGGGAAGAGGATGGGCAGGTTTTTTCGTGCAAATGCGGGCGGCGCGTCCGCTCGCCTGGCCGTCGCCGGCATGGCCGTGGCGGCAGGCGCCATGGCGGTCTGCGCACCCGCGGCCGCGGCCTGGCCCGAGCGGCCCATCACCCTGATCGTGCCGTTCCCGCCGGGCGGCACCACCGACATCTTCGCCCGCACCATCGCGGAGCACATGCGGCCGGCGCTGGGCCAGTCCATCGTGGTCGAGAACAAGCCGGGCGCGGCCGGCAACCTGGGCGTGGCCGCGGCAACGCGCGCGCAGCCGGACGGCTACACCATCGTGCTGGGCTCGGTGGGTACCCAGAGCGTCAATCAATTCCTGTACAGCAACATCGGTTTCAACCCCGCCACCGACCTGGTGCCGCTGGGCATGATCGCATCCACGCCCAATGTGATGGCGGTGGCGGCGGGTTCGCCCTGGCGCACGCTGGACGACGTGATGAAGGCGGTGAAGAAGGACCCGGGCAAGTATTCGTATGCGTCGCCGGGCATCGGCTCGTCGGTGCACCTGACCGGCGCGTATTTCGAGTCGATGGCGGGTCTGCAGATGCTGCACGTGCCGTTCAAGGGCTCGTCGGCCGCGATCCCCGCGGTGATCGGCGGGCAGGTCGATATCCTGATGGACAACCTGCCCAGCTCGATGGCGGCGCTGAAGGCGGGCGACCGGCTGCGCGGCATTGCGGTCACGTCGGCCGAACGCAGCCCCGCCGCCCCTGATCTGCCCACCATGGCCGAGGCCGGGCTGCCGGGCTTCGAGGTCACCGCGTGGTCCGGCTTGTATGCGCCGCGCGGCACGCCCGCGCCGGTGGTGGACAAGCTGATCGCGGCGATGAAAGAGGCGCTGCAATCGCCCGCGCTGAAGCAGTCGCTGGCGCAAGGCGGCGCCACGCCCGGCAACCTGTTCGGCGCGGATCTCGCGGCCTTCGAGGTGAAGGAACGCGACAAGTGGGGCAAGCTGATCCAGAGCCGGGGGATCAAGGCCGATTGAGGTCGGGCGGGGCCGGCAATCGGCCCCGCGCCGTCATGCCGCCAGCGCGAACGCCGCCGGATCGACCGCCGGACGGCGGCCCCGCATCAAGTCCGCCAGCATGCGCGCACTGCCCGCGGCCAGCGTGAAGCCCAGGCCGCCATGGCCCGCGTTCAGCCATAGATTGCGCCACGGGGTCGCGCCGATGAGCGGCTTGCCGTCGGGCCGCGCGGGGCGCAGGCCCGCCCAGGCCTGGGGCGCACCCGCAGGATTCAAGCGGGGAAAGAACCGCGCCACGTCGTCGCGCAGGCTTTGCACGCGGCGCGGGTCGATATGCGCGTCTTGCGCGCCAATGTCGACCATGCCGGCCACGCGCAGGCGCTGGCCCAGCCGCGCATACACCACCTTGCGGCCGATATCGCTGATGCTGGAAACGGGCGCGACACTGTCGGGCGTCAGGTCGTAGGTCAGGCTGTAGCCCTTGAGCGGATAGATGCGCAGGTCCAGCCCGATGCGCCGCGCCAGTGCCTGCGCGCCGGTGCCGCCGGCCAGCACGTAGTGATCGGCCTGCAGGTCGCCGTCGGGCGTGGACAGCGCGACGATACGGCCGTTCTCGGTGCGCAGGGCCGACACCGGGGTATTGAAGTGAAAGCGCGCCGGGCCGGGCGCGGCGCGCAGGATGCGGGCCAGTTCATCGCACAGCCGCAGGCAGTCGCCGGCATCTTCGGTGGGCGTATAGATGGCGCCGGCGATGCTGGCGCCGATGTCGGCCAGCGCGGGTTCCAGGTCCAGGCAGGCCTGGCGGTCCAGCGCACGCTGCTCGCAGCCCAGCGACGCCTGGTAGTCCATCTGCGCCAGCGCGCGGCTGTAGCTGGCGGCATCCTGGTAGACCAGCAGCTTGCCGGCCGAACTGAAATCGAACGCCGGCCGTTCCTGGCCGACCAGCTCATGCACGCACAAGCGGCTGTACAGGCCCAGCGCCAGCAGCTCGCGCGTGGTGGCGCGGCTTTGGGCGCGGGTGCAGGCGCGCAGGAAGTCCAGGCACCAGCGCCATTGCGCCGGGTCCAGCCGCGGACGCCAGCGCAGGGGCGTGTCGCGGCCCAGCAGCCAGGCGGGCAGCTTGGGCAGCACGGCGGGGTCGGCCAGCGGCGCCACGAAGCTGTAGCTGAGCTGGGCGCCGTTGGCCCGGCTGGTGCCCAGGCCCGGGCCGGGGCCGGCGTCCACCACGCTGACCTGGTGGCCTTCGCGATGCAGGGTGTAGGCAGTGGCCATGCCGACCACGCCCGCGCCGATGACGATAGTGTGCATGATGCTCCGGGGAAAGGGCGCCGCCCGCGGGGTGGCGCCGGATGGCAGGGAGGCCGCGCGGCGGCGCCGCGCGATGCAAAAGGGATCAGGCGGCAGGCCGGTCCGAAGAGGCTGGCGTGCCGGGGCCGGCCCAGGCGGGCGTGTCAAAGCCCGGCGCCGCGCGATCGTCGCCGCGCAACAGGCGGCCTGGCCGTGCCCCGGTGGGCGCGCCGTGTTCTTCGACCAGCTGGCCGTTGACCAGCACCGCCTGGATACCGGCGGACGGCTGCAAGGGGTCGGCGAAGGTGGCCAGGTCGACCACGGCGGCCGGGTCGAACACCACCACGTCGGCGTAGCAGCCGGCGCGCAGCACGCCGCGGTCGCGCAAGCCGAATTGCGCGGCGGTCAGGCTGGTCATGCGGCGGATGGCCTGTTCCATGCCCAGCACGCGCATTTCGCGCACATAACGGCCCAGCACCCGCGAAAACGCGCCCCACAGCCGCGGGTGCGGCCGCTGGTCATGCGGCAGGCCGTCGGACCCGATCATCACGTTGTCGTGGCCGATGACGCGCTTGACGTCGTCTTCGTCCATCGAGAAATAGATGGCGCCGCCCGGCGACAGTTCTTCGGCCAGGCGCTGCGGGTCCTTGCCTTCGCGGGCGGCCAGTTCGCGCAGGTCCACGCCCTGGATCTCGGGCCGCGTCTGCGACCAGGTGACGATGATCTTTTCACCGGCCGGCACCCGGCGCGGCTCCAGAATGGTGGACGAGGCCGCATAGGGATACACATCCATGCCCACCGGCTGGTCGGCGCGCACGCGGTCGTACAGCGCCAGCGTCTCGGCGGTGCGGCCGTGGTTGTGCTTGCCGGTGACCTTGTGGTGCGACAGGATGGCCGGCACGTCGGCCGCGCGGCCGATCAGAAAGGCCTCTTCCATGGACTCGCAGACGTGGTCGGCCTCGTCGCGCAGGTGGGTGGTGTACAGGCCCTGCCAGGCGGCCAGCGGTGCCGCCACGCCGATCACCTCTTCGGTGCTGGCGTGCATGGCGGTGGGGTAGTACAGGCCGGTGGACAGGCCCGCCGCGCCCGCGGCCATGGCCTGGTCCAGCGCATGGCGCATGGCGGCGATTTCCTTCTTGTCGGCGGGCCGGTCCAGCCGGTCCATGGCCGACACGCGCAGGCTGGAATGGCCGACCAGCGCCAGGCTGTTGACGGCGGCGGGGTTGGCGTCCAGCGCGGCGGCGTAGTCCTGCATGCGGGCATACAGCTCGCCGGTGTGCTGGGCCAGCAGGTTCAGCGGCGGGGGCACGATGTTGCCTGGCGCACGCACCGGCGCCAGGCTGATGCCGCAGTTGCCCGTCACCACGGTGGTGACGCCCTGGCTGACCTTGGGGCGCATCAGCGGCGACCCCAGCAGGGCGCGGTCATCGTGGGTGTGGCAGTCGATGAAGCCCGGCGCCACCACCTTGCCGGTGGCGTCCAGGCGGCGCGGGGCGGTCCAGCCGGCGCCGTCGCCGATGGCGGCGATGCGTTGGCCCGTGATGGCCAGGTCGGCGCGGCGGGCCGGGCCGCCCAGGCCGTCGGCGATCAGGCCGCCGCTGATGATGAGGTCGTAGTCCTGCGGGTGGGGATGCGCTGGCATAGAGGGGTTCAGGTGTCGGTGTCGGCGGGCGGCCGGGTTTTCTTGCGGCGCGCCTCCAGGGTGGCGAGGGATTCGGTATTGAGCGGTTCGGGAAAGCCGTGCTTGACCAGGTGTTCCAGCGCGCCGTTGATGCGGTCCCAGCCTTCCGGGGTACGCAGCGGCACGCCCAGGAAGTGGCTTTCGGTCTTGGCGCGCAGCATCAGGTACAGCACGCCGGCCAGCATCACACTGACGACGGCGGGGGCGTCCATGTCGGCGGTCAGGCCGTCGACGCGGTCGATGAAGCCGCGTGCGGCGCGCTCGCGGCGCTCGGCCAGCGGGGCGGACACGTCGTTGCGTTCGATCAGTTCCCAGCGGCGCACTTCACGCAGCGACTCGTTGCCGGCCAGCGCGTCGATCTGGGCGCGCAGCATGGACAGCACCAGGTCGCCGGGGCTGCGCTGGCTGGATTCGTCGGCCGCCAGCAGGTCGGGGTTGCGGGTCCAGAAGTCCTGTTCCTGCATCCAGGCCAGCATCAGGCCGGGCATGCCGTCGAAATAGCGGTAGATGAGTTCCTTGCTGACCCCGGCGCGCTTGGCGATGGCGTTGATGCCCACGCCCTGCATGCCGGTTTCCTTGATCTGGTCTTCCAGGGCTTGCAGGATCTGGCGCTCGGTGTTTTCACGTCGGGACATGGGCCGATTCCTTCATGAGGATGAGGGAGCGGGCGGGGTCCGGCAGACCGAACACCCGGCCGTCGGCCATGTCGACGACTAGCTCGCTGACGGTATGGCCGATATGCCTGCCATCTTGCCAGACTTCGCTGCCCAGGTAGACGGCATTGGCGCGTCTGCGGGCGGTGGGAAACGACGGATCGGCCTGCTCGATGGCGGTGACGCGCAGGCGGGCATCGACGTGCACCCGGTCGTGCGGCCCCGGCTGGATCGCCACCGGCGCCCGCAGGCTCAGGGCCCGCCAGGCGCAGGCCTCCCCCGTCAGTGCATGCCAGGCCAGGTCGGCCATGGCCTGGGCCAGCGGCGGGCAGGGAAAGATCGAGTTGTGCAGCAGCGCCAGCCGGCAGGCGCCGTTGTCGCGGGCGGCCTGGCCCTGGTCGGGGCGGCGTGCCACCCGGTCGGTGTTGCCCCAGGCCAGGCGCCCATCGGCGGACAGGGCGATCAGGCCGGCGTCGATTTCAGGGTGCGCCCGCAGCACCTCGGCCACGGCGGTGTCTGGCGCCTGCCCGGCGGCCAGGCGCCGCAGCACCGCCTGGTTCAGCGGCGCGCCGTCCGCGCCGGGCCGGTTGGGCAGGCGGTGCCCGGTCACCAGCCCCACGCCGTCGGCGCCCGGCAGGAATTGCACCAGCGGCTCGGGGCGGTCGGGGCCGCTTTCGATCAGGGCCGCGTGGCGCGCGCGCAGCCAGGCCGGCGGCAGGTCCAGCGCCGTCACGCCGCCGCGCTGAATGGTGGCATGCTGCACCCGGCCATCGTCGTCCAGCACGGCGAACACCGCGAAGCCGCCGATGGCGCCGTGGCCCAGCAGTTCGGCGGCCAGAGCGGCGGCGCGCACGGCAGCGCCGGCATGGGGGCCGTGGGCAGCAACGCCGATGGTCATGCGGGATTCCTGGTTGCGGGCATGGCGTCAGTCCGTGTTGCTCGTCACCGGGTCGACGATGTTCAGGTTGGTGATGAAGCGCTGGAACAGCATGGCCAGCGCCAGCGGTGGCAGGGCGGCCAGCATGCTGGCCGCGGCGAACAGGCCCAGGTCGGCCCGAAAGCCCGGCATCAGCGGCGACAGCCCCAGCAGCGCCGCCGACAGCGTCTGCGCCGCCGTGCCGCCCGTCAGCACGATGGCGAACAGCAGGTCGTTCCAGCCCACCAGGAAGGCGATGATGAAGGCCGCGGCAATGCCGGGCAGCGCCATCGGCAGGGTCACGTGGCGCAGCATCTGCCAGCGGGTGCAGCCGTCCATCCGCGCGGCGCGTTCGATTTCCACCGGCAGCGATGCGAAGTAGCCCATCAACACCCACGACAGCAGCGGAATGACGGCGGTCAGGTAGACGATCCACAGCCCGAACAGGCTGCCGGCCAGGCCGATGGCGGCAAAGAACACGTAGTACGGAATCAGCAGGGCAATCGGCGGCAGCGTGCGCGAGGCCAGCAGCACATACAGCAGCGGCCCCTTGAACGGAAACTCGAAACGCCCCAGCACGTAGCCCGCCAGCGTGGCGATGGCGGTGCCGGCCGCCGCCGCGGGCAACGCCACCAGCGCGCTGTTGACGAAGCCGGCCATGATGGCGCGGGTCTGTCCGCCGAAGATCGAATCGGAACTGGATAGGCCGAGCACGCGCAGGTAGTTGTCGACGGTATAGCCGCCCGCGTTGTGCGCCACGCCCATGATGATGGCCGACTCGTCCATGAACGAGGCCTTCAGCGTCCAGTACAGCGGGAACAGGCACCAGAACGCCACGGCTGCCACGCCGGCCCCGACCAGCCAGGGGCGCCAGCCTTCGCCGGCCGCTCGTGCGGTTTCACTACGCATGGCTGGCTCCTTGCGGACGCTTCTTGCGGATCAACATGAAGTACGCCGTGGCCAGCAGCAGCGACAGCACCGTCAGCAGGAAGGCGGCGGCCGACGCCAGGCCGTACTTCGAGAATTCGAAGTTGTAGCGGAAGATCAAGAGCGGCAGGATCTGTGTGGACGTGCCGGGTCCGCCGCGCGTCAGCGAGAACAGCAGGTCGAACTGGCGGACGGCTTCTACCGTCATCACCACCAGCACGATCAGCGTGGTGTGCTTCAAGTGGGGCAGCGTGATGTGGCGAAAGCGCGCCAGGGGGCCGGCGCCGTCTACCCGCGCGGCGCGGTACAGGTCGCGCGGAATGGTCTGCAAGGCAGCCAGGTAGAAGAAGCTGCCCAGCGGCGCGATGTGCCACACGAAGGCCAGCGCCACCCAGAACAGCGCCCAGTCGCTGCCCAGCCAGACCGTGCTCGGGCCGGCCAGCCCCAACGGCGTCAACAGGCCCGTCAGTGCGCCGAAGCTGGGATTGAGCAGGAAGGAAAACACCGTGGCCGTCACCACCTGCGACATGGCCCAGGGCAGCAATGCCAAGCCGCGCACCAGGCCGCGCAGCGGCATTTCTTCGTTCAGTACCAGCGCAATGCCCAGCGCCGCCACGAACGACCCCACCACGCACATCGCCACGAAACCCAGGCTGCGCCAGATGGCGTCGGTGACGGCGGGGTCGGTCAGCACTTCGCCGTAGAGATCGGCGCCGACGAATTCCTCTGTGCGCAGGATGGCATTGGTGTCGTGCAGGCTGAGCCAGAACGAATAGCCCAGCGGCACGCCGATGATGAGCGTGTTCAGCGCATACACGGCGATGATGACCGTCAGCGCAAAGCTCAGGTCCGACATCTCTTTGCCGCCGGGGGCGGCGCGCGGCGCGGACGCCTGCGGCAGGCTGGCGGCGCTCATGTGCGCGGCTCCTCGCCGCCATGCACGCGCAGGCCGGCGGCGTCGAACAGGTACAGGCGGGCTTCGGGCAGGGCCAGCGCGATGGGGGCGCCGACCTCGTAGCGACGCTCCGGCGGCAGGCGGGCGCGCAGCCGCGGGCCGTCTTCGCCGGCCGTGGCCACGTCCACGAACTGATCCGGGCCCACCGGTTCCACCGCCCAGATCTGGCCTTGCAGCAGCAGGCCGTTGCCGGCCAGCGGCGCGGGCGCCATGGCTTCGGGGCGGATGCCCAGGGCCGCCTGGCTGCCGGTGGGCAATGCGCGTGCGGCAGCGGCCAGCGCGGGCGGCAGCGCATAGACGCCGCCCGCGGTGCGCAGGGCCGGCGCGCCGTCCTGGGGCTCCAGCGTGCCGCGCAGGAAGTTCATGCCGGGGTTGCCGATGAAGTCCGCCACTTCCATGCTGGCCGGGCGGCGATAGATGGTGTCAGGGTCGGCGAACTGCAACAGGTTGCCGCCCGACATCACCGCGATGCGGTCGGCCAGCGTCATGGCCTCGACTTGGTCGTGGGTGACGTAGATGAAGGTTGCGTTCAGGCTGCGGTGCAGGCGCTTGAGTTCGACCCGCATGTCGGTGCGCAGCTTGGCGTCCAGGCTGGACAGCGGCTCGTCGAACAGGAACAGGTCGGGGTCGCGCACCACGGCGCGGCCGATGGCCACGCGCTGGCGCTGGCCGCCCGACAATTGGTAGGGCTTGCGGTCCAGCATCGATTCGACCCGCAGCAGCGCGGCCGCGCGGTCGACCCGGCTGCGCACCTCGGCCGCCGGCATCTTCTGCATGCGCAGCGGAAAGCCGATGTTCTCGCGCACGGTCATGTGCGGATACAGCGCGATGCTCTGGAACACCATGGCCACGTTGCGCCGGTGCGGCGGCACCTGGTCCACCCGCCGGTCGTCGATGCGGATCTGGCCCCCGGTGGGCGTGTCCAGCCCGGCGATCATGTTCAGCGTGGTGGTCTTGCCGCAGCCCGACGGCCCCAGCAGCACCACGAATTCGCCATCGCGGATGTCCAGGTCCAGCGAGCGCACCGCCGTGAAGCGCGTGTACGACTTCTGTATGCCTTGCAGGGAAACGCTGGCCATGTCAGCTCCGCTTCAAGATCTTGGCGTACTTCTTGTACAGGCCGTCCCAACGGGCCCGCAGCTCGGTGGCGACCTGCACGGGCGTGCGGGTGCCTTTGATCAGCATGTCCTGCGCGATCATCTCGTGCATGCCGGTGTCCCATTCCTGGTACCAGGGCGCCTTCAGGATGTTGGCGGCCACGGCTTTCTCGCGGCCTTCGAACAGCCACTGGTAGACCTGTTCCTTGTAGGCCGGGTACATCCATTTCATGATGGCGGCGCGGCTGTCGGCATCGCGGTACAGCTCGGGAAACGGCACTTCCAGGTTGGCCTTGGCGATCCAGTTCTTGTGCGTGGTCAGCTGGCCCGCGCGGTCGCGGTAGCCGAAGTACTTCACCAGTTCCCACAGCGCGGCCTGCTCGGCGTCGCTGCGCTTGCGGGTCGACATGCACAGCAAGGCATGGCCCACCAGCACCGTGTCGTGGGTGGCGCCGGGCACCACCGGGTTGTAGCTGGAATACTCGGCGATCTGGCTCTTGGCCGGATCGTTGTAGTTGAAGCTGTAGTAGTCGATGTTCAGGTGGAAGGCGTGCTGGCCTTTCATCCACGAGCTGGACGTCTCGGTGCCTGACCAGGTCAGCACGGCGCGTTGCACCAGCTCGTCGTCCCACCAGCGCTTCCAGTCGGACAGCACCTTCACCAGCGGCGTGTCGGGGCCGAAGGTGGCGCGCAGTTCGCCGTCGACAAAGCGTTCGCCTTCGGCAAAGCACTGCGCGATCAGCGCCCACGGCAGGCCGGTCCACGCGTTGTACCAGGGCATCAGCATGGGGTGCTCGGCCAGGCCCTTTTTCTTGATCTCGCGCGCCTGCTTCTCGACCGTGGCCCAGTCCTGCGGGTAGTCGGCGGCGTTGGCGGTGCCGCCGAAGCCCGCCTCGCCCAGCATCTTTTCATTGCGGAACAGCGCGTAGGGGCCGCCGTTGTAATAGGTCAGGCCCAGATAGCGGCCGTCGGTGGCGCGGGCGTCTTCGACGATGCCGGGAAACATCTGCTTCTGGATGTCGGCCAGGCCGGGCATGTCGTCGATCGGCCGGATCCACCCCGCCGCGTACCAGCGCGATGCCTGGCCGCGCTGGGCGTAGAACAGGTCCAGCGGCGCCTTGGCGGCCAGCTGGGTTTCCAGCACCGCGGCGTAGTCGCCGGGAATGGGCGACAGGTTCACCGGCACGCCGCTTTCCTGGGTGAAGCGCGCCGCGCCTTGCTGCACGATTTCGCTGCCCCAGGGCCAGAAGGCGAAGGTCAGCGGCGCAGCCTGCTGCGCCAGCGCCCGCAGCGGCCAGCCGCCGGCTGCCAGCCCGGCCGCGCCGGCCAGGCCCGCGGCGCCGCGCAGGAGAAAGTCGCGGCGGTCCAGGCCGGCGCGGCCGGACGACGCCAGGCCCGGGTGGGGGCGGCCATCAGGAAAGGGGGGCAGGGGCATGCTGGACTTCCTTGTTGTGGGAACGACGACAAAGAAACGGTGCAGCAAAAGCGGGTGCAGCAAAAGCGGGTGCAGCAAAAGCGGGTGCAGCAAAGGCGGTGGGGCAAAAGCGATGTGACTGCATGGTCACATCAGGGATGAAGATATTGCTTTCGCGTCCGGGGCAGCAAGGGGGGAGTTTCCCTAACGGGAGGCGCTGGCGCCTTGGCCTGTACGCGACGGGTGTTATGCCATGGAGGTTTTGCGGGCGGGCGCGCAGCCCGGCAGGAATGGCCGGCGCGCCGCGGCGCCGGCCCTGGGGCCGTCAGATCAGCCCGCGAATCCCGGCGATGCCATGCGCGCCATGGCGCAAGGCCTGCGACACGGTCTGGGTGGATTGCCCGCCCAGCGCGAACACCGGAATGCCGGCGTCGCGGTTGCCTTCGACAAAGCCTTCCCAACCCAGCGTCGGGGCGCCGGGGTGGCTGGGGGTGTCCAGCACCGGACCCAGCACGGCAAAGTCGGCGCCCAGTTCACGCGCATGCACCACCTGCGCGTTGTCGTGGGCGGACACGCCGACCAGCGCGCCGGCCGGCAGCTCGGGGCGGGCCGTCAGGCGGGCAGCATCCGCGCTGCGCAGATGCACGCCGTCGGCCTCGCGCCACCACGCGGCCGGGTGGGCGCTGTTGACCAGCACGCGTGCGCCCGCGGCGCGGCAGCGCTTGACGATCTGCTGCAATGCCTCGTGCAGCGAGGCCGAGGCCACGCCGTCCGGCCATTGCGGCTCGCGCAGCTGCACCAGCTTGACGCCGCGCGCCAGCGCCGCATCCAGCCGGCCCAGGAAGGCCGCAAGCCCCGCCCGCGAGCCGATGGAACTGATGCCGTAGGCCGTGGGCAGTTGCAGCCAGCGCAGGGGCGGCAGCGTGGCGGGCAAAAGGTCGCCCACCGACGCGGCGTTGGCCGGGTCGACCCATTCCAGGCGCTGGTTTTCCAGGCTGCGTGGTTCGCCTTCCCACGCCGTGACGTGGCAGAACGCCAGGCGCACCGTGGTGTGGGGGTAGACGTGCACGTAGGTCACCCACGGACGTGATTGCGTCACGCGGATGCCGATTTCTTCCTGCAATTCGCGCGCCAGAGCCTGCAGCACGGTTTCGCCGGGTTCCAGCTTGCCGCCCGGCAGTTCCCACCAGCCCGACCAGGGCTTGCCTTCGGGGCGCTGCCCCAACAGCAGCATGCCGTCCGGGCGCAGGATGAGGCCGGCGGCGACGTCGATGATCTTGTCAGACATGGCGGGCCGCCCAGTCGCGCGCGAATTGGTAGGCGACGCGGCCCGAACGCGAGCCGCGTTCGATGGTCCATTGCAGCGCTTCGGTGCGCGACGGCTCGATCTGCGCCTCGGGGCAGCCCAGCTCGCGCAGCCAGTGGTAGACGATGTCCAGGTAGTCGTCCTGCTTGAAGGGGTAGAACGACAGCCACAGGCCGAAGCGCTCGGACAGCGAAATCTTTTCTTCCACGGTTTCGCCGGGGTGGATCTCGCCGTCGGGCTGGTGCTTGGCCTGCAGGTTCTCGCTCATGTATTCCGGCATCAGGTGGCGCCGGTTGGACGTGGCGTAGATCAGCACGTTGTCGCCCGACGCGGATACCGAGCCGTCCAGTACCGACTTCAGCGCCTTGTAGCCCGCTTCGCCTTCCTCGAACGACAGGTCGTCGCAGAACACGATGAAGCGTTCGGGGCGCGAGGCCACCAGTTCGACGATGTCGGCCAGGTCGCCCAGGTCGGACTTGTCGACTTCGATCAGGCGCAGGCCGCGGTCGCCGTAGGCAGCCAGCATGGCCTTGACCAGCGAGCTCTTGCCGGTGCCGCGCGCACCGGTCATCAGCACGTTGTTGGCCGGCTTCTTGTCGATGAACTGCTGGGTGTTGCGGTCGATGATGCCCTTCTGGCGCTCGATGTGCTGCAGGTCCTGCAGGTCGATGGTGGCCACGTGGCGCACGGCGTCCAGCCAGCCGCGCGAGCCGCGCTTGCGCCAGCGGAACGCATGCGCGCTCCAGTTGATTTCGGGCGGGGCCGGGGGCAGCCAGGCTTCAAGCTGCGCCAGCACGCGTTCGGCGCGCTGGATGAGGGTGGTGAATTCGTTTGCGGTCACGGTGTAGTCCTGGGAGAGCGAACGGGCGGGCCCTGGCGTCGGGCCCGCAGCGCATTCGCGGGCATCGTCGGATGAGGGGGCGCGTTCCGCCGCAAGGCGTCCTGGAACACGCGCCGCTCAACGGTTGTCACCGGCCGGGGCCGCAGTGATGCCGCGGGCCGCCGGGGGGGCAGTGACAGGCGATGGGTAAGGCACAGCCACTGGAGTTCACTGCTGCCGCCTGCCGCACCGGGGTCAGCCGGGCGGCGGGCGAGGGTCAAGCGATCAGGAACGATAGTCGGCGTTGATCGTCACGTACTCGTGCGAGAAGTCGCAGGTGTAGACGGTGTCGCTGACCTGGCCGCGGCCCAGCGCGATGCGGACCGTGATCTCGGCCTGCTTCATGACGCGTTGGCCATCGGCTTCCTGGTAGTCGGGGTTGCGGCCGCCGCCCGTGGCCACCAGCACGTCGTCCAGCCACAGGCGGATGCGCGACACGTCCATGTCGTCGATGCCGGCGTAGCCCACGGCGGCCAGGATGCGGCCCAGGTTGGGGTCCGACGCGAAGAAGGCGGTCTTGACCAGCGGCGAGTGCGCCACGGCGTAGGCCACCTTCAGGGCTTCTTCGGTGCTGCCGGCTTCTTCGACGCGTACCGTCATGAACTTGGTGGCGCCTTCGGCGTCGCGCACGATCTTCTGTGCCAGTTCCAGGGCGGCGGCCGACAGGGCCTCGCGTACGGCGGCGTAGTCGGCGTCGGTTTCGGCGTTGATTTCCACGCCCGACTTGCCGGTGGCGGCGATGATGAACGAGTCGTTGGTGGAAGTGTCGCCGTCAACCGTGATGCGGTTGAACGAGGCGTCGGCGATTTCGACGGCCAGCTTGCGCAACAGCGGCTGGGCGATGCCGGCGTCGGTGGCCAGGAAGCTGAGCATGGTCGCCATGTTGGGGCGGATCATGCCGGCGCCCTTGCTGATGCCGGTGAAGGTGACGGTCTTGCCGCCGATCTGGACGCGGCGCGACGAGATCTTGGGCAGGGTGTCGGTGGTCATGATGCCGTGCGCGGCGCTGGACCAGTGGTCGGCGCCCAGGTCGGCGATGGCGCCGGGCAGGCCGGCGAACAGGCGGTCCAGGGGCAGCGGCTCGAGAATCACGCCGGTCGAGAAGGGCAGCACCTGCGCGGCGGGCACGCCCAGCAGGCGGCCGAGTTCGACGCAGGTGTCCTGGGCTTTCTTCAGGCCTTCGGCGCCGGTGCCGGCGTTGGCATTGCCGGTGTTGATGACCAGGGCGCTGATCGGGCCGCCGGCGGCCAGGTGGGCCTGGCAGACCTGCACGGGCGCGGCGCAGAAGCGGTTGCGGGTGAACACGCCGGCGACGCTGGTGCCTTCGGCCAGGCGGAAGACCGTCAGGTCGCGTCGGTTGGCTTTGCGGATGCCGGCCTCGGTGACGCCGATTTCAACGCCGGCAACAGGGAAAATTTCGGACTCGGAGGGGATCTGCAGGTTAACGGCCATGACTTCGTCTCATGAATGAGAAGGACGGAATCGCCGCCTGGGCCAGGCGGCGCGCGAGGGAAAGCTTCGTATTATCCCACTGCTTTGCGACAGGCCAAGGCGGGCGGCTGAAAGCCGGCTGTCAGGGAGCGGTCCGCATGGCCGCCACGTCCAGCACGCCGGCATCGCGGTTGGACAGGATGCTGCGCACGGTGCCGTCCGGCGCCTGCAGCACCGACATGCCGGCGGCGATTTCGCGGCCGTCGGCCTGGCGCGCCGAGCGGCCGCGCGACGGCGAAAACAGCAGGTCGCCGGCCTGCACGCCGGGCACGCGCGGGCCGGCGGTCAGCATGCGGGTGCCGGTGGGGTAGGTGATGCCGCCCAGCGCGCTTTCGCGCGCCAGCAGGCCTTCGAATGCCAGCAGGCGGCGCTGGGCGTCCAGCGTCATGTCCACCTTCAAGAGCGGCATGCCGGCCACGGTCAGGGGTTCGCTGCCTTCGGCGCTCAGCCGCCAGCGCGGCGCCGGGCTGGCCGGGTCGGGGGCGTTGCCGCGGGCGGCCTCGTCGACCTTGATCCAGGCGCCCGCGGGCACCGGCTGCTGGTTCAGGGTGTTGCCGATGGCCAGGTGGCAGCTGGCAAAGCGCGGCTGGCCACCCAGCATCACGAATTCCAGGCGGTGGCCGTGGGCACAGAGCCAGCCGTCCTGGGCCTGGTCGCGGGCGATCTCGACCGACAGGGTTTCGGGCTGGCGGGCGGTGGCGGGGTAATGGAACAGGCGGGTCGCGCTGACCCCCTGCACCGAGGCCAGGTGGCCCTCGGGAAAGGTGGCGCGGTCGAACGAGGCCGGGTCGCCCGGGGCGGTGACGCGCAGCACCGTGCCGGCGGGCATGTCCACCCCGGCCAGCCGGGTGGGCTGGGGCAGCGTCATGTTCAGGCTGGCGTTCTGGCGGGCTTCACGCTGGGCGGCCAGCCATTGGCTCAGTTGCTGGTAGGGGAAGATGCCGCCGATTACGGCCAAGAGCGCCATCAGGATCGCGCCGCCGCGCCGGTGTTCGCCCAGCCACAGCCTGGCGCCGCGGCTGGTGGCCAGCACGGCCAGCCAGGTGAGCAGCGTGGACAGGCAGGCCAGCGAGACCACCATCAACACGTAGAAATTACCGCCAGGAAGAGATACCGGAATCATGGCGGCAATTATGCGCCAAACCGATGCCGTTTTCCGGCGCGGGCGTGGGGATTTCGAGCCGGAGAAAACGGCTGTGCGGATGGCGCCTGCCGCCCGTGGCCGTTGCCTAGTCCTTGGCCGCGGCCGAACGCGTGGCCACCACCTGCAGCTTCAGTTCGCCCAGCGCCTGAAAGAGCGCATTGCGGCTGGCCTCGGGCAGCTCGCCGAACATGGATTTCACCCAGGACTCGTGCGCCCGCGCCATCTTGGCGAAGCTTTTCTTGCCCTGCGGCGTCAGCTTGATGAGCGAACTGCGGCGGTCGGATTCGACCTTGGTGCGCACCACCAGGCCTTCTTTTTCGAGCTGGTCGGTGATGCCGGTGATATTGCCGTTGGTCACCATCATGTGGCGCGACAGTTCGCCCATCTTCATGCCCTTGGGGGCGCGCTGCAATTGCGCCATCAGGTCGAAACGGGGCAGGGTGGTGTCGAATTCGTTGCGCAGCCGGCTGCGGATCTCGCCTTCGATGAGATTGGCGCAGGTCAGCATGCGCAGCCACAGGCGCAGCGCATGGTGGTCGTCGGGCGCGGCGCGGGATTCCAGGTCGGGAGCGTCTGTCATGGTCGGGAAGGTTACCGGGAATACAGGGTGAAGGTCGGTTTTCGACGGGCGGATTTCTTGAGTATCCGCCGGATGTCGGGTAATGTCCGCGCGGGGCTGGTGAAAACCCTAGACTTGTTTTGGCGAATACTTTAAACCTAAACTATGAACCACGCCAGTTCTCCCCATGCCGCATCACGGGATCGGCTGCTGCGGGCGCCGGTCTGACGGCCGCCTAACCAGGCCGGCGGGCCGGGCATAGAAGTCCTTCGAATCGCAATTCCAAAAACAACACCCTCTGCGCGGCTCGCGCACGGAGCACACCACCATGCGTTTGATCACTTCCCTCGTTGCCGCCGCCGCGCTGGTTCCGGCACTGGCTTGCGCCGACCCGGTCAAGGTCGGCATCGCAAACGATATTTCCGGCCCGTTCTCGGCGCTGGGCGCCGAAGCCCGCGACGGCTTCAACCTGGCCATCAAGCAGCTGGGCAGCAAGCTGGGCGGCCAGCCCGCCGAATTCCTGCAGACCGACATGGGCGGCAACCCCGACCAGGCCCGCCAGCTGGTCACGCGCTACATCCAGCGCGACAAGGTCGATTTCTTCACTGGCCCGATCGGCTCGAACGTGGCGCTGGCCGTCGGCCCCGCGCTGTTCGCCGCCAAGGTGCCGTACCTGTCGAACAACCCTGGCCCCAGCCAGTTCGCCGGCGCCCAGTGCAATAACTACTGGTTCGGTTCGTCGTACCAGAACGACGCTTTCCACGAGGCCGCCGGCAAGGTCGCCGCCGACCGCGGTTTCAAGAAGATGTTCATCATGGCGCCGGACTACCCGGCGGGCAAGGACGCCCTGACCGGCTTCAAGCGCGGCTACAAGACCGCCCCGGGCGATGAGGTCTACACCAAGCTCGGCCAGATCGACTACGCCGCCGAAATCGCCCAGATCCGCGCCGCCAAGCCGGACGCCGTCTATATCTTCCTGCCGGGCGGCATGGGCATCAACTTCGTCAAGCAGTTCGTCTCGGCCGGCCTGTCGCAAAGCGTCAAGCTGATCGGTCCGGGCTTCTCGGCCGACGAAGACGTGATCCAGGCCGTGGGCGAACCCATGCTGGGCATGTACAACACCGCGCAGTGGGCGCACGACCTGGACGTGCCGCAGAACAAGGCCTTCGTCGAGGCCTTCCGCAAGGAATACAACGGCCGCTACCCGTCGGTGTATGCCGCCCAGGCCTATGACGTCATCATGGCCATGGACGCCGCCGTCAAGCAGGCCGGTGGCAAGGCCGCCGACCGCGATGCCATCGTCAAGGCCCTGGAAAAGGCCGACTACCCCTCGGTGCGCGGCAGCTACACCTACGGCAAGAACCACTACCCGATCCAGGCCTACTACCTGCGCGTCGTCGACAAGGACGCCAGCGGCCGCATCACCAACAAGCTGGTGGGCAAGGTCTTCGACAAGTATCAAGACGTCTACGTCGGCGACTGCAAGCTTTAAAACGTACGGCCACACGATAAAGCCCGGCCCCGCTGCGTCGCAGGGGGCCGGCATTGCCGGTTCGATGCCTGACCCAGCTGGGTCGCACGCATCCGGCTTTGCTGGTCCGTAGCGATGTCCCTTTCAGGGGGAGCAGCACTTCGGGGTGGGCACACAGCAGGGGATTTTCATGACGTTCACGCTCATCGTCGAGCAATTGCTGAACGGTCTGCAGTTTGGGTTGATGTTGTTTCTGATCGCGGCCGGGCTGACCCTGGTGTTCGGCATCATGGACATCATGAATCTGGCGCACGGCTCGCTCTATATGGCAGGCGCCTATGTCGCCGCCGAAACCATGCAACGCACGGGCTCGTTCACGGCCGCGGTGCTGGTCGCAGCGGTCGCCACCGGCCTGGTCGGCGTGGCGCTGGAACTCACGCTGATCCGCCGCCTGGCGCTGCGCGACCACCTGGCCCAGGTACTGGGCACCTACGCCATCATTCTCATCGCCAACGACCTGGTCAAGATGATCTGGGGCCCGGCCCCCGTCATGCTCAACATGCCTGCGGTGCTGTCCGGCCCGGTGCGGCTCCTGCCCGACCTGCTCTATCCCGCCTACCGCCTGATGATCATCGTCTTCGGCGTGGCCTCGGCCGTGGGCTTGTACTGGTTCGTCACGCGCACCCGTGCCGGCGTGCTGGTGCGGGCCGGCGCCTCGAATCGCCAGATGGCCACGCTGATGGGCGTGCGCGTGCCGCTGTTGTTCCTGGGCGTGTTCGTGCTGGGCGCCATGCTGGCGGCCGTGGCCGGCGCGCTGCTGGGCCCGATCACTTCGGTGCAGGTCGGCATGGGCGAGGAAATCCTGATCCTGGTGCTGGTGTGCATCGTCATCGGCGGCATCGGCTCGATCCGCGGCGCCTTTGTCGGGGCGCTGCTGGTGGGCATGGTGGATACCGCCGGGCGGGCCTTCCTGCCGATGCTGCTGCGCCAGGTGTTTTCGCCTGCCGTGGCTTCCAGCGTCGGCCCCACGCTGGCCGCGATCGCCATCTATGTGCTGATGGCGGCGGTGCTGGTGTTCCGGCCTTCCGGCCTGTTTCCGGCGCGAGGCTGAGCATGCGAATTTCGTCGACTCTCTGGACCGTGGCCCTGCTGGCCCTGCTGGCGGCGTTTCCGCTGGTGGCGCCGGCGCTGGGCCTGGACTTCTATATTTCCTTCGTGCGCCGTGTGCTGATCTACGCGCTGGCCGCGACCAGCCTGAACCTGATCCTGGGCTATGGCGGCATGGTGGCGCTGGGCCACGCGGCCTTCTTCGGCGCGGGCGCCTACGCGGTGGGCATCCTGGCCATGTCGGGCGTGACCTCGGCGCTGGTGTCCTGGCCGGTGGCGATGGGGCTGGCGGGGCTGCTGGCCTGCATCACGGGCGCGATCTCGCTGCGCACCCGCGGTGTGTACTTCATCATGATCACGCTGGCGTTCGCCCAGATGCTGTTCTACATCTTCATCTCGCTGCGCCAGTATGGCGGTGAAGACGGCCTGAACCTGCCGGGCTATTCCACGCTGCCCGGCATCGACCTGGCCAACGACGTGTCGTTCTATTACCTGGTGCTGGCGCTGTTCGCGGTGGCGATGTGGCTGTTCGGCCGGGTGGTGGCCTCGCGGTTCGGCACGGCGCTGCAAGGCATCCGCGAAAACGAGTCGCGCATGGAATCGCTGGGCTACCCCGTCTACCGCATCAAGCTCACGGCGTTCACGCTGAGCGGCGCGGCGGCCGGGCTGGCGGGCGCGCTGCTGGCCAACCACAACCTGTTCATCTCGCCCAGCCTGATGCACTGGACCCAGTCGGCCAACCTGCTGATCATGGTGCTGGTGGGCGGCATCGGCCTGCGCTACGGCGGCGTGGCCGGCGCCGTGGTGATGCTGGTGCTGGAAGAAGTGCTGCGCCAATGGACCGAATATTGGCATCTGCCCCTGGGCGTGCTGCTGCTGTGCGTGGTGTTCGGCGCGCCGCGCGGCCTGGTGGGCCTGTTCGGCCCGCTGTTCGGCGGCGCCAAGGCAGCATCAACCGGCAAGGCGGGATCATGAGCCAACCCCAATCCCCATCGCAGTCCAACGCGCCTGCGCTGCAGGCGAGCAACCTGGTGCGCCGCTTTGGCGCGCTGGTCGCCACCGACAATGTCTCGATCTCGCTGAACCCTGGCGAAATCCACGCCCTGATCGGCCCCAACGGCGCCGGCAAGTCCACACTGATCCACCTGCTGTCCGGCACCCTGGCGGCAGACTCGGGCACGCTGGCCGTGGGCGGGCGTGACGTCACTGCCCTGAACGCGCACCAGCGCGTGGCGGCGGGCCTGTCGCGTTCGTACCAGATCACCAACATCTTCAAGCAGTCCAGCGTGCTGGACAACCTGGTGCTGGCCGTGCAGGCGCACGCCGGCAGCAGCTTCCGCTTCTGGCGGCCGCGCGCCGCCGAAGCGGCCCTGTACGAGCAGGCCCGCGAACTGGCGCACGAATGCGCCATCGACCCGGCGCTGCTGGGGCGCGCCGCCGGCACGCTGCCGCACGGCGAGCAGCGCAAGGTGGAATTCGCGCTGGCCCTGGCCGCGCGGCCCAGCGTGCTGCTGCTGGACGAACCCATGGCCGGCATGGGGCCCGACGAGACCCTGCGCCTGACCGAACTGATCGAAGCCCTGCGCGGCCGCGCCGCGATGCTGCTGGTCGAACACGACATGCAGGCCGTGTTCCGGCTGGCCGACCGCATCTCGGTGCTGGTCTATGGCCGCGTGATCGCCACCGGCACGCCCGACGAGATCCGCGCCAATCCGGACGTGCGCCAGGCCTACCTGGGCGATGACGAGACGGCGCCCGCGCGCCAGGAGACAGCCTGATGCTCAGCATTGAATCGGCCCAGAGCGGCTACGGCGCCAGCCAGGTGCTGTTCGGCGTGGACCTGCAGATCGGCGCCGGCCAGGTGGTGACCTTGCTGGGCCGCAACGGCATGGGCAAGACCACGCTGCTGCGCACGCTGTTCGGCCAGTTGCCGCTGCGCGGCGGCAAGATCAGCTTCGCCGGCCAGGACATCAGCGGCTGGAGCCCCGACCGCATCGCGCGCACCGGCATGGCGATCGTGCCGGAAGGGCGCCAGTGTTTTCCCAACCTGACCGTGCGCGAGCACCTGACGGCCTTCGTGGCCGCGCGCAACCCGTCCATCGGCGAGCCCTGGACGCCCGAACGCGTGTTCGAACTGTTTCCCCGGCTGGGCGAACGCGCCCGCAACATGGGCAACCAGCTGTCGGGCGGCGAACAGCAGATGCTGGCCATCGGCCGCGCGCTGGTCACCAACCCGCGCCTGTTGATCCTGGACGAGGCCACCGAAGGCCTGGCGCCCAAGATCCGCGAGGAAATCTGGCACTGCCTGGCGCGCCTGCGGCAGGCCGGCCAGACGATCCTGGTGATCGACAAATACGTCGAACGCCTGCTCAGCCTGGCCGACCGGCACGTCATCCTGGAACGCGGCAAGGTGGTCTGGAACGGCGACTCCGCCGCGCTGGACGCCGACCGCGGCCTGTGGGAACGCTACCTGGGCGTGTAGCGCGAAAGCCGCAGCCCCGGTGCGGGCGGCGGCTTTTCTTTCGATATAAAACGCAATAAACCTGTCGATCGGCGCGGCCTGTGCAAAACAGGCTGACCTTTGGCAAATTCGCGCGTTTACGCCTGTTTCAATTCATCCCGCTGTTCTCTACACTTAGCGCGCCGTGCGATCCCGCGTGGATGCGTCACGTCTCAAACAGGGCCTTAGGCATCGGCAGGCCCGGACTGTCAGGAAGACTTCGCATGGCGAAATGGGGTTTGCGCAAAAAATCATTGATGGCGCTGTTGCTGGCGTGCCTGGTCGCCTTGGCGCCGGCTGCGCTGATAGGTTGGCAGGTGCTGGATGGGGTTCGCGACCACTTCGGCCGCGCGTTCTCCGACAATTTCACGCAGTTGAACCGCCAGCGCATCCTGGCGCCCGTGTCGCGCGAACTGGCACTGTCGCAGCGCCTGGCCGACAGCGAAGTCACGCGCCGCTGGCTACGCAACGAAAGCGATCCGGCCGCACGCGAGCTGTTTTTCCGCGAGGCCGACGGCTACCGGCGCGACCTCCTGGGCCGCGCCTATTTCATCGCCAGCGCCGCCACCGGCCACTACTACTTCAACGATGACCAGCCCCTGTCCGAGGCGCCGCGTTATACGCTCAGCCGCGAGGCCGCCGACGACGGCTGGTTCTACAGCACGCTCAAGTCGCCCAACCGTTACAACATCAACGTCAATCCTGACCTGAAGCTCAAGACCACGCGCGTCTGGATCAACGTGCAGGTGCGCGACGGCGACAAGGTCATCGGCCTGACCGGCGCCGGCCTGGACGTGGGCGGCTTCCTGCGCGACTTCGTCAACAGCGGCCAGCCGGGCGTAACCCCCATCATCGTCGACGAAGACGGCGCCATCCAGGCGCACATGGACCCCACCCTGATCGCCTACAACTCGGGCGCGGGCGGGGCCGGCGGCAAGGACGGCCATGGCCTGGTGTTCAACCTGGTCGACGCCGGCCACGGCCGCGACGAGCTGCGCGCGGCGCTGCACGCCGCCCAGGCCGACCCGCAGTCGGTGCAGTCGGCGTGGGTGGCCATCGACGGCGTGCGCCAGCTGGTGTCGGTGGCCTACATGCCCGAGTTGCGCTGGCACGTGCTGACCGTGGTGGACCTGGGCGCCGCCCGGGTGCTGGACACCGACTGGCTGTGGCCCGCGGCCATCGGCCTGGTGCTGCTGTTTGCCGCGCTGCTGCTCTGTTTCGGCTACGCCATCGAACGCCTGATGCTGCGGCCGCTGCGCCGCCTGCAGCAGTCCGCTCGCGCCATTGCCAACGGCAGCTACGACGTGCGCCTGCCGCCTGGCGGCCAGGACGAGATCGGCGACCTGAGCCGCGCCTTCGGCGTGATGGCCGACAAGGTGCGCCAGCACACCGCCGAACTCGAGACCAAGGTGCGCGAACGCACCTCCGAGCTGGAAGACGCCAACCGCGCCATGGCCGCGGCCCACAAGAAGATCGGCGATTCCATCGACTACGCCAGCCTGATCCAGCGCGCCATCCTGCCCGACCGCCAGCTGACCCAGTCGCTGGGCGCACACCACTTCGTGCTGTGGAAGCCGCGCGACGTGGTCGGCGGCGATTTCTACGTGTTCCGTTCCGATGGCAACAATTGCCTGCTGGGCATCATGGACTGCGCCGGCCACGGCGTGCCGGGCGCGCTGATGACCATGCTGGCCCGCGCCGCCATCGACCTGGCCATCACCGAGGCCGGCCCGGCCGATCCGGCCGGCATCCTGGCGCGCACCGACAGCGCGATCCGGGCCATGCTTGCGGATGCGCAACTGCCTCGCGCCCTGGCCACCAATACTGACGCGGGCCTGGTATATATTGACCGCGAATCCGGCAGCTTGCGGTATGCCGGCGCCAAGATCAGCCTGTACGCCAGCGACGGCCGGACCCTGCGCGAAGTGCCCGGCGGCAAGCGCGCGTTGGGCGACAAGCGCACCGGGGTTTACCAGAACATCGAACTGCGCATGGAGCCCGGCTGGACCTATTACCTGGCCACCGACGGCTTCCTGGACCAGGCGGGCGGCGAGCACGGTTTCGGTTTTGGCAACACGCGTTTTGCCGAAATGCTCAAGAGACACGCGCAGCAGCCGTTAACCGACCAGGCGGCCGCTTTTTCCGAAGCCTTGGCCCAGTATCAAGGCGGACGGCCGCAGCGCGACGACATTACCTTGCTGTCTTTCCGTTTCGAATAATCGTTATCAGGGCGGTAACTCCCATGAATGCCTCCGATCTCTACGCATTGGGCGAGCGGTTCGACCAGAACCGCACCCTGCTGTGCTTCAACGGGCCGATCTCCCGTAGCCTGATCGAGGAAATCGGCAATGCGCTGAAGAACTACCTGAACGCCGAGCATGCCCGGCCGGCGGAAGCCATGGACGTGTTCTCGGTCTATATCGAGATGATCCAGAACATCCGCCAGTACGCCGCGCAGAACGGCGATGCCGATGCCGCCGCCACGGTCGTGATCGGCCGCCGCGACGAAAGCCGCTACGTCGTGTCGGCCGGCAACCTGGTCAAGGCCGAAGACGGCCGCCACCTGGTGGACCGCATCCAGCAACTGGCCGCGCTGGACAAGGCGGCCCTGAAAGCCGAATACAAGGCCCAGCTGCACAAGCCGCGCACCCCGGGCACTGCCTCGGGCGCCGGCCTGGGGCTGATCGACATCGCGCGCCGGGCGGGCGCACCGCTGGAAGCCAGCCTGACGCCCGCAGCGGGCGAGGGCAAGGCGTTCTTCAGCCTGAGCGTCGTGATCTGACCGCCGCCCGCGCACAGACCCTTTTCGGAGTGATTGATGAAAGACCTGAATATTCCCGGGACCCAGTCCACGCCCGCCATCACCGCCGACTTCGCTGCCGGCGTGCTGGCGATGCGCGGCGATTCCTACCCCGAGAATTCCTTCGAGCTGTTCGGCCCGGTCATCGAGTGGGTCGAGGCCTACCTGCAAAGCGGCGCCGCGCCGCTGAACCTGGAGCTTGAGCTGCTGTACCTGAACACCAGCAGCATCAAGTCCGTCATGGACATCTTCGACCTGCTCGAAGCCGCCCATGGCAAGGGCCGCAACGTCAGCGTGACCTGGTTCTACGACATGCGCAACGAGCGCGTGGGCGAGCTGGCCGAGGAATTCAAGGAAGACTGCACCTTCCCGTTCTCGGTCGTCGGCCGCCAATGAAGCCCGGCAACGCCGAGCTGGACGAACGCATCGGCCGCCTGCTGGCGGACCCGGCCTACGCCGGACACCCCCTGCGCGAGGCGCTCCAGGACCTGTGGCGGCACACGGCCGAGCAGATGGCGCGGATCGAGCGCGTCACGCACCTGTCCGACGCCTACCAGTCCATGGCGCACCAGCGCGAAATGGGCCTGTGCGAACAGTTCGACCGGCAGTTGCGCCGCCTTGCCCGCATCGCCCGTATCTCCGACCATTACCAGAGCATGATGCGCGACCTGAACGCGGCGCTGGAAGAGACCTCCAGCCGCGATCCCCTGACGGGCCTCTTGAACCGGCGCGCCCTGATGGAAATGATCAAGCAGGAAGTCCAGCGCGCCGCCCGCGGCGGCCAGGCCTTCGTCGTCGCCATGCTGGACGTGGATCACTTCAAGTCGGTCAACGACCGCTATGGCCACGAAATCGGCGACCGCGCCCTGGTCGAGCTGGCCGGCGCCATGCGCGACAGCGTGCGTGAATACGACCTGTGCGGCCGCTGGGGGGGCGAAGAATTCCTGGTGCTGCTGCCCGCGACCCCGCCGGAAACGGCACAAGGCGTGATGGACCGCCTGGTGGGCGCGGTGCGCGGCCTGGCGATCGATGTCGGCGCGGACGTGCTGCGCCTGACCGTCAGCATCGGCATGGCGTATCACCAGCTCGGAGAAACTTTTTCAGAAACGCTCAGCCGGGCGGACCAGGCGCTGTACCTGGCCAAGCAGGACGGACGCGATCGCGTCGCGCTTGGATTCCCCCGGCCCTGAAATGACCCCGGAATCGCAGTCTTCCGGTATGGAGCCCCTTATGCTTGATTCTCATCCAGGTGGTTCAAGCGCGGCCCCGCAGGGCGCCGCGTGGCAGGTGGACAACTACCTGGCGTCGATGGACCGGGCGCTGCTGCTGTTCGATTTCGACGCGGCTGGCTCCCTCTTGCACGCGAATGACAACTTCCTGGCCGCCGTGGGCTATACCCGCGACGACATCGCCGGCCTGCGCCACGACCTGCTGTGCGACAGCATGGACGAAGGCAAGGGCATCGCCAGCGCCGAACACCTCTGGGCCCGGCTGCGCCGCGGCGACTTCTTTTCCGGCACCTGCCGCTACCGCAGGCAGGATGGTGGGTCCCTCTGGATCGAAGCCACCTACCTGCCGATGCGCGACGACACCGGCGAGGTGCGCCGCATTTCGGTCATTTCCCGCAAATCCATCGCCGATGCCGAACGCCAGGAAGAAATCCGCCTGCTGCTGCTGGGCATCAACGAAACCGGCAACGCCGTGGCGGTCTCGGGCCGCGACGGCCGCATCGTCTACGTCAACGACGGCTTCCAGCGCATGCTGGGCTTTGCCCGCGGCGACGCGCTGAACCAGGAACTGGGCGAACTGCTGGCCGGCGGCCGCCCCGACGGCGGCACCCGCGAAGAACTCGACCGCCGCATCGCCTGCCGCGAGGGCTACCACAAGGACGTACTGGTCTACGACCGCGGCGGCAAGCCGCTGTGGGTCTCGGTGATGGCCAACTCCGTGTTCGATGAGCGCGGCTCGCTGGTCAACATCGTCGACGTGCTGACCGACATCACGCCCACCAAGGTGCACGAGGTGCTGCAGCGCCGGGTGCTGCAGGCCATGGTGAACGAGGCCTCGGTGGTGGAAGTGATGAACATGGTGTGCCGCGAGGTCGAGCGCCTGGCGCCCGAAGTGGCGGCGACCGTACTGCGTGTGGACGAGGCCGGCAAGCTGCGCCCGCTGGCAGCCCCCAGCCTGCCGTCGGCCTACGCCGACGCGCTGGACGGCGAAGCCATCGGCCCGCAATCCGGCGCCTGCGGCACCGCCGCCTTCCTGGGCCGCCCGGTGATCGTGCCGGACATCGCCACCGATCCGCTGTGGGACGGCTACCGCCACCTGCCGCTGCCGGAAGACATCAAGGCCTGCTGGTCCTCGCCCATCAAGTCCAGCGACGGCCGGGTGATCGGCACGTTCGGCTTCTATTTCCGCGAACGCCGCCTGCCCGACGATTTTCACCACCGCCTGGTCGACGTCTGCGTCTACCTGTGCGCGCTGGCGCTGGAACGCGAAGAAGCCCGCGCCCGCATCCGCCAGCTGGCGTTCTATGACGAGCTGACGGGCCTGCCCAACCGCAACCTGCTGCTGGCCCAGGCCGAACAGGCCATCGCCCGCGCCGAACCCGAACGCAAGCGCGTGGCGGTGCTGTTCCTGGACCTGGACCGCTTCAAACAGGTCAACGACACGCTAGGCCACCCCATCGGCGACGCGCTGCTGCGCGACATCGCCCAGCGCCTGCGCCGCCTGGCCCGCGCCACCGACATCGTCGGCCGCCTGTCGGGCGACGAGTTCGTGATGTTGATGCCCGATTTCGAGCACGGCCGCCTGACCGCCGCCGCCGAACACATCCTGGTGGCCCTGGCGCAACCCTTCGTGGTGGGCGGCATCACGCTGAACCCGTCGGTGAGCATCGGCATCAGCGTGTTCCCGGAAAACGGCCGCGACATGGATACGCTGCTGCGCCATGCGGACATGGCGATGTACCAGGCCAAGACCGCGGGCCGCAACCGCATTTCCTTCTTCAGCGCCGAAATGAACCGCCAGGCCCAGGAACGCCTGGCCCTGGAAGCCGCCCTGCGCGACGCCCTGGAAGGCCGCGCGCTGCGCCTGCACTACCAACCCCAGGTCGGCCTGAAGAACGGCAGCCTGTACGGGGTCGAGGCGCTGGCCCGCTGGCGCCACCCCACGCTGGGCGACATTTCCCCCGCGCGTTTCGTGCCCCTGGCCGAAGAATGCGGCCTGATCGGCGACCTGGGCGACTGGGCGGTGCGCGAAGCCTGCTCGCAACTCTCGATCTGGCGCCACAACGGCCTGCGCGTCCCTTCGGTATCGGTGAACCTGTCAGCCACCAATTTCCACAACCTGAACCTGCCCCGCATGATCGCGGCGACCCTGGCCGAGTTCGGCCTGGCCGCCCAGGACCTGATGCTGGAAATCACGGAAGGCGTGGTCCTGGACGCCACGGCCGGCACGCTGCGCACGATCGCTGAACTCCACCGCCTGGGCGTACGCCTGTCGATGGACGATTTCGGGACGGGCTATTCAAGCCTGGGGCATTTGAGGCGCTTGATCGTCGATGAACTGAAGCTGGATCGCAGTTTCGTTCAGGGGCTGGAGAGCGACGATGCGGCTCGGGCGCTGACAAGCGCTGTGATTCGGATCGGGGAGAGTCTGAGCTTGCCGGTTGTTGCGGAGGGGATCGAGAATGAGGAGCAGCGGCGGTTTTTGATCGAGCAAGGGTGTGCAGCAGGACAAGGGTTCTTGTTTTCGCCGCCGTTGCCGGCGGGGGATCTTGAGGAATGGTTGAGAGCTAGGGGGTGATTGTTTTTGTTTTCGTGCGGGCGGTTGTCGTTCTTTAGCCGCGCTTGGCGGTGTCGGCGGGCATAGGGCGGGGCTACGATTGCGGTCCGGAGCCTTCGCTCCGGACTGCCCCGTCGTCATCGTCGTCCGCCTTCGGCTCCCTTCCGATTCCCTCGGGCGCATCTAACGCCCCGCCCTATGCCCGCCGACACCGCCAAGCGCTCACGATGAGGATTCGCCTCGGTCGTCGGGGAGGGCGGTGTGCTTGGCGTGATAGCGACGGTCGGAGTGGGGTGGGCGGGGTAGGGCGTTGCCCGCTTCGTGCCGGCCGCGCGGGCGGCCTTACGAAGCTTACGCGGCGTCTTGCGTGCGCCGATGCCGCTCTCGCGTGTGGGTGGCGGTGCTGGTGGCGCCAAGATGTCGCTCTTGCGTGTGAGCGAAGCAGATGGCATCAGAATCGCTGGTGGTCTGTAGCGGCGCGGATGCCGTGGCGTTCGACATGAATGTGCAGCGCCCGATGGGCGGCGCGCGAGACAGTCAGCATGCGCAAGCAGGACCCCGCCGCGCCGCCCATCACCGCCCCACCCCCAACATGACGGACCACTAGAAAGCCGATCTCCAACAGCGCGCAGCGCACCCGCAACACATTCCAGCAACGCAATGCCAAACGTGGCCGCCCGCGCGGCCGCGGCTTGGCGACCCTGTAGATCTCATGCCCTGACCACAGGTCTAACAGCGCGACGAACCCAGACGCGCGTAGTCCCTCGCGGCGGTGGCATGCGGGGCGGGCAACCTCGATGCGCCCGAGGGAATCTGAAGGAGGGGCCGTAGGCCCGGACGAAGATGACGAAGGGGAAGTCCGGAGCGAACGCTCCGGACCGCAATCGTGGGCGCCCGCCCCGCATGCCACCGCCGCGAGGGACGACCCACGAAGACCACCCTCCGCCAGCCCCCAAACCAACCCCCGCAAAAAACCCAAACACCCCGTCCCCATTTCAACTAAACGTTTCCCCCATTTGCGATCCTCCCCATCCAGGTATATATTTCAAGCCTAAACTATCAAGACCTAAAAAGCCGCGATCCCGTCATTCGCAGATCGCCCTTCATGGAGCATTACGGCAATGAAAATAGTCTGCATTGGTGGGGGTCCCGCCGGCTTGTATTTTGGTCTGCTCATGAAGTTGCAAGACCCCGCCAACGAAGTTACCGTCATCGAGCGCAACCGGCCGTATGACACCTTTGGTTGGGGCGTCGTGTTTTCCGATGCCACCATGCAGAACCTGCGCGAAGCGGACCCGGTTTCCGCGCAGACCATTGGCGATGCCTTCAATCATTGGGATGATATTGACATCCACTTCAAGGGCCGCAGCATTCGCAGCGGCGGCCACGGCTTCATCGGCATTGGCCGCAAGAAGCTGTTGAATATTTTGCAGGCGCGCTGCGAAGACGTCGGCGTCAAGCTGGTCTTCGAGAACTTCGTCCAGGACGACCAGGCCATTGCCCGTGAATACGATGCCGATCTCGTCATCGCGTCCGACGGCATCAACAGCCAGATTCGCACCCGCTACACCGACACCTTCCATCCCGACATCGACCAGCGCCGCTGCCGCTTCGTCTGGCTGGGCACCAAGAAAGTCTTCGACGCCTTCACCTTTGCCTTTGTCCAGACCGAGCATGGCTGGTTCCAGGCCCATGCCTATCGGTATGAAGACGGCATGTCGACCTTTATCGTCGAAACGCCCGAAGAAACCTGGCAGGCCGCCGGCATCGAACAGATGAGCCAGGAAGAGGGCATCGCCTACTGCGAAAAGCTGTTCGCGCCCTGGCTGGATGGCAATGCGCTCATCAGCAACGCCTCGCACCTGCGCGGCTCGGCCATCTGGATTCGCTTTCCGCGCGTCATCTGCAACACCTGGGTGCATTGGAACCAGCTTGAAACCGCCCGCGGCAAGCGCGCCGTCCCCGTCGTGCTGATGGGCGATGCCGCCCATACCGCCCACTTCTCCATCGGCTCCGGCACCAAGCTCGCGCTGGAAGACGCCATCGAACTGGCGCGCTGCCTGAGCGGCGCCGAAGGCAGTGTCGAGCGCGGCCTCAAGCACTACGAAGACGTGCGCAGCGTGGAAGTGCTGAAAATCCAGAACGCCGCTCGCAACTCCACCGAGTGGTTCGAAAACGTCGAGCGTTATGCAGAACTCGAACCCGAACAATTCGCCTACTCGCTGCTCACCCGTTCGCAGCGCATCTCGCACGAAAACCTGCGCCTGCGCGATCCGGCCTGGCTCGAAGGCTTCGAGCGCTGGATCGCCGAACATGCCGGCACCCCGGCACCGGCCGGCCAGCGGCCCCCGCTGCCCATGCTGACGCCCTACCAGGCGCGCGGCGTGCGGCTCAAGAACCGCATCCTGGTGTCGCCCATGGCCATGTACTCGTGCACCGACGGCGTGCCGGGCGACTTCCACCTGGTGCACCTGGGCGCGCGCGCCATGGGTGGCGCCGGGCTGGTCATGGTCGAAATGACCTGCGTGTCGCCTGACGCCCGCATCACCCCGGGGTGCCCGGGGCTGTGGAACGACGCGCAGCAGCAGGCCTTTGCCCGCATCGTCGGCTTCGTGCATGGCAACAGCGATGCGCGCATTGGCGTGCAGATCGGCCATGCTGGCCGCAAGGGTTCCACCCAGCTGGGCTGGCAGAAGATCGACCACCCGCTGGCCGAAGGCAACTGGCCGCTGCTGTCGGCGTCGGCCTTGCCTTATATCGAAGGCGTGTCGGACACGCCGCGCGCCATGACGCGCGCCGATATGGATCAGGTGCGCGATAACTTCGTGGCCGCCGCCCGCCGTGCGCAGGCCGCCGGTTTCGACTGGCTGGAACTGCACTGCGCCCACGGCTACCTGTTGTCCAGCTTCATCTCGCCGCTGACCAACCTGCGCGACGACGAATACGGCGGCAGCCTGGAAAACCGCCTGCGCTTCCCGCTGGAAGTGTTCCACGCCGTGCGCGCCGTCTGGCCCGAAGACAAGCCCATGTCGGTGCGTATCTCGGCCAGCGACTGGGTCGAGGGCGGCATCACCGCCGACGACGCCGTCGAGATCGCCCGCCACTTCAAGGCCGCCGGCGCCGACATGATCGACTGCTCGTCGGGCCAGGTCAGCAAGGAAGAAAAGCCCGTCTACGGCCGCATGTTCCAGACCCCGTTCGCCGACCGCGTGCGCAACGAAGCCGGCATTCCCACCATCGCGGTGGGCGCCATCTTCGAGGCCGACCACGCCAACGCCATCATCGCCTCGGGTCGCGCCGACCTGTGCGCCCTGGCGCGGCCGCACCTGGCCGACGCTTCGTGGACGCTGCGCGAATCGGCGCGCGTGGGCTACCGCGACGTGGCCTGGCCCAGCCAGTACTTCGCCGGCAAGCGCCAGCTGGAAACCAACTTCGAGCGCGCCGCCGCCATGGCGCAACTGGACATCAAATGAGTACGTCCGCACTCCCCCTGGCAGGCCGCCACGCCCTGGTGACGGGTGGCGCCCGCGGCATTGGCCTGGCCAGTGCCCGCGCGCTGCTGGCGCGCGGTGCCCGCGTCACGCTGCTGGGCCGCGACGGCGGTGCGCTGGAAGCCGCCGTCGACAGCCTGGCCAGCCTGGGCCAGGTGCAGGCGGTCAGCGCCGACATCGCCGACGAGGCCTCGGTCCGCCAGGCCTTCGCCCAGGCCGAGGCCGAACTCGGCCCCGTGCTGGTGCTGGTCAACAACGCCGGCCAGGCCGTCAGCCAGCGCTTTGACCGCACCGACGCCGCCCTGTGGCAGTCGATGCTGGCAGTCAACCTGACCGGCACTTTCCATTGCATCCAGGCCGCCTTGCCCGGCATGCTGGCCGCCAGGTGGGGCCGCGTCATCAACGTGGCCAGCACCGCGGGCCTGATCGGCTATGCCTACGTCAGCGCCTATTGCGCGGCCAAGCACGGCGTCATCGGCCTGACCCGCTCGCTGGCGCTGGAAACCGCGCAGAAGGGCGTCACCGTCAACGCCGTCTGCCCCGGCTATACCGAAACCGACATCGTGCGCGGCGCGGTGGCCAATATCGTCGACAAGACCGGCATGACGCCGGAAGCCGCGCGCGCCAAGCTGGCCGAACGCAACCCGCAGGGCCGCCTGGTGCAGCCCGAAGAAGTGGCCGAGACGGTCGCCTGGCTGGCCTTGCCGGCATCGGCATCGATCAACGGCCAGGCCATCGCCGTGGACGGCGGTGAAGTGATGACCGGCTGAGCCGGCCCCCATCCCCAGCATTCATGAACGGAGACACCATGAGCACCCAGCCCGAAGAGCACACCATGAAACACCACAAGCGCCCGCTGGCCGGTTACCAGGCCCGGACGTTCCTGTGGCAGGTGTCGGCCGACGGCAAGATCGGCACCATCACGCTCAACCGCCCCGAGCGCAAGAACCCGCTGACCTTCGATTCCTACGCCGAGCTGCGCGACCTGTTCCGCGCCCTGGTGTACGCGACCGACATCAAGGTGGTGGTGGTGACGGGCGCTGGCGGCAACTTCTGCTCGGGCGGCGACGTGCACGAGATCATCGGGCCGCTCACCAAGATGAGCATGCCTGAACTGCTGGACTTCACCCGCATGACGGGCGACCTGGTCAAGGCCATGCGCGCCTGCCCGCAGCCCATCGTGGCAGCGGTGGACGGCATCTGCGCCGGCGCTGGCGCGATGGTGGCGCTGGCGTCCGACATGCGCCTGGGCACGCCGGCCTCGCGCACCGCGTTCCTGTTCACGCGGGTGGGCCTGGCGGGCGCCGACATGGGCGCCTGCACGCTGCTGCCGCGCATGATCGGCCAGGGCCGCGCCTCTGAATTGCTGTACACCGGCCGCGCCATGACGGCTGAAGAGGGCGCCAGCTGGGGCTTCTTCAACGCGCTGCATGAGTCCGGCGAACTGATGGAAGCCGCCGCCAAGCTGGCCGCGCAACTGGCCGCCGGCCCCACCTTTGCCCACGGCGTGACCAAGAAGCTGCTGCACCAGGAATGGAACATGGGCGTGGACGAGGCCATCGAGGCCGAAGCCGAGGCCCAGGCCATCTGCATGCAGACGCGCGACTTCCATCGCGCCTACGAGGCCTTCGTGGCCAAGCAAAAGCCCGTTTTCGAAGGGAATTGATGATGCGCGACGCAAGCTGGCTGGTCTGGCCCTTTTTCGACGAGACCCATCGCCAGTTGGCGCACGAGGTCGACGCCTGGTGCGAGGGCGCGCTGGGCGACGTGGACCACCACGATGCCGACGCGGCCTGCAAGAAGCTGGTCAAGGCCATGGGCCAGGCCGGCTGGCTGCGCTACGCGGTGGCGGGCGGCCCGGGCGGCGCCTGGGGCGGCGCTTTGCCGGAAGTCGATTCGCGCGCGGTCTGCATCCTGCGCGAAACCCTGGCACGCCACGAAGGCCTGGCCGACTTCGCTTTCGCCATGCAAGGCCTGGGCAGCGGCGCGATTTCGCTGATGGGCTCTGACGAATTGCGCCAGCGCTACCTGCCGCGCGTGGCCCGCGGCGAGGCCATCGCCGCCTTTGCGCTATCCGAACCCGATGCCGGTTCCGACGTGGCCGCGCTGGCCTGCGAGGCCCGCCTGGATGGCGACGCCTATGTGCTGAACGGCGCCAAGACCTGGATTTCCAACGGCGGCATCGCCGACTTCTATTGCGTCTTCGCCCGCACCGGCGAGGCCCCGGGCGCGCGCGGCATCAGCGCCTTCGTGGTGGATGCCGATACTCCGGGCTTCGAGGTCTCGGAGCGCATCGAGCTGATCGCGCCGCACCCGCTGGCCACCATCACGTTCGACAACTGCCGCGTGCCGGTGTCGCACCGGCTGGGCGATGCGGGGCAGGGCTTCAAGCTGGCCATGATGACGCTGGACATCTTCCGCGCCTCGGTGGCCGCCGCCGCGCTGGGCTTTGCCCGCCGCGCGCTGGACGAAGGCCTGGCGCGTTCGAAGTCGCGCCGCATGTTCGGCCAGACGCTGGCCGACCTGCAACTGACGCAGGCCGCGCTGGGCGACATGGCCACCGCCATCGATGCCTCGGCGCTGTTGACGTACCGCGCCGCGTGGATGCGCGACGTGCAGAAAGTACGCACCACGCGCGAAGCGGCCATGGCCAAGATGACGGCCACCGAATCGGCGCAGACCGTGATCGACCGCGCGTTGCAGATGTTCGGCGGCGCGGGCGTGGTGTCGGGGATGCCGGTGGAGAAGCTTTACAGGGAAATCAGAGCGCTGCGTATCTACGAAGGCGCCACCGAAGTGCAGAAGTTGATCATCGCCCGCGAACTGCTGAAGGCGTAAAGAGGCCATCGAGCCTTCCGCCTTCCGCATAGTCAACCACACCGCAGCAGCAAGGGGAATTTCATGGAAGTATCCGCCCACATCGACACCTTTGCCCGGGACAACCTGCCCCCGGGCGAACAATGGCCAGAATTCCTGCTGGACGGCCCCGACGTGGCCTATCCCAAGCGCTTCAATTGCGCGGTGGAACTGGTGGACGCCATGGTCGAGCGCGGCCATGGCGAGCGCATCGCGCTGCGCTGGCCGCAGGACGGCAAGCAGGCCACCATGACCTATCGCGAATTGGCGGCGCTGACCAACCGCATTGCCCGCGTGCTGGCCGAAGACATGAAGTTGGTGCCCGGCAACCGTCTGCTGCTGCGCGGCCCCAACAACCCCATGATGGCCGCTGCCTGGCTGGCCGCCATCAAGGCGGGCCTGGTCACCGTGCCGACCATGCCGCTGCTGCGTGCCAAGGAACTCAAGCAGATCATCGAAAAGGCGCAGATCCAGGCGGTGCTGTGCGATGCGCGCCTGAAAGAAGAAGCCGAGTTCTGCGCCCAGCCCGGCCACGAACATCACTGCGCCGAACTGGCGCAGATCATGTACTTCAATGACACCGCGCCCGATGCGCTGGACGCGCTGGCCGCGGCCAAACCCGACGACTTCACGGCCTGCGACACGGCCGCCGACGACGTCTGCCTGATCGCCTTCACCAGCGGCACGACGGGCGCGCCCAAGGGATGCATGCACTTTCACCGCGACGTGCTGGCGATGTGCGACCTGTTCCCCAAGCACGTCATCAAGCCGGGCCCGGACGACATCTTCTGCGGCACGCCGCCGCTGGCGTTCACGTTCGGGCTGGGCGGGCTGCTGTGCTTTCCGCTGCGCGTGGGCGCCAGCACCGTGCTGGCCGAACGCCTGACGCCGGAAAGCCTGTTGCAGCTGATCCAGGACTTCCGCGCCACCATCGTGTTCACCGCGCCCACGTTCTACCGCCAGATGTCGGCGCTGGTCGGCAAGTTCGACCTGTCGTCGCTGAAGAAAAGCGTGTCGGCCGGCGAAGCCCTGCCCGACGCCACCCGCCAACTCTGGAAGGAAGCGAGCGGCATCGAGATGATCGACGGCATCGGCGGCACGGAAATGATCCACGTGTTCGTGTCCAGCCCGCCCGAGTCGGTGCGCCGCGGCGCCATCGGCCGCGTGGTGCCCGGCTACATCGCGCAGATCGTGGACGACGACATGAACCCGGTGCCCAACGGCACGGTGGGCCGCCTGGCGATCAAGGGCCCCACCGGCTGCCGCTACCTGGCCGACGAGCGCCAGCGCCGTTTCGTGCAGAAGGGCTGGAACCTGCCGGGCGATACGTTCCTGCAGGACGACGAAGGCTACCTTTTCTACCAGGCCCGCAACGACGACATGATTGTGTCGGCCGGCTACAACATCGCGGGCCCCGAGGTCGAGGACGCGCTGCTGCGCCACGAGGCGGTGGCCGAGTGCGGGGTGGTGGGCGCGGCGGACGAGGAGCGCGGCCAGCTGGTGAAGGCGTTCGTGGTGCTCAAGCCGGGTTTCGAACCGGGCGACGCGCTGGTGGCGGCGCTGCAGCAGTTCGTCAAGGCCAGCATCGCACCCTACAAGTATCCCCGCGCCATCGAGTTCGTGTCGGCATTGCCGCGCACGGAAACGGGCAAGCTGCAACGCTTTGCGCTGCGCAAGATGGCGTGAGCCCGTATTAAGGAATCACAAGGAAATCCCATGGCAGCCCCTTTCATCAGCCAGGTCGAAGTCCGCTTTCGTCATTGCGACCCGGCGGGCATCGTTTTCTATCCTCGCTATTTCGAGATGATCAATGACTTTGTCGAGGAATGGTTCGACAAGGGCATGGGGTTGCCTTTTCATGCACTGCACGTGGACCGCCATATCGGCACGCCGATGGCGTCGGTGACGTGCGATTTCAGCGCACCGAGCCGTTGGCACGAGAAGCTGCGCCAGACGTTGCAGGTGCAGCGTATCGGCGGGGCGTCGTTCAAGGCGCTGGTGCGTTTCGAGGGGCCGGACGGCCAATTGCGGCTGTCGGCGACGCTGACGATCGTGACGGTGGATCTGCGGACGATGAAGTCGATGCCGCTGCCGGACGATCTGCGTGAACGGATGCAGGCTTATCTGGTCGCCGCGGAGTGACTCCGCGCTATTTGTTTTTTTGATAATAGGATGAGACGTTATGAAGATTCTGCAACCGCCGGATTGGATGGCGCCGCGGGGCTATTCGAATGGAATCCTGACCGAGATGACGGTGGGGAGCAAGCTGGTGTTCGTGGGGGGGCAGGTCGGCTGGAACGGGCAGCAGCAGTTTGAATCGGATGATCTGGCTGATCAGGTTCGGCAGACGTTGGCCAATATCGTTGCGATTTTGGCTGAGGGTGGGGCGAAGCCTGAGCATATTGTGCGGATGACTTGGTATGTGACCGACAAGGATGCTTATGTGGCGGCTTATCCGGAGATCGGGAAGCATTATCGGGAGCTGATTGGAAGGCATTTTCCGGCTATGACGGCGGTGGAGGTGGCTGATCTGGTTGAGGATCGGGCTAAGGTTGAGATTGAAGTTACGGCTGTTGTGCCGGGGTAGGTTTTGATTGCTGCGGGTTGAGTTCTTTAGCCGCGCTTGGCGGTGTCGGCGGGCATAGGGCGGGGCTACGATTGCGGTCCGGAGCCTTCGCTCCGGACTGCCCCTTCGTCATCGTCGTCCGCCTTCGGCTCCCTTCCGATTCCCTCGGGCGCATCTAACGCCCCGCCCTATGCCCACCGACACCGCCAAGCGCTCATGATTAGGATCAATCTCGGGCGCTGGGGCGGGCGGTGTGCTTGGCGTTTTTCTCACGGTCGGTGGGGGTGGGCGGGGTAGGGCGTTGCCCGCCTCGTGCCGGCCGCGCGGGCGGCCTTACGAGGCTTACGCGGCGTCTTGCGTGCGTCGATGACGCTCTCGCGTGTAGGTGAGGATGTTGTTTTCTAGCGGCGCGGATGCCGTGGCGTTTCACGTCAGTGTGCAGCGCCTGATGGGCGGCGCGCGAGACGGTCAGCATGCGCAAGCAAGAGTCTGCCGCGCCGCCCATCACCGCCCCTCCCTCTTGACTGCGAACCATTAGAAAACCAGTCTTCATCAGCGCGAAGCGCACTCGCAACACTTTCCAGCAACGCAATGCCAAACGTGGCCGCCCGCGCGGCCGCGGCTTGGCGGCCCTGTAGATTCCATTCCCTGAACACGGGTCCAGCAGCGCGACAAACCTCGAAAACCGTAGCCCGGTGCGGGGGTGGCTTGCGGAGTGGGCAACCTCGATGCGCCCGAGGGAATCTGAAGGCAGTCGCCGAAGGCGACAACGAAGATGACGAAGGGGGAGTCCGGAGCGAAGGCTCCGGACCGCAATCGTGGGCGCCCACTCCGCAAGCCACCCCCGCGCCGGGCGACCTACGAAGAACAATAAACGCCAACGAGCCGCTCAACTCCGATGCTGAAACGTCTCTCGCGGCAGTTCACCGAAACGTTCTCGGTAGTACTCCGAGAATCTTCCCAGGTGTCCGATTCCTACGGATACCGCTACTTCCGTCACGCTTGCGCAGGAGCCTTGCTGTAAGCGTTCTCGTGCGGCGTCCAGGCGTAGCGTTCTCAGCGCTTGCATCGGGGTTGTGCCGCGATGTTCCTGGAACAGCCGTGTCAGCGCGCTTGCGCTGGCGCCTGCGCCGCGGGCGATTTCTGTCAGCGTTAGCGGGGCTGACAGGTTCTTTCTCATGTATGACTCGGCTTGGGCCAGCCTGCGCGGTTGCGCTGGGGCTTGCGTCGCGCCGCTTTGCCAAGTGTTCGGCTGGTTGTACAGCAGGTGCAGCACCAACGTGTCTTCCAGGTGTTCCAGCCATGCCGCAGGCGGGCGGGGGGCGCCGTCGTCCAGGGTGGGGAGCAGGTGGATCAGGCCGGTGACCATGCTGCGCCAGGCGGCGCCGATGGGGGTGTCCAGGCGTAGCGCGGGGGTGAAGTCCAGGGGGCGGGTGGCGGCGTCGCCGAAGATGCGGCGGCCGATGGTTTCCAGTTTGCCGCGGGGGATCTTCAACAGCAGTTGTTCGCAGCCGGCTTCCCAGTGCAGTTTCAGGGCGCGGTTGGGGGCGATGACGGCGGCGCAGTCGGGGTGGGTGTCTACGCTGTCGGCGCCGCATTCGATGCGGGCGCGGCCGTGCAGGGGGACCTGGACCAGCATGAAGTCTTGCAGGCGGTCGGGTTCGATGTGGACTTCGGCGCCGTAGCGCAGTGTACAGACGCTGAGGGCGCCGAAGCGGCCGCGGTTCAGTTCGGCGTCGACGCGGCCGCCTTTCCAGGTCAGGCGGTGTTCTTTCAGCGCTTCGGACACGCGTTCGCGCGTTTCCGCCGGCTGGGTGGAACTGAACACGCGCCTTTTGAGCAATGGCGCCAGCTCGATGCGGGACCAGCCGTGCATGGGAGTCTCCGGGACGGGAACGCTCCCGTATTGCCGACCAGCGTAAAGCAATCGGCCTGCCGTGGGAATTAAGTGAATCCCGGATAAGCGTGGGCGGAATCGGATAGAGCGGCGGGGCGGGCGGGCCTACTCTGGGGGTTGTTGGAAGGCGGCGCCGCGGCGCGTAAGCTGGCGATTTTCAGGGCGGCTTGCGGTAACCGACGGCAGACGGATTCTGTCAGCATCGCGCCGGCGGCGTCGGCGGACACATACGGGGTGGCTCATGAATGGAAAACAATGGGGTCGGCGCGCGCTGGCGGCGCTGGTTTGCATGACGGCTGCGGCCGGGGTGTCGGCCGAGGAAAAGATCAAGGTCGGGCTGTTGACGACGCTGTCCGGGCCGGGCGCGGCGCTGGGCAATGAAATCCGTGATGGTTTCAATCTTGCGTTGCAGCATACCGGTGGCAAGCTGGGCGGACTGCCCGCCGAAGTGGTGGTGGCCGATGACCAGCAGAAGGCCGACACCGGCCGCCAGGCGGTCGAGCGCCTGCTCAAGCGCGACAAGGTCGACATCATGACCGGCATCGTGTTTTCCAATGTGCTGCTGCCGGTGATGCCGGCCATTTTGCAGTCGGGCACTATCTATCTCAGCACCAATACCGGGCCCGAGAATTATGCGGGCGTGGGCTGTAATCCGAATTTCTTCGCGGTGGCCTGGCAGAACGAGGATATTCCCGCCGCCATGGGAAAGTACGCCGCGGACCAGGGTTTCAAGCGCGTGGCGCTGATCGCGCCGGATTATCCGGGCGGACGCGAGTCGCTCAACGGCTTCAAGCGCCTGTACAAGGGCGGCCTGTCCGAAGAGATCTATACCCAGCTGGGCCAGCTGGACTATGGCGTGGAAATCACGCGGCTGCGCGCCAGCAAGCCGGATGCGGTGTTCTTCTTTCTGCCGGGCGGCATGGGCGTGAATTTCATCAAGCAGTTCAACGGCGCGGGCCTGGGCAAGGACATCGTGCTGCTGGCGCCGGGCTTCTCGGGCGATGAAGACACCATCGGCGCCGTGGGCGCGCCGATCGAGGGCCTGCGCAATACCTCGCAGTGGGCGGTGGATCTGGACAATCCGGCCAACCGCCAATTCGTGGCCGACTTCAAGAAGGCCTACAACCGCAGCCCCACGCTATATGCGTCGCAGGGCTACGACGCCGCCATGCTGCTGGACAGCGCAGTGCGCCAGACGGGCGGCAAGCTCGGCGCCGATGCGTTGCGGCCGGCGTTGCGCCGCGCGGACTTCAAGTCGGTGCGTGGCGATTTCAAATTCAATCGCAACCAATATCCCATCCAGAACTACTACCTGCGCACCATCGAGAAGGGCGCGGACGGCAAGCTGGCCAACAAGTTGTCGGGCACGGTGCTGACGCAGTACCAGGACCCGTTCGCCGCCGCCTGCCAGATGAAGTAGGCGCGGCAACGACCGCAAAGGAGCTTTACGCATGACAGCGACTATCTCGACCCGCGAGGTCACCATTGCCTCGCACGACGGCCAGTCTTTCGGCGCCTACCTGGCCGTGCCGGCCGCGGGCCACGGACCGGGCCTGGTGCTGTGCCAGGAAATCTTCGGCATCAACGATTTCATGCGCCGCACGGCGCAGGCCCTGGCCGAGGAAGGCTATGTGGTGCTGGCGCCCGATCTGTTCTGGCGCCAGCAGCCCGGCATCCAGCTGACCGACGGCCCGGCCGACATGCCGCGCGCCTTCGAGCTGTACCAGCGCTTTGACGTGGACCTGGGCATCAAGGACATCGCCTCGACCCTCGCGGCGCTGCGAGCGCTGCCCGAGCAGCAGGGCGGCGCCGGCGTGCTGGGCTATTGCCTGGGCGGCAAGCTGGCCTATCTGGCCGCCTGCCGTACCGATGCGGACGTGGCCATCGGCTACTACGGCGTGGGCATCGAAGACAGCCTGGACGAAGCCGCGAACCTGCGCGGCCGGCTGGTGCTGCACATCGCCGAGCAGGATGGCTTCTGTCCGCCGCCCGCGCGCCAGCGCATTCTCGAGGCGCTGGGCGGCAAGCCGGGCGTCGAGCTGTACGTCTACCCCGGCATGGATCACGCCTTTGCCCGCACGGGCGGCGCGCATTACGACAAGCCGTCGGCGCTGATGGCGCACCAGCGCAGCATGGCCGCGCTGCAACGCGTGATCGGCCCGCAGTTCGACTATTCGTACCTGTGGGACAAGCACTGCGAATACGAATTCGGCACCCGCGACGTGGCCGCCACCATGGCCACCATGGTGGCCGAGCCTTACGTCAACCACATTCCCACCATGACGGGCGGGGTGGGCTACCGCGAGTTGTCGCGCTTCTACCAGCATCATTTCGTCAACAGCAATCCGCCCGACACCCGGCTGGTGCCGCTGTCGCGCACCGTGGGGGCCACGCAGATCGTGGACGAAGTGCTGTTCTGCTTCACCCACACCACCGAAATCGACTGGATGCTGCCGGGCGTGCCGCCCACGGGCAAGTATGTCGAGATTCCGCTGGTGGCCATCGTGAAGTTCCGCGGCGACAAGCTCTGCCACGAACACATCTATTGGGACCAGGCCAGCGTGCTGGTGCAGATCGGCGTGCTGGACCCCAAGGGCCTGCCGGTGGCCGGCCGTGACACCGCGCGCAAGCTGCTGGACGAGACGCTGCCGTCCAACACGCTGATGGCGCGCTGGCAAGACAGCGAGAACAAGTAGGAGACCGCCATGTCGTACAGCGATCAACAATTGGGCCAGATGGTGCGCGGCGACAGCGTGCACCGCAGCCTGTATACCGACCCGGCCATTTTCGACCTGGAGATGCAGCGCATCTACGGTCGCGCCTGGGTCTATGTGGGCCATGAAAGCCAGGTGCCCAAGACGGGCGACTATCACACCACCCGCCTGGGCGACCAGGACGTGCTGATGGTGCGCGCCACCGATGGCCGCGTGCACGTGCTGTACAACCGCTGCCCGCACAAGGGCGCCAAGGTGGTGGCCGACGGCGACGGCTGCGTGGGCAAGTTCTTCCGCTGCCCGTATCACGCCTGGACCTTCAAGCTGGACGGCAGCCACCTGGGCGTGCCGCTCAAGCAAGGGCTTGAAGGCACGTCCTATGACCCCACCGATCCCAGCTTTTCGATGCGGCGCCTGCCGCGCGTGGAAAGCTATCGCGGCTTCGTGTTCGCCAGCCAGGCGCGCGATGGCCAGGGCCTGGAAGCGTTCCTGGGTGGTGCGCGCTCGTCCATCGACAACCTCTGCGACCGTTCGCCGGTGGGCGAGGTGGAAGTGGCCGGCGGCATCTTCCGCGTGATGCAGCGGTCAAACTGGAAGGTGTTCTACGAGAACCTGCACGACACCATGCATGCCCGCGTGACGCATGAATCGTCGTTCGCCGCGGCCCGCGACGAGGCCAAGGAAATCGGCGAGATGCCGTTCGAGCTGCACATCATGGATGGCAACGGCGAGCCCTACGAGTTCTGGGAAAAGCTGGAACTGCGCGCCTACGACAACGGCCATGGCTACATGGAGGGCATCTTCAACCCCGGCGCGGCCGAGCGCGATCCGATCTCGCGCGAGCACTTCGAGACGCTGTCCGCCGCCTACGGGCCGGACCGCGCCCGCGAGATCCTGGGCATGAACCGCCACAACACCGTCATCTACGGCAGCGGCTCGCCCCACACCGTGTTCCAGCAGTTCCGCGTCATACGTCCGATCGCTGTTGACCGCACGCTGATCGAGATCCAGACGTTCCGCTGCAAGGGCGCGCCCGACGGCGTGTTCAAGCGCGCCATGCTGTATGCCAACGTGATCAACTCGCCGTCGTCCAACGTCATGCCGGACGATATCGAACTCTACAACCGCTGCCAGGAAGGCAACGCCACGCGCGGCGGTGAATGGGTCAGCATGCACCGCTACCACGGCACCGACCGCAGCGATGCCGACGGCATGGTGTCGGTCAACGGCACCAGCGAACTGCCGATGCGCAACCAGTTCCGCGCCTGGAAGCAATACATGGAAGCGGGCGCGGTGGCGCAGGCCCCGGCCCAAGGAGAAGGCGCATGCTGCTAGACCTGGAATTCGACGTCTCGACCGATCAACTGGCGCCGGCCGACGTGCCGGCCGAGGCCTACCACCGCATCGCCCAGTTCCTGTACCGCGAGGCCCGCCTGCTGGACGAACGCCGCTACGACGACTGGCAGTCGCTGTGGACCGACGACGGCATGTACTGGATGCCGCGCGAACCGGGCCAGGCCAACCCCTACGACCACATCTCGCTGTTCTGGGAAGACCGCATGCTGCGCGACGTGCGCATCCGCCGCCTTGAGCACCCGCGCAACTGGTCGCAGCAGCCGCCCACGCGCAGCGTGCGGCTGGTGGGCGGCGTGCAGGTCGAAGGCGTGGACGCGGGCGGCAACCTGGTCGTGCATTCCGCGTTTCAGATGACCGAATGGCGGAAGCGCCAGCCGCGCCAGCTGGCCGGGCGCTACACCCACAAGCTGGCGGCCGACGGCGACAGCTGGCGCATCCGCATGAAGCGCGTGGACCTGGTCAATTGCGACGATGCCCACGACGTGTTCGAGGTGTTCGTGTGAGCGCGGCCGACGCCGCGGTGCTGGCGCTGCACTACCAGAACGACGTGCTGCATCCGGAAGGCAAGATCCGCGTCGGGCTGGATGCCGACGGCGGCGTGCGCCAGCGGCTGCTGCGCGGCGCTGCGACGCTGCTGGACAGCGCCCGCGCCCAGGGGCTGCCCATCGTGCACGTGCGCATTGCCTTTCGGCCCGACTACGCGGACCTGCTGCCTAACTGCGATATCTTTCGCAACGTGGCCAGCATCGGCGCGGTGGCCGAAGGGCAGTGGGGCAGCGATTTCTACGAAGGGCTGCAACCGCTGGCCGGCAGCACGCGCGAGTTCGTGGTCAAGCACACCCGCATCAGCGCGTTCTACGGCACGCCGCTGGAGGAAACGCTGCGGGTGCTGGGCGCGCGTCGCCTGGTGGTGGCGGGCGTGGCTACGCATTCGGTGGTCGAAGGCACGGTGCGGCACGCGGCCGATATCGGCTTTCACGTGATGGTGGCTGAAGATGCCTGCGCCTCGGCCGACCCGGCCGTGCACGACGCCTCGCTGGCCAGCATGCGCCTGATTGCGCAGACCGGTTCGGTGGCGCAAGCTGTGCGCTGGGCCACGGCGCCGCACTGATCAAGGATTTTCCATGGATTTTTCAGGCTTTCCCGGCTTGGCCGGCAAGACCGCCATCATTACCGGCAGCACGCAGGGCCTGGGCGCCGACATCGCACGCGGCCTGGCCGCGGCCGGCGCCAACGTGGTGCTGGTGGGGCGCAACGCGCAGGCCGGCCTGGCGCTGGCCGCTGAACTGGGCGACGCGGCGCTGTTCTGCGAAACCGACATCGGCCAGGACAGCCAGATCCAGCGCTGCCTGGACGCGGCGCAGGCGCGCTTCGGCCGGGTCGACATCCTGGTCAACAACGCCTGCCAGTACGCCGACCGCGGCCTGGCATCCACCCGCGAAGAATGGCATGCCACGCTGGACACCAACCTGGTGTCGGCGGCGATCTTCACGCAGATGGCGGCGCCGCGGATGCCGCGCGGCGGCGCGGTGATCAACCTGGGCAGTACCGGCGGCAAGTTCGGCGCGGCCGGGCGTGCGCTGTATCCGGCGTCCAAGGCGGCGTTGTTGCAGATCACCAAGAATTTCGCGGTGGAACTGGCGCCCGCCGGCATCCGCGTGCTGGCGGTGTCGCCCGCCTGGACCTGGTCGCCGTCGGTCGAACAACTGGCGGGCGGCTCGCGCGAAGCCGCCGATGCCGTGGGCGCGCATTTCCATCCGCTGGGGCGGGTGGGGTCGGGCGAAGAGATCGCCGCGGCGGTGTGCTTTGCGTGTTCGGACGCGGCGTCCTGGATGACCGGGGTGGATATTCCGGTGGACGGCGGCTTTTCGATCCTGGGCCCGGACCGCGGTATTTCGCCGCGCGAGTGGTTCAAGCAACTGGCGCCCTGACGCGGGTGTCCTGGTCCGGGCGCGGGGGCCAGGCTGGCACCGCGCTGCGTGCATCGGCATGGGCCAGCGCAGACGCACACGGCGCCCGGCGAGACGCCGCCGCCCGTCGTCAGCGAATGACGATCTGGCCTTCTTCCAGTGCGGCCTTGCCGCCCACCTGGTCTTCCAGGAATTCCTGCTGCTTGTTGCCCACCTGAATCTTCGCGCCGCCGCAAAAGCGTCGCGCGGCGATGATGGTGGCTTCGTGCAGGGGTTGCAGGTCGCGGATCAGTTGGGCTTCTTCCTCGTCCAGCTGGATCAGGTCGCGGCCCAGCTTGGTGTGGGTGTTGCGGGCACGCTCGACCACGTCGCCGGTGGCGCGTTCGGGGTGCGAGTGCAGGAACAGCAGCAGTTGTTCCAGCTTGGCCTTTTCCTCGTTCATCTTCAGCCGCTTGCGCGTCAGCGCCGACCGCTTGATGTCGGCATGCGGGTCCAGCCCGGCCTGCACCAGCGTGGGTACGCCGGCCGGCGAGCCGATGGTGCCGGCGCGCACCGACTTCAGGGCGCGGGTGTGGCCGCCGGTGATGGCGGTCTGCTGGCTGTTGGGCGCGCCGACGTTGACGCTGCCGCCCGCGGCGATGCTGCTCTGGCGAATTTCGCGTTCCACCTCGACGTTCTGGCCGGCGCTGATGATCGAGTTCGCGATGAAGCGGGCCTTCAGGTCGCCGCCACAGACGATGTGCGCGGTGCGTGCGGTGGCGGCCGCGGCGCCGGCGTTGTCCTGCATGGCCTCGGCCATGCCGATGATGCCGCCCTTGACCGTGACGTTGCCGCCGGCCTCGACCAGCGCGGCTTCCATGGTGCCGTTGACGACCACGTCGCCCGTCACCCGCACTTCCATGGTGGCGCTGATGTCGCCGCGCACCTGCAGCGAGCCTTCGAAGTTGATGTTGCCCGTGGACAGGTCCACGGCGTCCACCTCGACCACCGGATTGACCTGGGCGCCTTGGTGGATCAGCTTGGGCGAACCGGCGATGCTGGCGCGCAGCAGGTTCGGGTCTTCGGGGTCGACTTCGACGCCGGACATGTCCTTGGAAAACGGGGTGTCGGGCAGTTCGTCCGGCAGCACCGGCTGGCCCAGCACGTCACAGCCGTCGATGCCCGGCAACGGCGGCACCCGGCGCATCAGCGGCGTGCCGGCCGTGACCAGCAAGAGGCTGCCCAGGTCGCGGTAGTCCACCTGGGCGAGTTCGTCGATTTCCTGGGCGCGGGGCTTCAGGCGGTCCAGCAGGCTTTCGAAGCGGGTGGGGGTGCCGCGGGTGGGCGGCGTACCCTGGGCGATCAGCACCGTCTGGCTGCCGCCGCGTTCCACGGCGTCGGCCAGTTCCTGTTCTAGTACGCCATGCACGATGCCCTGGTCGGCCACGGCCTGGCGCAGCACGGCCAGCGCTACCGGCTTGCCGCCCTTGGGCGGGTGCAGGGTCACCAGGGCCGACATGCAGCTGGCGTCCACTTCCAGGTCGAACGAACCGTCCACCACCTTGCCCACGGGGGCCTCCACGGGTTCCGTGGCCTCGCGGCACAGGTCGATGAAGGTGATGACGGCGTGGTTGTCCAGCGCCTCGGTGGACCAGCCCTGGGCCGCGGCCAGCGCGGCCAGGGAATCCCAGCTGGGCAGGTCGGTGCGGGTGGGGGCGGGGGCCAGGGCGGTGTCGCCTTGCTGCGCGGCGGCGTCGGCGTCCTGGGCCGTATCGATGGCGGGCGCCATGGCGTTATCGGCGGCGTCGGGAACGGGCGGCGGTACGTACACCGCCGTCAGGACGTTGGTATTCGCATCCAGCACTAGCTGGAGCTTGTGGTCTGCGCCCATCTGTCGCCTCTCCCGCCCGGCGATCTCCGCCGAGTTCATTCATTTAGTAATTAAACGAAATATTGCGACATATGTTAACCCATGAACCTTGGGCTACTGCGTAGTAGCGACAGGGAAACTCAACCAAAAGTTGTAATGCCGTCCCTTATTTCAGCCCGGGAACCTGTAACGAATGGGATACACGCCGGCGGGCAGCGTAATGGGATAGGTCTTAGGACATAGGCACGAGCGACAAAGCGTCGCGGCCGGCTCAGCATAGGCGTTCGATTACGCGTCTCTGGACGCCGCCGGAGCGCCCACCCCATGTTCCGCCTTGCCTACTTCCTGCCCCCCGCGCCTGGCGCCGCCTGGGCGCGTGCAGCCGGCCTGGCGCTGGCCGTTGCCCTGGCCGGGATCGCGGGCACGCTGCTACCTGCCGGCGCCGCTCATGCCGACGAGATCTACCGTTACAAAGACCCGTTCGGCGTCTGGCGCGCCATGAAGGTGCCCAACGGCTACGCCAAGTACTACAAGCGGGCCCAGGTGCGCACCGCGCTGCGCGGCAATCGCATCAAGGTCTGCCTGGATTGCGAGCCGCAGTCGGGCGATGGCGCCAGCGTGCTGGCGCTGGGCAACCGGGTGCTGCGCTGGGGCCCGGTGCCGCCATCCACGGCGCACGACGGGCTGATCGCGCAGGCGGCCAAGGATTCTGGGGTGGACCAGGCGCTGATCACCGCGGTCATCGCGGTGGAGTCGGGTTTTCGCAGCGATGCGCGCTCGCCCAAGGGCGCGCTGGGTCTGATGCAGCTGATGCCGGCCACGGCCGCCACGCTGCTGGCGTCCGACGATATCGAACGCGCGCTGGTGGACCCGGCGACCAATGTGAAGGCGGGTTCCAGCCTGCTGCGCCGGCTGATCGACCAGTATCCCGGCCGGCTCGACCTGGCACTGGCGGCCTACAACGCGGGCGAGGGGGCGGTGCGCAAGTACGACGCCGTGCCGCCCTATGCGGAAACGCAGCAGTACGTGCGTGATGTGACGGCGCTGTACAAGCACTACAAGGCGCCCTGAGGGGGAGCGGGCTGCCGGATCGTCCCTCTGGGGCGGTCCGGCGGGTGCCGCCTGGCGGCAGCTCTTACGCTGGCCTCAGATCGAGGCGAAGACCTTTTCGGCGATGTCCAGCGTCGACTGGATGACGGCGTCGTCGTGGGTGGCCGAGACGAAGCCGGCCTCGAAGGCCGACGGCGCGAAATGCACGCCATGGTCCAGCATGGCATGGAAGAAGCGGTTGAAGCGCGCAGTGTCGCAGGTCGAGACCTCGGCGAACGACGCCGGCACCGTGTCGCTGAAGTAGATGCCGAACATGCCGCCCACCGAGTCGGCCGAGAAGGCCAGGCCGGCTGCGCGGGCGCGTTCCTGCAGGCCCTGGGCCAGCTTGGCGGTTTGGGCCGACAGCTTCTCGTAGAAGCCGGGCGCGGCGATGAGACGCAGCGTGGCCAGGCCCGCGGCCACGGCCACCGGGTTGCCCGACAGCGTGCCTGCCTGGTACACGCCGCCCAGCGGGGCGATGTGCTTCATGATCTCGGCGCTGCCGCCGAAGGCGCCCACCGGCATGCCGCCGCCGATCACCTTGGCCAGCGTGGTCAGGTCGGGCTTGACGCCCGACAGGCCCTGCACGCCCTGCGGACCCACGCGGAAACCGGTCATGACTTCGTCGAAGATCAGCAGCGCGCCGTGCTGCGTGCAGACCTCGCGCAGGCCTTCCAGGAAGCCGGGGGCGGGCTTGATCAGGTTCATGTTGCCGGCGATCGGCTCGACGATGATGCAGGCGATGTCGGCGCCGTGCTGGGCGAAGGCTTCGCGCACGGCGTCCAGGTTGTTGTATTCCAGGGTCAGCGTGTGCGAGACGAATTCGGGTGGCACACCTGCCGAGCTGGGGTTGCCGAACGTCAGCAGGCCCGAGCCGGCCTTGACCAGCAGGCTGTCGGAATGGCCGTGGTAGCAACCTTCGAATTTCACGATCTTGGCGCGGCCGGTGGCGCCGCGCGCCAGCCGGATGGCCGTCATGGTGGCCTCGGTGCCCGAGCTGACCAGGCGCACCTGTTCCAGCGACGGCAGGCGGGCGATCAGCGTTTCGGCCAGTTCGATCTCGGCTTCGGTGGGGGCGCCGAACGACAGGCCGTTGACGGCGGCTTCCTGCACCGCGCGCACCACTTCCGGGTGCGAGTGGCCCAGGATGGCGGGGCCCCACGAACCGACGTAGTCGATGTACTGCTTCTCTTCGGCGTCCCAGACGTACGGGCCTTGCGCGCGCTTGATGAAGCGCGGCGTGCCGCCCACGGAGCGGAAGGCGCGGACGGGCGAATTGACGCCGCCGGGAATGCTGCGGCAGGCGCGTTCGAAAAGCTGAGCGTTACGGGACATGGCGGTCAAGGCTTCTGGTTGCGGTTAACGGAGTAAGGCGCCGAGCAGGCGGCCGCGGCGGCGCGGATAGCGGGCGCCTCGAACAGGCCGGTGATCACGGCGATGGAATCGGCGCCGGCGGCAGCGACCAGCGCCGCGTTGTCGGGCGTGATGCCGCCGATGGCGACCACGGCCGGACGGGGCGCGTCGCGCTCTTCGACCAGCGCGCGGGCTTCGGTCAGCACCGACAGCGGCGCACGCACCGTGTCGGGTTTGACCTGCGAGGCGAACATCGCGCCGAAGGCGATGTAGTCGGCGCCGGCGTCCAGCAGTTCGCGGGCGCGGGCCAGGTCGTCGTAGCTGGAGCCGCCCAGGATCAGGTCGGGGCCGACTTCGGCGCGGATGCGGGCCAGGCTGTCGTCGTCGCGGCCGACGTGGGCGCCGTCGGCGCCGACCTCGAGCGCCAGGCGCCAGTCGTCATTGATGAGAAACACCACGCCCAGTTCGCGGCACAGCGGCGCCAGGGCGCGTGCCTGCTCGGCGCGCACGGCGTCGGGCACGTTCTTGCGGCGCAGCTGCAGCGCCCGCATGCCGCCGTCGGCGGCCTGGCGCACCGCGCGCATCAGGCGCTCGGTGTCGTCCCATTCGGGGGTGACGCCGTACAGGCCGGCGGGAAAACGCAGGGCTTTCATTGCGGTTGGATCCGGTTGGGAATGCGCCGGCCCATGCCGGGCAGGAAGCTGGCAGCCACCGCCGAATCGGCGTGCGCCAGGCCCTGGCGCACGGCCTCGGGCATTTCCAGGCCGCGGGCCAGCAAGGCGGTGATGGCGGTGGCGGCCAGGCCGCCGGCATCGCCGTTGCGGTCGGGCGGCGCCTGCCAGGGCAGGGTGGTGGTCTGGCCGTTGGGGCCCAGCAGCACGTTGGCGTAGTGGCCAGGGCGTTGCGGGCTGCCCAGCACCAGCACCCATTCGGCGCCGGCCGCGACCAGGGCGTGCATGGGCGACGGTGCGTCCCCGATATCGATGTCGCCGTCGGCGTGCCACTGCGCCAGGCGCAGGTGCTCGATGACCAGCAGGTCGGTCTGCGGCAGCACCAGTTCCAGCGTGGCGGCCAGCAGGTCGTCGGCGTCGTCCTCGTCGGCGGCGTCGGCCGGCACCTGGGCGCGCTGGCCCAGGTGCAGCACCAGCGGCACCTGGCTGTAATCGGCGGCCACCTGGGCGGCTACGCTTGCCGTTTCGGCGGTGTATAGTCCGCCCACCTTGATTGCCTGCACGGACATGTCTTCGAGCAGGCAGCGCGCCTGGTCGTCCAGCAGGTCAGGCGATACGGGATGGATTTCTTCGATGCCGGCGGTGTCCTGCACGGTCAGCGCCGTGACGGCCGCCAGGCCATGACAGCCCAGCCGGGCGCAGGTAACGGCGTCCGCGGGCAAACCGTCGGCGCCCGAGGGGTCGAGCGGGCCGAAGACCAAAACGAGAGGGGGAGTAACGGAGGCCACGTGGACAGCGCTTGAGTGAGGGCGCCCCGTGACTCATTTGCGGTGAATCAGGGGAACCCCTATTGGGTTTCGGTAAGATTGTCCCCATTCTAATGGATGCCTTCCGCCTTTGCCCCATCACGGGGAAGACGGCGGGGAATTGATGTAAGAGAGAACTATGCGTACTTGGATGTGTCTGATTTGTGGCTGGGTCTACGACGAAGAAGCCGGCCTGCCCGACGAAGGCATCGCACCCGGCACCCGCTGGGAAGATGTGCCCCCGAACTGGGTCTGTCCTGAATGCGGCGCCCGCAAAGAGGACTTCGAGCTGATGGAAATCTGATCGGTCGCACCGACCCGTTCCGCCAATAAAGGGGTTGCCATGACGGAAAAACACCACGAAGACCCCAAGACCCAGTCGGCCAACTTCGCCAACCAGTTCCTGATCGCCATGCCCGGCATGGTCGAAGGCAGCCTGGCGGGTTCGGTCATCTACGTCTGCGAACACACCGAGCGCGGCGCGCTGGGCCTGGTCATCAACCGCCCCACCGACCTGACGCTGGGCACGCTGTTCGAACGCATCGACCTGGCGCTGGAAATCGGCCCGGTCAAGGACACGCTGGTGTTCTTTGGCGGCCCGGTCCAGACCGACCGCGGCTTCGTGCTGCACGCGCCTGCCGGTGACTACAGCTCGAGCATCAAGCTGGGCGGCATGGCGCTGACCACCTCGCGCGACGTGCTGCAGGCCGTGGCCGACGGCAACGGCCCCGCCCGCATGCTGGTCACGCTGGGCTACGCCGGCTGGGGCGCCGGCCAGCTCGAAAGCGAAATGGGCCAGAACGCCTGGCTGTCGGTCGGCGCCGACGATCACATCATCTTCGACGTGCCGCCCGAAGATCGCTACCCCGCGGCCCTCAAGCTGCTGGGCATCGATCCCGTGATGCTGGCCGGTGATGCGGGCCATGCCTGAAGAAACCCTGCTTGCCTTCGATTTCGGCGAGAAAAAGCTCGGCATCGCCATCGGCAATACGCTGACGCGCCACGCGCGGCCCCTGGAAATCATTTTCAGCGAGGTCCGCGACGTGCGCTTCTCGCGCATCGCCGCGCTGCTTGCGGAATGGCAGCCGCACCGCGTGGTGGTCGGCCTGGCGCTGGACGCCGATGGCGGCGAACAGCCCGCCACCGCGCGCTGCCGCCGCTTCGCCAACCAACTGCACGGCCGCTTCGGTGTCACCGTCGAGCTGGTCGACGAACGCGGGTCCAGCATGGAAGCCCAGCGCCTGCTGGGCACCCACGAGGCCGACGACGCCATGGCCGCCGCCGTCATCCTGCAACGCTACCTGGATAAACTGCCGGCGCCCTGACGCCCGCCCTCCGGTCCGCCCATGCTCAATCCCCAACTCGACCGCCGCGGCGAACTCATCCACCTGCTCACCACGGAAGGGCTGCCGCGCCGCCACGTCGAACGGCTGCTGGACGCGGCCGCGGGGTTTGCGCAGGAGGATGGGGCGGCCGCCAATGCCAGCGCCGCAACACCCGCTACGACGTCAGGAACCTTCGTGGCATCGTCCGCCGCGCCTCTGGACCTGCCGTTGTATCTGGGCGTGCCTGCCGATGACGCCGATCTGCGCCGGGCCTACGAGTCCGCCGGCCAGCGGCTGGGCTTGCGGCCGATCCCGCTGGATGACGACCTGCCTGCGGGGAATCTCCCCGCGCCCGCCGCCGGCCTGCCTCCCGGCATCCTGGTACTGCGCCACGCCGCCAGCGGCGCCGCCGTCAGCGCGGCGGCGGCTGCGCCGTCCGGCCTGCGCATTCTCAATGCCGGCGACGGCATCCATGCCGATCCCTTGCCCGCCCTGGCGCGGGTGGCGGCGATGCTGCGCGCCAAGCAAGACCTGACCAACCTGGCGGTCGCCCTGGTCGGCGACATCCGCCATAGCGCCGTCGCCCGCAGCCTGATCCACGCATTCACCACGCTGGGCGTGCCCGAAGTGCGCGCCGCCGCGCCGCGCACCTTGCTGCCCGACGGCCTGCCGCAACTGGGGGTGCGCGCCTGCGCCACCTTGCAGGAATGCCTGGCCGACGCCGACGTGGTGATCGTCCTGCCGCTGCATATCGAATCCTTGAGCGGCGCGCTGCTGCCCTCGGCCCGCGAATACACCGCCGTCTACGGCCTGACGCCGGCCCGCCTGGCCGCCGCCAAGCCCGACGCGCTGCTGCTGCCCGCGGGCCGCTTGACCCCCGGCATCGAGGTCGACGGCGATCTGGCCGCCGGCCTGACTGCCGTCGATGCGCAACTGGCCGACACCGAACAGCATCTGCGCCTGGCGGCGCTGACCGTTCTGGGGGCCGCGCCATGAGACTGCACATCGCCAACGGCCGCGTGATCGATCCGGCCAGCGGCCACGACGGCCCGCAAGACCTCTACATCGCCGACGGCCGCATCGTCGCCGCCGGCCAGTCCCCGGACGGCTTCCAGGCCGATCGCCGGCTGGACGCCACGGGCCTGGCCGTGCTGCCCGGCCTGGTGGACCTGTCGGCCCGGGTGTTGCGGGATCCGGCGGCCAGCCATGGCGCGGCCGCGATGGCCGCTGCGCCCGCGCATGCCGACCCGCTTGCGCCAGGGTCGCGCATCGCCCCATCCGACCCGCAGTTCGCCCCGGCCGAACTGCGCGCCGCGCTGGCCGGGGGCGTGACCACGCTGGTCCTGCCGCCGCAGCCCGACACGCCGCTGGACGAACCCGCCAAGCTCGACGCATTGCTGCGCCAGGCCCTGGCCGGCCAGCCCCGCATCCTGCCGCTGGGCGCGCTGACGGTCGGCCTGCGCGGTGACACCCTGGCCGAGATGGCGCTCTTGTCCCAGGCCGGCGCCATCGCGTTTTCGCAAGGCAACGCCGGCATTGCCGACACCCGCGTGCTGTGGGGCGCTATGCGCTACGCCAGCGGGCAGGGCCTGACGCTATGGCTGCACCCGCAAGACCCCTGGCTGGCCCAGGGCGCAGTGGTGGCGGCCGGCGCCTACGCCGACCGCCTGGGCCTGCCAGGCCTGCCGCCGCAGGCTGAAACATTGGCATTGCAGACGATCTTCGAGCTGCAACGCGCCACGGGCGCCCGTGTGCACCTGTCGCGCCTGTCGACCGCCGCGGGCCTGGAGCTGCTGCGCGCCGCACGCCGCGAAGGCCTGCCGGTCAGCGCCGACGTGTCGGCGCACAGCCTGCTGCTGACGGATGTGGACATCGGCTATTTCGATACGAATTTCCACCTGACGCCGCCGCTGCGCGGCCAACGCGACCGCGAGGCGATCCAGGCGGCGCTGCGCGACGGACTGGTGGACGCGCTGTGCTCGGACCACACGCCGGTGGACGCCGCCGGCAAGGCCGCGCCATTCCCGCTGTCCCAACCCGGCGCCACGGGGCTGGAACTATTGCTGTCGCTGACGCTGAAATGGGCCCGCGACAGCCGGATTCCGCTGTCGCAGGCGCTGGCCCGCGTCACGACCGGCCCGGCGGCGGTGCTGCGCGGCCTGTCGCCGTCGCAGTCCGCCCGAGGTGACCTGGCGGTGGGCGCCCCGGCAGACCTGTGTCTGGTGGACCTGGAAGCGGAATGGCTGGTGGCCCCGCCGGCGCTGCAAAGCCACAGCCGCCATACGCCGTTCGCGGGTATGATGCTGCCCGGTCGTGTCCGCGCCACCCTGGTGGGTGGCAGCCCGGCCTGGGAGACCCCTGCTTGAAGCTGCTGCGCTTTGTCCTCCGGCTTTTTCTCGTCGTGCCTTTGATCCTCTTCGGCCTGTTGTGCGTGGGCCTGGTGTATCCGCTGCTGCGTCCCAAGTCGCGCGCCTGGCTGAACCGGACGTGGTCACGCTGCCTGATGGCGGCCTGTGGGCTGCGGGTCGTCTTCAAGGGCGAACCGCGCATGACAGGCCCGGTGCTGCTGGTGGCGAACCACGTCTCCTGGATCGACATTTTCGTACTCAACTCGGCCCGCGCGACGTCGTTCGTGGCCAAGAGCGAGATCCGCAGCTGGCCGGTGATCGGCTGGCTGGTGGCGGGCGCGGGCACACTCTTCATCGAACGCGGCCAACGCCACGCAGTCCACGCAATGGGCGAGTCGATGCAAGCCCGCTTCAAGCTGGGCGACGCGGTGGGCCTGTTCCCCGAAGGCACCACCAGCGAAGGCTTCGACCTGCGCCCCTTCCACGCGAGCCTGTTCGAACCGGCCAGGTCAGCCGCGATCGAAATCCAACCGGTAGCCCTACGCTTTCTAAAAGACGGCGAACGCAGCGGCTTCGCAGCATTTGTGGGCGAGGAGACGCTGGTGGCTAATCTTTGGAAGGTGATGGGGTCTACGGGGTTGGCTGTGGAAGTGGTGTTTTTGCCGGCTTTGGCGGCTAAGCATGCTGATGGGACGTTGCCTACTCGGTTGGAGTTGTCGCATCAGGCTCGGGATGCTATTCGGGCTGTGCTTTGATTCTTTGATTCTTTGATTCTTTGATCGGTTGATCAGTTGATCGGGTGAGCTGTGCTTCGTAGGTCGTCCCTCGCGGCGGTGGCATGCGGGGCGGGCGCCCACGATTGCGGTCCGGAGCGTTCGCTCCGGACTTCCCCGTCGTCATCTTCGTCCGCCTTCGGCTCCCTTCAGATTCCCTCGGGCGCATCGAGGTTGCCCGCCCCGCATGCCACCGCCGCGAGGGACTACGCGTGTCTCGGGTCGTTGCGCTGTTAGACCTGTGGTCAGGGCATGAGATCTACAGGGTCGCCAAGCCGCGGCCGCGCGGGCGGCCACGTTTGGCGTTCGTGTTGTTGACAGTGTTGCTGTGGCGCTTCGCGCTGTTGTAGATGGGTTTTCTAATGGGTCGCACATCGTGGGGGTGGGGCGGTGATGGGCGGCGCGGCAGACTCTTGCTTGCGCATGTAAACCATCTCGCGCGCCGCCCATCAGGCGCTGCACACTGACGTGAAACGCCACGGCATCCGCGCCGCTAGAAAACAGCACCGCTACCTACACGCGAGAGCGGCATCGGTGCACGCAAGACGCCGCGTAAGCTTCGTAAGGCCGCCCGCGCGGCCGGCACGAAGCGGGCACCGTCCCACCCCGCCCCCCCCACTGACCGTGAGAAAAACGCCAAACACACCACTCGTCCCAGCGCCCGAGATTGATCCTAATCGTGAGCGCTTGGCGGTGTCGGCGGGTGGAGGGCGGGGCGTGTAGATGCGCCCGACGGAATCCGTAGGGAAGGCCGAAGGCCTGGACGAGGATGAGGACGGGGAAGTCCGGAGCGAAGGCTCCGGACCGCAATCGTAGCCCCGCCCTCCACCCGCCGACCCCGCCAAGCGCGGCTTAAGAATGACGCCTCCCGCACACTTCAATGCCTCCCCCCAGAAGCAGAAAAATCACAACAACTCAACGCCAACTCCGCAACACTCTCACAAAACGCCACATCAGCATCACGTCTGAACATCGCGCAATACACTGATTGCGGCGCCGCAATGCTCGTCCGAGCAATCACCAACTGCCGCCCGCTCACCATCTCCGCAAAATAATCTCGCGGCAGACAACTCACCCCGAATCCGGCTGCGGTCAGGCCGGCCATGGCGATCAGGCTGTTGATCGTGAACAGGTTGTTTGCGGGGGTGTGGGGCTTTAGCCAGCCGTCGTAGATCATGTTCAGGCCCGACTCGCGGCTTTGGCGCAGGAGCGGTAGTGCGGCGATGTCGGCGGGCGTGTATACGCGGCTCGGGTCGATCAGGTCGGGGCTGCCCATCCAGGCGAATTCCAGGCGTTGCAGCGCCACCACTTGCAGGCCGGGTTCCGCGAACTCGCCGTGCAGGAAGGCCATGTCCAGTTGGCCCGCCTGCAAGCGCTTTTGCAGGTCTGCGCCCAGGTCGATGTGCGGCTCCAGCGTAATGCGGGGGTAGTGGGCGCGCAGCAGGCGGATCAGGGCTGGCAGCCACGTCATCGCCGTGATTTCCGTGATGCCGAATCGGAACGTGCCGGTCAGCGTGTGCTGGCCCTTCAGCCTTACCAGCAGGCGGTCGCGGTGGCCCAGCATTTCTTCGGCCAGCGCGTAGACCTCGTGGCCGCGCGCCGTCAGTTCCGCGCGGTGGCCCGAGCGGTCGAACAGCGCCACGTCGAAGTCTGCCTCCAGTTCCTGGATGCGCTTGGTGATGGCCGATTGTGTCGTGTGCAGCTTCTGCGCCGACGCTGCAAACGTGCCCAGGCGCACCGTCCAGTACAGCGCCTCGATCTGTTTGAACGTCAGCATGGCGGCAGGGGATAGGCAGGTAAGTTCATTCCGAAATTTCCTTTAAGGGCTAACCCTTATATTCCTGAAAGAGATGAAGTTCGTGGAAATTTAATCCCTTTTTCCCGGCGCGGAAAGCGCCCACCATGCGGTCTGACCCATTTGACTCAGGACTACGCAGATCGCCATGGCCACCCTTACTACCGGCGCCCGCCTCTTGCCCGCCGCGCCCGTTGCCGACGCTGCCTTGCTGCAAGCGCTGGCCGGCATCGTCACCCCGCACCTCAGCGACAACCTGGCGCGCCGCGAAGGCATTGCCGGCCTGCATCGCTACAACCGCAGCGGCAAGCTGGTCGGCACCGCGCTCACCGTCAAGACCCGGCCGGGCGACAACCTCATGATCTACAAGGCCATGATGCAGGTGCAGCCGGGCCACGTGCTGGTGGTGGACGCGGGCGGTGACCTTACCAATGCCGTGCTGGGCGAGATCATGAAGCGCTACCTGCAGGCGCACGGCTGCGCCGGCGTGGTGGTGGACGGCGCCATCCGCGACGTCGGCGCGTTCGAGGCCGATACCTTTCCCTGCTATGCGCGCGGCCACATCCATCGCGGCCCGTACAAGGACGGCCCGGGCGAGGTCAACGTGCCCGTGTCCATCGGCGGCCAGGTGATTCATCCCGGCGACATCATCGTTGGCGACGAAGACGGCCTGGTCAGCTTTGCAGCCGATGAGGCGCCGGCCCTGATCGCCGCGGCGCGTGCCCATGCCGAGAAAGAAGCACGCATCATGGCCGAGATCGATCGCGGCGACAGGACCCAGAGCTGGATGCAGGCCGCCTTTGCCGCCAAGGGGCTGGCATGAGCGCCGTCGACACCGCCTTCCTGGCGGCGCGTGCCCGCGCCATCAAGCCCTCGCCCAGCATGGCGGCCAAGAGCCGGGTCGACCAGTTGCGCGCCGAGGGGCGCGACATCATCGACTTCACTGTGGGCGAACCCGATCTGCCCACACCCGCCCACATCGTGCAGGCCGGCATCGATGCGCTGCGCAGCGGCGACATCCGCTACACGGCATCCACCGGCGCCCGCCCGCTGCTCGACGCCGTGCGCGCCAAGTTCGCGCGTGAAAATGGCCTGGACTATGCGCTGGACGAACTGATCGTCGGCGTGGGCGCCAAGCAGATTCTCTACACCGCCCTGGCCGCCACCGTGCAGGCCGGCGACGAAGTCATCATTCCCGCGCCCTACTGGGTCTCGTACCCGGACATGGTGCTGGTCAACGACGGCGTGCCCGTGGTGGTGCCGTGTCCCGAGGCCGATGGCTTCAAGCTCACGCCGCACGCGCTGGAACGCGCCATCACGCCGCGCACCAAGTGGCTGTTGCTGAACAGCCCCAGCAATCCCACCGGCGCCATGTACAGCGCCGCCGAGCTGCGTGCCCTGGGCGAGGTACTGACGCGCCATCCGCACGTCTGGCTGATGACCGACGAGATCTACGAACACCTGGCTTATGGCGACCAACGCCACGTCTCGCCGGCCGCCGCCGTGCCCGAGCTGGCCGGCCGCACGCTGACCGTCAATGGCGTTTCCAAGGCCTATGCCATGACCGGCTGGCGGCTGGGCTATGCCGGCGGCCCCAAGGCTCTGATCAAGGCCATGGCCACGTTGATCTCGCAAAGCACCAGCTGCGTCAGCGCCATCAGCCAGGCCGCCGCACGCGTCGCGCTGACCGCCGACCAGACCTGCGTGGCCGAAGCCGCGGCCCTGTTCCATGCGCGCCGCGACCGCATCGTGGCGGGCCTGAACGAGGCGCCCGGCATCCGCTGCCCGCAACCACAGGGCGCGTTCTACGTGTATCCCAGCGTCGCCGGCCTGCTGGGCCGCCGCAGCCCCGCCGGCCACCTGCTGCAAAGCGACCTGGACGTCGTCCTGTTCCTGCTCGACGAAGCCGGCGTGGCCGTGCTGGACGGCGCGGCCTACGGCCTGTCGCCGTACCTGCGGCTGAGTTTCGCGACCTCGATGGAGAACATCGAAGAAGGCTGCCGGCGCATCTTCCAGGCTTGTGGCCGGCTGACGTGACGTTGCGCCCGTCGTGAGCCTGCCGCGCGCACGGGCGTCATACCTGAGACGCCCGTGTGTGCCGTGAGCGACACGCCATCAGGCAGCGAGCACCCAGCAACGAGCATCAAGCAGCGAGGACCAAGCAGCTAGCACCAAGCAGCTAGCACCAAGCAGCGAACAGCAAGAAGCGAACAGCAAGAAGCGAACACCAAGCAAGTTCAAGCAACAGGCAACCCGCAGCAGATAGCACCCCGCAGGCATTTGGCAGCACGCATCAAGCAGCACGCATCAAGCAGCACCCATCAAGCAGCACCCAACAAGCAGCATCCAACAAGCAGTACCCCATAAGCAGCACCCCACAAGCGGCACCGCCGATGTCTCGCCGGATAAGCCGCCTCATACCGATATTTCAAGGGAACGACATGAAGCAACGCCTCCTCACTTTCACGGCCGCCCTCGGCCTGGTCGCCGCCTTGGCGCCGGCCGCCCACGCCGACACGCTGCAAGACATCAAGGCGCGCGGCAAATTCATCTGCGGCACCATGGGCACCGCCGAGCCCTTCAGTTTCCAGGACCCCAAGACGCGCGCCATCGTCGGCTACGAAGTCGACATGTGCCAGGCCGTGGCCGACAGCCTGGGCGTGCCGCTCGAACTCAAGCTCATCGCCGTCGAAGCCCGCATTCCCGAGCTGATCGCCGGCCGCGTCGACGTCGTTGCCGCCAACCTGGGCTGGAGCCCCGAACGGGCCCAGCAGATCGACTATTCCCACCAGCACTTCGTGAGCCTGCAGAAAGTGCTGGCACGCGACTCGGACAAGGACCTGAAGGCCCCCGCCGACCTGGCCGGCAAGCGCGTGAGCGCCGTGCGCGGCTCGTCGTCGGAGCAGGGCGCCCGCAAGTTCATCCCCAATGTCGAACCCGTCACCTTCAAAGACCCCAGCGGCGCCTTCCTGGCCCTGCAACAGGGCAAGGTCGCCGGCTTCGTCGGATCGGAACTGATGCTGGTCAAGCTCAAGCAGCAGGCCGCCGCCAGCGCCGTGCCCGCCAAGATCCTGGAGCCTGCGCTGTTCGTCGAACCCTGGGGCATGGGCGTGCGCCGTGGCGACAGCGCCATGCTGGGCCAGGTCAATAAAGTGCTGGACGGGCTGGAAGCCTCGGGCAAGGCCGCGCAGATCTTCGACAAGTGGTTCGGCGCCGGCACGCCGTTCAACATGAAGCGCGACTTCCGCATCGAAGCGATCAAGGGCTGACGCCCCGCGCGCCGGAGCCTGTCGCCGATGCATTACGTCTTCGACTTCTCTGCCATCTTCCAGGGCGAATATCCGGCCTGGCTGCTCCGGGGGGTCATCACCACCCTGGCGCTGGCCGGCTTCGCCTGGCTGCTGGCCTTCCTGGTGGGCAGCCTGCTGGCGGTCATCCGCCTGACCGGCTCGCCCGTGGCCAACGCGGTGATCGCCCTGTACGTGGCCTTTCACCGCAACGTGCCCATGCTGGTGCACATCCTGTTCTGGTATTTCGGCGTGCCGGCCCTGCTGCCGCAGGCCGCCACCGACTGGCTCAACAGCCACGGCAGCGAATTCATCCTGTCGTGCATCGCCATCGGCCTGGTGATGTCCGCCTACGTCTGCGAAGACCTGCGCAGCGCCATCCGCGCCATCCCGCCCGGCCAGGTCGAGGCCGCGCGGGCGCTGGGCCTGGGCTTCCTGCGCACCATGCGCTGCGTCGTCCTGCCGCAGGCTTTTCGCATCGCCATCCCGCCGCTGCTCAACCAGACCCTGCTGCTGGTCAAGAACACCAGCCTGGCCATGGCCATCGGCGTGGCGGAACTGACGGCCGCGGGCCGCGAAATAGAGAACTACACGTTCCGCACCTTCGAGGCCTACGCCGTGGTGACGGCGATCTACCTGGCGCTGTCGTGCCTGATCATGGGCGGCGGCGCGCTGCTGCAGCGGCGCTACCGGCCGCTGGGAGGCCATTGAATGTGGGACATCCTGAAAGACAACTGGCTGCTGCTGCTCATCGGCCAATACCCGCACGGCCCCATCGGCGGCCTGGCCGCCACGCTGGGCCTGGCGGCCATCAGCCTGGCGCTGGCCCTGCCGTGCGGCATCCTGCTGGCACTGGGCCGCATCAGTCCCTACAGGCTGCTGCGCTGGCCCGCCTCGGCCATGGTGTACCTGGTGCGCGGCCTGCCGCTCTTGATGTTCATCTTCTGGGCCTACTTCTTCGTGCCGCTCATCATCGGCCGCCCGGTGGCCGGCACCACCACGATGGTGGTGGCCCTGGTCTGCTACGAAAGCGCCTATCTGGCCGAAATCATCCGCGCCGGCATCCAGGCGCTGCCCCCCGGCCAGCAAGAGGCCAGCCGCGCGCTGGGCTTGTCTTACCTGCAGACCATGCGCCGCGTGATCCTGCCACAAGCGCTCTACAACATGCTGCCCAGCATGCTCAGCCAGTTCGTTTCCACGGTCAAGGAAACGTCGCTGGCCTACGTGATCAGCGTGCAGGAACTGACCTACGCCGCCAACCAGATCAACAGCGTGCTGCTGACGCGTCCCTTCGAGGTCTTCGCGCTGCTGGCGCTGACCTATTTCATCCTGAACTTTGGCCTGAGTTCGCTGGTGCACCTGACCGAGCGACGCATCGGCAGACGCCGCGCCGGACTCGCGCCCGCAACCAAGGTGGTGCCCACATGATCCGATTCACCGACGTCCAGAAGTGGTACGGCGACTACCAGGCTCTGGCCGACGTCTCGGCCCAGGTGAAGCAGGGCGAAGTCGTCGTGGTCTGCGGCCCGTCAGGCTCAGGCAAATCGACCCTGATCCGCACCGTGAACCGCCTGGAACCGATCCAGCAAGGCAAGATCGAGGTAGACGGCCAGGACATCTACGGCAGCAAGATCCACCTGGACACGCTGCGCAGCCACATCGGTTTCGTGTTCCAGCAGTTCAACCTGTTCCCCCACCTGTCCGTCCTGGAAAACCTGACCCTGGCCCCCCTGCAACTCAAGCGCGCCCGCCGCCCCGAAGCCCGCGACCGCGCCCTGCAACTGCTGGACAGGGTCGGCCTGTCCCACAAGGCCGACGCCTACCCCGCCCAACTCTCCGGCGGCCAACAACAACGCGTGGCCATCGCCCGCGCCCTGGCAATGAACCCGCCCGTCATGCTGTTCGACGAACCGACCAGCGCGCTGGACCCCGAAATGGTAGGCGAGGTCCTGCAAGTGATGAAGACGCTGGCCAAGGACGGCATGACCATGGTCTGCGTCACCCACGAAATGGGTTTCGCGAGGGAGGTAGCTGACACTGTTTGGTTTATGGATGCCGGGAGGATTGTGGAGGTGGGGGGGCCGGAGGATTTCTTTTGTCGGCCTGGGAGTGAGAGGGCGAAGAAGTTCTTGGCGGAGATACGGAGGTAGAGGGGGTCGTGGTTTGGTTGGCGGGTGGAGTTCTTGAGCCGCGCTTGGCGGTGTCGGTGTGGGGTGGGCGGGGCTACGATTGCGGTCCGGAGCCTTCGCTCCGGACTTGCCTAGGCGGCCCCCCCCTTCGTCATCGTCGTCCGCCTTCGGCTCCCTTCCGATTCCCTCGGGCGCATCTAACGCCCCGCCCACCCCACACCGACACCGCCAAGCGCTCATGATGAAGATTAGTCACGGGCGCTGGGGCGGGCGGTGTGCTTGGCGTTTTTCTCACGGTCAGTGGGGGTGGGCGGGGTAGGGCGTTGCCCGCTTCGTGCCGGCCGCGCGGGCGGCCTTACGAAGCTTACGCGGCGTCTTGCGTGCGCCGATGCCGCTCTCGCGTGTAGGTGAAGATGCAGTTTTTTCTAGCGGCGCGGATGCCGTGGCGTTCGACAGGAATGTGCAGCGCCCGATGGGCGGCGCGCGAGATGGTCAACATGCGCAAGCAGGACTCTGCCGCGCCGCCCATCACCGCCCCACCCCCACGATGTGCGACCCAATAGAAAACCCATCTACAACAGCGCGAAGCGCACCCGCAACACTGTCAGCAACACGAATGCCAAACGTGGCCGCCCGCGCGGCCGCGGCTTGGCGACCCTGTAGATCTCATGCCCAGACCACAGGTCTAGCAGCGCGACAAATCTCAAAGGACGTAGCTTGGCGCGGGGGGCACTTGTGGAGTGGGCAACCTCGATGCGCCCGAGGGAATCTGAAGGGAGCCGAAGGCGGACGAAGATGACGAAGGGGAAGGCCGGAGCGAAGGCTCCGGACCGCAATCGTGGGCGCCCACTCCACAAGTGCCCCCCGCGCCGAGCGACCTACGAAGCCCAACCGCCGCAAGCAAGCAAACGGCAAGCAACACCCAGTCAGCCACCCTCAAAAATCAGAAGAAACTTCACTCCGACATCGGATCCTGAAACTGCGAACACTTGATCTGCACCAGCTTCCGATCCTGCAACCGCAACGCCGTCAACGCCCCACCCCATACGCAACCCGTATCCAGGCAGATCACATCCGGCCGCTGCATCAGCCCCAGCGTAGACCAATGTCCGAATACCGTCGTGATATTGCGCGTCGCCCTGTTAGGGACATCGAACCACGGGACTAGTCCGGCCGGCCATGCGCCCGGCGTTACCTTCGTGGCGAACTCCATGTGGCCGTTCGGCGTGCACAGGCGGATGCGCGTCAGTGCGTTGATGATCACCCGCATCCGCTTGCTGCCCTTGTGGTCTTCCTTCCACGTCGACGGCTCGTTGCCGTACATCTTTTGCAGTGCCTTCTGCCAGTTCGGGCCGCGCAGCGCGTCCTGTACCTCGGCCGCCAGCGACAGCGTCTTGGCCACGTCCCATTTTGCCAACGTGCCTGCGTGCACCATCAGGTGATCGTGCTCGAAATGGGCCAGCGGGCGCGAGCGCAGCCAGTCGATCAGCGCGGCCGAATCCGGCGCGCGAAGAATCTCGTCGAGCGTGTCTGATTTTGACGGCTTGCGTACGCCCGCGGCCGCTGCCAAGAGGTGCAGGTCATGGTTGCCCAGCACCACCGTGGCGCGGTCGTCCAGGTCGATGATGCGGCGCAGCGTTGCCAGCGACTGCGGGCCGCGGTTGACCAGATCCCCGGCGAACCAGAAACGCGACTTCGGGTCGCCGACCAGTTCGGGATGGGACAGCAAGCGATCCAGCGGCGAGCAGCAACCTTGCACGTCGCCGATCATCCAGATACTGCTGTTCATGCGGGACTCTTACTCCAGGGCCAACGTTGTTGGACGATACGGGTAATGGTGTGGCGGTATTCCATGTAGCTCATGGCGCCCAGCGCCAAGGCCATGGCCCCGATATTCGGGCCCAGGGCCGTCAGCCAGGGCGGCCACTTGCCCAGCATGCCTACGTTCAGCGCCAGCTGGTTCAGCATGAAAAAGCCCACGCCCAGCAGGATGCCGATAAAGACCTTGGCGCCCACGCCGCCGCGGCGCGTCTGCATCAGCCCGATGGGGGCCGCGATGGTGATCATCACCAGCAGCGTGAACGGATATGCCAGTTTGCGCCACAACGCGACAACCTGTCGACCATATTGCAGCTGGTTGTTGCGCAAATAATCCACATAGTCGAGCAGCGTCACGATCGACATGCGCTCGGGGGTCAGCACCCGGGCCAGCAGGCGTTCGGCGCTGAGCGTGGTGTCCACCGTGCGTTCGGGCACCTTCACTACCGTGGCGGGGGGATTCTTCGGCGGGCGGGCGTTGGCCAGCGCCTCGGCGGCCTCGTCGTCCAGGCGGGTTTCGGCCACGTCTTTCAGCACCAGGTCGCCGTGGGCGAACAGGCCCGTGGGCGCCGTAGACAGCACCGACAGCGTCAGGTCTTTCTTGAACTCGTACAGCGTCACGCCCGTGACCTGGCCGTCGCCCTTGAGTTCAGCGATATTGATGATGCGGGTGCCGCCGTTGGCCGTGGGTTCCTTGAACCAGTAGCCGCTGTTCAGGCGGTCGCCGCCGGCCCGGCCGCGAAATTGCAGGTTGGCTTCGCCAGACTTGATTTCGGCCCAGGGCGTGACGTATTCGGACAGCAGGGCCGCGCCGATCATCAGCGGAATGGTCACGATCCAGAGCATGCGCAGCAGCCGCATGCCGCTGACGCCCGAAACCCGCAAGATGACCAGTTCGTTACGCTGGGCCAGGCCCGCCAGCGCCAGGATCGCGCCGATCAGAAGGCCGATCGGCAGCAGGTCGTACAGGCGGGTGGGAATGGCCAACGCCTGCATGTACAGCAGGGCCAGCATGGAGAACTTGTCGCCCACGTTGTCCAGGTCGTCCACCAGCGCGAAAAACGTGAAAAGGCCCAGCAGGGCCATAAGGACCACTGCACAAGAGCGATAGATCTCGCGGGCCAGGTAGCGACGTGCGGTACGCATGAAAAGGGACGAGTGAGCGCGTAAACGTGAAAGCTTAACAAATCCCGCCGTTCAAGGTGGGCGCAAGCCTTGGAAATCAGTCGGTTTCTGGTGTCAGGGGATGTCCACCATCTGCATCCGGCGGGTCAGGGTGTAGACGCGGGAGTTCAGGTAGTTGGAATTGCGGTGGCTGTCATAGAAGCGCGGGTTGGGCAGCATGGCCGCCAGCCGGGCCGACTGGCTGGCCCCCAGGTTGGCCGCCGGCACATTGAAATAATGCTTGGCCGCCGCCTGGGCGCCGAAGACGCCCACGCCCCATTCCGCCACGTTCAGGTACAGCTCCAGGATGCGTTCCTTGGTCATGACGTGTTCGATCATGTAGGTCAGCACCAGTTCCTGGCCCTTGCGCACGTAGCTGCGGGAACTGGACAGGAACAGGTTCTTGGCCAGCTGCTGGGTGATGGTCGAGCCGCCGCGCATCTTGCTGCGGCCGGCTTCTTCCTGTTTCTGGTTGTATTCCCAGGCCTTGCGGATGGCGTCCCATTCGACGCCGTCATGTTCGGTGAAATTGGAGTCTTCGGATGCCACCACCGCCAGCTTCAGGCTGCGGTTGATCTTGTCGTAGGGCACCCATTCGTATTTCAGGCGGAAATCGACATTGCCGTCCTGCAGGCGGGCCAGTTCCTCGCGCATCACGGCGCTACTGCCCGGGTTCTGGTACTTGTACCAGACCACCAGCCCGAACAGCCAGAACTGGTACAGCAGCACCGCGCACACCAGCGCCATCAGCACGCCGGTGATGATCCGGAACCAGGAACGGCGCTTGCCGCTCTTGCCGCGGGCGGCCATCGGGTCAGCTTCCGGCCATCAGCGCCTCGCGCAGCGCCGCCAGCACGGGGGCCGGATCGGGCCGTACGCCGTGCCAGATGAAGAAACTTTCAGCCGCCTGGCCCACCAGCATGCCCAGGCCGTCGGCGGTCAGGGCGGCGCCATCCCGGCGGGCCTGCCGCATGAAGGCGGTGGGCTGGGCGCCGTACATCATGTCGTAGCCAGCCGCGCCCTCGGCGTACAGGCCGGCGGGCAGGTCGGGGGCGGCGTCCTGCAGGCCGCTGGCCGTGGCGTTGACCACCAGGTTCCAGCCGCCCGGCTGGGCGGCGTCGGCCAGGCCCCCGGCGGTGACGCGGGTCTGGGGTTCGGCGCCGGTTTCGCGCCAGCCTTCGGCCAGCTCCAGCGCCCGGGCGGCGGTGCGGTTGACGATGTGGATGCGGGCGCAGCCGGCCTGGGCCAGCGGTTGCAGTACCCCGCGGGCGGCGCCGCCCGCGCCCACCAGCAGGACGGACGCGCCGGTCAGGCGCACGCCCAGGCGCAGCAGGTCGGACACCAGGCCGACGCCGTCGGTGTTGCAGCCGTGCCAGGCGCCGTCGCGCCACGACAGGGTGTTGACCGCCCCGGCCAGCCGGGCGCGGCTGGACAGGTGGCCCGAGGCCAGCGCGTAGGCGTCCTGCTTGAACGGCACCGTGACATTCAGGCCCAGCCCGCCCTCGGCGGCAAAGGCGGCCACCGCGGCGCCGAAACCGTCCACCGGCGCCAGCAGGCGCTCGTAGGTCAGCGGCTTGCCGGTCTGCTGCGAGAACAGGGCGTGGATCTGGGGCGAACGGCTGTGCGCAATGGGGTTGCCGATGACGGCGTAGCGGGCAAGAGGAGGCGCCTCGGTCATGGGGCTTCGGTTTCCAGGGTGTCGTTGACGAAATGCCAGGTGCGGGTGATGACCAGCACGTCGGTGTCGCGGGCGATGTCGGGCGGGAACGGCGGGAACGGCGCGGCCAGCTGCACGATGCGGCGGGCGGCCTGGTTCAGCACGGCGTGGGGCGAGGGCTGGTCGATGTCGACCGCCGCGATGCTGCCGTCGGCGCGCACCGACACGGTGATGCGCAGCGACCCATAGATGCGGCCGCGGGCTTCGTCCGGGTAATGCTGGGTGCCGACGGATTCGATGCGGGTGCGCCAGGCATCCAGATAGGCGGCAAAGCGCGAGGCCTCGGCCGAGGGCGCCACGAACTGCTTGCGCGGCTCGGCGCTGTATTGCTGGACCTTGGCGGCCAGGGCTGCGACCTGGGCGTTCTGGATGACGCTGGCCTGGTCCTGGGCGTCCTGGCCGCGGTCGTTGCCGTCGGGCCAGGGGTTGACCGCCTGGCGCTCGGCGCCGGCCTTGTCGGCCGCGCGCAGCTGGGTCATCAGGCGGGCCTGTTCGGCTTCCAGCTGCACCTGGCGGCGGCGCATGGCTTCCAGCACGATGGTCTCGGCCGACGCGCCGGTCTGGGGCAGGGGGGTGGTGGACAGGCCGCGTTCGGCGTTGCCGCCGCCGCTCATCTGGTTCTGCGCCTGGGCCCGGGGGGTATCGGGCGGCGTTTCGCTGCGGGCGTTCAGCAGCACCACTTCGAGGCTGGTCGCCGGGGGGCGGGACAGCGCGGGCGCACCGAAGCGCCACGCCAGGGCGCCGGCGTGCACCAACAGCGAAATCGCGATGCCGATGCGCAGGTAGTGCTGGGCGGGGGCGCCCAGCCACCACAGCAGACGGCTCAGCGGAGAGGGGGAATCAGCAAGGCGTTGCACGCACGCATTGTAGAGCCAGTCCGCCCGCCGCCGTCACCTGTGGCTGCCCGCGGGGCTTACTTCGAGGGCCGGGGGAAGACCCAGACCTTGCTGGCCGGCAGGGCCAGGCGGCAGGGGCCGGGCTCACGGCCTTCGGGGCCGTAGGCGCGCAGCGCCAGCGTGTTGGCCGGGTCCGCGTCCGGGGTGCGGAACAGGTATTCCCAGCGGTCGCCCAGGTACATGCTGGTCAGAAGCGGCATGTCCAGGTGGTTGCCGTCGGGATCGTCCGCCAGGCGGACCTGTTCGACCCGGATCACCGCAGTGGCGTCCTGGCCCTGGGTCACGCCCTCGCCAGCCTTGCCCCACAGTGCCCAGCCGTGGCCCTCGATGCGGGCGCGGCCATCGCGCACTTCCGTGACCTTGCCGTCCAGCCGGTTGTTGCTGCCCATGAACTCGGCGGTGAACAGCGTGGACGGCGAGCCGTACATTTCCTGTGGCGTGCCTTGCTGCTCGATCTTGCCGTTGTTCAGCAGCAGGATGCGGTCGGAAATGGCCATGGCTTCGCTCTGGTCATGCGTCACCATCAAGGCCGACAGCCCCAGGCGGATGATCAGTTCGCGCAGGAAGGCGCGGGCCTCTTCGCGCAGCTTGGCATCCAGGTTGGACAGCGGCTCGTCCAGCAGGATGACGGGCGGGCTGTACACCAGCGCCCGGCCGATGGCCACGCGCTGCTGCTGGCCGCCGGACAGCGCGTGCGGATGGCGCTGGCCCAGCTTGCCCAGGCCCAGCTGGTCCAGCACGGCCTGCACGCGTTCGCGCACTTCGGTGGACGGCACCTTGCGCAGCTTCAGCGGGTAGGCGACGTTCTCGAACACGGTCTTGTGCGGCCACAGGGCATACGACTGGAACACCAGGCCCAGGTTGCGCTCTTCGGCCGGGATTTCCTTGCGGGCCCCGCCGTCGTAGACCACGCGGTCGCCGATGGTGATGCGGCCGCGCTTGGGGCCTTCCAGGCCCGCCACGGCGCGCAGCAGCGTGGTCTTGCCGCTGCCCGACGGGCCCAGCAGGGACACCACTTCGCCTTGGCGCAGTTGCATGGACACGCCCTTGAGCACCGGGTTGTCGCCGTAATCCAGGTGCAGGTCTTCTACAGAAAGCTCAATCATGAAGTTTGACTCCGAATCGCAGGGCGATGCCCAGGCCGATCACGACCAGAACGATATTGATGAAGGAAAGCGCGGCCACGATGTCGATGGCGCCGGACGCCCACAGCGACACCAGCATGGACCCGATGGTCTCGGTGCCGGGCGACAGCAGGTAGACGCCGGTGGAGTATTCGCGCTCGAAGATCAGGAACATCAGCAACCACGAACCGATCAGGCCGTACTTGGCCAGCGGCACGGTGACGTGGCGGGTGACCTGGCCGCGGCGCGCGCCGGCGCTGCGGGCGGCCTCTTCCAGTTCAGGCCCCACCTGCAGCAGCGTCGACGAGATCAGGCGCAGGCCGTAGGCCATCCAGACCACCGTGTAGGCCAGCCACACGCTGAAGATGGTGCTGCGCATGGCACGCAGCCATTCGATGAAGTTCTCGCGCAGCCATTCGGCGAACGGCAGGCCCGACAGCCAGCCGCCCAGGTCCGGATCCAGCGCGTTGTCCAGCCACATCGGCACGAACAGGAACACCCACAGGAACGCCAGGCCTGCCAGCAGGCCGGGCACCGCGCGCGGCACCAGCACGCTGTAGTCCATGAAGCGGGTGACGTTGTCCGGCTTGCGGTGCATCGCCAGGCCCACGAACATGTAGCACATCACGGCCAGCGCACCGCCGAACACGCCGATGGCAACCGAGTTGACGATGGCGCGCATCAGGTTCGGTTGCGCGAACACGGTGCGGAAGGCGTCCAGCGACAGCACGTCGAACAGCGACACGCCCATGCCCCAGTTGGACACGAACGCGCGCAGCAGCACGCCCATCAGCGGCACCACGATGGTGACCAGCAGCCAGAACGCCACCACGCCGCCCGCCACCCAGCGCCACTTGCCCAGCGGCAGCGGACGGGCGCGCGAGGCCTTGCCCTTGACGGTGACGAAACGGTTGGCGGTACGCATCAGGCGGCGCTGCAGCATCACCAGCGGAATCGTCATGCAGATCAGCACCACGGCCACGGCGGCCATCAGGTGGTACGACGGAATGCCGAGCTTGTTGGTCAGCTTGTACAGATAGGTGGCCAACACCAGGTTGCCTTCCGGATCGCCCAGCACCAGCACCAGGCCGAACACTTCCAGGCCCAGGAAGAACAGCAGCACGGTGGCGTACAGCATGGCCGGGCGCACCATCGGCAGGCTCACCGACACCATCACGCGCAGCGGCGAGGCGCCGGTGACGCGGGCCGCTTCTTCCACGTCCGAACCCATGCTGCGCAGGGCCGACGAGATGTACAGGTAGGCGTGCGGCACGTGCGTGAGGCCGGCGATGATGACGATGCTGGTCAGCGAATACACGTTCCAGGGCACGAAGCCCAGGATGTTCTGCGCCCAGATCGAGAAGAAGCCGACCGGGCCGGCCGCCACCACGTAGCCAAAGCCCAGCACCATCGGCGACACGAACACCGGCACCAGGATCAGGGGCTCGATCCAGCGCCGGCCGGGCAGGTCGGTGCGGATCATCAGGAAAGCCAGCATGCCGCCCAGAGGGATGGCGATGACGGCCAGCCCGAAGGCCAGGATGAAGCCGCTTTTCAGCGCCTTGTAGAAATCAGGGTCCGCGAAGATGAAGCGGAACGCGTCCAGGCTGAAGACCTTGGACGGCGAAAAGAAGGGCGCGGACAGGAAGCTCTGGATGATGATGAACGACAGCGGCACGTAGATGGCCAAGGCTGTGATCAGCACCACCACGCCGCGCGGCAGGGACTGCCATTTTCTGCGCAATGACTGCATGGGGAAATCCTGTTGATTCGATAGACGCGGGGGGCGCCCGCTGGCGATCACCCGCCGGCATTCACCCGCAGGTGAATGTCCGGCCGGCGGGTGGGGGGCATGCCGCCCTCCCGCGTGCTGGCGGCCGGGGGCGGATGCGTTGCCCCCGTGGCGCCGTCAGCCTTACTTGCCTGCGGCAGCGCGCCAGTCCTTGATGAACTGCAGGCGCTTGTTCTGCTCCAGGTAGTCCAGCAGCGTCTCGTTGACCGGAATCGGCTTGAGCGAGGCGCCCAGCTTCTTGGTCATGCCGTCCACATCGTTGTCGCCTTCGATGTCGTCGCGCACCGAGGCCAGGTCAGCCTGGTTGGCCATGATTTCCTGGCCCTTCTGCGACAGCAGGTAGTCCATCCACAGCTTGGCCGCATTGCGGTTCTTGGCCTTCTTGCTGATGAACGCCACGCGCGAGAGCACCAGCGCGTAGTCGGTCGGGTACGCCACGCCCAGCGACGGATCGGTCTTGGCGCGGGTTTCGGCGTACGAGCCCAGGATGTTGTAGCCGATCAGGTTTTCACCCGACGACACGCGTTCCATCATGGTGCCGGTGGACGACTGCACGATCAGGCCGCCCTTGGCGATGTCCTTGAGCGTGTCGAAGTACTTGGGGTCGTTGGCCTTGTCCTGCACGGCCAGCATGAAGCCCACGGCCGACTTCTCGATGTCGTAGGTGGTGACCTTGTTCTTGAATTTGTCCGGCTGGCTGGCGATCAGCTTGGCCAGGGCGCCGTGCGTGGTCGGCACTTCGTTGGCCGGAATCAGGCGCTTGTTGTAGATGAACACGGCCGGCTCGTAGGTCGTGCCGTAGGCCGAGTCCTTCCATACGGCCCAGGCCGGCAGCTTGGCGATCTCGGGCGACTTGTACTGCAGCGCGTAGTCGGTGGCCAGCTTCAGGGCCGAGTCCATCGACGAGCTCCAGACGATGTCGCCGCTGCTGCCACCGGCTGCCTGTTCGCTGATGTAGCGGTTGTACAGCTCGGTGCTGTTCATGTCGTTGTATTCGACCTTGACGCCCGGGTACAGCGCTTCGAAGCCCTTGATGATGGGGCCGGCGGCCTTGGTGTCGGTGGTCGAATAGATCACGACCTTGCCTTCCTTCTTGGCGCCGTCGAGAATCTTCTGGTAATCGGCCGGGTAGCCCGCGGGTACGGATTGGGCGTAGGCGCTGCCGGCGGCGATGGCGAATGCGGCGGCGCAGGCGGCCGCCAGTCTGGACTTGGCAAGCATGGGTCTTGTCTCCGTTGGAATTAGTATCGACAGGCGTCAAGCCTGTTCGCCCGCATCTTAGGGGCCGGCGTCTGTCGTCGTCCTGTCATGGGGGGCGGGGTGGGATAGGGGTAATCCCGGTATCGGGGACAAGGCCACCGGCGCAGCCAGGCTTCAGGCCACGCCGGTTTTCTCAGGGACGTTCCGGCGTATCGGTGACCAGCCGAATCCAGTTCTGCACGAAGCGCGAATGGCGCCGCTGGTCCAGCCCCACCAGCAGCGCGGGCGACAGCACCACCGGCTGCACGATGCCCTGCGAACGCGCCAGCACGGCTTCCGAGGTCCAGCGCCCCGGCGTGTCTTCCATGATCGAGCCCAGCGCCGCGTGGCTGGATGCCACCTGCTGTCCAGCCGGCGACAGCAGCCAGTCGACCAGCGCGCGGCCCAGGTCCGGATTGGGGGCCTTGCGGGCGATCAGCACCGAACGCGCCAGCACCAGCACGTAGTCCTGCGGAAACACGATGCCGATCTTGCTGCCTGCCGCCTGGCGCGACAGCGCATAGGACCCCAGGATGTTGTAGCCCAGGTCCATCTCGTCGTTCTCGATCGCGTCCAGCAGTTCCGCGCTGGTGGCCGACAGCCGTACGCCGACCTGGCCGAAGGCGTTGGCCAGCCCCCAGAAATTCGACGACACCAGCTCGTCCTGCTCGGCCATCAGGTAGCCCACGCTGCTGCGCGAAATGTCGTAGGTGCCCACCCGGCCATGCAGCCGCACGCGGTCGTGTTCCAGCGTGCGCAGCAGGTCCTGGCGCGAGCGCGGCACGGTGGCTTCGGTGTAGCGCTTGGGGTTGTAGACGATCACCGCTGGCTCGAAGGTGAAGCCGTAGACCTCGTTGCGCCACACCGCCCACGACGGCAGCTTGGCCGCATAGGGCGAGGTATAGCGCTGCGCGTAGCCGTCGTTGGCCAGCCGGATCTGCAGGTCCGAGGCCGAGCTCATCAGCACGTCCACGTCCTTCAGCTGGTTCTCGATGGCCGCCTCGTACAGTTCGCGGCTGCCCATCTCCCGGTACACCACCGTGACGTCGGGCCGCTGCGCCTGAAAGCCCAGGATCAGCGGCGCCACCACCGGCGTGTCGGTCGGCCCGGCGATGGTCAGCACGCGCGACGACGGCTGCGGCGCCGGATAGCGGGTGACGATCTCGGGAATGTCGGCGGCACGCACGTCGGCCGGGGCAGCCACCAGCAACAGGGCCGCCGCGAACGCGGCGCCCAGCCAGCCGGCCAGCGTGCGCCCGCCGGCCCCGCTGCGCTGGCGCGCGAGCGGCAGGATCACCCGCGCCGACAGGCCGCCGCCGGGGCGGTCCTGCAGCCACAGCGACCCGCCATGCGCCACCGCCACCGACCGCACGATGGCCAGGCCCAGCCCGGAACCGGGCTGCGATTCGCCGGTTCGTCCGCGTATGAAGCGCTGCTGCACGGCATCCTTTTCGTCATCGGCAATGCCCGGCCCGCGGTCGGACACGGTCAGCGCCACCCGGAATCCCGCCACGGGCGTGGCCTGGATGTCCACGGTGCCGTCCGGCGCATAGCGCAGCGCGTTGTCCACCAGGTTGCGCAGCATTTCACGCAAGGCCACGCGATCGCCCGCGATGCGCGCCCGCCGCACCTGCGGCGCGATCTCGATGCGCAGCCGCTGGGCCTCCAGCGGTCCGATGCGGCGCCGCGTTTCATTGATGGTCTCGGCCACGCCCACCGGCGCCCGCGACCCCTTGCCCAGCCGGTGCGTGATGGTGGCGTCCATCAGCAACTGATTGATGAGCTGGCTGGCATGCATGGCGTTCAAGTGGATGCGCCCCAGTCGCTCGTGCAGGCGCTTGGGATCGGTTTCGTCCAGCGCCACCTCGGCCTGCGCCCGCAGCGAAGCCAGCGGTGTGCGCACCTGGTGCGCCGCGTCGGCGACCAGCGTGTTCAGCGTATCCATCAGCCCGGACAGCCGCTGCATGAACGCATTGAGCGCCTCGACCAGCCGCCGCACTTCGGTGGGCACGGGCGTGACCAGCGGCGCCAGGTCATCCGGCGCCCGCCGCCGCAGCTCGCGTTCCACCACGGCCAGCGGCGCAAAGGCCCGCTGCACCCCAAACCACAAGAGGCCCAGCGCCACCAGTGACACCACGATCAACGGCAACACGCTGCGCCCCAATATCTCGTCGGCCAGTTCTTCGCGCGACCCAAGCGTTTCCGCCACCCGCACGGTCACCCAACCCGCATGCTGGCTGGCCGACACCAGCCGCCCCACCGTCGCTACGCGCACGGGTTCATCGTGATAGCTCAGATACGTGAAGACAGGCGTGGCCGACTGCGCCAGCGGCAGCCCCGGCGCCAGGTCTGCATACCCGGTGATGAGCCGGCCGTTGGACGTGCGGGCTTCGTAGAACACCCGCTCGCTGCCCGACAGCATGGCCAGCGACGACACCGGCGGCTCAACGGTGACGCCGTTGTCCTCGATCTGCACCGACCCCGCAATCGTCAACGCCGACGCCGCCAGCAACCGGTCAAACGCCTGCTCGGCGGCCCGCTGCGCATAGCCGCGCAAAAAGAAGACCAGCCCCAACAAGGCGCAGGCCAGCAAGACGGCGCCCAACGTGAAGACGCGCCGCCGAATCGAGAAGCTGTCAGGAAGGCTCATGGCTGCGGGCCTGATACCCCACGCCCCGTACGGTGACGATATCGATGGACGCGCCCGCCAATTTCTTGCGTAGCCGCGAAATCAGCAATTCCAGCGCATTGAGCGACCCATCATCCAGGTCGAACAACTGGTTCATCAACCGCTCCTTGGCCACGGTCTGCCCCAATTTGCCGAGCAGAATCTCCAGCAACCGAAATTCACGCCGCCCCAGTTCCAGCGGCGTCCCGGCCAACACGACATGCCGATTGGCCATGTCCAGGCTCAGGTTGCCATAGGTGGTGACGCTGGTGGTCTGCCCCGCGGGCCGCCGCAGCAAGGCCCGCAACCGCGCCTCAAGCTCGCGCAGGTCAAAGGGCTTGACGAGATAATCATCAGCGCCCAGGTCCAGCATGTCGATCTTGTCTTCAATCTCGGACCGCGCAGTGACGACGAGCACGGGCGCTTCGAGCCCGGCGGCCCGCAATTCCCGAATAACGGTAAACCCATCTTTGCCAGGCAGGTTGATGTCGAGCACCAAGGCATCCCAAGTCTCGTCCAACCCCCACCGCAACGCCTCCACCCCATTACGCACCCACTGCACGCTATGGCCGGCCGAGCGCAGTTTGCTCTCCACGGCATCGCCCAGGTCAAGGTTGTCCTCGACGAGCAAAATGCGCATGTTTGTTCTCCAATGTTGTTGTGGTTTTTTGGGGGAGTTTAACGGGAGGCTGTGCGTTTTAGTGGGCGGTCAGATCTTCGACGGCCGCCCGCGGCGTTGGCGGTCTCCCGTGCGCGGGGCAACGATTGCGGTCCGGAGCCTTCGCTCCGGACTTGCCTAGGCGGCCCCCCCCCTCGTCATCTTCGTTGTCGCCTTCGGCGACTGCCTTCAGATTCCCTCGGGCGCATCGACGCCCCGCGCACGGGAGACCGCCAACGCCGCGGGCTCCACTGCAGCATCTTGACCGCCGCTGGGGCGGGCAGTGTGCTTGGCGTTCTTGGGAAACGCTTCCTCGGCAATGGAAGATCTTGCGGGGACGCCAAAAGCGGCCGCGCGGGCGGCCTTCTTTGGCTTATGGGGAGTGGTCGGTTGAAGGGGGGAGGAGAGTTGTAGGAAAGGGGGAGTGCGACTCGGGGTGGGGGGAAGAGAAAAACAAGCGCGGTCGGTGGAGGGGTGCGCGATGAACCGACGGCCCTTCAAACGAGCATTGGTAGGTACGAACGTCGGCCCGTTGAAAGAGCGCCAGTGGCAAGAATCGTCGCTGCGACATGAACCGATGCGGCAAAAGCGACCTGGTCTGTCAAAAACCGATGTGGCAAATGCCCAGTTCCAAAAGAACCCTATTCGGCAAGAACCCCAGCCCCCACAAAGATGGGCGGCGCGCCACCGCCCGTCAAACGCAAACCACCCGCCACCGCGCCGCCCATCACCGCCCACCCCAAAGTGGGGGAGGCCCCCAAGCAAGCAACTGACAAAACGCGCGCAAGCGTCATCAAGCAAACCAAGACACCGCGTAAGCCGCTGGCGGCCGCCCGCGCGGCCGTCATCGGCGGGCAGCAGCAACGTCATCCCTGACCACAGGTCTAGCAGCGCAACGACCCAAGACGCACGTAGCCCCTGGCGGGGGTGGCATGCGGAGTGGGCAACCTCGATGCGCCCGAGGGAATCTGAAGGAGGGGCCGTAGGCCCGGACGAAGATGACGAAGGGGAAGTCCGGAGCGAAGGCTCCGGACCGCAATCGTGGGCGCCCACTCCGCATGCCACCCCCGCCAGGGGCGACCTACGAAGAAGACGCGAAGAAACAATCAGCTACCCGAACCCTCAGCAGCAGAATCAGCAGAAGAAGCAGAAATACTGACCTCCCCCACATACCGGCAATCGAGTTCCAGAGACAACTCATCCATCCCCAGAATCTCGACTTCCACCGCCGTCCCCCGCTCCAACTCAGGCATCCCCCCAATCCGAGTCACCAACGGACAATTCGCAAACCGGATCAAATCCTCGCGCAGCACATGCGCCACCGTCCGCGTAATGTGGTTCTGCTTCAACCAGCGCAGGCACCAGTAACGCTCCATCGCGCTCTGGAACTCCGCCCATGCCGCATACTGCGCGTCGAACGCCCCGATGATCGCGAACAGGTCTGCGTCGCGTGGCTTGAATGGGGCCACCAGGCGGGCCGATACCCCGTGCTCCACCGCGGCAATCAGCTGCCATTGGTTCACCAGGTCAACATAGCGGCGCAGCGGCGACGTGCTCCACGCGTATTGGGGGACCCCGATCGCTTCGTGCGGCAGCGCCTGCGTGCTCATGCGCACCCGGCCGGCCTGTTGCGAACGGTAGATTCCCGGAACGCCGTGCTGGTTCAGCAGGCCGCCCCACAGATTGTTCGCCAGGATCATGTATTCGGCCACCATCCGGTCCAGCGGCGCATTGCGCTGGCGCGGCACCAGGCGTACCGGCGTGTCCGGGTCGTCCGGATTGCCGTCCAGGTAGAAGCTGTACTCCACCCGTGAATTGTTTTCCGGCTTGCCGCGCACGTTTTCGCGTTGCGCCGACAGCGCCTGCGCCAGCTTCCACAGCGGGCGCAGCCAGTGGCCGTACGGCAGGTCCGCCGCCGGATCGGACAGGCTTTCTTCCGTGACTTGCGTGTCCAGCATGTTGTGGCGCAGGTTTTCGCGCACCACCACGCGTTCCAGACGCGTTTCGGACTCAATCACCTCGCCCGTTTCCGGGTTGGCCGTCACGTACAGCGACAGCACCGGCACCTCGCGGCCCGCGTCCAGCGAGAACGCGCGGATCACGTTGTCCGGCTGCATCGGGATCTTGTCGCCCGGCATGTACACCGTCGACAGGCGGGCGCGCGCCAGCTTGTCGAACTCGCTGTCGCGGGTCACCGACAGGCCGGGGGCCGCCACGTGCACGCCGACTCGCAGATTGCCGTCAGGCAGCGTCGACACCGACAGCGCGTCGTCGATTTCCGTCGTGGTCACGTCGTCCACCGAATAGATCTCGGCGTCGGACAGCGGCAGGTCGCGGTCGATCGGCGGCAGTTCCAGGTCGGGGAAGGCCAGTCCGCGCGGGAAATTCACCGCCAGGAAGCGGCGCTTGTGCAGCGCCAGCGCGTGCGGCCACGCGCCCAGTTCCAGCAGCAGGCGGTCCGGGCTTTTGCCCAGTTTGGCGCAGGCGGCGTCCAGCGCCTTCCATTGCTGCGAATTCTTGTCCGGGCGGATCAGCAGCGACTCGGCGGCCTGGGCGATCGGCTCGGGCAGGCGGCCCGCGGCCATTTCGTCGACCCATTCCTGCTGCTGCTCGGCCTGGCGCTGTTTCTTGTCCAGCGCGGCCAGCGCGGCGGCCAGGATATCGGGCGGGGCAGGGCGGTAGCGGCCCTTGCCGCGGCGGTGGAAATAGGCCGGCGCGCCGTGCAGGCGCATCAGCAGCGCGGCCTGCTCGACCGGGGTGGGGGCGTGACCGAAATAGTCCGCCGCCAGCGTCGGCGTGTCGAACTCTTCCTGCGGCGCGCATTCCCACAGGAATTGCAGGTCCAGGGTGTCGGCGGTCGCGGCCGCCTGGCTCATCAGCGCCGCCGGTTCGGGCGCGGCGAAGTTGAACAGGGTGTTGGCGCGCTTGATCTTGCTGCGCTTGCCCGATTCCGATTCCACCTGCAGGCTGGCGTCGGTTTCAGACAGGATATGGCCGGCCTTGAAGCTGCCGTCGTCTTCGTAAAACACATACATGGTGAGGGTCATCCTGGGCGGCGCGCACGCGCCGCCTTGCGCAGCTATATATAGAGTGTTGAGTACTGGGGACTATCTGGGGCCATCCGGCTGGGGGCCAAGGGCGAAATCAAGCACCTCGGGCAGCCAGGTGGCAAAGTCGGACAAGCCGTGGTCGCTGCCTTGCACGATACGCTGGCGGCAGCCCGCATAGCGATCGCGCATTTCCTGCCAATCCAGCACCTCGTCGCCCGTGGCCGCCACCAGGAAGTAGCGGTCCGGCCGGATGATGCGGGGCACGTGCAGGGCGGCCAGTTCGTCGACATAGGCGGGCAGGAACACGAACGGCGCGTCGGAATGATACATGCGGTGCTCGCCCACCTGGGTCGCCAGGTCGCGCGCCGCCTCGACGGCGGGGTTCAGCAGCACGGCCTTGCAGCCCAGCTGTTCGGCCAGCCAGGTGGCGTAGAACCCGCCCAGCGACGAGCCCACCACGGTCAGCGCCAGGGGATCGGCCGCCTGGGCCAATTGGCGGCGGGCGATGCCCAGCGCCAGCTCGGCGGCTTCGCGCGGGCTGGCCGGCAGTTGCGGGCAGGCCCAGTCCGCTGCCAGGCCGCGTTCGGCCATGGCGTCGGCCATCATGCGGGCCTTGAACGAGGTCGGCGACGAACGGAAACCGTGCAGATAGAGAATCATGGGGTGCCTTTCTGTAGCCGGTAGGCGGGGCCTCAGCCGCGCGGCTCCAGGGCGGCGAGCAGCTTGCCGTGGATGCCGCCGAACCCGCCGTTGCTCATGACCAGCACCTGGTCGCCGGGCCGGGCGGCCTGCGCCACGGCCGCCACCAGGGCGTCGATGTCATCGTAACTGGAAGCGCGCTCGCCCAGGGGCGCCAGCACTTCGGCCGGGTTCCAGCCCAGGGCGTGCTTGCCGGCGCGGGCGCCAAAGCAGAACACCAGGTCGGCATCAGCCAGCGATTCGGGCAGGCGGGCCGCCATGGCGCCCAGCTTCATGGTGTTGGAACGCGGTTCCAGCACGGCCAGGATGCGGGCCGATCCCACCTGGCGGCGCAGGCCTTCCAGGGTGGTGGCGATGGCGGTCGGGTGGTGCGCGAAATCGTCGTAGACCTTGACGCCGTTGACCGTGCCGCGCAGTTCCATGCGGCGCTTGACGCCGCCAAAGCGGCCCAGCGCCTCGATGCCTTGGGCGGGCGGCACGCCGATATGCTCGGCTGCAGCCAGCGCCGCCAGCGCGTTCATGCGATTGTGCTCGCCGGTCAGCGCCCAGCGCACGGTGCCCAGGGGGGCGCCGCCCCGCAGCACCTCGAAGGCGCCATCGGCATCGGGGGCGCCGGCCTGCCAGGCGCCATCGGGGCCGAACGTGACGGTTTCCGACCAGCATCCGCGCGCAATCACGCGATCCAGCGCATCGGAATGGGCCGGGCGCAGAATGCGCCCCGACGCCGGAATCGTACGCACGAGGTGATGGAATTGGGTTTCGATGGCCGCCAGATCCGGGAAGATGTCGGCGTGATCGTATTCCAGGTTGTTCAGGATGGCCGTGCGGGGGCGGTAATGCACGAACTTGGACCGCTTGTCGAAGAACGCAGTGTCGTATTCGTCCGCCTCGATCACGAAGGGGCGGCGCGCCGGGTCGTAGCGGGCCGATACCTGCAGGTCGGGGGCCACGCCGCCGATCAGGAAGTTGGGCGCCATGCCCGCGGCTTCCAGGATCCAGGCCAGCATCGAGCTGGTGGTGGTCTTGCCATGGGTGCCGGCTACCGCCAGCACGTGCGCGCCGGGCAGGATGTTGTCGCCCAGCCATTGCGGACCGGACACATAGCGGGCGCCGGACTCCAGAATGGCTTCCATCAGCGGATTGCCGCGGCTGACCACGTTGCCGATCACGTACAGGTCGGGCTTGAGCGCCATCTGTTCGGGGCCGAAGCCCTCGATCAGCTCGATTCCCTGTTCGGACAGCTGGGTGCTCATCGGCGGGTAGACGCCCGCGTCGCAACCGGTGACCTTGTGGCCGGCAGCGCGCGCGATCAACGCCAGGCCGCCCATGAACGTACCGCAGATGCCAAGAATGTGCAGGTGCATTGAAAACTCTCCTGCCCTGCATTGTATATATAGGCAGCGGCTGTATCGGCGCGCCGGGCCGCCCGGCGCGGTTGCGGCGCAAACCGGCCGCAACGGTTATGATCGCGCCATGAATCGACGCCTACTCCTTTCCGCCGGCGTGGCCATAGCCGCCACGGTCGCGGGCGGCTACACGCTTCTGGGCCGCAACAAGCCCCAGCCCGCTCCGGCACCCGCCGCCGACGATCCCGTCGCCGGGCTGATGCAGCTGCAACTGCCCGACCTGAACGGCGCGACCCATTCGCTGGCCGCCTGGAAGGGCCAGCCCATCGTGGTCAATTTCTGGGCAACCTGGTGCGCCCCGTGCGTCAAGGAAATGCCCGAACTCGACGCCTTGCAGAAAAAATATCCGCAAATCCGCTTTGTCGGCATCGGCGTCGATTCCGCCGCCAACATGCAAAAATTTGTCGAGAAAGTACAGGTTTCCTATCCGCTGTGGGTCATCGGGGCGGGTGCCATCGATACCCTGCGTAAACTGGGTAATCCCAGCGGCGGCCTGCCATTTACCATCGTTTTCAATGCAGATGGCAGCATTAACCGGAAAATACTGGGTGAAATCCAGCCCGACGACCTGAATCAAACGCTATCCGGCCTCAAGGCGTAAGTCTGTTGGACAAATAATAGGAATTGGCGTAAAAAGCTGGTTTATCGGCTGTTTTGCCAACAATTGGCAATCCACTCATTGGCAAGCGCATGGCGCAAAACATACTGGTATTGCATGGCCCGAATCTGAACCTGCTAGGCACCCGGGAACCTCACATCTACGGCAGCCTCACGCTGTCCCAGATCAATGAGGGGCTTGAGTTGCTGGCGGGCGAATTGGGCGCCACGCTGACGGCGTGGCAAGGCAATCACGAAGGTGCGCTGGTTGACCGCATCCAGGCGGCCCGGCAAGACGGCACGGACTTCATCATCATCAACGCGGCGGCATATACGCACACCAGCGTCGCGATCCGCGATGCGCTGGCCGGGGTCGCGATCCCATTTATTGAAGTACATTTGTCCAACCTGTATAAGCGAGAGCCCTTCAGGCATCACTCATATCTGTCCGACTTGGCAGTAGGCCTTATCAGTGGCCTGGGCGCGGACGGCTACGAAGCGGCTCTGCGTTACGCAGTGCGGCACTGATCTCGCACCAACTCACCGCTTTTACATCTTATATGGCGCGAACCCGAACACCGGGACGTTGCCGACACTATCTCGGGAAGCAGCTTCTATGGACCTCCGAAAACTCAAAACCCTGATCGACCTGGTGGCTGAATCGGGTATCGCCGAGCTGGAAATCACCGAAGGCGAAGGCAAGGTTCGCATCGTCAAGTTCTCGCAGACCTTGCAGCCGGTGGCCTACCACCAGCCCGAAGCCGGCGTGCACGCCGCGCCGGTGGCTGCCGCCGCCCCGGCCGCCGCAGCCCCGGCTGCCGAAGCCGCGCCGGTGATCCAGGGCCACGTGGTCAAGGCCCCCATGGTCGGCACGTTCTACCGTTCGCCGAACCCGGGCGCCGCGCCCTTCATCGACGTGGGTTCCACCGTCAAGGAAGGCGACCCCCTCTGCATCATTGAAGCCATGAAGCTGCTCAATGAAATCGAAGCCGACAAGTCCGGCGTCATCAAAGAAATCCTGGTCGAAAACGGTGAGCCCGTCGAGTACGGTCAACCCCTGTTCGTCATTGGCTGATAGCTGAAAATGTTCGAAAAAATCCTGATCGCCAATCGGGGCGAAATCGCCCTGCGCATTCAGCGCGCTTGCCGCGAGCTGGGCATCAAAACCGTGGTGGTGCACTCCGAGGCCGACCGCGAAGCCAAGTACGTGCGCCTGGCCGATGAATCCGTGTGCATCGGGCCTGCGCCGTCTCGCGACAGCTACCTGAACATGCCCGCCATCATTTCGGCGGCTGAAGTCACGGATTCCGAGGCCATTCACCCGGGTTACGGGTTCTTGTCCGAAAATGCCGACTTTGCCGATCGCGTCGAAAAGAGCGGCTTCGTGTTCATCGGCCCGCGCCCCGACACCATTCGCCTGATGGGCGACAAGGTCAGCGCCAAGCGCGCCATGATCGAAGCCGGCGTGCCGGTGGTGCCGGGTTCCGAGGGCGCGTTGCCCGACGATCCGCAGGAAATCATCCGCACCGCGCGCGAAGTGGGCTACCCGGTCATCATCAAGGCCGCTGGCGGCGGTGGTGGCCGCGGCATGCGCGTGGTGTACACCGAGGCCGCGCTGCTGAACGCCGTCACCATGACGCGTTCGGAAGCGGGCGCCGCGTTCAACAACCCCGAAGTCTATATGGAGAAGTTCCTCGAGAACCCGCGCCATGTGGAAATCCAGGTGCTGGCCGACGGCGGACGCAACGCCGTGTGGCTGGGCGAACGCGACTGCTCCATGCAGCGCCGTCACCAGAAGGTCATCGAAGAAGCGCCGGCCCCGGGCATCGCCCGCCGCCTGATCGAGCGCATCGGCGACCGCTGCGCCGACGCCTGCCGCAAGATGGGCTACCGCGGCGCCGGCACGTTCGAATTCCTGTATGAAAACGGCGAGTTCTATTTCATCGAAATGAACACCCGCATCCAGGTCGAACACCCGGTCACCGAACTGATCACCGGCATCGACCTGGTGCAGCAGCAGATCCTGATCGCCGCGGGCGAGAAGTTCACGTTGCGCCAGCGCGATATCGTCTTCAAGGGCCATGCGATCGAATGCCGCATCAACGCCGAAGATCCGTTCCGCTTCGTGCCCAGCCCCGGTCGCATCACCAACTGGCACACCCCGGGCGGTCCGGGCGTGCGCATCGATTCGCACGCGTTCAACGGCTATTTCGTGCCGCCGAACTATGATTCGATGATTGCCAAGGTCATTACCTATGGCGACACGCGCGACCAGGCGCTGGCCCGCATGCGCACGGCGCTGTCGGAAATGGTGGTGGAAGGCATTTCCACCAACATCCCGCTGCACCGCGAGCTGCTGCAGGATGCCCGCTTCGTCGAAGGCGGCACCAGCATCCACTATCTGGAAAACAAGCTGGCGCAGCGTCCCTGACCAGCAGAAGGGGCCTCGCGCCCCTTTTTTACCGCCTTGAACAAGGCGTTGCCTTAACCGGCTGACCGGGCCGCGGCTTTTGCCGCGGCCCGTTGGCCAGATGGAAGAATCATCATGCGTGAACTCGTGCTCCACTGCCAGGAGGCGCAAGCCGAGGCCCTGTCCGACGCGCTGCTTGAAGCCGGCGTGCTGTCGGTGTCCGTCGAAGATGCCGACCTGGGCACCGACGACGAGCGGCCCCTGTTCGGCGAGCCGGGCACCGAGCCCGACGTGCAGGCCTGGGAGCGCAATCGCGTCGTGGCCCTGCTGCCCGACGGAGCCGATCCCACGCAGATCATGGAAGAAGCCACCGCCGCGGGCGAACTGGATCCGGCGCTGTTCGCCGGCTGGAGCCTGCGCGACGTGCCGGACGCCGACTGGGTGCGCCTGACGCAATCGCAATTCGGTCCGATCCACATCGCCGAGCGCCTCTGGATCGTGCCCAGCTGGCACCGCGACAGCCCGGATGTGCCGGGGCTGCAAACGCCTGCGGCCGATGATGGCGCCATCCATATCGAACTCGATCCGGGCCTGGCCTTCGGCACCGGCAGCCATCCCACCACGCACCTGTGCCTGGCCTGGCTGGAAGCCGAACTGCCGCGCGGCGCGACCGTGCTGGATTACGGCTGCGGTTCGGGCATCCTGGCCATCGCCGCGCGCAAGCTCGGCGCCGGCCCCACGCAGGCGGTCGACATCGACGCGCAGGCCGTGCAAAGCACGGTCTTCAACGCCGACGTCAACCACGTCCAATTGCAGGCCATGCTGCCCGACGGCCTGGCCGACGGCACCTTCCAGGTGGTCGTGGCCAACATCCTGTCCAACCCGCTCAAGGTGCTGGCGCCGATGCTGGCCGGCCGCGTCGCCGCGGGCGGCCATCTGGTGCTGTCCGGCGTGCTGGAACGCCAGGCTGAAGAAGTGGCCGCCGCCTACGCGCCCTGGATCGCCATGTCGGTCTGGCGCGCCCGCGACGGCTGGGTCTGCCTGCACGGCCAGAAGGCCTGAGCCGGGTTGCGCAGGATCGCACCATGGCCCTGACCACCCGCTGCCCGCAATGCGGCACGTCATTCAAGGTCGTGCCCGACCAACTGCGCGTCCGTAACGGCCTGGTCCGTTGCGGCGCCTGCGCCACGGTGTTCGATGGCCGCGCCTGCCTGTTGCCCGAATCGGGCGCGGCGCCAGCGGATGTATCCGCGGTCGCGCCGCCTCAGCCTGCGGGGGCCACGCCCTCGGTGACCGTGCCCGCCATGGCGGTGCCGTCGGCACCGGCGCCGTTCTCGGCCAACGCGGTCGCCGCGCCTGTATTGGCGACCCCCGTTGCGCCGCCGCCCCTGGCACGCGCCGACGAGGCGCCCGTGGTGCAGCGGCCGTCCACCGAACCTGCGTCGCCGCCTGCCGTGCTGCGCGGTCGCGACGACATTCGCCGCCGCATCGAACCCGACGCCGTCCTGGCGGAAGAGGGCGATGACGACGAAGACGAAAACGAAGACCTGGACCGGTACGACGACGCGCCCGCGCCGCGCAGGCAGGAACCGGCTGCACCGCCCTGGTGCGACGAACCCATCGTGGCGGTTCGCGACAATCCGCCCGCCGCGCGGTGGAATGCCCCGCGCAGTCCGGCGCCCGCCGAGCCGGTTTTCGTGGTGCGGGATGACCTGCGAGATGACCCGTACGACGACCCGCACGACGACCTGCGCCATGATTCGCACGATGGCCACGCCATCGACGCCGACCTCGACGCACAAGACGATCCGGATGCCGATCCCCGCGAGCCGATCCTGGGTGACGCGCGCACCCGCTACTCCAGCGCGACCGACGTCGGCCGCGCGCCGCCCGAATTTCTCGACCAGGACCGGCAGGAACGCCGCGGCCTCATGCGCAAGGTCTGGGGCTACGCCTGCCTGGCCGGCTTGATCTTGCTGGGCCTGCAACTGCTGTACGTGTACCGCGTGGACATCGCCAATTCCGTGCCCGTGCTGCGGCCGGCGCTCGAAGCCGTCTGCAAGCCCATGGGCTGCACGGTCGGTTACGCCCGCCGCCTCGAACGCATCGCCATTTCATCGTCGTCGCTGCAGCCGCCCACGGGCGCCGCTGCCATCGACGACGGCCGCACGCGGCTCGTCCTGAACCTGGTGCTGCGCAATCGCTACGACAAGCCGCAGCATTGGCCCGCGCTGGTGCTGGACCTGACCGACCTGTCGGACACGGTGGTGGTGCGCCGCGTGCTCATGCCCGAGAACTACCTGACGCCTGAGCAGTTGCAGGGCCCCTTCGGCCCTGCGGGCGAACTCAAGATTTCCGTGCCGATTGAAGTGACCGGTGTTCAAGTCAACGGCTACCAACTCGACAAATTCTTTCCGTAAAGGATGACATTCATGGTGACCCCCGTTCTGGTCTGCGGTTCGATGGCGTTCGACACCATCGCGGTGTTCGAAGGCCGCTTCAAAGAGCACATCCTGGCCGATCGCATCCAATCGCTGAGCGTCTCGTTCCTGGTGCCCAGCATGCGCAAGGAATACGGCGGTTGCTCGGGCAACATCGCCTACAACATGAACCTGCTGGGCGGCAAGCCGGTGCCGGTGGCCACCGTGGGCGAAGACGCCGGTGAATACCTGGAACGCCTGACGGGCCTGGGCATCGACGTCAGCCGCGTCAAGGTCGTGAAAGACACCTTCACCGCCCAGTGCTTCATCACCACCGACCTGGACGACAACCAGATCACCGCCTTCCACCCGGGCGCCATGTCGTTCTCGGCCACCAACGACCTGAGCGACGCCGACGCGGCCTGGGGCATCGTGGCCCCGGACGCCAAGGAAGGCATGTTCGCCCACGCCGAGCGCCTGCATAAGCGTGGCATTCCGTTCATTTTCGACCTGGGCCAGGCCATGCCGCTGTTCGACGGCGCCGACCTGGAACGCATGCTGGGCCTGGCCCAGGCGCTGACCGTCAACGACTACGAAGCCGGCGTGGTGGAACAACGCACGGGCCGCAGCATGGCCGACATCGCCACCAAGCTGCAGGCTGTCGTCGTCACGCGCGGCGCCGAAGGCGCCACGCTGTTGACCGAAGGCAAGACCATCCAGATCGCGCCGGTGCGCGCCACCCAGGTGGTCGATCCCACCGGCTGCGGCGATGCACAGCGCGGCGGCCTGCTCTATGGCCTGACCAGCGGCTGGAGCTGGGAAGACAGCTGCCGCCTGGGCAACGTCATGGGCGCCATCAAGATCGCCTCACGCGGTCCGCAGAACCACGCGCCGTCGCGCGCCGAAATCGACGCCGTGCTGCATGCCACCTACGGCATTCACCTGCCGGTCTGAACGCCGTTCGAGCGGGCCCGGGGACCTTCGGGAACCTGAGCGCGCCAGCACGGTCGAATAGCCGTCTATTCACCCGGCCGCCGCGGCTTTTTTCCGCCGCGGCCGGTTTCGCAAGTGGCTTTTCCGCCCGTGGCGGTGCGTTTCAGTGTGTTGCACGTTAGGCTTTCGCCCTATGTGGGCGGAGTATGATCAGTTCGTCGGCAGTGCCCGAACGAGGAGTCCAAATGAACCAAAGCAAAACCCTTTCCCTGTTGACGCCGCGTACTGGCCGGTGGCTGGCCGTGGCTGCTGTCGTGACCTCGATGGCCGTCTTGGGCGGTTGCGCCAATCCCAGCGCCTCCAGCGGCGTCTATAGCTATGACCAGGCCCAGCGCGAGCAGATCGTTCGCACGGGTACGGTTACGGGCGTGCGCCCGATCGTCATCCAGAACGACAAGTCCAGCGGTGTCGGCATGCTTGCCGGCGGTGCGCTGGGCGGCGTGGCTGGCAATGCGGTCGGCGGCGGCACGGGCCGCACCATCGCCACCGTCGGCGGCGCCATCCTGGGCGCCCTGGCAGGCAATGCAGTGGAAAACCGCGTGGGCAAGAATTCCGGCTACGAAATCACGGTGCGCCTGGATAACGGCGAAACCCGCGTCGTGGCCCAGGAAGCCGATGTGCCGATCAGCGTCGGCCAGCGCGTCCAGGTCATCAGCGGCGCCGGCCCGACCCGCGTCACGCCGATGTAAGCCGGTTGGCATGCCCCTGGCAGCAAAAAGCCCGCGCAAGCGGGCTTTTTTTCGTCTCGGCGGCGGGTTCAGCAACCGGGGGCGGATTTAGCCCCTGGTCAGGAAGGTAAGAATCTGTCGCTCCGCTGCAACGCAGCACCCGGTATTTACCCGCAGGCGTAACGTTTACGAGCCTTTTATAGCGAATTGGTCTGTAAGTTTCATGGCGATTCAACGTTTGAAGTGCCATGATTGCACCCGTGAGCGATCTCGACGCGCAATTTTCATGTAACCAAGTGCGTCGGCGGGTCGGTCCAAGTGGCGGTAGAAGTCAGTCGATTTTCAACCGTTTTTTTGTATACTCGCCGTCCTATATCTCGGGGCGGGGAATATTTTGCCGACGAGGCAACGCGTAACGCCGCACTTATTTATGCATACCGAGCAAGAACTCCACACCAAGATCGGCGAGATCGTCGAGTCGATCGTCCTGAAGAAAGTCACTCCCGACACTCAACTGATTGCCACCGGCCTGGTCGACTCGCTCGCCGCCGTGGACATCACGCTGGCGGTCGAGGCGGAGTACGGCTGCAGCATTCCGGCTCCCGAGATCGCAGAGCATCTGCAGTCGGTCCGCACGCTCGCCGGCTATGTCGCTGCCAATCTTTCGTAATACCCGCCTGCTGTCCCACGTTGCGGCCGCCACCACGGCGGTGGCCCTGGCGTACGGAGCCTACTGCGGCGCGGATGACCTGCTGACCCGCATCGTCCACCCGGTATCGACGGTGGCGTCGGACAAAAGCAACTATCTGCCCAATCTGGGGCCGGATTGGGGCACGCAGCACGTCAACCTGACCCGGCTGGGCAATGCGCTCAGCGACGGCACACTGGTCGTGCTGGGGTCGTCCGAATTGTCCAGCCACGACCTGCGTTTCGTGCCTTACCGCTTCTTCCCCGAAGAGCTCAAGGTGCCGACGCTGGCCTATGGCCACGCCATGTTCCAGTCGTACGGCATCGTCAGCGTGCTGGAATCGGTGGCGGATTCGCTCACGCCGAACACGCGGCTGGTGATCATGGTGTCGCCGGCCTGGTTCGCCTCGGGCGGGCAGCTGCCGCGCAGCGCATTTGCCGAACACGTGACCGGCCCGGTCTGGGACCGCCTCTGGGAAAAACCCAGCACGCGCGAGCAGATGCAGAACTGGATCACCGACAACGCCAATTGGGGCTTGCTGTGGCTGATCGCCAATGGCCAGGTCTCCGAGCTGAAAGACAAGCTGTCGCTGTGGTGGAACACGCGCAAGGAACCCGCGCCCGATCGCCCGCGCAGCAAGCTGTCGGTCCCGGCGCACCGTTTCGTGTCATGGCCATCGTCGGCGCGGCTGAATTCCGGGCAGTGGTCGCGCCTGACGCATGAGGCGCGCGAGGTCGAGCACGAACTGGGCAGCAACAATCCCTACGACGTGCGCGACGACTACTACAAGCAGTACCTGGCGTCGCTGTATTCGCCGGCCCGCAACGAATTCGCCAACGTCGACCCGATCACCCGCACCGAGCTGGGCGACCTGTCGCGCGTCATGGCCTTGCTGCAAAAGCGCAAGGTCAAGGCCTACTTCGTGATCCAGCCGTTCAACCCCAAGCTCATCCTCGACGTCGAACGCTTCGACCCGGTGGTGGCCGCCATTACCGGCATGTGCACGCGCTACCAGATGGGTTGCCTGGACCTGTACAGCATTCCCTTCGAACCCGGCATGGTGCGTGATGACATGCATTTGGCCGAGCTCGGTTGGGCGATGGCGGACCAAGGCATTGCGGAGTACTTTTCCCGATGAAACTCTTTCGTAAAGCCGATCCGGCTGCCGGCGACGGCGCCCAGGATCAGGGCGCCCGCAAGTCGGGCATGGCATGGGGCCGGCGTTTCTTCTGGCATCTGTGCCTGTATATCGGGGTGATCCTGGTGTTCGTGCTGCAAGCGCAGCCCACCACGGGTAGCGGCGGACCTATCAAGGTCGAATTCCAATACCAACAGTTCTGACCGCAGCATGGAATTGTTCGCAAGCTTGAGCTTTTTCGGCGGCGCCCTGTGCGGCGGGCTGGGTCTTTTGGCCTACCGTTCCTTCGGCATGCCGCTGCGCATCGGCTATCGCCACGTCATCGGCGTGATCTGCCTGGGCGTCTGGATGGCGGTGTTCTGGGCGCGCCCCTACCAGCCGCTGGCGCTGCTGGCCATTTCGGGCACGGCGTTGTGGGCCGTACGCCGCAACTACATCCCCACCTGGCTGGCCGTCATCATCACGATGACGCCGCTGCTGCTGGTCAAGACCGGGGTATCGCACCTGGGCGCCATGCTGGGGCTGTCGTTCGCCACCTTCCGCGCCATCGACGTGCTGCTGTTTGCCCAGCGCAACGAACGCATCTCGCCGCTCGACTATTTCATCTACCTGTTCTTCCCGCTGACGCTGCTGGCCGGGCCGATGTATCGCTGGCGCAGTTTCCAGGCCGATTTGAAACGCGGTTATGAAGGCGTGAATCTCAATACCTGGCTGACCGGCCTGGAATTGATCATGCTGGGCGTGATCCAGAAATTCGGCCTGGCCGAATTGATCTGGCGCTACGGCCTGGCGACGCTGGATGCGCACGATTATTCGTTCACCGGCGTGGCGCTCAACGCCTCGCTCTACAGTGCCTACCTGTTCTTCGATTTCGCCGGCTATTCCACCATGGCCATCGGTATCGGCATGCTGTTCGGCTTCACGCTGCCGATCAACTTCCGCAACCCGCTGGCCACGCTCAATCCGCAGGACTTCTGGCGCCGTTGGCACATCAGCCTGTCCGAGTGGCTGCGCGACGTCGTGTTCATGCCGATCTACAAGGCGCTGAGCAAGACCCCGTTCTTCGCGCGCCACCGCATGGCGGCGCAGAACATCGGCATCTTTGCCACGCTGCTGGCCATGGGCGTCTGGAACGGGCTGTCGGTGCACTACATCGTCAGCGGCCTGATGTTCGGGGCGTATTCGGTGGGCCATAACCTGCTGATCAACGCTGCCCGCACGCGGCCGGCGCTGCAGGCCACGCTGGCGCGTCCCGTCATGCGCTTTCTCGGGCGCGTTCTCACCCTGATTCTCGCTGCCCTGGCGCTGTACGTGTTCAGCGGCCGCAGCCCCATCTGATGCCCGGAGTTTCGGCATGCGTTTCGACCTGAAGACCTTCCAGTTCGTTGACTCTGCCCGCGCGCCCGACGCGCTGGCGGTGGTCGCGGCCGACCGCAGCCTGACCTGGGCGCAGTTGCGCGACGAAGCCGTGGCGTGGGCCGACCAGGCCCGCGAGCACGGCGCGGCTCCCGATGTGCCCGTGGCCATCTACGGCCACAAAGAGGCCTCTTTCTTCGTCGCCATGGTGGGCGCTTTGCTGATCGGCGCGCCGTTCGTGCCGGTCGACACCATCTACCCGCCCGAACGCCTGCGCCGCATCGTCGAGATCGTGCGCGCCGCCGCGGTGTACGACACCGCGGCCCGGGGCTTCGAACCGGGTGACGGCGCCGAGCTGGCCGAGCGCGGCCTGGCCTACGTCATGTTCACGTCCGGCAGCACGGGCGACCCCAAGGGCGTGCAGATCGGCCGCGAAAGCGTCGGCCTGCTCGGCGACTGGATGCTGGGCAGCTTCGGCCTGGGCGATGCGCCAGTCTTCATGAACCAGGCGCCGTTCAGCTTCGACCTGTCGATGTACGAAGTGTTCGCCACGCTGGCCGCCGGCGGCACCTGCGTGCTGAATTCGCGCGAACAGATCGGCGCGGCGGCCACCTGGATGCCGCGGCTGGCGGCCAATGGCATCACGGTATGGGTGTCGACGCCGTCGTTTGCGCACCAGCAGCTGGCCAACCGCGATTTCTCGCCGGCCACGTTGCCCACGCTGCGCACTTTCCTGTTCTGCGGCGAGCCCTTGCCCGCGGCGCTGGCCAAGAAGCTGCGCCAGCGCTTCCCGGACGCCGTGATCCTGAACACCTACGGCCCGACCGAAGCCACCGTGGCCACGACCTGGATCGACATCACCGACGCCGTGCTGGCGGTGCACGATCCGCTGCCGGTGGGCTACGCCAAGCCCGATTGCGAACTGCGGGTGCAGGACGGCGAAATCTGCATCGTGGGCGACCACGTCATGCGCGGCTACCTGAACCGCCCGGACCTGAACGAGGCCAAGCTGTTCGTGGCCGAAGACGGCCGCCGCGGCTTTCGCACGGGCGATCTGGGCCAGATGGAGGCCGACGGGCTGCTGTTCTGCCGCGGCCGCATGGACGACCAGATCAAGCTGAATGGCTATCGCATCGAGCTGGCCGAGATCGACGAAGCGCTGCATGGCTTGCCGGGCGTGGAAGGCGGCGCCTGCGCGGTCCTGCGCCGGCCGGATGGCACGGCAGTGCGCCTGATCGGCTTCGTGGCGGGCGGCGAAACGGGCGAGGCCGATGCACGCTTTCTGCAGCCGGATGCGCTGTCGGGCTGGAAAGACCGGCTGGCCCAGCGCCTGCCGCCCTACATGGTGCCGTCCGAGCTGGTGGCCTGCCCCGCGCTGCCGATGTCGAACAATCACAAGATCGACCGCAAGAAGCTGATCGACATCTACGCCACGATTCCGGCGTGATGACGAGCGGGCAGGGCGCGAGCCTGCAGCCCGCTCGGAACCAAAAAAAGCCCAGGCGGAAATGCCTGGGCTTTTTTGTCAGTGCCCGCTGGCGCCTTGCCAGCGGCTGTCTATCGGGTGCGCGTCAGACGCCCACCACGTTGTAGCTCAGGCGGGCCAGCACCATCAGCACGATCTGGGCCACGATCAAGAGCACCAGCGGCGAGAAGTCGATCGAGGTGCGCGGCAGCAGCCGGCGAACCGGGTCCAGCAGCGGGGCGGTCAGGGCCTGCAGCAGCGGCATCATGGGGGCCATCGGGTTGACCCAGGACAGCACGGCCTGGATCAGGGTCAGCCACACGACCAGGTTCAACGCCCACTTGGCCGCCATGAACACGGCGCCCAGCAGGAACTTGGGCAGCAGCACGGCCGGCAGCAGGGCGCCCAGCGCGACCATCCAGATCAGCACCAGATAGGCCAGCGCCGCCAGCCAGGCGGCCACGATGCTGGTCCAGTCGATCTTGTTGCCGGCGGGGATGATCTTGCGCAGCGGCAGCACCAGCCAGTTGGTGGCCTGGTAGATGACGCGTGCCAGCGGATTGAAGGGGTGCAGTCGTATCGCGTGCATCCAGGCGCGGGCGATCAGGGCCGCGCCGAACAGCGTGAATGCGATTTCGAGCAGGAAGCGAAGGATTTCACCGAGCATGGACGCGATCTACCAAATAAAGACGGCTTTTATTGTCTCACGCCAATGGCGCTACGGTAGTGTCCGGATGAGGCGATCGCCGGGGCGGACGGCGCAAAAGGGGGAACCCTCGGGGCAATAAAAAACCGCCTGGCCAGGGCCAGGCGGCTTGAGGTGCTGCTACCGATGTGGACCGGTCCGATTACGGACGGCCACCCGTCGGGAACGGCCACGACGCGGCGGGGTTCAGCGCGGTCTTCGCGCCCGGCGCAGCAGCCGTGGACGGCGGCGTAGCGGGCTTCTTCGGAGCGGCTTTCTTCGCAGCGGGCTTCTTGGCAGCGGCGGGCTTCTTGGCAGCAGCCGGCTTGGCAGCGGCAGGCTTTGCAGCAGCGGGCTTCTTGGCAGCCGGAGCCTTCTTGGCTACGACTTTCTTGGCAACCGCCTTCTTGGCAGCGGGGGCCTTCTTGGCAACCGCCTTCTTGGCGACGGCCTTCTTGGCTACCGCTTTCTTGGCGACGACCTTCTTGGCTACCGCTTTCTTGGCGACGGCCTTTTTGGCGACGGCCTTCTTGGCAACCGCCTTCTTGGCGACGACCTTCTTGGCCACTGCCTTCTTGGCTACCGGCTTCTTGGCCGCGACTTTCTTGGCGACGGCCTTCTTGGCTACCGCTTTCTTTGCGACCTTCTTGGCTGCCGGCTTCTTGGCGGCAACCTTCTTCACTGCAGGTTTCTTGGCGGCGACTTTCTTGACTGCTACCTTCTTGACAGCGGCTTTCTTGGCCGGAGCGGCCTTCTTCGCTACTGCCTTCTTGGCGGCGGGCTTCTTCACCGCTTTCTTTACGGCTTTCTTGGCTGTTGCCATGGTCATGCTCCTTAGGTTCAGGGGTCCCAGAACTTAAACCCGTGCCCCGACTCGCCAACAAGGCGAACCGTGCCCGGGCTATTCATCGGCGCATGCCGCTGTTCTGTGCGAGCAACAGCTACTACGGTTTGCGCTAATGAATTCGGCACAGCCATTTGATATGGCCCCCGCTCCTTTGGCGCGAGCCATTTCAAATGGCGCCGGTGGGCAGTCTGATCACAGACCGCCTACCGCTTGTTCTACGTGTTCGAAAACACCCTGACCTGGGAGATCGCCGTCAGGCCTGGCGCGAACGCGACGCTCTTTGAGCGTGCCCGCGCCGGACCTGATGGCGAACTACGTTACTCCCAGCTCAGCGTGCCACCAGTTTGGTATTCGATCACGCGAGTTTCAAAAAAGTTGCGTTCCTTCTTAAGATCGATCATTTCCGCCATCCACGGGAAGGGATTTTCTTCCTGCGGGTACAGCGGTTCGATACCGATTTGCTGGCAACGACGGTTGGCGATGAAGCGCAGGTAGGATTTGAACATGGGTGCGTTCAAGCCCAACACGCCGCGCGGCATCGTGTCTTCGGCGTAAGCGTATTCGAGTTCGACCGCTTTGCGGAAGAGTTCTCGTATTTCTTCGCGGAATTCCGGCGTCCAGAGGTGCGGATTCTCGAGTTTGACGGTGTTGATCAGGTCGATGCCGAAATTGCAGTGCATGGATTCATCGCGCAGGATGTACATGTACTGCTCGGCCGCGCCGGTCATCTTGTTCTGGCGGCCCAGCGCCAGGATCTGCGTAAAGCCAACGTAGAAGAACAGGCCTTCCATCAGGCAAGCGAAGACGATCAGGGACTTGAGCAGCGTCTGGTCGGCTTCGGGCGTGCCCGTCTTGAAGTTGGGGTCCGCGATCGCGTCGATGAACGGGATCAGGAACTCGTCCTTGGCGCGGATGGACGGCACTTCGTTGTAAGCGTTGAAGATCTCCGCTTCGTCCAGGTCCAGGCTTTCGACGATGTATTGATAGGCGTGCGTGTGGATGGCTTCTTCGAAGGCCTGGCGCAGCAGGAACTGGCGGCATTCAGGCGCCGTGATGTGGCGGTAGGTGCCCAGCACGATGTTGTTCGCGGCCAGCGAGTCGGCCGTGACGAAGAAACCCAGGTTGCGCTTGACGATGCGGCGCTCGTCCTCGGTGAGCCCGTTGGGGTTCTTCCAGAGGGCGATGTCGCGCGACATGTTGATTTCTTGCGGCATCCAGTGGTTGGCGCAAGTGGCCAGGTACTTTTCCCAAGCCCACTTGTACTTGAACGGCACCAGCTGGTTGACGTCGGTTTCGCCGTTGATGATGCGCTTGTCTGCAACCTTCACGCGCTGCGAGGTGGCGGCGCCGCTGGCCGCCAGGCCTGCCGCGTGTTCAGGCGCGGCGGGCGTGGGCAGGGCGGTGTCGCCGAACACGCCGGTCGCCGCCCGGACTTCGGGCGCAGCCTGCCCACCCGCCGCGGGTGCGGGGGCTTGTGCAGGTTGCGTGGCGAGGGTGTCGTCTTCCCAATTAATCATGATTCATTCTCCGGAGGCGGTTTATTGGCAGGCTTCGCACTCTTCGAAGCCGGGGTCACCCGGCCGCATGGTGCAAACCGCCCCGAGAACTTCGGGTTCCGGCAAAACAGGTGCAGCGGACACGGGGGCGGCGGTGGATTGACCGCCAGCAGTGACGGCGTTCAGTTCGCCGCCGCGTCCCGTGGACTTCTCGGCGCTGGTGGCGCCAAGGGTACGCAGGTAGTAGGTCGTCTTCAGGCCACGCTTCCAAGCCAGCTTGTAGGTGTCGTCGAGTTTCTTGCCCGATGCGCCAGCCATGTAGATGTTCAGGGACTGTGCCTGGTCGATCCACTTCTGGCGACGCGACGCGCATTCAACCAGCCAGCTCGGTTCGACTTCGAACGCGGTGGCGTAGAGTTCGCGGAGTTCGGAAGGTACGCGATCGATGCGGGACAGGCTGCCGTCGAAGTACTTGAGGTCGGCGACCATGACTTCGTCCCAGAGACCGAGTTTCTTCAGGTCACGCACGAGGTAATCGTTAACGACCGTGAACTCGCCGGAGAGATTCGATTTAACGTACAAGTTCTGGAAAGTGGGTTCGATGCACGCAGATACACCAATGATATTGGAAATAGTCGCGGTTGGGGCGATTGCGATGCAATTGGAGTTGCGCATGCCGTGTTGTTTGATGCGCGCGCGCAACGTATCCCAATCGAGCGTGCTCGATTCATCGACCTCGACATGACCACCGCGTTCATCACGCAGCATCTTCAACGTGTCTTGCGGCAAGATGCCACGCGACCACAGCGAGCCTTCGTACGATTGATAGCGACCGCGCTCTTCAGCCAGCAGGCTCGAGGCCCAGTAGGCGTGATAGCACACCGCTTCCATCGAGCGATCCGCGAATTCAACGGCGTCTTGCGAGGCGTACGGCACGCGCATCATCTGCAGGCAATCCTGGAAGCCCATGATGCCCATGCCCACCGGACGGTGGCGCGCATTGGAGTTGCGGGCCTTCTCGACGGCGTAGTAGTTGATGTCGATGACGTTGTCGAGCATGCGCATGGCGATGCTGACCGTGCGCTTGATCTTGTCGTGGTCGAGTTCGAAACCGCCGCCGGCTGCCGGCTTCATGTGGGCGACCAGGTTCACGGAACCCAGGTTGCACACCGCGATTTCGGATTCGTTGGTGTTCAGGGTGATCTCGGTGCACAGGTTCGAGCTGTGGACCACGCCGACGTGCTGCTGCGGCGAACGGATGTTGCAAGGATCCTTGAACGTGATCCAGGGGTGGCCGGTTTCGAACAGCATCGACAGCATCTTGCGCCACAGGTTCAGCGCAGGCATCTTCTTGAACAGCTTCAGTTCGCCGCTGGCAACGCGTGCTTCGTAGCCGACGTAGGCTTCTTCGAATGCGCGGCCGTACTTGTCGTGCAGGTCGGGGCAGTCGGACGGCGAGAACAGCGTCCATTCACCGCCTTCCATGACGCGCTTCATGAACAGGTCGGGAATCCAGTTCGCCGTGTTCATGTCGTGCGTGCGGCGGCGTTCGTCGCCGGTGTTCTTGCGCAGTTCCAGGAATTCTTCGATGTCCAGGTGCCACGATTCCAGGTACGTGCAGACCGCGCCCTTGCGCTTGCCGCCCTGGTTCACCGCCACGGCGGTGTCGTTGACGACCTTCAGGAACGGGACCACGCCCTGGCTTTCGCCGTTGGTGCCCTTGATGTGGCTGCGCAGCGCGCGCACCGGGGTCCAGTCGTTGCCCAGGCCGCCGGCGTACTTGGCCAGCAGTGCGTTTTCCTTGATGGCGTCGTAGATGCCTTCCAGATCGTCGGAGACGGTGGTCAGGTAGCACGACGACAGCTGCGAGTGCAGGGTGCCCGAGTTGAACAGCGTCGGGGTCGAGCTCATGAAGTCGAACGACGACAGGATCTCGTAGAACTCGATCGCGCGGGTTTCGCGGTCGGTTTCGCGCAGCGCCAGGCCCATGGCCACGCGCATGAAGAACACCTGCGGCAGTTCGATGCGGGTGCCGCGGATGTGCAGGAAGTAGCGGTCGTACAGGGTCTGCAGGCCGAGGTAGCCGAATTGCAGGTCGCGCTTGGCGTTCAGCGCCTTGCCGAGCTTGGTCAGGTCATAGCTGGCCAGGTCGGGCGACAGCAGGCCGCCTTCGATGCCGCGGGCGATGAACGTGGGGAAGTATTCGGCGTAGCGAGCGCCCATGCCGTCTTGCGAGACTTCTTCGCCCAGCACTTCCTTGCGGATCGTGTGCAGCAGGAGGCGAGCGGTGACCTGGCTGTAGGCCGGGTCCTTTTCGACCAGCGCGCGCGCCGACAGGATGGCGGACTTGTAGACCTCGTCGACGGGGATGCCGTCGTACAGGTTCTTGACCGTTTCCTTCAGGATGGCTTCCGAATCGATGAATTCGGCCAGGCCCTCGCCAGCGGCGACGATGGTGGCGCGCAGTTCGGCGATGTCCAGCGGACGGCGGACACCCGCGTCCGTGACGTTCAGCACGTGTTCCTGCGGCGCGGCGTCAGCCTTCTGCTGGCCTTCGGCAGCAGCAGCGGCGGCGCGTTCCTGGGTGCGCTTTTCGCGGTAGAGCACATAGGCGCGGGCAACGTCGTGCTGGCCCGAGCGCATCAGGGCCAGTTCGACCTGGTCCTGGATGTCTTCAATATGGAAGGTGCCGCCACCGGGGCGGTTGCGCACCAGCGCGTTGACGGCCTGGGACGTCAGCTGTTCCACCAGTTCGCGCACGCGGGCCGAGGCTGCGCCCTGGCCGCCGTTGACGGCCAGGAAGGCCTTGGTCATGGCGATGGCGATCTTGCTGGGTTCGAACCCGACCACCGAGCCATTGCGGCGAATGATGTTGTAGCTGGCCCATTGCCCGCCATTGGCGTCGGCCGGGGAATCGGTTTGAGAGGGCGGCACGGCCGAGGGCCGGGTCACAGAGGCGATCGTAGTCTGCATGGAAGCTCCTGTGCGAAAAGCGCGTAGATAGCGACATGACGACGTCATGTCAGGTACGAAATTGGATCTTATTGAGGGGGTCGCAACGCTTGGACGGACGTATCCGTGTGGCGTGGCCGACGAGAATCAGCGGTTAGGCGACCACAACATATAGTGTAGCACCCCTCGTTGGACACTAATTCTAGTGATCGAGTACGACACCCACAAGAAGAAGATAGGACCAAGTTCCCAAAAGATTGTTACCAAATGCACCGGGCGCGCCTGCTAAGGCGCGCCCGGGACAGGACCGCTCAACGCGAGTGTTTATGCGGTTTTCCGCAGGGGTACATCGCGCGGGGCAGGCGCCGTATAGCTTTGCATCAAGCGAGCCAACTCTGTCCGGTACTTCTCGACGTTGGCTGCCTTGACGTGGCCGAAGCCGCGTATGGTTTCTGCAAGGGCGGCGATTGTAGCCGCTTGGGCGAGCGTGTCGCGATTCAACCCTGCGAGCAACCGGTCTATGGTCTGGCGGTACTCGCCGACCAGGGCGCGCTCCATCTTGCGCTCGGCCGTGTGGCCGAACGGATCGAACCAGGTGCCGCGCAGGCGCTTGAAGCGGGTCAGCAGCTTCAGTGCCGTCATGGTGCGCGGGCCCAGCGTGACCTTGCGCGGTATGCCGGTGCGCGGGTCCTTGCGGGCGAAGATCGGCGGGGCCATGTGAAAGCGCAGGCTGTAGTCGCCTTCGAACTGGCCTTGCAGCTGCGCCTGGAAGGCCTCGCCGGTGTAGAGCCGCGCAACTTCGTATTCGTCCTTGTAGGCCATCAGCTTGAACAGGCTGCGCGCCACGGCCAGGGCCAGGCGCGGGGTCTTGGCATCGGGGGCCAGCTCGCGTTCGCGGGCCGCGACGCGTTCGACGACGTCGCGGTACTGGCTGGCGTAGGCGGCGTCCTGGTAGGCGGTCAGGTCGTCGACGCGGCGGGCCACGGCGCGCTCGAACGTTTCGGGCACATGCAGTTGCACGACTTGAGCGCGGGGGCGCAGCGCGCCGTCCAGGGCGTCGGGCTGGTGCGCGGCCAGGCGGCCGCTGTCGAAGGCGGCCCGGTTGGCGGCCACCGCCACGCCGTTCAGTTCGATGGCGCGGTTGATAGCGGCCTGCGACAGCGGCACGCCGCCGCGCTGCCAGGCATAGCCCAGCATGAACATGTTGGACAGGATGCTGTCGCCGAACAGGGCCAGCGCGGCCTCGTGCGCGTCGATGGCGGCAGTGTTGGCCTCGCCCGCGGCGTGGCGGATCTTGGCCAGCAGGGCCTCGGGGCGCATGGCGGCGTCGGGGTTGCGGGTGAAGTCGGACACCGGCGCGACGTAGGTGTTGACGGTGACGCGGGTGTGGCCGCGGCGCAGCGCGCCCAGCGAATCCGGCGCGACGGAGGCGACCGGGTCGCACAGGATCGCGGCGTCGGCCTGCTGCCAGTCCAGCCGCACGGGGCCGGCGGCAGCGCCAGCCGGCGCCAGCCGGATATGGCTGACGACGGTGCCGCCTTTTTGCGCCAGGCCGGTCAGGTCCAGCACGGCGGCCGACAGGCCTTCCAGGTGGGCGGCCATCGAGACGATCGCGCCGATGGTGATGACGCCGGTGCCGCCCATGCCCGCGACCAGCAGGCGATAGGGGCGGTCCAGCGCGGGCAACTGCGGCAACGGCAGTTGCTGGATCAGTTGCTGCAGGTGTTCCTGGTCGGCCTTGGGGGCGGCGCTCTTGCGAGGTTTGCCGCCCATGACGGACACAAAGCTGGGGCAGAAGCCTTCGGCGCAGGAATAGTCCTTGTTGCAGCTGGATTGGTCGATGGCGCGCTTGCGGCCGTAGGGCGTTTCCAGCGGCACCACCGACAGGCAGTTCGATTTCACGCCGCAGTCGCCGCAGCCTTCGCAGACCGCGCTGTTGATCAGCATGCGGCGCGCCGGGTCGGGGAACTGGTTCTTCTTGCGGCGGCGGCGCTTTTCGGCGGCGCAGGTCTGGTCGTGGATGAGCACGGTGACGCCGGCGATCTCGCGCAGTTCGCGTTGCAGGGCGTCAAGCTCGCGGCGATGGTGCACCTTGATGCCGGGGCCCAGGTCCACGCCCTGGTACTTTTCGGGCTCGTCGCTGGTGACGACGATGCGGGCGACGTTCTCGCCGCGCAGCTGCTGGCAGATCTGCGGCACCGAGATCGGGCCGTCCACCGGCTGGCCGCCCGTCATGGCGACCGCGTCGTTGAACAGGATCTTGTAGGTGATGTTGGCCTTGGCGGCCACGGCCTGGCGAATGGCCAGGTAGCCGGAGTGGTAGTAGGTGCCTTCTCCCATGTTCTGGAAGATGTGCGGCATCTTGGTATAGCGCGACAGGCCGATCCAGTCGACCCCTTCGCCGCCCATCTGGGTCAGGCCGCCGGTGTCGCGGTCCATCCAGGCGGCCATGTAGTGGCAGCCCACGCCGGACAGCGCCTGGCTGCCTTCTGGCACCTTGGTCGAGGTGCTGTGCGGACAGCCCGAACAGAAGTAGGGGCGGCGGCGCATGCCGTCGGCATCGTTGGACAGGGTGTCCTGGCACTCGAAGCCGGTCAGGTCGGTGCCGGTCTGCAAGCCGGCGGTGCGCGACAGCCAGGCGGCCAGCGGGCGGGCCAGCAGCGAGGGCCGCAATTGGCCGGCCGACGGCACCACGAGTTCGCCGTCAAAGCCCTTCTTGCCGATGACGGTGGCGCGCTCGGGCAGGTTGAACAGCAGGTCCTTGAGCTGGGTCTCGACGACGGCGCCTTTTTCCTCGATGACGAGGATGTGCGACAGGCCGCGCGCGAATTCCAGCATGCGTTCGGCATCGAGCGGCCAGGTCAGGCCGGGCTTGTAGATGCGCACGGGCGCGTTGGCGGTGACGGTGTCCACGCCCAGCCGCGTCAGCGCTTCCATGGCGTCCAGGTGGGCCTTGCCGACGGTGACGATGCCGACGGTGGCGCGCGGCGCCGGACAGGTCAGGCGGTCGATGCTGTGGCGGCGTGCGAAGGCGGTGACGGCCTTCATGCGCAGGTTCATGCGGGTTTCGACGGCCAGCGACAGGAAGTCGCGGGCGGAATATTCCAGCGCTTCGGGCGGCAGGTCGGGGTCGGCCGGCATGTCGTAGGCGACGACGGGCGCGGGCGTGAAGGAATGGCCGCTTTCGATGGTTTCGGAGACCGCCTTGAAGGCGACCCAGGTGCCGGCATGGCGCGACAGGGCCCAGCCCCACAGGGCGAAGGTTTCGTATTCGTCGATGGAGGACGGATGCACGATGGGCATCTGCCAGCCGATGAGGGACGCTTCGCTGGCGTGCGGAATGGACGAGGACACGGCGGTGTGGTCGTCGCCGACGACGACCAGCACGCCGCCGTTTCGCGACGCGCCGGCGGCGTTGCCGTGGTGCAGGGCGTCGCCCGCGCGGTCGACGCCGGGGCCTTTGCCGTACCACATGGCGAATACGCCATCGACATTGCGGTCGGCGCGCACGCCGGCCTGCTGGGTGCCCATGACGGCGGTGGCGGCCATGTCTTCGTTGATGCCGGGCAGGAACGAGATCTGGTTGGCGTCCAGCGCTTTCTGCGCTTTCCACATGGCCATGTCGACGCCGCCCAGGGGCGAGCCGCGGTAGCCGGACACGAAGCCGGCGGTGTTCAGGCCGCGCTCGCGGTCGATGCGGCGCTGGGTGAGCATGATGCGCACCAGGGCCTGGGTGCCGGTGAGAAAGATGCGGCCGGTCTCGCGAGTGAGGTTGTCGGCGAGCTGGTAGTCAAGGTCCAGCTGGGGCTCGGCGGCGGGGGTACCGTCCATCGTGAATACTCCTGTAGTCGGCACCATGATAGGTTCGCGCAGCATCAGGTTTATTGCGTTTTTGGATCGTGCTATCCCTATAATTCGCAATGAATATTTCGTGTTCGCGGAATTTCGACCCAAACAGGAGACAAAACGATGGACAAGACCGATATCGGCATCCTCAAGGCCCTGCAGGAGGACGGCCGGGCTTCGGCGCAGCAGTTGTCTGAAAAGGTGGGGCTGTCGGCGGCGCCGGTGTGGCGGCGGGTGAAGGCGCTGGAGGCGAGCGGGGTGATCCAGGGCTATAGCGCGCAGGTGGATCGCAGCAAGGTGGGGCTGGGGTGCATGTTCGCGCAGATCAGCCTGGAGCGGCATTCGGCGAATACGGTGGAAAACTTCGAGCGGTCAGTGCGGGATGCGCCGGAGATTCTTGAGTGCTATGCGGTGACGGGGGATTCTGATTTTCTGTTGAAGATCCTGGTTGAGAGTCCTGAGGCCTATGATCGGTTTTTGCATCGGTTTTTGTTCAATATGCCAGGGATTCGGCAGACTCGGACGATTGTGGCTTTGCGTGAGATTAAGCATGAGTTGAGGTTGCCGCTTTGAGTTCTTAAGGCGCGCGTGACGGGGCAGGCGGGTGAGGGCGGGGCTACGATTGCGGTCCGGAGCCTTCGCTCCGGACTGCCCCGTTGTCATCCTCGTACAGGCCTTCGGCCTTCCCTACGGATTCCCTCGGGCGCAATCTACACGCCCCGCCCTCACCCGCCTGCCCCGTCACGCGCTCTTGATGTGCATTACTGCCGGCCGTTGGGGCGGGCGGTGTGCTTGGCGTGGTGGCCACGATCGTTTTGGGGGAGGAGGAGGGGGCGGGGTCGCCAAAGCGGCCGCGCGGGCGGCCTTCTTTGGCGTTGGGGTGTCTTGCGAGCGGCGATGCCGCTGCGCGCTTGCGCGGGGTAGGCGTTGCGCTGGGGCGGTGGTGTCGCTGCGCGCTTGCGTGGGCGTTGCTTGTGTTGGGCCAACTGCTTTTGGGGCAGTTGGCCTTTCTTTTTGGATCGTCTCTATATAGAGAGCGTTTTTTGTGCGTCTTTATTGGGGTTGTATGCCCGAGATCTTGATCCATTCCTTCCAGCGGGCGGTGTCTTCCTTGACGAAGGTGTCGAAGCGGGGGGTGTCCATGGCTTCGGGGGTCAGGCCCAGGGCGCGGAGTTTGTCGGCGGTGGGGGTGTCTTTTACCGCGGCTTGGGTGGCGGCGTTCATTTTGGCGACGATGTCGGGCGGGGTGCCTGCGGGGGCGGAGATGCCTAGCCAGCCGGCGACGATGAAGTCGGGGTAGTAGGTGGACATGGTGGGGACGTCGGGCCAGGCGGGGTGGCGTTTGTCGGCGGTGACGGCCAGGGGGGCGAGGCCTTTGCCGTCGATCTGGCCCATGGCGGTGAGGTAGTCGACGAAGGCGAAGCCGATCTGTTTGCCGCGCAGGTCGGTGATGATCTGGGTGATGTTCTTGTAGCCGGCGGCGCCGATGTCGATGCCGGCGCGTTTCTTGAAGAGTTCGGCGGGGACCTGGGAGGACGAGCTGTAGTAGCCGAAGAAGACTTCGCCGGGGTGTTTCTTGGCGTAGTCGACGAGTTCGGGAACGGTGCGGTAGGGGCTGTCGGGGGCGACGATGCCGACGGTGCCGAAGGTGCCGAGCATGCCGATCTGGACGAAGTCTTTCTGGGCGTCGTAGGGCAGGCTCTTGTACAGGAACTGGTTGGCGGCGTGGGTGGAGTTGGTGGACAAGAGGAAGGTGTAGCCGTCGGCGGCAGCGTTCTTGGCGGCGTTGGTGCCGACGATGCCGCCAGCGCCGGGGCGGTCTTCGACGATGACGGTCTGGCCGGTCTGCTTGCCCAGGAACTGGGCGAAGGTGCGGGCGGTGAGGTCGGCGGCGCCGCCTGCTGCGGACGGGACGATGAGGGTGATGGGTTTTTCGGGCCAGCCGGCAGCGTGGGCGGCGCCGGCCAGCAGCAGGGTGGCGCTGGCGAGCAGGGCGCGCAGGGCGGGGCGGCGCAGTGTGGCCGTGGCGGGATGGGATGGGGTGCGGGTCATGCTTGTCTCCTGGCGGCGCCGATGGGCGCCGTTATTGTTTTGTGCTGGGGCGGTGAGGCTGTGCTGCGGGCGGGTTGGGCTTTGGGGCTTGGTGGGGGAGGTGTCAGTGGCGTCGGCGCCTTGTTCGGGGTTAGCCGAATTGCTGGCGGTGCCAGTCCAGGACGGCCGCGGCGCTGGCTTGCCAGTGGTCGCCGTACATCATGCAGTGCGGCTGCCCGGCAAGGACGGCGTGGGCGAAGCCATACAGGCGGGCGATGGCTTGGTCTTGTCCGGGCGGGTGGCGGTCGTGCGAGTCCAGGCCGGCTTCCAGGCACAGGCCGGGGGCGGTGATGGCGGCGGGGTCGACGGGCACGCGCAGCAGGTAGCGGTCGTTGAGCACCTGGGGGCTTTCGGGGCTGAGGCGGCGCATCACGGCGCTGACGTCGCGGTCGGGTGCGGTGGCGAGAAATCGGGCGCGGACTTCGGTGTCGGCGGGCGGCTGGCGGACGACGCCTTCGGGGACGGGGGGCAGCGCCCGCGCACCGGGCAGGTTGCCGGGCGGGGAGGGCGCCATGAGGATGATGCCGGCGACGGATCGCCGGGTGGCGGCGAGCAGGGTGGGCAGGGCGCCCACGCTGTGGCCGACGACGACGGTGGGGCCGTCCAGCGCATCGAGCGCGGCGATGACGTCCTGGGCCAGGTCGGCGATGTGGGCGTGGATGAAATCGGCGCCTTGCGGCAGCGGGCCGTGGCCGCGGACATCCACGGCGGCGCAGGGCAGGCCGGCGCGAGCGAAGTAATCCAGGTAGTGCGCGTAGCACCAGGCGCCGTGGTAGCCGCCCGGCACGAACAACAGGCCGGGGCGAGCAGGTGATTGTGATGCGGCAGCGTCGCCCAGGCGCGTGGCCGGGGCGGATGCGGCGGCCGAGTGTGGCTTGGCAGGGATGCCGGATGCGGCGGCCGGGCCGATCAGCAGCCGGCCTCTTCCGACGGAACGGGTGGCAAGACGGTCGGCCAGGCTGAAGTCCAGCGGATCGACATCGTAGGAAGCAGCGGGGGCAAGGGTCGCGGTAGTCATTGCGGCCATGTTACGGGGCGGCCTATGATGAGAAAACTTTATTTTTCCTATAAATCGATAAGTTCTACAAAATCAGACTGATCCATGCCCGCGCTGCCCGAACTGTCGATCACGCACTACCGCCACTTCCTGCTGGTGGCCGAATTGCGCAGCTTCCGCGCGGCGGCGGCGCGGGCGTTCCGCTCGCAGCCGGCGCTGTCGCTGTCGATCCGCGAGATGGAGCAGCGCCTGGGCCAGCCGCTGTTCGAGCGCGGCAACGGCAACGCGTTGACGCGGTTCGGGCAGGACTGCCTGCCGCTGGCGCGTGAACTGGTCGAGCACCATGACCGGGTGGCCGGCACCTTGTCGGGGCTGGCCAGCAACCAGGCCGGCACGCTGACGATGGCGTCGGTAGCGACGGTGGCGACGCATTGGCTGCCCGAACTGGTGGCGACGTACCGCGAACGCTATCCGGCGGTGGCGCTGCGCCTGTTCGACGACAACTCGGAAGGTGTGGAACGCATGGTGCTGGCGGGCGAGGTGGAACTGGGCGTGTGCAGCCCGGTGCTGCGCGACCGGCGCCTGTCGTTCGAGCCGCTGTTGCGCGATGCGTTCGGGCTGGTCTGCCATCGCGGCCATCCGCTGGCGAGCCGCAAGTCGGTGACCTGGCGCGAGATCGCCACCCTGCCGCTGGTGGGCACGGTGGCCCATCGGCAATTGGCCGATTACCCGCAGGCGGCCTTCATGATGGAGCGGCAGGTGTTCGTGTCCAACATGATGTCGCTGCTGGCGATGCTGGAACGCGGCGTGGGCGTGACGGTGCTGGCGCAGCTGGGCGTGCCGCCGGATTCCCCGGAACTGGCCTTCGTGCCGCTGGCGCGGCCGCGCATCGAACGCGAGCTGGGTATCACGCGATTGGCGGGCCGCAGCCTGTCGCCGGCGGCGGCGCGCATGGAAGAAATGCTGCGCGAAAAGGCCGCGCGCGGCGGCCGCACTGTCGTGTGAAACCAACGCATTTTTGCGTGTTAGCGCGGTAAAGCGGGCGCTTTGCACGACGGACTGTTGCGCAATTGCACTTGGCGCGGATCGTCGTTGATTCTTCATGGACGCCTCTTTAGAGTGCGTGATGTTTGCTGCGCGAGGGGCGCGCCGATCTGAGCGGCGCGACGCGTCGACAGACGTGTTGAGGAAGTCATGAGCAGTGTGTATTTGCGTACGGCGGGCGTGGTCTGCGCCGTTCTGATCCTGGGCGGCTGTGTCGCCCGCAAACCCGCCTCCATTACCGAGGCTCAGCCGGAAGGGCCGCCCAAGCCGATGGCCTGCGTGCCGGCCAAGAGCGGCGATCCCATGGTCGGCACCTGGTATTCGAATTCGAAGCCGCGCGGCGTCAGCGGCGATTTCCAGGCCTTGACCGTGCTGTACGCCGACGGCCGCATGGCCTACGAAACGCAGCTCAAGATCGGCCGCAAGACGCGTCCGGCCCTGCGTGAAACCGGCTGCTGGAGCGTCGTCGACGGCATCTACACCATGCAGACCACGCAATCGAACGGCGAAATCGTCGACGCCGCCGACCCGATCTACGTCAACCGCTACCGCGTCGAAAAGGTCGAGCAGGCCAAGCTGACGCTGCGCGAACTGAAAAGCGGCGGCCAGGTCGTGACCGCGCGCCGCATGCCGCAGGGTTACCGCCTGCCGTATTGATGACGGCTTCTGGCCGGGTAGGGTAAGGTGCGAACTTCGCCTTCCCTCCCGCCGCCGGTCTTTCATGCCTGCCCTTTCCTCTGAAGCGCGAGCCATCGCGCTCCTGGCCCTGGCCGCTTTCGTCAGCGCCAGCGCCTTTCGCATCTGTGATCCCATGTTGCCGCAACTGGCGGCCGAATTCGGCGCCACCACCGGGCAGGCCGCGCGCGCGGTGACCGCGTTCGCCGTGGCCTACGGCGTGCTGCAGATGTTCTTCGGGCCGGTCGGCGACCGCTATGGCAAATACCGCGTTGTCAGCGTGGCGACCTTTGCCTGTGCGGTGGGCAGCGCCGGGGCCGTCGCGGCCGAGACGCTGGACATGCTGGTGGTCTGCCGCGCCCTGTCCGGGGCGGCGGGGGCGGGCATCGTGCCGCTGTCGATGGCCTGGATCGGCGACACCGTGCCCTACGAGCGGCGCCAGGCGACGCTGGCGCGTTTTCTGACGGGCACCATCCTGGGCATGGCGACAGGCCAGTTGGCCGGCGGCCTGTTCGCCGACACGCTGGGCTGGCGCTGGGCCTTTGCCGCCCTGGTGTGCGGCTATCTGGCGGTGGGCGTGCTGCTGCACCTGGAAGTGCGGCGCCAGCGCCGCGCCGGGATGGGCGTGGTGGATCCGAACGCGCCCCGCCAGGGTTTCGTGGCGCAGGCGCGCCAGGTGCTGGGCACGCCCTGGGCGCGGGTGGTGCTGGCCACGGTGTTCATCGAAGGCCTGCTGGTCTTTGGCGCGTTGGCCTTCGCGCCCTCGTATCTGCACGAACGCTTCGATATCTCGCTGACCGCCGCCGGTGCGCTGGTGGCGGTGTATGCGGTGGGCGGGCTGCTCTACACGGTGGTGGCGGGCCGCATTCTCAAGCGCCTGGGCGAACGCGGCCTGGCGGTCGCGGGCGGGCTGGTGCTGGGCGTGGCCTTCCTGTCGTACCTGCTGGGGCCGGTGTGGCTCTGGAGCCTGCTGGCCAGCGTGCTGGCCGGCTTTGGCTACTACCTGCTGCACGCCACCTTGCAGACCAACGCCACGCAGATGGTGCCGTCCGCGCGCGGCACGGCGGTGGCATGGTTCGCGTCGTGCCTGTTCATGGGCCAGGCGGCCGGCGTGGCGCTGGCCGGCGCGGTGGTGGACGAGGTCGGCGCGGCGGTGCTGTTCGGCGGCTCGGCCGTGCTGCTGCCGCTGTTGGGCGCGTTTTTCTCGCGTGCGTTGAAATCCCGGCCCCAGGCGGCGTAGCGGCGCCGAGGCCTCGCGCCATGGAAAAAGCCCCGTCCGGCTACGCCGTTCGGGGCTTTTTTTTGGGGCCTGTGCCCGGCACGGGGCCGGGCGCGGCGATCAGATCGCGGCCAGGCGCTTTTGCACGGTGTCCTTGCCCAGCAGCGCCAGCACGGCGTCCACGGCCGGCGTCTGGGTCTGGCCCGTCACGGCCACGCGCAGCGGAATCGCCAGTTGCGGCATTTTCAGGCCGCGGTCGGCCAGCACGGCCTTGATCAGCGCCGAGATGGCTTCGCGGGTCCAGTCGGTGCCGGCGGCGCGCTGGGCGAAGTCGGCCAGTGCCTCGCGGGCGGCGGCGGTCAGGTGCTGCTCGACCAGTTCGGGGGCGGCCGGCTTGAATTCGCCGCAGAACAGCATGGCGCCGTCGGCCAGCTGCTCAAGCGTTTCGGCACGGTCTTTCAAGAGGCCCATGACGCCCGGCAGGTCGATCTTTTCCGGATGGCCGCCGCGGTTGGCCACGCGCGGGGCCACGCGTTCGGCCAGCTCGGCGTTGTCCATCTGCTTGATGTAGTGGGCGTTGACCCAGTTCAGCTTCTTGGGGTCCCACTGCGAAGCGGACTTGGACAGGTGGCGGGTGTCGAACCACTGCACCAGCTGTTCGCGGCTGAAGAGTTCGTCGTCGCCGTGGCTCCAGCCCAGGCGGGCCAGGTAGTTGATCATGGCCTCGGGCAGGTAGCCCTCGTTGTCGTATTCCATGACGTTGACCGCGCCGTGGCGCTTGGACAGCTTTTCGCCGTCCGGGCCGAGAATCATGGGCACGTGGCCGTATTCGGGCAGGGTGGCGCCCAGCGCGCGCAGGATGTTGATCTGGCGCGGGGTGTTGTTGACGTGGTCATCGCCGCGCAGCACGTGGGTGATGCCCATGTCCCAGTCGTCGACCACCACGCAGAAGTTGTAGGTGGGGGTGCCGTCCGGGCGGGCGATGATCAGGTCGTCGAGCTCGGTGTTGTCAAAGCTGATGGTGCCCTTGACCATGTCGTTCCAGGACGTGGCGCCTTCCTGCGGGTTCTTGAAGCGCACCACGGGCTGGCGGCCGGCCGGGATGGCGGGCAGCGTCTTGCCGGGCTCGGGGCGCCAGGTGCCGTCGTAGCGCGGCTTGTCGCCGCGGGCGCGGGCGGCCTCGCGCATGGCTTCCACTTCCTCGGGCGAGCTGTAGCAGTGGTAGGCGGTACCGGCGGCCAGCATCTGCGCCACGACCTCGCGGTAGCGGTCCATGCGCTGCATCTGGTAGAAGGGGCCTTCGTCGGGCTGCATGCCCAGCCAGTCCATGCTGTCCAGGATGGCCTGCACCGCTTCCGGCGTGGAGCGTTCGACGTCGGTGTCTTCGATGCGCAGGACGAAGGTGCCCTGGTGGTGGCGCGCGAAGGCCCAGGAGAACAGCGCGGTACGGGCGCCGCCCAGGTGCAGGAAGCCCGTCGGCGAAGGCGCGAAGCGGGTACGGATGGGGGAAGAGGCGTTGGAAGTCATAGGTGGCAATGATAGCGGCTGCGGCGCCACAAAGCGGCGTCGGGCAGGGTCCGCGTCAAGCGGACGGCGGGGTTGTCTTGTTACGATGAACGGTATTTTAGATTAGCGCCCGCCCACGACATGCTGCGACACGCTCTTGCCCCGATGTTCGAACCCAGTTCGCTGGTGATCGTTGCCGACCGGCCCCTGCCGGCGGCGGGCTCGTTGTCGCCAGCGCTCAAGGCCCGCACCACCGTCGTGGCTTGCGAAACCGGCGCCGCACCCGACCTGCCCGAGGCCCTGCAAGGCCTGGCCGCGGGTGAACGCCCCGATCTGGCCCTGGTTTGCGTGTCGCCGGCCGTGCTACCCGAAACCCTGCGCCGCCTGTCGCCGCTGGCGCCGCGTTCGGTCATCCTGCTGCCGCACGAACTGCCCGATCCGTATCCGCGCGGCACGTTGGCGCTGTGCCGCGCCTGGGCCGAAGAAAACCGCTGCGAACTGCTGGGCCCGCGCTCGTTCGGCGCCCAGCGGCCCCATGCCGGCCTGAATCTCAGCCAGCATCCGGTGCTGGCGCGCGCCGGCCGGGTGGCGCTGCTGGCGCAGTCGCGGTCCATCATGGCAGCCGTGATGGACTGGGCCGAAGACGTGCACATCGGTTTTTCCACCGCCGTGTCGCTGGGCGACGAGGCGGTGGTGGGCCTGTCCAAGGTGCTGGACTACCTGGCCAGCGACCCGCGCACCGACAGCATCGTGCTCTACCTGGAAGACGTCGGGCCGGCGCGCGAATTCATGAGCACCCTGCGGGCCGCGGCCAGCGTCAAGCCGGTCATCGTGCTCAAGGCGGGCCGGGCGGACACCGACAGCGCCGACGCCATCTTCGACGCCGCCCTGCGCCGTGCCGGCGCCGTGCGGGTGCGCTACTTCGTGCAGTTGTTCTCGGCCGTGAAGGTGCTGGGCTATACCCGTCGCCCCAAGGGCCGGCGGGTGGCGCTGATCTCCAACGGCAGCGGCCCCCCGCAATTGGCCATGGACCTGATCGGCCCGGACGCCGCCGTGCTGCGCGCCGACCTGGCGCCGGCTACGCAGCGTGCGCTGGCGGCGATGCTGGAACCCGACGCGGCCAGCGCCAACCCGGTCATCACCTACACCCCGCTGACGCCGGAGCGCATCCGCGCCATCCTGGACACCGTGCTGGACGATGCCGGCGTGGACGGCGTGCTGGTGCTGCTGGCGCCCGATGCGCTGGCCGACATGCCCGCCGTGGCGCGGGAACTGGCGCTGATCGCGCCCAAGGCCAAGAAGCCTGTGGTCACGTGTTTCATGGGCGACGCCGGCATGCGGCCGCTGCGGCGCATGCTGGACGATGCCGGCACGTCCGCGTTCCGTACGCCCGAATCGGCCGCCGACGCCTTCGGCGTGCTGGCCTCGCACCATTACAACCAGCAGCTGCTGCTGCAGACCCAGCCGCCCGAACCGGCCACCCACGTGCCCGACCTGGCCGCCGCGCGCGACATCCTGGCGCGGGTGCGGGCCGATTGCCGGCGCGAACTCAATACGTCCGAAGTCCGCGCGCTGCTGGCCCTGTTCTACGTGCCGCTGCGCGACATGCCGGTGGACGTGGCGCTGGGCGAACCGGAATCCCGTCCCATGGCGATCCGGGTGCGGCGCGATCCGCAGTTCGGCCCGGTCGTGCGTTTTGGCGCGGGCGGCCCGGACGCCGTGCTGTCGCAGTCCGACCGCGGCATGGACCTGCCGCCGCTGAACGGCTTCCTGGCGCGCCAGCTGATCGAACGCAGCCGCCTGTGGCGCAAGGTGCTGGCGCCGCGCGTCGGCCACCTGGCCGCCGAAGCCTTGCAGCAGGCGCTGGTGCTGGTGTCTGAACTGGTGTCCGAACTGCCCGACATCGAAACGCTGGACATCGATCCGCTCTACGCCGGTGAAACCCATCTGCGCGCCGGTGGCCTGCGCATGACGCTGACCGAAAAGCCGGGCTGCGAATCACCACAGACCGCCGGCTATCCGCACATGGCGATTCACCCGTATCCGGCGCGCCTGGTGCAGGTGCGCCGCTTTGCCGACGGCATTCCGTGGGTGCTGCGGCCGATCCGCCCCGAAGACGCGCAGCCCTTGCAGGAATTCATCCGCGGCCTGTCCGAACGCTCGCGCTACATGCGCTTCGTGTCGATGATGCGCGAGCTGACTCCGCGCATGGTGTCGCGCTACACCCAGGTGGACTACCACCGCGAGCTGGCCCTGGTGGCCGCCACGCAGGTGCCCAACCCGGCCAACCGCGGCCATCCGCGCGAGGTCCTGGTCGGTTTCGCGCATTATTTGCGCAACCCGGACGGGCGCGGCGCGGAATACGCGCTGGTGATCGGCGACGACTGGCAGCGCCGCGGCCTGGGCCGCCAGCTGATGACGGCGCTGATCGACGCGGCGCGCGAGCAGGGGCTGGAATACATCGACGGGCTGGTGCTGTCGACCAACCGGCCCATGCTGTCGCTGATGACCAGCCTGGGCTTCACCAACGACGCCGACCCCGAAGACCCAACCATGCGGCGGGTCTGGCTGAACCTGGACTGACGCACGGGGGCTGCCCCCGTACGCAGGCCGGGTGGGTGCGGCTTCGTCAGGCGGTCTTGCGCGCCGCCTGCGCAGGCTTGAGCCGCGCCACCGTTTCATCCACCGACAGCACGTCGCCAAAGAACAGCAGCCAGCCGTGCAGCGCGTGCTCGTGCTCGGCCGGCGTCACCGCGGCCAGCGCGTCGTCGACCATGATGGTGCGAAAGTCGCGCATCATCGCGTCGCGGGCGGTGGACTCGCAGCACACGTTGGTGACCGTGCCGGCGATCAGCAAGGTATCCACGCCACGCCCGCGCAGCAGCGGTTCCAGTTCGGACGAACCCGGCGCCATGGCGCTGTAGAAGCGCTTGGTCACCCGCAGGTCGCCGGCATCGGGCCGCAGGTCCGGATGCAGCGCGTAGCCGGGCGAATCGCGCCGCAGGGTTTCCAGGCGCCGCGCGCTGCGCTCGGGCGTCAGCATCACGCCGTGGTGGTGCGACCAGAAGGCGTCGGCGTTGTCGGACGCGGTCTGCACCCACACCACCGTGCCGCCGGCCGCGCGCACTGCGTCGCACAGGCGGTTCACCGGCTCGATGATGCCGCGCGCGGCGGCGCATTCGCCCTGGTAGCCGGGCAGGGTGAAATACTGCTGCATGTCGATCACCACCACGGCGCAGCGCGCGCCCGGCAGCGTGTCATAGGGGTGCAGGCAGCCCTGGCGAGCAATGACGCGGTCCTGGACCCATTGCGGAATCTGCATGGCGGCTCCTTATCCGTAGCGCCGCGCCACCGCGGCTTCGATGCGGTACACCACCAGGTACATCACGCTGGAAATCAGCGCCAGCATGGTGATGGCGGTCATGACGATATTCAGCTTGAAGACCTGGCTGCCGTTCATGATGAGAAAGCCCAGGCCCGAATCGGCCGACTGGAATTCGCCCACGATGACGCCCACCAGCGCCAGGCCGATGTTCATCTTCACCGCGGCGATCAACGTCGGTACGCTGCCGGGCAGCACCACCTTGACCAGCACCTGCCAGCGGCTGGCCCCGAAAGTGCGCGCCAGCTTGACCTTGTTGAGGTCGATGCCCCGAAAGCCCGCATACACCACCATGATGGTCACGAACACGGCGATCGCCACGGCCATGCCGTACACCGCATAGTCCGAGCCCAGCCACAGGTAGAAGATGGGCACGAAGGCGATCTTGGGCATGGCGTTGGCCACCACCAGGAACGGGTCCAGCACCTTGTACAGGAAGTCCGACCACCACAGCGCCGCGGCCACCACGATGCCGATCACCATGCTGAGCGTAAAGCCCACCAGCGTGGCCGACAGCGTGGTCAGGATGTGGTGCGCCAGGTTGCCGTTGGCCCACAGGTCGATGAACGTGGGCCACAGCGCGCTGGGGTAGCTGGTCAAGAGCGGGTTCAGGATGTGCATCCGCGGCAGGATCTCCCAGGCGCACAGGAATACGACGAGCAGCAGCGCCTGGGCCAGGCGGATATTGCGGCGGCGGGCGCGGTCGCGCCGCAGGTAGTCCTGGTATTTCTGGCTGGGCGCGGGCACGGCGCGCAGCGGCACGGTGTTGGCGATGGGTGCATTCATGGCTCAACCCTCCACGTGGACGTCCAGCTCGTCCCAGAGCTGTTTGAAGTAGGCGTTGAATTCCGGCCGCGAACGCGCCTGGAATGGCGTGGGGCGCGCGCCGTCGCCGTAATGGATGCGGTACTGGCTTTTCAGGCGGCCGGGCCGACGCGACAGCACGATCACTCGGTCGGTCATCGCGATGGCCTCGCCGATGTCGTGCGTCACCAGCACCACCGTCTTGCCTTCGCGCCGCAGAATGTCGACCACCTCGTCGGAAATGGCCAGCCGGGTCTGCGAATCCAGCGCGGAAAAGGGTTCGTCCAGCAAGATCACATCGGGCTCGGTGACCAGCGTGCGCGCCAGCGCGGCGCGTTGCCGCATGCCGCCGGACAGCTGGCGCGGCGTGTGCGTCAGAAAGGCGCCCAGCCCGCATTTTTCCAGCAGATGCACGGCGCGCGCTTCGCTGCGGGCATCGCGCCGGCCCTGTATTTCGGCGCCCAGCATCACGTTGTCCAGAATGGTGCGCCATTCAAACAGGTAGTCCTGCTGCAGCATGTAGCCGATCCGCGGGTTCGGCTCGGTGACCGCCTGGCCGTCGATCATCACGGCGCCCGAGGTCGGCGTGATCAGGCCGGCAATCAACGACAGCAGCGTGCTCTTGCCGCAACCGCTTTGCCCGATCAGGCTGACGAATTCGCCTGGCGCCAGCGCGAACGACACCTGCGACAGGGCCTCGGTCTCGCCTTCCGGCGTGAAATAGCTGAGACAGACGTCGCGCAGCTCGATCTTCGCCGTGGCCGCTTCCGGTTTCAGGTTATGGACGACGGCGCTCATCACGGGGCCTTCCTGGCAAAGTCGGCCACCACCACGTCTTCGTATTTGACGCGGGCGCCTTCCTTCATGACCGCGCTGGCGATCAGCATGTCCTGCAGCTGGTTCATCGCGTCGGCCGTGACCAGCGGCGAGGTCTTCCAGATCTGGTATTGCTTGTAGCGGTCGATCGCATCAGTCACGGCCGCCGCGTCCATGCCGGGAAAGTACGTCATGATCTGCGGCGCCAGCGTGGCGGCCGGTGTGTCCTTCACGTACTTCTCGGCGCGCGCCACCACGTCGGTCCAGGCCTGGATCACCTTGGGGTTGTCGCGAATGTATTTGTCGGTGGCGGTGAATACCGTGTAGTCCACCTGGCCCACTTCATGGCCCACCGAGGCCACGATGTAGCCCTTGCCGTTGCGTACCAGCTCGCCGGCCTCGGGCTCCAGGAAGATGCCGTATTCGCCCTGGCCGGCCATCCAGGCGCCGGCGCGCGCCGGAATGCCGATGTTGTTCAGCAGCTTCACGTCCTTCTGCGGGTCCAGCCCGTGCTTGCGCAGCGCGGTTTCCAGGAACACGATGGGATTGGACCCGGGCCGAAAGCCGATCACCTCTTTGCCCTTGAGCATGCTCCAGTCGAATTTCTCGACCGGCTTGCGCGCCAGCAGGAAAAAGCCGTCGGTGGCCGTCAAGCCGGCAAAGATCTTCGGCTTGACCGGCGATTCGCTGTTCTGCACATAGATCGACGCCTCGGGGCCGATCAGCACGATGTCCGCGCTGCCCGACAGCAGGGCGGTCATGCCCTTGTCGGTGCCTTGGGAGGTCTTCATCGAGACGTCCAGCCCGGCGTCCTTGAAGTAGCCCTGCGACAGGGCCACGTACTTGGGCACGTAGAGAATGGAGCGCACCACCTCTTCGTAGCGGACCTTCACGGGGGGATTGAGCGCTTCGCCGTGGGCGGCGAAAGGGATGAGCGCGGGCGCCAGCGCGACAAGCAGCGCCGCGACTGCCCGGCGGGGCAATGGCAAGGGCTTCACGGGACTTTCTCCTGCGTCTGTATGCCTCGCCGAAACCCGGCGCGACACGGCCAATGGGATGGATCGACTGCAACAACAGGGAAGCCCGAACAGAGATCGCCCGGGCCGATACGGCGTGGTTTGAATACTATATTCAATACCAAGGGGCGACAAGGATTTTGGGATTGGCGTTTTTCCCTAGGAAAGGGCGCCTGTCAGCTTCCGAAGAACCGGAGCTGGAATACCACTTGGTATACAGAAAAGGGATGGCGGCCTGGGGATGGCAGCCGGGCAATCCCGGCGGATCGCCCGCGGCGGGCGGGCGTTATCCCGCCAGCACGTCGTTCAAAAAGCGCGAGATATCCGCCACTTCTTCCGCGCAGACCGAGTGCGGCATCGGGTACGTGTGCCAGCGCACGTCGTAACCCAGGCGTTCCAGTTCGGCCAGCGAGGCCTGGGCGCGCGGCAGCGACACCACCGGGTCGTATTGGCCGTGGGCCAGGAAGATGGGCGTGCGCTGGTTGGCCGGGGCGCGTTCGGCCTCGGCGGTGCCCAGCAGGGGCAGGTAACCCGACAGCCCGATCATGCCAGCCAGCTTTTCCTGCAGGCGCAGGCCTGTGTGCAGGGTCATGGCGCAACCCTGCGAAAACCCCGCCAGCACGATGTTGGAGGTGGGAATGCCACGCGCGTTCTCACGGGCGATGAGCTTTTTGATGGCGGCTTCGGACGCGCGGATGCCGTTGGCGTCCTCGACCCGCACCAGGTCCATGACCAGGATGTCGTACCACGACCGCATCGCCATGCCGTTGTTGATGGTGACGCGCTGCACCGGGGCGTTCGGGAAGACGAAGCGCACCGCGGCGCCGGCCGGCAGGTCCAGTTCGGGCACGATGGGCGCGAAATCGTTGCCGTCCGCGCCCAGGCCGTGCAGCCAGATGACGGCGTGCGTGGGGGTGGGGGCGGTTTCGATCTCGATGCAATCGAGCAGGTCGGTCGGTGCGTTCATGGACGGCGGGGGGAAATCAGAGGGTTAGGGTCTTGAGCGCCTGGAACAGCGCGCGATAGTGCTTCTTTTGCGGATCCTGGCCTTGCAGCAGGGCGGCGTTGGCCGTTTTTTCCTTGCGGGCGGCGCGGATCAGGGCGCGCAATTGCTGCACGTCGGCCTGCGGATTGTCGTGCAGCAGCTTGGTCAGGGCGTCGTCGTCGTCCAGCAGGCGATCGCGCAGGGTTTCCAGGCGGTGCATGGCGGCGGTTTCTTCGCGCGAGCCGTTTTCCCAGACATCGAGCTGGGCGCGGATTTCGTCCGCGGGGGCGTCGCGCATCAGCTTGCCCACGAAGTGCACCTGGCGGCGCAGGCCTTCGCGGCCGGTGGTGCGCTGCGCCATGCGAATGGCTTCGTACAGGCGTTCAGCCAGGGGCAACTGCTTGAGGCGTTCGGGAGACAGGGCGATCAACTGCTTGCCCAGGTCCAGCAGCGCATGCATTTCGCGCTTGATCTGGGACTTGCTGGGGCGGTCGTAGCCGTTCTCGTCGTAGCCTTCGTCGACGGATTCTTCTTCGGTATGGGAATTCATGGAAAACTGCGCAATGACAGACTTGGCTATGATAACCGTCTCTGCAAATTGGACAGCAATGGTCAAATCCTCCTCCTCCTTGCCGCTGGCGGCCAATCACGCGCGTTTTTCCGAATTGGTCGAGCAAACGCTGGCGTACGCCCGCCAGATTGGCGCCTCGGACGCCGCGGCCGAAGTCTCTGAAAGCCTGGGCCTGTCGGTATCGGTGCGCAAGAACGACATCGAAACCGTCGAACAGACCCGCGACCGCTCGCTGGACCTCACCGTCTACGCCGGCCAGAGCCGCGGGTCCGCCTCGACCTCCGACTTTTCTGAGGCGGCCCTGCGCCAGACCGTCGAAGCGGCCTGGCACATCGCACGCCACACCGCCGCCGACCCGGCCGCCGGCCTGCCCGACGCCGACCAGCTGGCCACCGAATTCCCCGACCTGGACCTGCATCGGGCCTGGACGGTCTCGACCGAAGAAGCCGCCGAGCTGGCCCTGCGCGCCGAACGCGCGGCCCGCGAGGTCGATTCGCGCATCACCAATACCGATGGCGCCACGGTGGGCACCTACGAAGGCCAGTTCGTCATGGGCAACACCCGCGGCTTCCTGGGCGGCTATCCGTATTCGCGCCACAGCCTGTCGGTGGCGCCGATCGCCGGCCGCGGCAACGGCATGCAGCGCGACTACTGGTACACGTCCGAGCGCGATCCGGGCAAGATGGCCTCGCCCGAGGCCGTGGGCCGCTACGCCGCCGAACGCACGCTGTCGCGCCTGTCGGCCCGCCGCATCCGCACCGGCAAGTTCCCGGTGCTGTTCGAGGCTCCGCTGGCCCTGGGCCTGGTTGGCGCCCTGACGCAGGCCGCCAACGGCGGCGCGCTGTACCGCAAGGCCAGCTTCCTGCTCGACGCCCTGGGCAAGCCCATCTTCCCGGACCACATCAACCTGACCGAAGACCCGCACATCCGCGGCGGCATGGGCAGTTCGCCGTTCGACGACGAAGGCGTGCGCACCCGCAAGCGCAGCGTGGTCACCGCGGGCGTGCTCGAAGGCTACTTCCTGTCTTCGTACACCGCCCGCAAGCTGGGCATGCAGACCACCGGCAACGCCGGCGGCTCGCACAACCTGACCTTCTCGTCCACGCTCACCCGCCGCGGCGACGACTTCGAAGCCATGCTCAAGAAAATGGGCACGGGCTTCCTGGTCACCGAGCTCATCGGCCAGGGCGTGAACTACGTCACGGGCGATTATTCCCGCGGCGCGTTCGGTTACTGGGTCGAAAACGGCCAGATCCAGCACGCCGTGCAGGAAATCACCATCGCCGGCAACCTGGCGGACATGTTCCGCCAGATCGTCGCGGTGGGCGCGGACACCATCTCGCGCGGCACCAAGACCACCGGCTCGATCCTGATCGAGCAAATGGCCATCGCGGGCACCTGATCCGCCGCGACGCCATGCGACGCCCGCCGGGGCGGGGCCCTGCAAGGCCCTGGCCGGCGGGCGTCGCCGTTTGTGTCTTTGCAATCCTTGATCGCTGGGGATTTCCTCTAGCCGTCCCGGGCCATGCCAGCGTGTAATATCCGGCGGGTATTGCTCAAACTAGTATCGCGGCAGAGGAGCAAAGAGATGCAACGACGTTCATTCTTGAAGCAGGCCGGCCTGGGCGCCGTGGCGGCGGGCGCGGCGGTCAGTGCGCCGGCCCTGGCGCAGGATTCCCCCTCTCTCAGCTGGCGCCTGGCGTCCGGCTTTCCCGGCGCGCTGGACCTGCGGGTCGGCGCTGGCCAGGCGTTCTGCAAATTCGTGTCCGACGCCACCGGCGGCAAGTTCACCATCCGCCAGCAGGCCGATGGCGAGATCGCGCCCGCGGCCGACCTGATGGACGCCGTCGGCGCCGCCAAGGTCGAATGCGCCCACGTGTCATCCAGCCTGTACTTCGCCAAAAACCCCGCCTTCTGCTTCGATTCGGCCGTGCCGTTCGGGCTGGACGCCAGCCGCATGAACGCCTGGATGCTCGAAGGCGACGGCCTGCGCCTGACGCGCGAGCTGTTCAAGGCGCAGAAGATCGTCAACTTCCCGCTGGGCAACACCGGCCCGCAGATGGGCGGCTGGTCCAAGCGCGAAATCAAGCGCGCCACCGACCTGAAAGACCTGAAGATGCGGGTCGACGGCCTGGCCGGGCAGGTGCTGGCCCACCTGGGCGTGGCGCCGCAGCAGGCTGACCTGGCCAAGCTGGCCGAAGCCGTCGAGAAAGACGGACTGGAAGCTGTGGCCGGCACCGGCGCCGCCGAGGACGCCAAGCTGGGCCTGAACAAGGTCGGCAAGTTCTATTACGGCCCCAGCTGGTGGGCCGCCAGCGAACAGTTGTCGCTCTACATCAACGAAGACGCCTGGACCAAGCTGCCCAAGCACTACCAGGCGGTGGTCGAGGCCGCCGCCCTGGCCGTGCACGTCAAGACCACGGCGGCCTTCGATGCCCGCAACCCCGCCGCGCTGGCCCAATTGGCCGCTGCTGGCGCGCAGGTGCGCGCTTTCCCGCGGTCGGTCATGGACGCCGCCTTCGAGGCCGCCCAGCAGGTCTACAAGGAATTGAACGAGAAAGACGCCAAGTTCAAGGCCATCCACGACAGCTATATGGGCTTTCGCGACAACGGCATGCCGTGGTTCCGGCTGACCGAAGGCGCCTACGACCAGTATCTGGGCGTGGCGCTGTCCGCCCGTAGCTAGCTTCCCGAAGGCAGGATCCGGATGCCGAATGGCATTCGGCTGGAGGTGGGGTTTTCGCTGATAACCCCGGTTTTTTTACAAAAAAGTGGGCGGTTTTGATCCTTTTGTTGAACGGCATTCGAGTTTCCGCCTGATACAAAGGAGTAATATCCCGGGTCTTGACGCGCAAACATGACGCCTTCAGGCGGCATTGGACGTCAATCCGGCGGGATCACTCCAGCCCGGATAACCAACATTCCGAGACAGACTTTAAGGTGGTATCAACCATGCAATCCAAGACCAAGAAGCTGCTGGCCGCGCTGATCGCTGCCGGCATCGTCCCGGCTGCGCACGCGGCTGACATCAAGCTGGGCGTGGCTGAAGCCCTGTCCGGCGGCGCCGCCCAGTACGGCGTCTCGATCCGCAACGGCTTCCAGCTGGCGGCCGACGAGATCAACGCCGCAGGCGGGATCAACGGCAACAAGATCGTGCTCGTGGTCGAGGACGAACAAGGCAAGAAAGAAGAAGCGATCAACGTCTTCAAGAAGCTGATCTTCAAGGACAACGTCCTGATGGTCTTCGGCCCGACGCTGTCGAACTCGGCCCAGGCCGCCGACCCGATTGCCCAGGCTGCCAAGACGGTCGCCTTCGGCACGTCCAACACCGCGGACGGCATCACGTCCATCGGCAACTACGTGTTCCGCAACTCGGTCACCGAAGCCGACGTGCTGCCGGCCACCATCTCCACCGTCAAGGCCAAGACCGGCCTGAAGAACGTGGCGGTGCTCTATGGCAACGACGACGTCTTCACCAAGAGCGGCTACGACAACTTCAAGAAGGCCCTGGAAGACCAGAAGATCCCGGTCACCACCACGGAAACCTTCGCCAAGGGCGACGTCGACTTCAAGGCTCAGCTGACCAAGATCAAGGGCACCAACCCCGACGCCATCGTGCTGTCCGCACTGCTGGCCGAAGGCGCCCCGATCATGGTGCAGGCTCGCCAACTGGGCATCAACGTGCCCGTCATCGGCGGCAACGGCATGAACTCGGTCAAGATTTTCGACCTGGCCCCTGGCGGCGCGTCGAACAATCTCTGGATCGGCAGCCCGTGGTCGATCGAGAACAAGGCCCCTGAGAACGTCAAGTTCATCGACGCCTACAAGGCCAAGTTCAACGGTTCGCCCGACCAGTTCGCCGCCCAGTCCTACGACGCCATGTACATCGTCGCCCAGGGCCTGAAGAACACCAAGCTCTCCGGCGACCTCACCAAGGACCGCGCTGCCCTGCGCGACGCCTTGCCCGCCGTGACGTGGACCGGCGCCACCGGCGCCTTCAAGTTCCGTCAGGCCACCGACCGTGCTGGCAAGCCCGCCGGCTACGACGCCGACCAGGCGCCGATCGTCAGCGTGACCAAAGACGGCAAGTACGTCATCGAGAAGTAAGCGCTACGCATCCCCGCGCGGGGGGATGCGCCTTGCGGACGGCCCGGCCGTCCGCAGGGCGCTTTTGATTTGGAAAGTCCCATCATGTTCGAACAACAATTCGTCAATGCCTTGTCGCTGGGCTGTGTGTATGCACTGTTCGCGCTGGGCTTCACGCTGATCTTCGGCGTGCTCGGGGTGATCAACCTGGCGCATGGCGCCGTCTTCATGGTTGGCGCCTACGCGGCACTGTTCGTGGTCCAGCAATTCGGCCTGCCCCTGTGGGCGGCGCTGATGGTCGCCTTTTTCGTGGCCGGCTTCACCGGGGTCATCATCGACTACCTGGTGCTCAAGCCGCTGCGCAAGCGCAACGCGCCCCACCTGATCCCCATGATCGCCACGATTGGCGTGGGCATCATCCTGAACAACGGCGCCCAGAGCATCTTCGGCGCCAGCAACCTGCGCTTCCCGCACGGCACCGTGCCTGAAGATGTCATCGAAATCGCCGGGTTGCACCTGACCGTCATCGAACTGGGCATCATCTTCCTGTCGTTCGCCCTGATGGCCGTGCTGATGTTCGTCATGCGCCGCACGCAGTTCGGCCGCGCCCTGCGCGCCATCGCCGAATCGCCCAAGGCCGCCTGGCTGCTGGGGATCAACGTCGAAAAGTTGTTCGTCACGACCTCGTTCGCCGCCGCCGCCCTGGGGGGTGTTGCCGGCGTGCTGATCGGCCTGTACTCGAACGCGCTGTTCCCGCTGATGGGCCAGCCGATGCTGCACAAGGGCATCGCGGTCATCATCCTGGGCGGCATGGGCGACATTCGCGGCGCCATGCTGGGCGGTCTCTTCCTGGGGTTCGCGGAAGTGCTGTCGGTGGCCTACATCGGCTCCACCATGCGAGACGCGGTGGCTTTCGGCCTGCTGTTCCTGATCCTGCTGGTGCGCCCGCAAGGTCTGTTCGGCAAAGTGGTTCAACGCAAGGCTTAAAGAATGAGCGGATTCGAAAACTTCTGGGCCATCTACGGCAACCTGGTGCTCACGCTGGGCACCAACGCGTTGCTGGCCCTCTCCATCTGGCTGACCCTGGCCTGCGGCATGCTGGCCATGGCCAACGCCGCCTTCATGGGCATCGGGGCGTACACCGCCGCGCTGCTCACCATGAACTACGACGTCTCGTTCCCGGTCGCGATCGCCGGCGGCATGGCGGCGCCCGCCCTGGTGGCGGCGCTGATCGGATTGCCGACCTTGCGCTTGTCGGGGGTCTATCTGGCCATGGCCACGCTGGGCTTTGGCGAAGTCGTCCGCGTGACCATCCTGAACACCGAGTCCCTCACCGGCGGCGCGCTGGGCCTTAACGGCATCCCGCAACTGACGCAGTGGTGGCACGTGGTGCTGGCGGTCGTCATCGTCCTGTTCGTGCTGTGGCGTGTCCGTGCCTCCAAGATCGGACGCTCGTTCGACGCCATTCGCGGCGACGAAACGGCGGCCGGCCTGATGGGCATCGACGTGCGTGCCAACAAGATGCTGGCCTTCGTGGCCGGCGCGATGATCGCGGGCCTGGCCGGCGCCTTGAATGCGCACCTGACCTTTTTCATCGGCCCCAACGAATACGGCTTTGATCGTGGCGTTGAAATCCTGACCATGGCGATCCTGGGCGGCATCGGCGGTTTGGCCGGTCCCGTGCTGGGCAGCTTCATCATTACCGTGCTGCCCGAATTGCTGCGCGGTTTTGCGGACCTGCGCCTGATCGCGAACGGAGTGATCCTGGTGGTGATTGTGTTGTTCCTGCCGCAAGGCATCTGGGATCCGGCGCGCTTCAAGCGCTGGATGCGTCAAGGTCGCCAAGGAGGCAAGCGCCATGCTTGAACTTTCCTCCGTCTCCAAGAGCTTCGGCGGCCTGCATGTGCTGCATGACGTCAGCCTGTCCGTGCCCCAAGGTTCCATCTTCGGCCTGATCGGCCCGAACGGCGCCGGCAAGACCACGGTGTTCAACCTGATCACCGGGCTGCTGCCGCCCAGCGGCGGCACCATCACGTTCAACGGCGAAAGCGTCCTGAACAGGAAGCCGCACGCGATCACCCGCATGGGCATCGCCCGCACCTTCCAGAACATCCGTCTTTTCAAGGAAATGACGCTGCTGGAAAACGTGGTGGTGGGCGCCTATCGCCACATGAACTACGGCTTCCCCAGCCTGCTGCTGGGCCTGCCGGGTTACCGCGAGCACGAAAAGCGGGCCCGCGAACGCGCTCACGAGCTCCTGACCTGGATGCGCCTGGACCACAAGGCTAACGACCTGGCCGACAACCTGTCCTACGGCGAACAGCGCCGCCTGGAGCTGGCGCGCGCGCTGGCCACCGAGCCCAAGCTGCTGCTGCTGGACGAACCCGTGGCGGGCATGAACACCGGCGAACGCGCCGAGCTCATGCGCGAAATCCTGGCCATCCGCGACCGCGGCTACACCATCCTCATGATCGAGCACGACATGCGCTTCGTCATGGGGTTGTGCGAGCGCATCGCGGTGCTCAACTTCGGCAAGATCATCGCCTGCGGCGGACCTGAAGAGATCCGCAACAACGAGCAGGTCATCGAGGCCTACCTGGGTCGCGAAGACGAAGACGACACCGAACAAGCGGAGGCCGCAAAATGAGCAGCGCCATGCTGGAAGTCCGCGGACTCGAGGTCAACTACGGCCACATCGAAGCTGTCCGCGGCATCGACCTGGACCTGGAAGCCAAGGAAATCACCGCCCTGGTCGGCGCCAACGGCGCCGGCAAGTCGACCACGCTGCTGGCGCTGTCGGGCCTGTTGCCCAAGGCGCGCGGCAAGATCCTCTTCGAAGGCGAAGACATCACCAACCTGGCGCCGCACCAGCTGGTCGCGCGCGGCATCGTCCAGGTGCCGGAAGGCCGGGCCATCCTCACCACCATGACCGTGCTGGAAAACCTCGAGCTGGGCGCCTACCGCCGCGGCTTGAAGAACGTCGGCAACGATCTGGAATACGTGTTCAACCTGTTCCCGCGCCTGAAAGAACGCATCACGGGCATCGCCGGCAACCTGTCGGGCGGCGAACAGCAGATGCTGGCGATCGGCCGGGCCTTGATGGCCAAGCCGCGCCTGTTGCTGCTGGACGAGCCGTCGATGGGCCTGGCGCCCATCGTGGTGCAGGAAATCTTCCGGTCGCTGCGCGCCATCAATGCCGACGGCCTGACCCTGTTCCTGGTCGAACAGAACGTGCGCCAGGCGCTGAAGATCGCCCAGCACGGTTACGTGCTGGAAAACGGCGCCATGGCGCTGGCCGGCACCGGCCGCGGCCTGCTCGGCCACCCGCGCGTGCTCGAAGCCTACCTGGGCGCCTGATCGGCGCCGCCAGGGCAGGGGGCGGAAAACAGGGCCGGCAGGCTTGTTTTGCGTCCCCGATTAAAAATGCAACGGCTGTCCCCTGGGGCGGCCGTCGTCCAGCCTGAAATCTGCCCGGTCTGCCCAATTTTTGAGCATCCGTGGTAGAATTTCAGGCTTTCCCTCATTTTGACCATTGCACGGGCGGGTAATAACGCTTAGGCGGGACGTCGATAGGGGCCTGAGAAGTCCGGGGTTTGCCTCGGGTTTTTCGCGGCCTAGTGTTTGGGAAAAGGAAAACAGCCTGGCTGGATAGTCCTGCCAGATACCATTTTTATCTAGGAACCATCATGAAGACCTTTGTGGCCAAGCCGCATGAAGTCCAACGTGACTGGTTTGTGATCGACGCCAAGGGCAAAGTCCTCGGTCGTGTGGCCAGCGAAGTCGCACGTCGTCTGCGTGGCAAGCACAAACCTGAATTCACGCCGCACGTTGATACCGGCGATTACATCGTCATCATCAACGCTTCCGATATCGTCGTTACCGGTACCAAGGCGAAGGACAAGAAGTACTTCCGCCACACCACGTACCCGGGCGGTATCCGCGAAACGAACTTCGAGAAAATGCAAGAGCGTTTTCCCGGTCGCGCCATTCAGAAGGCCGTCAAGGGCATGCTGCCCAAGGGTCCTCTGGGCTACGCCATGATCAAGAAGCTGAAGGTCTATGCTGGTGCCGAGCACCCGCACACCGCCCAGCAGCCCAAGACGCTGGATATCTAAGGAAACGCCATGATCGGTAACTGGAATTACGGAACCGGCCGTCGCAAAACTTCGGTGGCTCGCGTTTTCATCAAGAAGGGCACCGGCAAGATCGTCGTCAACGGCAAGCCCGTCGACGAGTTCTTCGCTCGTGAAACCGGCCGCATGGTCGTGCGCCAGCCGCTGGAACTGACCGGCCACCTGGAATCGTTCGACATCAAGGTCAACGTGCACGGCGGCGGTGAAACCGGCCAGGCCGGCGCAGTTCGTCACGGCATCACGCGTGCCCTGATCGACTACGACGCGACCCTGAAGCCCGCACTGTCGCAAGCTGGTTTTGTGACCCGCGATGCCCGCGAAGTCGAACGCAAGAAGGTCGGCTTCCGCAAGGCACGTCGTCGCAAGCAGTTCAGCAAGCGTTAATCGCTGCGAAAAAAGCCCGCTTTCGAGCGGGCTTTTTTTTATCCGGCAATTTCATTCTGCGGCAACTACGTCGTTGACGCTTCTGTACTTCGATTAATACGATGAGTGTCGTATAATTCAAGTCGGGAGCCCGAGATGGCGCAGCCGCAGGGATTCAAGGCGGTCAAGCGGGCCATCTTGGCCGCGCTTCATAGCGGTGATTACCAGCACGAGGCTCGTGACCACATCAATGTCAAGAACCTGCTGGCTACCGGTGAGGTCAGCGCGGAGGACGTCGCCGGCATCATTCGCGGCAGTGATGGTGCAAGTTACGCGTGCAGCCGATTGCATGCTGATCTGGCGATCGACTGCCACGTCATACGGTCCCGCGGTTGGTATGTGAAGTTTTACTTCGCAAATCCTTCCACCATATTCATCAGTGTTCATCGTTGAGCGTGTCATGAAAATCTTTCTGGAAGGCGATAAGGGCACCGCGGTCTGCCATGACTGCGCCGCACTGGTGAAGACGACGTTCCTGCGCCGTGACGTGCCGTTCAGTGATGGTTCCGGGGCGGCAAGGAATATTCTGGTGGGCGTGTGTGATCGTTGCGGGCGGACGGTGTCTCTTCCCGCGCAATCCACGCCCGCGATCAGCAAGGCGCGCAAACAGGCCCTGGAATCGATCGAAACGAATCTGCCCGCTGTGTACGTGGATATCCTGGATTACGCCGTGCACACGATCGATAATCGGGCGTCGACCGATTTCCGTCGCGTGTTGCTGTCCTATTTCATGCACAAGGCCGCTCAGAGCGACAAGGCCCCGCAATTGCTGAGAGCCGCGTTTGACAAGGCCGCCGCCCGGTTTCCCGAAAGGCGCGGAGCCCCGCGGCGCCGCTTGTCCATGAAGGTGCCTGCCCGGGTAGGCGAAGCGTTGCGTCGCCTGGAGGCCAGTACGGCGTTAAACAAGACGGACCTCATCAAGTCTGTCGTCCTGGATATCCAGGATAAGGTGCTGGACCAGCCCAGGCCAGGCCTGCTGGAAGAATTGAGAGCCCTGTCCGCCATCTCGGCGTGATACGAGCGATACAATCCATTTTCGTTCTACGAAGAGTTCATACCTATCATGGCCCAAGCATCGAACACCCGTATCAAGGTTGGCATCGTCGGCGGCACCGGTTATACCGGCGTCGAACTGCTGCGTCTCTTGTCGCAACATCCCAATGTGGAACTGACCGCCATCACCTCCCGCAAGGAAGACGGGCTGCCGGTGGCCGACATGTATCCGAACCTGCGCGGCCGCGTGAAGATCGCGTTTTCCTCGCCGGAAAAAGCCACGCTGACCGATTGCGACGTGGTGTTCTTCGCCACCCCCCATGGCGTGGCCATGGCCCAGGCGCAGGAACTCATCGCCGCCGGCACCCGTGTCATTGACCTGGCCGCCGACTTCCGCCTGCAGGACATCCCCACGTTCGAGCGCTGGTACAAGATTCCCCATACTTGCCCGGACATCCTGGCCGAATCCCAGTACGGCCTGGTCGAACTGAACCGCGAAGCCATCTCCAAGGCCCGCGTCATCGGCAACCCTGGCTGCTACCCCACCACCGTGCTGCTCGGGCTGGCCCCGCTGCTCGAAGGCGGCAAGCAACTGGTCGATGCACAAACCCTGATCGCCGATTGCAAGTCGGGCGTGTCGGGTGCCGGCCGCAAAGCCGAAGTCAGCTCGCTGTTCTCTGAAGCGTCCGACAACTTCAAGGCCTATGGCGTGGCCGGCCACCGCCACCACCCCGAAATCGTCGCCCAGCTCGAGAAGATCGCTGGCGGCAAGGTCGGCCTGACCTTCGTGCCGCATCTGGTGCCGATGATCCGCGGCATGTTCTCGACCATCTACGCCCGCATCCTGCCCGAGGCGCGCGACACCGACTTCCAGGCGCTGTTCGAAGCGCGCTACGCCGACGAAGCCTTCGTCGACGTCATGCCTGCCGGCAGCCTGCCCGAAACGCGCTCGGTGCGCGCCTCGAACAACCTGCGCATTGCGCTGTCGCGCCCGGGCGGCGGCGACCAGCTCATCATCATGGTCGTGCAGGACAACCTGGTGAAGGGCGCGGCCGGCCAGGCCGTGCAGAACATGAACCTGATGTTCGGCATCGCCGAAACCACGGGCCTGGACCAGGTCGCGATCCTGCCGTGACGCCTTGCCGGGCCGGCGGCTAGCCGCCGGCCCGCTTCCCATGTCCAACGAAACGTCCGCAACACCTCGACCTTCCCGCGCCGGTTCCGGCCTGCGCGTGGCTGCCGGTATCGTGGCGGGCGTGGCGCTGGGCCTGGCGGCGGGTTACTTCTACGCCCGCGGCGTGTACCAGCCCAAGGACGCGGTGGTGCTCAGCGCCGAGCAGGTCGAAGCGCGCGACGAGGCTATGCGCCAGCAGGCGGTGCAGTTGCGCTACATCCGTGGCCAGCTCGATACCGCGGATGGCGAACTGGTCATCGAGCGTTCCGCCCGCCAGGAACTCGAAACCCAGCTGCATGCCGCCCAGGCCGAAGTCGGGCGCGTGCGCGATCAGCTGGCTTTCTACGAACAGTTGCTGCCCCCCGGCCCCGAGGGCTCGGTGGATATCCGCGGCGCCCAGATCGAGCGCGACGGCGCCGGCCTGCGCTACAAGGTGCTGCTGATGCGCAGCGGCCGCAATGGCGCGGCCGCGTTTGCCGGCACATTGCGCTTCCAGGCCACGGGTACGCTCAAGGGTGAAACCGTCACGGTGGATCTGGCCCCCATGCAGGTCAAGGCCGAAAGCGGCCCGGTGCCCGCCACCGGCGAAACCACTACGGCAGCGTCGCTGGCGTTGCAGTTCGATCAATACCAGCGCAGCCAGGGAGTCCTGGCTGTGCCCGAGGGATTTGTCCCCGAAAGCGTCACCATCAGCGTCCTCGAAGGCGACACCGTCCGCGCCTCGCGCAGCGTCAAGCTTGAACTTTGAGTCTGGGCAGGGCCTGCGCTATAGTGGATGTATACGAGCGGCGACGCCGCTCACCGGAATACGGCCGAACCGGCCAGGAGTGAATCATGAATGCAGTGACCGAAACCGTCGACCTGCAGGCCGCCCCGCCTGCTCCCCTGGTGTTCACCGACTCGGCAGCCGCCAAGGTCAAGGACCTGCTGGCCGAAGAAGGCAACCCCGAACTGAAGCTGCGCGTCTTCGTGCAGGGCGGGGGCTGTTCGGGTTTCCAGTACGGTTTCACGTTTGACGAAGTCGTCAACGAAGACGACACCGTGCTGGACAAGGCCGGCGTGCAATTGCTGGTCGACCCGATGAGCTTCCAGTACCTGGTCGGCGCCGAGATCGACTACAAGGAAGACCTGGAAGGCGCCCAGTTCGTCATCCGCAACCCCAACGCCAGCACCACCTGCGGCTGCGGTTCGTCGTTCTCGGTGTAAGCCGGTAGCGATCGCGTCAGGTTCGCTTAGGCGGGCCGCCGCGATGTCGGGTGCGTGCGCCTGAGCGACAAAAAAAGCCCTTCGGCATGCCGAAGGGCTTTTTGTTTGGGCCGGTTGTCCAGGCGGCCTGATGTCAGGCCGGATACCGCGCGCCCAGGATACGCGGGCCGCGGGCGCCCGTGACCTCGGGCACGCCCGCCGGCCTGCCCGTCAGGAACGCCTGCGCCAGCCACGCAAAGGCCAGGGCTTCGACTTGCTGCGCCGGCACGCCCAGGGCGTCGGTGGCGTGCACCGGGCGCTGCAGGCAATACGCCAGCTCACGCATCAGCCCCGCGTTGTACGCGCCGCCGCCGCAGACATAGACCTCGCGCGTATCGGCAGCGGCCGCATCGATGGCGTTGGCAACGGTGCGGGCCGTCAGGCGTTGCAGGGTCGCCTGCACGTCTTGCGGGGCAGGGGCTGGGCCGTCGTAGGCTGCCAGCCGGTCGTCCAGCCAGCGCAGGTTGAAGAGGTCGCGGCCGGTCGACTTGGGCGGCGGCAGCGCGAACCACGGCTCGCTGGCAATCAGTTGTTCGAGCAGCGGCGCCAGCACCTGGCCGGTGGCGGCCCAGTGGCCGTCCTTGTCGTAGGGCTGGCCCAGGTGGCGCTGGCACCAGGCGTCCAGGAACACGTTGGCGGGGCCTGTATCGAAGCCACGGGGCGGCTGGCCCGGCGTCAGCAGCGTCACGTTGGCGATGCCGCCCAGGTTCAGCACGGCGCGGCCCTGCGGGGCGCCGAAGATGGCGGCATGGAACGGCGGAACCAACGGCGCGCCCTGACCGCCCGCGGCCACGTCGCGGCTGCGGAAGTCGGCGATCACGTCGATGCCGGTCAGTTCGGCCAGGAGGGCAGGCGCATTCAATTGCAGCGTATAGCCGCGGTCGGGCCGATGGCGCACGGTCTGTCCATGGGCGCCGACGGCGGCGATATCCTGCGCTTGCAGGCCAGTCTGAGCGAGCAGGTCGGCCACGGTTTGAGCATACAGCCGGGCCAGTTCGTTGGCGGCCAACGCGCCGCGGGCCAGCTCGTCATCGCCGGGCACGTTCAGCGCCAGCAGTTCGGTGCGCAGGGCTGCCGGCATCGGCAGGCTGGCGCTGGCCAGCACCTGCGGCGGTTGGCCGTCCGGCAGGCGAACCAGCACGCCATCGACGCCATCGACACTGGTACCTGACATCAGTCCGATGAAGAGTGGCCCCCCCGCCTTGGGGCGGCCCTGCGGCGAAGCGGTCTCTGCCGAGGGGAGCTGGGCGTTTGGAGATGCAGTCATGAATAGATCCGCCTAAGTAAAAAGCGGCCCGGCATCGAGATGCGCGGGCCGCCTTGCGGGTGCGTCATGCAGACAGGGCTGCTTAGCGGCTGGCCACGTTGGTCAGCGCGTCGGGCAGGGTCTGCTGGAATTCGGTCAGCAGCTGGATCTGCTGCTTGTACGGACCCACGGCCTGGTTGAACGCGCGGATTTCGGCGGGTTCGAGGGCGCGGGCAACAGGCAGGTCCACCGACAGCGGGTCGATGGGCTGGTTGTCGACGCGGAATTCGTAGTGCAGGTGCGGGCCGGTGGCCCAGCCGGTGGCGCCCACGTAACCCAGCAACTGGCCCTGGGAAATCTTGGCGCCCTTGGTGATGCCTTCGGCGATACGGCTCTGGTGCGCGTACAGCGTCGAGTACTTGCCGTAATGCTTGACGATGACCACGTTGCCGTAGCCGTTCTGCCAGCCCGAGAATTCCACCGTGCCATCCGCCGTGGAGTGGATCGGCGTGCCCGAGGGGGCCGCGTAGTCCACGCCCTTGTGTCCCGTCCAGGTCTTGTGGATGGGGTGCATGCGCATGCCGAAGGTGGAGCTGATGCGGCTGAACTTCAGCGCGGTGCGCAGGAACGCGCCGCGCAGGCTGGTGCCGTCGAAGTCGTAGTAAGAACCCGTCTTGTTGTCGGCGCTGAACCAGACGGCGGTGTGGGTCTTGCCGCCGTTGATGAATTCCAGGGCCAGCACGCGGCCGGCGCCCGCGTAGCGGCCGTCGTGCGAGCGCACTTCGTAGACCACGCGGAACTGGTCGCCCTGGCGCAGGTCGCGCAGGAAGTCGATCTTGGAGCTGAGGATGTCGGCCATCTGCATGGTGACCGAATCCGGGATGCCGGCAGCATCGGTGGCGCCGAACAGCGACGAACGGATCGTGCCCACGGCAACGCGGGTCTGGCGATCGGTGTTCTCGGTGATTTCTTCGGCCTTGTAGCCGTCGCCGGTGCGCGCCACGTGCAGCATGCGAGTGACGACCTGGCCGTCAGCTTCGTTGCCGGGAGTGTGGATGTAACGCAGCCAGATCAGGTTGCCTTCCGCGTCGGTCGCGGCCTGCACGGAACGGCCCGGGTACAGCTTGTAGATGCTGCGCGCGCTGGCGTCGTGGGTCAGGAAGGTCTGCAGGTCGGGCGAATCGAGTTCCAGGCGTTGCAGCACGGCGGCCAGCGTGTCGCCCGCGCGGATGCGGGTTTCGCTGATGTACGGCGCGGCGCTGGGCGTGCTGACTTCAACCTGTTCGGTGGTCAGCGGCAGAACGCTCTGGATGATGCGGGACGGGGGGATTTCGCTGCGGTCGGGTTGCTGCACCATGCCCAGGGCGGCGGCGCCGGCAAACAGGCCGATGGCGGTGACAAGGAGAGTGCGGCGGAAAAGTCCCGAGCGGTGGGGCTTGGGCTCGACGGGCGCAAACACGGCAGCAACTTTGCGCTTGATGCTACTCGCCAGGTCGTGGAGGCCACGATTCATCGTGAAGATACCCTCTCAGGTGGCTTGAGCTCGCAGGGTGCGTGACACGAACGGCCCCCGCGCGCCACGTTTTCCGGGGCAAGGGCTGGCGCGGGGCGCAACTTGTGAACAAACGGGTGGTAGACCGGACAGCAACTGCGTATATATGACAGTTGCGTATGATTAGGGCGGTATCCTAGCTGATTCGGCTAGAATTTTCGATAGTTTTCGTCACTTTTTACACCTTTTTATCGGCTAAAGCCGTCGCGGCCCCCCAAAAAATGTCTCCCTCCGAAGCCCCCATCACCCCCGAAGTCGAAGCCGATCTGCGTATTGCCAAACGCGGATGCGATGAGCTGCTGGTCGAATCCGAATTCGCCCGCAAGCTGGCCCGAAGCCGCGCCACCGGCGTGCCGCTGCGCATCAAGCTGGGGCTGGACCCGACGGCGCCGGACATCCACCTGGGTCACACCGTGGTGCTCAACAAGATGCGCCAGCTGCAGGACCTGGGCCACGAAGTCATTTTCCTGATCGGCGACTTCACCTCGACCATCGGCGACCCCAGCGGCCGCAACAGCACCCGTCCGCCGCTCACCCGCGAGCAGATCGAGGCCAATGCCAAGACCTACTATGCGCAGGCCAGCCTGGTGCTGGACCCGGCCCGGACCGAGATCCGTTACAACTCCGAGTGGTGCGATCCGCTGGGCGCGCGCGGCATGATCCAGCTGGCCTCGCGCTATACGGTGGCCCGCATGATGGAGCGCGAGGATTTCACCAAGCGCTTCAAGGGCGGCATCCCGATCTCGGTGCACGAATTCCTGTATCCGCTGATGCAGGGCTATGACTCGGTGGCGCTGAAGTCCGATCTGGAGCTGGGGGGCACCGATCAGAAGTTCAACCTGCTGGTCGGCCGCGAGTTGCAGAAGGAATATGGGCAAGAGCCGCAGTGCATCCTGACGATGCCGCTGCTGGTGGGGACCGACGGCGTCGAGAAGATGTCCAAGTCCAAGGGCAACTACATCGGCATCTCGGAAGCGCCCGATTCGATGTTCGGCAAGCTGATGTCGATTTCCGACACGCTGATGTGGCGTTATTTCGAGCTGCTGTCGTTCCGCTCGCTGGAAGACATCGCCGCGCTCAAGCAGTCCATCGACGAGGGCCGCAACCCGCGCGACGCCAAGGTCATGCTGGCCCAGGAAATCATCACGCGCTTCCATTCGGCCAAGGCAGCCGAAGAGGCCCTGGCGTCGTTCGAGGCGCGGTTCCGCGACGGCGCCATTCCGGAAGACATGCCCGAGGTCACCCTGGGCGGCGCGCCGGTCGGCATCCTGAAGCTGCTGCGCGAAGCCGGGCTGGTGGCGTCCGGGTCGGAAGCCCAGCGCAACGTCGAGCAAGGCGGCGTGCGCGTCAATGGCGACCGGGTCGAAGACAAATCGTTGCAACTGCCGGCGGGCACCTATGTCGTGCAGGTCGGCAAGCGCAAATTCGCGCGTGTTACCGTGAATGCGTGATTGCGAACTTTTGTGAACCCATCATCGCAAAGTTTTTGATACGCTGGAGGCATGGTCAGGGGCAGGGACGCCTTTGCGGCACTTCAAGGAGCACGACATGAAACTTTCGAGTTTGTCTTTTTCCGATAACGAGTCGATTCCGGAGCGCTACGCCTTCGGCAAGATCGATGCGCAATCGCACGTCGCGCTGGCAGACAACTTCAACCCGCAGTTTTCCTGGGACGACGTCCCGGCGGGGACGCAGTCGTTTGCCTTGATCTGCCACGATCCGGACGTGCCCTCCAAGCCCGACGACGTCAACCAGGAAGGCCGCGAAGTGCCGGCTGACCTGCCGCGCGTGGATTTCTTCCACTGGGTGCTGGTGGACCTGTCCGCCGACATGCGCGACATCGAAGAGGGCGCCTTTTCCAACGGCATCACGCCGCGTGGCAAGGGCGGCCCGCTGGCGCCGCTGGATGCCCGCCAGGGCATCAACTCGTATTCGTCCTGGTTCGCCAACGACCACGACATGAGCGGCGACTACTTCGGCTACGACGGCCCGTGCCCGCCCTGGAACGACGCGCTGGTGCACCGCTATGTGTTCACGCTGTACGCGCTGGATGTGCATACGCTGAACCTGCAGGGCGCCTTCACCGGTGAAGATGCGCTGCGGGCGTTGCAGAAGCACGTGCTGGCCCAGGCGTCGCTGACGGGCACCTACACGCTCAACCCGAAGCTGGCGCCCAAGCAGATCGGCGCAACCTCGGCGTCCTGATCGACGCAGGGGTACAAAAAAAGGGCCGCTTGAATGCGGCCCTTTTTATTGGCTGGCGGCAGGGGCGTCCGTCAACCGGTCGCGCGTTTCAGGCGCAGCAGTGCCACGCCGAAGGCGACGAACACCGAACCCACCGCGCGGTTGATCCACAGCACGGCGCGCGGTTGCTGGAACAGGCGCCGGGCGCGCCGCGCCAGAAGGCCGTAGGCCAGCAGCGAGGGCAGCGACATGCCCATGAAGATGCCGGTCAGGATGAAGAACTGCGGCAAGAGCGGCTCGGCGGCGTTCAGGAATTGCGGGAACAGCGCGGTGAAGAACAGGATGGGCTTGGGGTTCAGGCCGGCCACGAAGGTGGCTTCCAGGTAGAGCGCCCAGGCGCCGCGGGGCGGGCGCCCCTGGGGGTCGGGCGGCGGCGCGGCCACGCTGCTGCGGCCCAGCAGATGGCGCAGGCCCAGGTAGATCAGGTAGGCGGCGCCGGCGATCTTGAGCGCCGCGAACAGCAGCGCCGACGATTGCAGCACCACACCCAGGCCCAGCATGGCGGCGGCCGACAGCAGGAACAGGCCGGTGACGTTGCCCAACGACGACGGCAGCACCGCGCGCAGGCCGCCGGCCGCGCCATTGCGCATGGCCAGGATGCTGGCGGGGCCGGGGGTGACGACGCTGACGGCGGCGACCAGGGTGTAGGCGATCAAGGTCTGGGTTTGCATGAAAGTTTCTCAAGTCGGGATGAGCGCGTTTTCCCGGTGTGGGGAAATGTCAGATATTTCGCGTCCATGCCGGGAATTTTGCCGCCATTCGGGGCATTTTGGCGACAAGGGAATCGAGATGACGCGGTAAACTATTCGTCATTATCCGGGTTTACCCGCCCGGGCGCAGTTTCCTCCTCTCTTACCCGCTTCAGGAACCTCCCGTCATGTTTGACCGCAACCTCACCCTCTCCAAGGCTGACCCGGACGTCTGGGCCGCCATCCAGAAGGAAGACGTACGCCAAGAGCAGCACATCGAGCTGATCGCTTCGGAGAACTACGCCAGCCCGGCCGTCATGGAAGCCCAGGGCACGCAGCTCACGAACAAGTACGCCGAAGGCTATCCGGGCAAGCGCTACTACGGCGGTTGCGAATACGTCGACGTGGTCGAGCAACTGGCCATCGACCGCCTGAAGCAGATTTTCGGCGCCGAAGCCGCCAACGTGCAGCCCAACTCGGGCTCGCAAGCCAACCAGGGCGTGTACATGGCCGTCCTGAAGCCGGGTGACACCGTGCTGGGCATGAGCCTGGCCGAAGGCGGCCACCTGACCCACGGCGCATCGGTCAACGCTTCGGGCAAGCTGTACAACTTCATCTCGTACGGCCTGGACGAAAACGAAGTCCTGAACTACGCCCAGGTCGAGCAACTGGCCCGCGAACACAAGCCCAAGCTGATCGTGGCTGGCGCTTCGGCCTACGCCCTGCACATCGATTTCGAGCGCATGGCCCGCATCGCCCATGAAAACGGCGCGCTGTTCATGGTCGACATCGCCCACTACGCCGGCCTGGTGGCGGGCGGCGCCTACCCCAACCCGGTGCCCCATGCCGACTTCGTCACCTCGACCACGCACAAGTCGCTGCGCGGCCCGCGCGGCGGCGTCATCATGATGAAGGCCGAATACGAAAAGATCGTCAACTCGGCGATCTTCCCCGGCATCCAGGGCGGTCCGCTGATGCACGTCATCGCAGGCAAGGCCGTGGCCTTCAAGGAAGCGCTGGAACCCGAATTCAAGACCTACGCGCAACAAGTCGTCAAGAACGCCAAGGTGCTGGCCGACACGCTGGTCAAGCGTGGCCTGCGCATCGTGTCGGGCCGTACCGAAAGCCACGTCATGCTGGTGGACCTGCGTTCCAAGGGCATCACTGGCAAGGAAGCCGAAGCCGTGCTGGGCCAGGCCCACATCACGGTCAACAAGAACGCCATCCCGAACGATCCGGAAAAGCCTTTCGTGACCAGCGGCATCCGCCTGGGCACCCCGGCCATGACCACCCGCGGTTTCACCGAAGCCGAAGCGGAACTGACCGCCAACCTGATCGCCGACGTGCTGGACAACCCGCGTGACGAGGCCAACATCGCTGCCGTGCGCGCCCGCGTCAACGAACTGACCTCGCGCCTGCCGGTCTACGGCAAGAAGTAAAACGGCGCCGTGGCGGCGTCAGCCGCCCGGCCCGCGCAAAGGACGGCTCCGCAAGGGGCCGTCCTTTTGTTTGTTTCATCGTTACAATGTCGACGAATTATTGCCTTTCCGTGTTTTCAGGGATCACACATGCGGTGTCCATTTTGCGGCAATTCCGAAACGCAGGTCGTCGACAGCCGTGTCTCGGAAGAGGGCGACGCCATCCGCCGCCGGCGCCGCTGCCAGTCCTGTGACAAGCGATTCACCACGTACGAACGGGTGGAGCTTGCCATGCCGTCGGTCGTCAAGCGCAACGGCAGCCGTAGCGAATACGACCCGGCCAAGCTGCGCGCCAGCCTGAGCCTGGCGCTGCGCAAGCGGCCGGTCAGCACCGAAGACGTAGACGGGGCCGTGGCCCGCATCGAAGAACAGCTGCTGGCCAGCGGCTTGCGTGAAGTGCCCACCGAACATATCGGCGAACTGGTCATGACCGAGCTGCGCAAGCTCGACAAGGTGGCCTACGTGCGGTTCGCGTCGGTCTACAAGAGCTTCGAGGACATCGGCGAATTCGTCGAGGCCATCCGCGAAATGCAGGGGCCGCTGCTGCCGGGCAAGCTGCGCAAGGAATGACGGCGCGCGCCGTCTATTGAGGTTCCGCCCGCGCCATGCTTGGCGTCTGCGGCTGGAACCGGCGCCATACGCGGCGCAGATGCTGGGCCGAACCAAAGCCCGATTTTTCCGCCACCAGTTCCAGGTTCAAGCGCGTTTCGCGCAGCATGTCGCGCGCCAGCGCGACGCGGATCTGATACAGATAGTCCATCGGCGTGCAGCCCGCGTGCTCGCGGAACAGCCGCGTGAGATGCCGCGCGCTGGTGTGGGCCTGCTCGGCCAGCGATTGCGCCGACCAGGCTGCGGCCGGATTGCGCACCACGGCGTCCTGCACGCGGTGCACGCCGGGATGCATGTGATTGCGGTGTTCCAGCCACGGCGACAGCGCCGAATCGGTGCCCGCGCGGCGCTGGTAGACCACCATGTCGCGCGCCACCTCGCTGGCCACGCGCGGCCCGCAATGCCGCGACACCATGTGCAGCGCCAGGTCGATGCCGGCGGTGATGCCGGCGCTGCTGACCAGGTTGCCGTCTTCGACGAAGATGCGGTTGTCGTGCAGCCGGGCGGTGGGATCCATGGCGGCAAGCTGCGCCAGGCAGCTGTGGTGCGTGGTGCAGTCGCGCTGGCGTGTCAGGCCGGCCGCGGCGGCGAACAATGCCCCGGCGCAGACGGTCATCAGCGTGAAGCCATCGGCCGGATGCCGTACCGCCAGCCAGTCGATGATGCGGCGCGCCTCGGGTTCGTCCAGGCGGGTGGGTTTGCCGACCACGCCCGAGACGATCACCAGGGCTTCGGGCGGCAGGCTGTCGGGCAGCGGCTGGATGCGCGCCAGGTGCAGGCCGGGAATGCCGCTTTCGATTTCCGTGGACGGGCCGCAGAAGTGCTGCGTGAACGCGTCGGGGCACAGCTTGTTGGCGACCCGAAAGGCCTCGGCTGGGCCCGCCACGTCCAGCAGCACGATGCCCCGGGGCAGTACGAAGTGCACGGGAATCATTGCGGCTCGTATCCGAAGGCGCCCGATCAGGCGCTGGCGAAGGCGTCGGCCGCGCGCGCGATGCGGGCAAAGCGTCCTTGCAGCACGAGTTCGGTGCGGTCGCGGATTTCCGCGGGGGTGTAGTGCTGGCCCGACGGGCTTTGCATGGCGAAGGTCAGCGTGGCGTCGGTCGGGAACACGACCTTGTAGCCGGCGTCGCTGGCGTGCCGGGTGGTGGTTTCGCAGCACTGTTCGGTGCGGATGCCGCTGACGATCACGCCTTCGATGCCGTTCGCGGCCAGCCAGTCCTGCAGGGTCGAGCCGTCGGCGCCCTTGGCATACAGCGACGAATGCACCGTCTTGTGGAACACGGCATCAGGCGAAATGCGGATTTCGTCCAGCGTCTTGACGTGGCCGGAGGCCAGGGAAAACGGATTGGCGGCATCGTTGGCGGCGCTGATGTGGAACACCTGCAGCACCGGAATGCCGCGCGCCACGGCCGAATCGATCAGGCCCTGGAGTTGCGAGACGAATGCCGGGTATTCGGATTCGTCCCAAAACGGACGTTGCCGGAAGGAATCCTGGACGTCAATGACTATCAGTGCTTGTTTCATGGTTCCGGGCTCCGTGCCGTGGAATTTCAGGGGGGTATGGCAGGCATTGTCGCCCTGGCGAGCCCCCTGGGCGAGGCCGCTCCAGACCAGCGTCGGCCCAAAACGGACATGCTGAAACGCCCCTTGTGAGGATCATAGCGCGGCAGGGCGCGGGGTGTTCGCCGACCGGCCGCCCTGGGTGCTTGCGGCGGGCGGCGGACATACAATCGCAGGCATGACGCACCCCTACGACTCCGACGACCTTACCTGGATGCGGCGCGCCCTGGCGCTGGCGCAGACCGTCATGTACACCACGGCCCCCAATCCGCGGGTGGGCTGCGTGATCGTGCGCGATGGGCGGGTGCTGGGCGAAGGCGCGACCCAGCCGCCGGGCGGCCCGCACGCCGAGGTCGGCGCGCTGCGCGATGCGCAGGCACGGGGTGAATCGGTGGCCGGCGCCACGGTGTATGTCACGCTGGAGCCGTGCAGCCATTTCGGCCGTACGCCGCCTTGCGTGGACGCCTTGCTGGCCGCCAGGCCGGCCCGGGTGGTGGTGGCGTTGGGCGACCCCAATCCCCTGGTCAATGGCCGGGGCCTGGCGCGGCTGCGCGAGGCCGGCATTGCCGTCACCACAGGTGTGTGCCGCGACGAGGCGCTGGCCATCAACGCGGGTTTCATGTCGCGGATGAGTCGCGGGCTGCCCTGGACCTGGCTGAAGATGGCCACGTCGCTGGACGGCCGCAGCGCGCTGCATAACGGCGTATCACAGTGGATCACCGGCCCCGAGGCGCGCGCCGACGGACACCGCTGGCGCGCGCGCAGCTGCGTGGTCCTGACCGGCATCGGCACCGTACTGAAAGACGACCCGCAACTGACCGTGCGCAGCGTGGCCACACCGCGCCAGCCGCGCCGGGCAGTGGTCGACGGCCGCTTCGAGCTGCCGGAAGACGCGCGCCTGATCGATGGCGGCGAGGTCATCGTGTTCACGGCCCGCGCCGATGCCGCCAAAGCCGCGCGGTTGGCGGCCAGGAATGTGCGGGTGGTCGAGCTGCCTGGGCAGGAGCCCCACCGGGTCGACCTGCCGGCGATGATGCGCTGGTTCGCTGCCGAGCAGTTCAACGAAGTCCATGTCGAGGCGGGCGCCGGCCTGAGCGGCGCATTGGTGGCGGCCGGTTGCATCGACGAACTGCTGGTCTACCTGGCGCCGATGCTGCTGGGCGAGGCCGCCGGCCTGGTCAAGCTGCCGCTGCTGGAGCGGCTGGAGGCCGCCCCACGGTACGAATTCATTGACGCCGAGCGCGTGGGCGCCGACCTGCGGGTGCGCGCCCGGGTGGCGGACCACTGGCGCGAGCTGATGCGCCGGGTCGAGCTGCCGACGCTGTCCTAGGGGCCGCGTCCGAGCGATCTTCTTTCCGAGCGCTCTTCTTTATTAGCAGCCCCGCTTTTAGGCAGACCCCGCTCAGGGTTTGCTGCCTCGCGGCCGCCAGGCCCAGATGCCCGCGCCCAGCGCCGCCAATACCAGCAGGCCGCCGGCCAAGAGCAGCCCCGGATGCTGATGGCGCACGCGTTCCCACGCCTTCCAGGCCTGGATGTAGTGAAAGCGCGAGGCGGATTGGAAGTCCGGCTCGGGGCATTCACGGCCGAAGGTGTCGCTGAATGGCACCTGGGCGCCCTGGTCCACATAGCGCAGGTAGATGGCGGTGGCGCGATCCGGCGTGTCGTCGATGACGTAGCGCGCGCCGCGGCAAAGCACGGCGGCGAAGGCCTGCGAGCGGGTCGGCAACTGGTCGGCAGCTTTCAGCGCGTAGTCAGCGGCGATCTGGCGGTAGTGGTAGCGCACGTCGGGCTTGGCTTCGCTGGCGGCGTAGCGCACCCGTTCTTCCTGCGTCACGAACGGGCCGGGCAGGTCGGCTTCGGCGCGTTGCAATGGCGTATCCAGCGGTTGGCCGGCATTGGCGCGGGCTTCCCGCCACCAGGGATTGGCCTCACGGCCGGCGCCGGCTGCGTAGCTGCCGTCGTACACGGCGTAATCGGGGCCCTGTTCGTAACCCATGATCCGCATGCCGTCACGACGCGCCAAGGTGGCGGCGGCGTACCAGGCCTGCGCGCGCGAGGTGCGGCCCCAGGCGTTGCCGGCGGCCAGCAGCGCATCGCCGTACTCGGCGGCGCGCTGGCGCACGTTGGATTCCACGATCTTCCAGTCGCCATCCTGGTAGGCCAGGGACGCGAAGCGCGGGTCGGCGTCGGCCGGGAAATAGGGCAGTGCCTCGTCTACCCGGCCCTCGCGCACCAGCCTGCGCGCCAGCAGTTGGCGCAGGCGGTCGTGCACGGGCGGCTGGTGCAGGCGGCTCCATTCGTAGAACTGGTCGGTGGTGTAGCGGCTGAAGCCGGGCGGTCGCGATGGCGGCGGCGAGGCCGGGGCCTGGCGGTCGACATAGGCCTTGAGTTCGTCCGTAGTCAGCACGCGTTCGGCCACGTAGGCGGCGTCGTTCCAGTACGGCGACAGGGGCCAGCCTTCTTCGGGCGGCGCTTCGCCGTCGCGATGGGCGGCGGCGCGATAGAGCTGGTCAAGCGCTTCGACATATTGGCCGCGCGACAAGGACAACACGCCTTGTTCAGCCTTGAGCAGTGCGCCCGCGTTGGGTTCCAGGCTGCCGTCCGCACGCGGAAATGCCGCCAGGGCCTGCGTGTAGGCGTGCGCGGCGCGTTCGGTGTCGCCCTGGCGCACGGCCAGCTTGGCGCGCACCCACCAGGCCAGCGCCGTATCGAGCCGCTCGGCCAGCGCCTGCGCCAGGTCGTAGCGGCCCACGCGATACGCCAGCGCGGCCACCCGGTCGGCATCGGCGATGCGCTGCGGGTCCTGCGTCTGCAAGGCGGCCACCAGCGATTGCAGCGCGGGATTGGGGGTGAGGTCGGGCCGGCCGGTGGCGGCATCGGCCAGGCCAAGTCGGCCGGTCGCGTCGAAGGTAGCCCAGACATCGTTGGCGCTGTCCGGGTTGCCGTCGACGATGTCGCCCACGCGGGCCAGCCCGTAGGCCACCAGCAGGCGCTGGCCGATCGGGTCGGCGACCAGGCGCGCGGCGCGGCCTGGGGCGGTCAACGCCCAGTTGGCGAGCAGGCGCAGCGATGCGAGGCCGCTGCCGGAACCGCGGGCGGCCTGGTCGGCGTACAGGCGTACGGCAAGCTTCAGGTCGGCGGGCGTGATGGCGTCCATGCAGGCCGTGGTGTTGATCAGATCGTCGTACGTGCAAGGGCCTTGGGCGCCGGTCAGGTACAGGCGGGCTTGCTGGCCGTAGCTGGCCACCGCCAGGCCCAGCGGATCGGCGTCGCCGCGCAGCGCCAGCGCGCGAACGCGGACGTAGGCCTCGGCGTCTTGGGCGCGCCAGGCGTGCGCATCGTGGCTGGCTTCATGCGAATGCTCGTCGGGCGGGCCATATGCGGCTTCGTCGTCTCCCATTTCCGCCAGCAGATAGGCCGCCCAGACGCTGCGCGACGCGGCCTGCGCCGCGGGCAATGCCAATAGGGCGTGCAGCCTTTTGCGGGCACGGTCCAGGCGCATGTCGCCCTGGCCTTGCGCGGCCGTCCGGTAGTCCACCGCGGCCGCGACATACAGGCGTACGGCCTCAGGCAGGCCTGGACCGGCCGCATAGGCTTGATCGCCGTCGGGCTTGGCGCGCATGGCGCGGATCTGCTCGCGTTGCTTGGGGCTGAGCGCCGGATCGAAATCTTCCGGCGTGGCGTCGGACCGGTAGGTGCCGTCGGGCAGCAGCGCCGATTCGCTGGCGCGCAGCGCGTCGGTGGCCGGCGTCAGCCGCGCGGCCTCGTAGGCGAAGGAATTGGCGGGCGTGCCTTGCAGGGTGCCGGCGCGATCATCCAGCAGTTGCGGCGGGAATTCCGGGCCGCAGGCGATGACGATGCCCACGCCCGCGGCGCAGGCCAACAGTAGCGCGGCAGCAAGCGATTTACGGTTGTACATGAAGGCTCGGGGTTGCGGATTCACAGCGTATCCATCCAATGGCGCGCTCGGCGCCGGCACGCAAAAGCCCATCTTGCGCGCGGCGAAGATACAGGCCCTGGCGATCGTATTCAAGGGTGTAGCCGTTGATGCCATCCGCCGTGCGGCAGGCAGCATCGATCCGGATGGCAAACGGCAGCGGCGCATCGCTGTTGCCGCGGTTGGCCAGCAGCACGTTGCGCGCGCCGCCGGGGCCCGCGGTTTGCGCCGCGACGGCCACATCGGCGTTCAAGGGCTGGCGCGCAAGCACGGCGCGCCACGTCGGCAGGCTCCAGGCGCGCGTGTCGGCGGATGTCGGCAAGCGGAACCAGACGATGCCCGCCAGGCCCGCAGGCCGGTCGCGGTCCAGCGCGGCGACAAACGCCGCCATGTCGGCCGGAGCGACCAGGAGTTCGGCCGAGCGGCCCCCGGGCATCAGCGCGGGGCGCTCGCTTTCGACGGTGGCGATGCGGCCGTTGTCGTCCCAGGCGACGCGGCTGCCGTATGTGGGCAGCGCCACGCGCCAAGGCCGGCCGGTCTGGCGCGCGTAGGCATCCAGCCAGGTGCGCGCGCGCTTGGCGTTGAACAGCCCCAGCGCGGGGTCCTGCACGGCATGGACCTGCAGCACGGTTTCGTCGGGCACGGTAAGCAGCGCGGCCAGCGCGGGGCTGTTCAGCCAGGTGGGCAAGGCGGTGATCGACAGCGCCACGCCAGGTGCCAGCCGGCGCTTCAGGTCGGTCAGCATGGCGGTGTAGGCGGGCAACTGCGAGGTGGCGCAGTCGTAGTCGATTTCAAGTGCGGCGGGGGTAACGCCGGCATTGCGCCATGCCGCCAGCGTGGCGGTGGCGCGCGCGATGATGTCGTCGGGCCGTAGCGCGCCCACGCGGCCATCCAGCCGCAGCACCGCCACCACCGGCCGCTGGGTTGCGGCCAGCGCCGCGAGATCAGGCGCGGCGTCGAACCAGACGCCGTCGGCGCGCATTTCCGCCGCCAGCACGCGCCAGGACCGCACGGATTCGGCGCCATCGGCCAGCGCGCCGGTCACGGCCGGTGTCCAGCGCCGTTGCCACACGTAAGCATCATTGGGAAGCGCACCGCCCGCTTGCTTGGTACCGGCAGGTTCGCAGCCGGTCAGGAGAAGCAGGCCGCAAAGCACCGCAAGCCAGGGCCGGCGCCGTCGGGCGTTGGCGATGCGAAACCCCGATATGGCGGGTCGCGAACGGTGCGGCATGATGCGGTCGAAGGCTTTGAAAAGAGAGCGCGGGCTGGGAATGAAGGATGCGTGATTCTATCCTTGATGCCGCAAGGGGTATTAGCACTCTCGCCATGCGGCTGCCAACGAAAGGCTGCGATAGCCGCAGTCCATCGCCCGCATAGCGTTTACCGGTGCGGCTTGCAGCCGAATCGCAGCAAGTTTGGGAGCGATTTGCACGTGAACGGCGTTCGCGTTCTCCCTAACATTTTCTGCTGCGTTTTTTTGCGCATCGGTGCAAATGAATTGCCACAAAATCGTCAAATCGGCTTAAGCTAAGGCCATGACTTGGCGCTACGCGCGCATGGCTTGCTCCACCGCCCGCAACGCGCCCTCGTCACCACGGATTCCAGTGTCGCGTACCGGCGCTTTCAACAACCGGACCGACACGTCGCTGAACCAGGCCGCACATTGCGCCGTTCAGACCGTTCGCTGCCATCGTTCAGCGAACGCACCGGGCCTTACGCCCGGATCATAAGAATCCACCGGGATATCGCTCATCCCTTCAAATCATTGCTGACCATTTCATATGCGGCCGCATCATGCGCCCGTTCTACAGCGATATGCTGAAGGCGTACGAGTGAACTTATTCACGTTAGTTGCAATCCCTGACGGAACTTGTGTCCGAAGGGTGCAGCCTAAACGGAAAGGGCCCGATCGTGCTCTTGGTTGATGTGTGGCGAAAGCAACATACGACCGTGCCGAAAATGCTTATGGCGAGATTATCTAGTCACGCATAAGCACAGAGGCACACAATGGGGACACGTAGGGACGTCATGGCTTTTTCGCGTGTTGTAGGAGGTTTCCGTGCAAAACATCGTCGAAGGCTTCAAGTCGCAGTATGCAAGAGAGCAGGAATCAGAACTTTCCCTTGAGGAATATCTGAACCTCGCCAAACGCGATCCGATGGCATACGCCAGCCCCGCTGAGCGCATGCTGGCCGCGATTGGCGAACCTGAAATCGTGGATACGCGCAACGACCCACGTCTTTCCCGTTTGTTTTCCAACCGGACCATCCGGCGCTATCCAGCGTTTCAGGAGTTCTACGGCATGGAGGACGTCATCGGGCAGATCGTGGCGTTCTTCAAGCACGCCGCGCAGGGACTGGAAGAGCGCAAGCAAATCCTCTATCTGCTGGGGCCTGTGGGCGGCGGTAAGTCGTCCATCGCAGAACGCCTGAAGGTCCTGATGGAGAGCTATCCCATCTACGCGCTCAAGGGTTCGCCCGTGAACGAGTCGCCGCTGGGCCTGTTCCATCCGGAACGCTTCGGCGACACGCTCGAAAAGGAATACGGCATTCCGCGCCGTTACCTCACGGGCATCATGTCGCCGTGGGCGGTCAAGCGCCTGAAGGAATTCGATGGCGACATCTCGCAATTCCGCGTGGTGCGCCTGAATCCGTCGGTGCTGCGCCAGGTGGCCATCGCCAAGACCGAACCGGGCGACGAGAACAACCAGGACATCTCGTCGCTGGTGGGCAAGGTCGATATCCGCAAGCTCGACCGCCACTCGCAGGACGACCCGGACGCCTACAGCTATTCCGGCGGCCTGTGCCTGGCCAACCAGGGGCTGCTCGAGTTCGTCGAGATGTTCAAGGCGCCGATCAAGATGCTGCATCCGCTGCTCACGGCGACCCAGGAAGGCAACTTCAAGGGCACCGAGGGGTTCTCGGCGATTCCGTTCAACGGCAGCATCCTGGCGCACTCGAACGAGTCGGAATGGCAGACCTTCCGCAACAACAAGCACAACGAGGCTTTCCTTGACCGTATCTATATCGTCAAGGTGCCTTACTGCCTGCAGGTGTCGGAAGAAGTCCGCATCTACGAAAAGCTGCTGCATCACAGCTCGCTGTCCAAGGCGCCGTGCGCGCCCGGAACGCTGGACATGATGGCGCAGTTCTCGGTGCTGACCCGCCTGAAAGAGCCCGAGAATTCCAGCATCTATTCCAAGCTGCGCGTCTACGACGGCGAAAGCCTGAAGGACGTCGACCCCAAGGCCAAGGCGTTGCAGGAATACAAGGACTACGCCGGTACCGACGAAGGCATGAACGGGGTGTCCACGCGTTTCGCGTACAAGATCCTGTCCAGCGTCTTCAACTACGACCAGACCGAAGTCGCCGCAAACCCGGTGCACTTGATGTACGTGCTCGAGCAGCGCATCGGCCGCGAGGACTACCCCGAGGAAATCCGCCGCCGCTACCTGGAGTTCATCAAGGGCTTCCTGGCGCCCCGCTACGCGGAATTCATCGGCAAGGAAATCCAGACCGCCTATCTCGAGTCGTACTCCGAGTACGGCCAGAACATCTTTGACCGCTACGTCACGTTTGCCGACTGCTGGATCCAGGACGAGGAATTCCGCGACCCGGAAACCGGCGAAAGCTTCGACCGCAGCGCCTTGAACGATGAGCTGGAAAAGATCGAGAAGCCGGCCGGCATCGCCAACCCGAAGGACTTCCGCAACGAGATCGTGAACTTCGTGCTGCGGGCGCGCGCCAACAACAACGGCCGCAACCCGACCTGGACCAGCTATGAAAAGCTGCGCGAAGTGATCGAGAAGAAGATGTTCTCGAACACGGAAGACCTGCTGCCGGTGATTTCGTTTAACGCCAAGGCCTCGGCCGAGGACAAGTCGAAGCACCAGAGCTTTGTCGACCGGATGGTGGAAAAGGGCTACACGGAAAAGCAGGTCAGGCTGCTGTGCGAGTGGTACCTCCGCGTGAGGAAGTCTTCCTGAGCGAGGTGAATCATGAATTCACTGATCGATCGCCGTCTTAACGGGCGCAACAAAAGCGCTGTCAACCGGGAGCGCTTTCTTCGGCGTTACAAGGACCAGATCCGCAAGGCGGTCCATGGGATGATCCGCGACCGCTCGATCCAGGACATGGATCAGGGCGGCGAGATCAACCTGCCCGCCCGCGATATTTCCGAGCCGACTTTCCGGCACGGCGCGGGCGGCGACCGGGAAATGGTGCATCCGGGCAACCGCGAATTCGCCAAGGGCGACGCCATCGACCGGCCGCAAGGAGGAGAAGGCCAGGGCGGCAACGAGCCCGGCGAAGGCGAGGCGGTCGATCAGTTCACCTTCAGCCTGTCGCGCGCCGAATTTTTGAACCTGTTCTTCGAAGACCTGGAACTGCCGCACCTGGCGCGCAATCAGCTGGGCGAGGTCAGCCAGAAGAAATGGCAGCGCGCGGGCTACACCACCACCGGTTCGCCCAGCATGCTCAGCATCAGCCGCACGCTGAAGTCGTCGCTGGCGCGGCGGGTGGCGCTGAGCGTGAAGGCGCGCGCCGACCTGGAAGACGCCGAAGAACGCCTGGCCAAGGCCTTGTCGGCGGGTGCGCCCGCTGACGAGATCCGGACGCTGGAGCAGGACGTCGAAGACTGCCGCGAGCGCCTGGCCCGCGTGCCGTTCCTGGACGACCTGGACCTGCGCTACCGCAACCGCGTGTCGGTATCCATTCCGATGGCGCGCGCGGTCATGTTCTGCCTGATGGACGTGTCCGGGTCCATGGACGAGGGCAAGAAAGACCTGGCCAAGCGCTTTTTCACGCTGCTGTACCTGTTCCTGTCGCGCAAGTACGAGCACGTGGACCTGGTCTTCATCCGCCACACCGACAATGCCGAGGAAGTGGACGAGCAGACCTTCTTCTACGATCCCAAGAGCGGCGGCACCATCGTGCTGTCGGCGCTGGAGCTGATGCGCGAGATCGTCGAGAAGCGCTATCCGCCCACGGCCTGGAACGTGTACGCGGCGCAGGCCAGCGACGGCGATTCGTTTGGCGCCGACGCCGGCAAGAGCGCGCGCTTCCTGGCCGAACACCTGCTGCCGGCCTCGCGCTACTTCGCCTATATCGAGATCCCCGACTCGCAGGAAGCCCGCAAGAGCAGCCTGTGGGCGGAGTATGAACAGAAACTGGAGCCGCATTTCGTGATGCGGCGCATCTGCGAACGCGGGGAGATCTATCCCGTGTTCCATGACCTGTTCAAGAAGGAAACCGCATGAATGCCATCGTGGGCGCACTCGTAGAGCCGGAATCGGTCGGCGGCAGCCCCCGGCCATTGTCGCAAGGTTCCGAATGGACGTTCGAGCTGATCCAGTCCTATGACGACGCGATCTCGCAGGTCGCGCGCGAGTACGGGCTGGACACCTACCCGAACCAGATCGAGGTCATCACCTCGGAACAGATGCTGGACGCGTATGCGTCGGCCGGCCTGCCGATTGGCTATCCGCACTGGTCCTACGGCAAGGAATTCATCCGCAACGAGCAGTACTACCGTCGCGGCATGCAAGGCCTGGCGTACGAGATCGTGATCAACTCCAACCCCTGCATTGCGTATCTCATGGAAGAAAACTCCATGACGATGCAGGCGCTGGTGATTGCGCATGCCTGCTACGGCCACAACTCGTTCTTCAAGGGCAATTACCTGTTTCGCCAGTGGACCGATGCCGACGGCGTGCTGGACTACCTGGTGTTCGCCCGCAAGTACGTGATGGACTGCGAAGACCGCTATGGCATCGACGCGGTGGAAGCGCTGCTCGATTCCTGCCACGCGCTGTCTCATCACGGCGTGGACCGCTACAAGCGGCCCACCCCCATCTCGTACAAGGAAGAATCCGCCCGCCAGGCCGAACGCCAAGAGCATGCGCGCCTGCAATACAACGACCTGTGGCGCACGCTGCCGCGGCTGGAAGCCGACAAGGACCCGCGCGCGGCCGCCGTGGTGTTTCCGCCCGAACCCGAGGAAAACCTGCTGTACTTCATCGAGAAGTACTCGCCCAAGCTGGCGCCGTGGCAGAAGGAGCTGGTACGCATCGTGCGCAAGGTGGCGCAGTACTTCTACCCGCAGACGCAGACCAAGGTCATGAACGAGGGCTGGGCCACGTTCTGGCACTACACCATCCTGAACCGCCTGCACGAAAAGGGGCTGGTCAACGACGGCTTCATGATGGAGTTCCTGCAAAGCCATACCAACGTCGTCAGCCAGCGCGGCTTTGACGAACGCGGCTATGGCGGCATCAACCCGTACGCCCTGGGCTTCGCGATGATGTCGGACATCCGCCGCATTTGCGAAAAGCCCACGCCCGAAGACCGCCGCTGGTTCCCGGACATCGCGGGCGGCGACTGGCTGAAGACGCTGGACTTCGCCATGCGCAACTTCAAGGACGAGTCCTTCATTTCGCAATACCTGTCGCCGCGCCTGATCCGCGAGTTCCGCTTCTTTGCGATCTCGGACCACCAGGCCAACCCCAAGCTGGAAGTCGCCGCCATCCACGACGATGAAGGCTACCGCGACATCCGCCGCCTGCTGGCCGCGCAGCACAACCGCGACAACCAGGTGCCGGACATCCAGGTCACGCGTTTCAACCGCGACACCGACCGGTCGCTGGTGCTGCGCCACCTGAAGAGCCGCGGCCGGCCGCTGGCGGCCGAGGATGCCGAGCAAGTCATGAAGCACCTGGCGCGTCTGTGGGGTTTCCGGGTGCGGCTGGAAGAAACCGAGCCGGACGGCACGGTCAGTTCCTACCGCGAACAGGACCCGCCGCCGGTGTAACGTCTGGCCGACCCCGGGGCGCCTTGTGGGGGCAGACCCGGGGAAGGACCGGGGGGACGCAATCGCGTCCCCTTTTTCTTTTTGCTGGCGGGCGCTGCAGCATTCTTTCCAATCTGCTAGAATCGCGGATTCGCATTTTTCGGAATGCGTACCAGATCAGGACAGGTGGCCGAGCGGTTGAAGGCGCACGCCTGGAAAGCGTGTATACGTCAAAAGCGTATCGGGGGTTCGAATCCCCCTCTGTCCGCCAAGAATTTCTGTAAGAAAGCTCAGGTCTGAAAGCTGAAGTCCGAAAGCTCAGACCCGAAACCCGCAAGCCGCGATGGCCTTGCGGGTTTTTTTACGTGTGGCGCCGGTGTGGCTACGGTTCTTCTGGTGTTTCGGGATCAACACTGGTCGGCCAGCGTCGGGAGGTAGGGCCAATCACTCTGACGAGGAAGCGCCCTTTGGGCGGCAGCCGCCTCTTCTGGGGTGAGAAAGAGGGCGCCAAGCTCGTTGCCGCCATTGATGGCGTAGAGCTGTACGCCCGTGCCATCCAGTTGCCTGTTGACGGCGAGGAAGAAAAAATAGGTCGCTCTTGCCCAGCTTGCAGCCTCGGTATCTGGCTCATCGGCGGAATAGATGAGGTATTCCTGGCCGTCGCATTGAATCTTGTAGGTGGGGGCATTGTCATCGAGGACTTCCGTGAGAGTCGCGGGCTGGTCGATGTACCGGCCGAGTTCGGGCACGAGTTGCTCGTAGGCGCTGGCAATGCCCTGTTCCGCGAGATTTTCAGCATCCAGCAAGATCATCTTTTCGTAGTCGAGCGGCGGCGTTGGCGCTTCGGCAGGTTTTGTCTGCGGCGCGGCTTTGCGGAACAAGGCGGAAAAAAGGGAACCCATGGATATTCTCCAGTATGAGTCGATGCTGCCCCAGTTGGTCTCCTTAGTGTAACGACCGCATGCGGCGCAGAGCGGATCGCTTTTTGCCGCAATTCATATTTCGATCGGTTGCAACACAGTGACCCGTATTTCTGCCGGTTGCAACGGCCCCCTGCCTGAAAACGCCGCTCCTACACTCCGCCTGAATTCTTCAGTCTTGATAGGCGGCCCATCATGTTCGAGTGGTTTCAACGCAAGTTTTCGGCCTGGTCGCCGGAGCATCGGCGCGTGGTGGCGCGTTTTCCGGGGGCGGATGGGCGCGCGGAGCCTGCGGTTCGCCCCTTGGCCACCGGCATGACGGTGGCTTTCTATACGAAGGACAGCGTCTACGAGGCCGAGAAGAACCGCCTGGTGCGATCCGCCGAACGGCTGGGGCTGCCGGTGGATGCCGAGGCGATCGATTCCACGGGGTCGTGGGTGCGCAATGCGTCGATGAAGGCCGGGGTGTTGGTTGCCATGCGCAAGAAGCACGTCGGGCCGATGCTGTATGTGGACGTGGACGCGGTGTTTCATCGCGATCCGTGGCCGGCGCTGGCGGGGATGGATTGCGATATCGGCGCCTACTTCGAGCCGGATGGGCACCTGCTGAGCGGGACGCTGTTCATCAACCATACGCCGGCCGCCACCGAGCTGTTGCAGGCGTGGGCCGATGCCTGCGCGGCGTCGCCGGACGAGTGGGACCAGTTGGTGCTGGAACGCATTCTGGCTGACGATGCCGCGTCAGCTGCGCCGCGCTTTCGGCTGGGTATCCTGCCGGTGTCCTATTGCTGGATCTTCGACAAGACCGACAATGCGCTGGGCGGCGAGGTGTTCATCGAACACCTGCAGGCCAGCCGCGAGGCCAAACAGAAAAAGCGCGCGTTCGGCCGGGTGGGGCGGGCGGTCCGGCGTCGCCGGGACCGGGTGCGAGTCATCGAGAAGATCCTGTTTGGGCGGGTAACCCCGGGGTAGGCGCTTCGTCCTGCCGTCCGATCTGATGCAGCAGGAAGGTCTGGCGTTTGGTGAAACCCAGGCGTTCATACAGCGCGATGGCTGCCGCATTGTTGTCGCGCACATGCAGAAAGGCCGTGTCGCCGCGTTCCGCGATATCGCGGCGCAGGACATTCATGAGCCTGCCGGCCAGGCCGCGTCCGCGATGCGCCTCGTCCACGCACACCGCGCTGATTTCCACATAGCCGTCCAGCCGCATGCGTTCGCCCGCCATGGCGATCAGGCGTCCGTCTTGCCGCAGGCCGATGTAGCGCCCGGTTTCGATGGTACGCGGGCCGAAAGGGCCGGGCCGCGTTTGCCGGGCCAGGGCGAGCATGTCGGCGCTGTCTGCGGGGCCTAATGACAGGATGCCGCCGTCGTCGGCCTCCGGCGCGGGCGCGGCATCCACCATCTGAAAGAACGAGAACAGGGTTTCAGTACGCAGGCCGTCGACGGGCGGCACATCGAACAGGGTCTGCAGCAACGCCTGGCTGCCGGGCGGGATGAGGCGTTGCAGGGCGTCGAACGCCTCACGTGTGGTGTTGCGCAGCGCGGCGAACGGGGCGACATCCGGGTGATAGCGCAGGGCGAGGCCTTCGCCTTGGCACAGCGCCTGCTGGCGGGAGGTCAACGCGAACCATGCCGGGTTGTCGAGCTGGCTTTGATCGGAGTGTTGCATCGCGGGTCTCGCTGAAATGTTGAGGGTGCGTGGGCCGGGCGGGGCGGAACCGGCGGGGGATCGAAGGCATTCTAGACATTGCCCCAGCCAGGGATCTATAGTCGTAAATGACAATAATCAGGTCATTTACGACATGAGAATCTGCATCTACGCGCTGGATGGCGCCTTCGATACCGGCCTGACGGCGCTGCTGGATACGTTCGACACGGCCAACGAGCTGGCCGCGCTGAGCGGGGGCGGCGCGGCGCCGTTCGAGGTGACGGTGGTGGGGGCGGGCCGGCGTATCCGCACGGCGCTGGGCATGTCGATGGCCGTGCAGCCGGCGGACGACGTCCCGCGGCCGGACTGGGCGGTGGTGCCGGCGTTGAATGCCAAGACGCCGCCCAAGCTGGTGGCGGCGCTGGGCCGGCGCGACGTGGCTCGGGCCAAGGCGCAGTTGCAGGCGTGGCGGGCGCAAGGCGTGGGCATCGCGGCCGCGTGTATCGGCACCTTCGTGCTGGCCGACAGCGGCTTGCTGGACGGGCACGAAGCCACCACCACGTGGTCGCTGGCGCCGCTGTTTCGCGAACGCTATCCGGCGGTGCGGCTGGATGACACGCGCATGATCGTCAGTTCCCATGGTGTGGTGACGGCGGGCGCCGCGATGGGGCACCTGGATCTTGCGCTGTGGCTGATGCGCCAGGCCAGCCCGGAACTGGCGGCGACGGTGGCGAAGTTTCTGCTGATCGACAACCGGTCGTCGCAAGCGCAATACATCATCCCGGATTTCCTGGCCCATGCCGATCCGCTGGTCGAGCGTTTCGAGCGCTGGGTGCGCGGCAATCTGTCCCGGGGCTTTTCCTTGCAGGACGCGGCGGCGGCGTTGCAGGTGCATGCGCGCACCTTGCAGCGGCGCACCGAGAGAGTGCTGGGCAAATCGCCGTTGGCGTTCGTGCAGGACCTGCGGGTGCAGCGGGCGCAGCAGCTGGTGTCCAACGGCTGCGATCTGGACCGCGTGGCGGCCGAGGTAGGCTATGCGGACACGTCGACCTTGCGCAGCCTGCTGCGGCGCAAGCTGGGGCATGGCGTGCGCGAATTGCGGCCGCAGGGCGGCGGCTGATCCCCTGGCGCACCCAGGGCCTTTTCAACCCGCCGTGCGGGTTTGATCTACGCTGCAAGCTTGTTCCCGGAGATTTCCATGTCCAAAGTCACTATCGATTTCGTGTCCGACGTTGCCTGCCCCTGGTGTGCGGTAGGCCTGGGCGGCCTGCTGACCGCGATGGAGCGGGTGAAAGGCGAGGCCGACGTCGAGCTGCGGTTCCGGCCGTTCGAGCTCAATCCCGACATGCCCAAGGGCGGGCAGAACACTATCGAGCGCCTGATGGCCAAGTATGGCTACGACCGCGAGCAGGTGCAGGCCAACCGCAAGGTCATCACCGAGCGTGCGGCGGCGGTTGGCATGCGGATGCGCATGGCCGAGGACAACCGCTCGTTCAATACCTTTGACGCGCATCGCCTGCTGCACTGGGCCGGATTGCAGGGCCAGGCCAGCCAGACGGCGCTGAAGAAGCGCCTGCTGGAAACCTATCACTACGACAACCAGGACACGGCGGATGCCGACGTGCTGGCGCGCGCGGCCGCGGATGCGGGGCTGGACGAAGCCGAGGCCCGCGAGGTGCTGGCCTCGGGCCGCTATGCCGACGAGGTGCGCAAGGAAGAGGCCGAATGGCGCGACCGCGGCATCACGTCGGTGCCGTCGGTGATCCTGAACGGCAAGTACCTGGTGTCGGGCGGACAGCCGGCGGACGTGTTCGAGCAGGCGTTGCGGCAAGTGGCGCAAGAAGGCTGACGCCGGGGCGGTCCGACCCGGGTCCTGCGTACGCGTTACGCATCGCCTGTCGAAAAAAGTGGGGCCGCCTTGAGCGGCCCCGTTCTTTTATCCCTTCACGATCGGCGCGACGTCCAGCACATACATCTGGCGTTCGCCTTCGTGCACCGAGTCGATGCAGACCTGCGTGCCGTCGCGGCTCCAGCGCGGGTGCAGGTCGCAGCGGTTTTCCTTGGACAGTGTGGGGTCGGCGTAGAAGCTGCCCAGGTCGTGGCGTTGGCCCGTCTGCATGTCGTACAGGAACAGGATGCGTTCGTGCGTGACGGGGTCGGGATAGGTGTCGCTGAGCAGCCAGCGGGTATCGACGGGCGAGAAGGTCATGTGGCCGTTCTCGGTCAGCACGCCATCGCCCACCACCTGCACGGCGCCGCCGGGGGCATCTTCATACAGGTGGTAGTGGATGCTGCCGTCGTGCGGACCCCAGACAATGATCGAGCGGTCGTCGCGCCAGAGCGGATGCGAGATCTGGTATTCGGACTTTTCGTAGTCGAAGGTGCCGACCGCGCTGGGGTCGAAGTCGTCGGCCAGTTGCGGCAGCGGATGGTCGGAACACTCCAGCAGGCGCATGTCGCTGCCGTCCGGGTTCATGGTGATGAGCCGGTGCAGGAAGCAGGTTTCGTCCTTGACGCGTTCGGTCCAGCGGTGCAGGAACAGGATGCGGGTGGACGACGGGTTGACCTCGATGTGGCTGACCCAATGGATGGCGCGTTGCATCGAGGCGCGCGGGTGAAAGGCGGCCAGGTCCGCGTAGCTGACCAGCAGGCGGTGTGCGCCGCTGTCCAGGTCCAGCGTGTGGATGCCGTCGTCGGCGGGCGCATTGGCAACGGGGCCGGGCGCATGTTCGCTGTAGCCGATGGTCTGGTGCGTGATGTACAGGCGCCGGTAGTCCACGCACAGCGCGTAGCGGCTGCTGGGCGCGGCGACGTAGATCGGCAGCGGCAGATAGCGGGTTTCACCGGTGATGACGTTGTGCACGGCCGAGCGGAAACCGGGATAGAAACCGCTGTCGTCGTCGCGGCGGCAGTTGTAGATCAGCTGCGGTTCGGCCTTGCCGTCCAGCCATTGCAGCTGGCAGCCCATCTGCCAGTTCCAGGCGGTGGTGGCGCCGACGGCGTGATAGCGGTCGCCCTGCTGCAGGTCGAAGTAGCCGACCTCGGCGCGCAGGTCGGGCGTCAGCACGGCGTCCTTGACCGGCGTGCGGTTGGCCAGCAGATAGCGGCCGCCGCGGTGCCAGACGGTCTTGTTGTAGTAGCCGAAGAAGTGGTGGCCCGGTGGGGCCCCCAGGCGGCGGCAGGCAATGTCGGATTGGGGCATGCGGTTCATCAAGTGTTGAGAGAGAAAAAGGGTCAGCCTGCGCTGATGTGCTCGGTTTCGATGACCTTGTTCCAGCGGGCGCGTTCGCGTTCGACGAACTCGCGCGCCTCGGCGGGGCTGTTGCCCACGGGCGTCATGCCCAGGCGTTCCAGTCCGGCGCGGAAGGCGGGGTCGGCGTAGACGCGGCGCAGGTCGGCGCTGATCTTCTGGATAAGCGCGTCGGGCACGTCCTTGCTGGCGGCCAGCGTGGTCCACGAGGTGACCGTCAGGCCGGGCAGGCCGGCCTCGGCGGCGGTGGGCACGTTGGGCAGCGCGGGCGAGCGGGTGGCGCCGGTGATGGCCAGGGCACGCAGCTTGCCGGTCTGGATGTAGCCGATGGTGGTGGGCACGTTCTCGAACAGCAGCTGGATCTGGCCGCCGAGCAGGTCGTTGGTGGCTGCCGAGCTGCCGCGGTAGGGAATGTGCACGATCGGCGCCTGGGCGGCCATCTTGTACAGTTCGCCTACCATATGCACCGACGAGCCGACGCCGGCCGAGCCGAAGTGGATGGTGTCCGGCTTGGCGCGGGCCAGGGCCGTCAGTTCACCCAGGGTGCTGGCGGGCAGGTCGGGGTTGGCGACCACCACGTGCGGCATCTCGGCGACGATGGTGATCAGTTTCAGGTCGTCGGCGGGGCGGTAGTTCAGGGTCTTGTAGACGCCGTAGGTGGCATGCAGGCCGATGGAGCCGAGCAGCAGGGTGTAGCCGTCGGGCCCGGAGTCGGCCACGTATTTGCCGCCGATGTGGCCGCCGGCGCCGGGGCGGTTTTCCACCACGACGGATTGGCCGTAGAGTTTGCCCAGGTGTTCGGCCAGCAGGCGCCCCTGGATATCCGAGCTGCCGCCGGCCGTGAACGGCACGATGATCCGTAACGGTCGGTCCGGATAATTGGCTTGGGCATGGGCGGCAAACGGCAGGGCGGAGCCGGCCAGGGTCAGGCAAAGGGCTTGCAGGACGCGGCGGCGCCAGGGACGGCATGCATTCATGGTGTTTCCCTACAGCGGTTGGATTTCAAGGACGGCGCCGGTCACGGCACCTTGGGAGCCACGAGTGTAGGAGTCGCCATGTATTTGAAAAAATTCTTTTTTCGGCATAGCCTATGCAGATTTGCCATACCCTGTGAGCCCATGAGCCGACCGCTGAATTTCCGTCAGATCGAAGCCTTCCACGCGGTAATGTTGACCGGCACGACGACCGGCGCCGCGCAGATGCTGCGCACCACGCAACCGTCCATCAGCCGACTGCTGTCGCAGGCGCAGCAGGCCAGCGGCCTGAAGCTGTTCGACATGGAGCGCGGCCGCCTGCGGCCCACGCGCGAGGCCAAGGACCTGTTCGATACCGTCAAGCGGCATTTCGTCGGCCTGGAACGCATCGAAGACCGCGTGGCTGCCATGCGCCGCAGCGGCAGCGGCGTGCTGCGGCTGGCCTGCACGCCGGCATTGGGCCTGGGCATGCTGCCGGGCGCGGTCGAGGAATTCGCGCAGCGCTACCCCGATGTACACATCAATATGCAGACCGTGGGCAGCCAGTACCTGCGCGAAGGGCTGCTGCACGGCACCTACGACGTGGTGGTGACGACGGTGCCTCTGGAAGGCGCGCATCTGTCCTTGACCAGCCTGCACGAAAGCGCGGCCGTGTGCGTGATGCGGCCGGACCATCCGCTGGCAGAACTGGCATCCATCGGCATTGCCGACCTGAACGAGCGCCGTTTGCTGGTGTTGAATGCCGACGACGATGTCTACTTGCAGTTGCGCGGCGCGATGCTGGCGCACCAGGTGCAGCCGGTGTCCGAAATCGAAACCACGTATTCGTCGACGATCTGCGCGCTGGCCGCGGCGGGCACGGGGCTGGGCATCGTCAACCCGTATATCGCGGACGTGTTCGCGCAGCAGTTGGCGATTCGACCGTTCACGCCCAAACTGCCGGTGCGGGTGTGCATGGCCTACCCCGCGCAGACCGCGCCGTCGGTCGTGACCGAGGCGTTCGTCGACATCCTGACGCGGCGTCTGCAGACGATGGCGGCGCTGGCCTGATACGTTGCGCGTGGAACGGCCACGGACCAGGCGTTACCAAGCGGGCAGCGCGCAGGGCGGGTTCGAGATGACAACAAGGAGACCGTAGTGATGGGGGCGGGGCAGACACTGGGGCTGGAGATGGAAATGGCCGTGGCGCACCGTGCGACCGGCGCAAGCCATCCGGTAGCCGGCTATTTCGATGCGCTGGCCGGCATCAAGGCGGCGCGCGGCGAGGCGCCGGAACTGGTGCATATCGGCACACGAGCGGTGGGCGTCTCGGTCGCGGCCGGTGAAAGCGGCCTGGACAACGGCTTCAATCTGCTCGAGACCGCATTTGCGCCGGTATCCGATGCCGAAGGCGGCCTGAACGAGCTGGCGCGGCGCGTGTCGCGCGAGCTGCACGATGCCAGCGCGGCGCTGGCCTTTGAAGACGCGGTGGTGCTGAATGCGTCCGAGCATCCGCAGTGCACGCTGGACCCGACCTGGTACGCGTCGGTGCATGTGCCGCGGCCGATCTACCGCGAACTGGTGGGCCACCGCGAATGGCTGCACCGCGTGGGCATCGATGCCAAGGCGCAGAACAGCCCGTGCACGTCGGTGGACGTGACGCAAGCGGCGCGCGCATTGAACGTGGTGCTGGCGCTGGCGCCGGCCGGCATCGCCATTTTTGCCAACAGCCCGCTGGAAGGCGGCCGTGCCACCGGCCTGAAGGAAAACCGGTTGACGGTCTGGGACCGCATGTTCCGCCATTCACGCTATGCCGGCGACCATTACCTGCAACGCCTGCCCGAGCGGCCATTCGTGGACCTGGGCGACTATTTCCGCTGGATGTTCGCGCCGGGCACCGCCAGCCGCTGCCTGCCGCTGGCGGTGGAGGACGGCTACAAGTCGGCCACCGGCGTGCATCTGGCAGGCTCGCCGTCGCTGTCCGAATTCCTGGCGTCCGGCGGTTGGCCGGGACGGCGAACGGATACCGGCGAGGCGGTGACGATTGCGCCGCAAGGCGGCCATTTTGAATATTCGCAGTTCGCGCATTTCCTGGATGCGCGTTGGCGCTACCGCCTGGCCGAGCCGCCGTCGCTGGAGGCATTGCGCGCGGCCTGGCGGCGGCCGGGCGGGATTGAAGAACTCTACGCCGGCCTGGGAGCCAGCGGCTATATCGAAGGCCGTGGCCCGGGGGCGGGTTTTGCCGACGCCCAGTTGATCGACGAGGCCGGCCAATCGGTGGCGGCAACGCTGGTGATGGCGCCGTCGGCGTTGCAACTGGGCCTGATGCGCAACCTGGCGCAAGCCGAAGACCTGCTGCGCTCGTGGGGCTGGCTGCGGCTGCGCGCGATGCGCGCCGACGCCATGCGCGATGCCCTGGACGACGACGCCGTGCGCGCGCTGGCGAGCGAGGTGCTGGCGGTGGCCGAGGGCGGCCTGGCGCCGGACGAGCGCCACTGGTTGGCGTATGCCCGCTACGCGATCGATGCGCGCAGCACGGGCGCGGACCGCCTGTTGCGGCTGTGGCGCAGCCTGGAAGGCGACGCGCAGCGGCTGGCCAAGGTAGGCCGGCAGCGCGCGGTGGTGCCGCTGTGAACATTGCGTCGGCGTGACGCCGAGCCGCCGCGGTAGCGATCGCGGCGGGGCTGTCGGTGCGCGAGGTCTGGGCGGCGCGCGCAACGAATGCCATAATGCCGGCTCGTCCACCCTCTCGCATGCCGGGCTGCCACGTTACGCAGTCGGTGTCCGGTCTTGCAGAACCGCCATCGTGTCAGATCCCCATTTCGCCCGGATACTCTCCGAACTCGGCATCGCGCTGGGCATTCCCGCCTTGGCGCCGGCGGATGGCGGCCTGTGCCAATTGGCATTCGACGGACGCCACCTGGTGCAGTTGATGCTGCATGGCGCGCGCGGGCAAGTGCTGCTGTCGTGCGCGGTGGCAGGCGGCAAGATGGATGGCCCCCAGGCGCTGCACGCGGCGCGGAGCAATTTCCTGCAAGCGAGCGGTGGCGTGGTCGCGTGCGCGGCCCCCGATGGGCGCCTGCATCTGCAATTGGGCGTGCCGCGCGAACAGTGCGGCGCGCAGGCGCTGCTGGCCGCCATCGACGCGCTGCTGGGCCAGGTCGAGGCCTGGGAAAAACGCAGCGCGCGCGCCGAACCCGACGTCAACGCGCTGCGGCGCGATCCCGCCTTCATGATGCGGTCGGTCTAGGCCGACCGCCGCGCACCCTTGATACAGGGGCCTTAGCTGGCCTTCTGGATCACGCCCTTGAGCGAGTCCGCGATCTGCTTGGTGATCGTGCTCTGGATCTCGATCAGCATGGTCCATTGCTGCACCTGTTGCTGCATCTTCAGCATGTCCGCTTGCGACACGCTGCCGTCGGCGTTGGTGCGCATGTTCGACAGCGTCGTCTGCAGATTGCTTTCCTGCGAACGGATGCTGTCGTAGATCGTGTTGTTCACGCTGTTGAAATTCAGGCCGGACGAGCCGGTCAATCCGTTCAGTGCCATGGTGCGTCTCCTAGCGGGTCAAGGGAGAGAAAGCGGACGCTGGGAGAGCGCCGGCCGGGGATTCAAGAGAGCTTTCTGCCAGCACGTCGCGCGCGGCGGCCGCCGCTTGCGCCACGGCCTGGCATTGCTGGAACGCCACCGGGACCAGGCCGGAATCGAGCCGGGTGCGCGCAGACTGTTCCAGCGTGGCCAACTGCTGCATCAGCTTGGCGCGCAGGTCGGCGCCGCCGGGCGCGGCCAGGCGTTGTTCCAGTTCGGTCAGGGCGGTCGAGGTGTTCATGCGGGCTGGGGTGGTCGTGGCGGTTGGTCAGGGGGTCTCAACGGGTGACGATGGCCGTGCGCGGGCCTTCGAAGATGATGCGGGTGTTCTCCACGGCGACCAGGCGGTACTTGCGGTAGACCCCGCCCACCAGAAGCTTGCTGCCGTCTTCGAGCACCACGAAGGGCTGGGGGCCGCCCACGACGCTGCGGATCACGAACGGTACGCTGTCGGCGGCCGGCGCGGCGCTGGCCGCGGCCAGCTTGGCCACGCCCAGATAGCTTTTGTTGAAGTCGTCCACCAGTTCCTGCAAGCGCGTCTGCTGGTCGTCGTCGAGCGCGCCGGGAGCGATTTCCAGGTGATCGGGCTTCCAGGCCAAGGTCACGCCCGACAGGCCGGCGTCCACCAGTTGGCTGGATAGCGTATCGCTCAATTGCTGCGTCAGCGCGATGTCGTTGCCCAGCACCGTCATGCCGGGCAGTTGCGCGCGCAGCGCATCCAGCGCCGAGGCGCGTTCTCGGGCGCTGCTCGCGATGCCGGCAATGTTCAGGCGCCCATCGCCTTCGTAGCGCGGCTCGTAGCGCACGTTGAAGGCGCGCAGCGCGCCGCGGGCGGTGCGCACGACCTCGTCTTCGTTGCTGACGCGCATGGCCGGCATCGGCCAGATCTGCGACAGCGCCGAGGCGACCGCGTCCTGTTCGGCGGCGTTGCGCACCCAGCCCGATACCGTCACCATGCCGTCGCGCGACATCGATACGTGCAGCCGTGAGGCCAGGCCCATGCGATCGAACACGGCGGATATCTGGCCCACCGATTTTTCCGCGGCGGCCAGACGCGGGTCGACCTGCGGCGCGCGCGTGGCGGTGGACGTGGGCATCAAGGCCAGGCCGATGGCCACCAGGATGGTCAGCACCACGGCGGCCAGGCCCAGCACCATGGGCCAGGAATCGCGCTTGCGGCGCCGGCCCTGGGCGAGCGGCAAGGGCAGGCGCTGTTCCAGCTGGCGGTCTTCGTCGCTGGACGCGAGCGCGGCGGCACCGGTGGCCGGTGTGCGTGTATCCGCGGCGGGCGCCGGTGGGGGCGTCGCGGGCGCGGCGATTGCCGCGGCAGGCTCTGCCGTCTGCGCCACGGCATCGTTGGCGGCGTCCGGCGCCTGGGCCCAGGGGTCTGCGCGCCGTGCCACGGTGATCCACACGGGGCCCAGCGGCACGGGCCGGTTGAACGGCGTGCCGGGCGGCGGGATGCCAGCGGATTCGCCGGCCTGGCCGTCTTCCACCGCCAGGTCCCAGCCGGCCGCGCCGATGCGCACACGTGCGGCGCGCGGGCTCATGCCGTCGTCGGCCAGCACGATGTCGCAGGCCGGGTCGGCGCCCAGCACCGAGCCGTCTTCGACCAGGCAGCGGGCGTCGCGGTGCAGCCCGGACAGGACTCGCAGTTCCAGCGCTTCGCTCATCTCGGGGCTCCGGTGGGGTGCAAGGTCACAGGTCCACCCTGGCCAGCGGCTGTACGTTGATTTCCTGCGTCAGTTCCTGGTAGGACAGCACCGGCAGCTCGTACAGGTCCTGCTCGATCATCTTGCGCAGGTAGCGGCGAATGTCCATCGACGTCAGCAGCACAGGCTTTTGCGCCGCGGCCGTCAGGTCGCCGGTGGCGCGCTTGATGTTGTCGACCAGCTTCTTGGAGGCGCCCGGGTCCAGGGCCAGGTAGCTGCCGGCCGAGGTCTGGCGGATGGCGCCGCGCACGGTCTCTTCCACGTTCGGCGCCAGCAGGTAGGCGGGCAGGATGTTCTGGCCGCTGGAATATTTGTAGCTGATGTGGCGCTTGAGCGAGACGCGTACGTATTCGGTCAGCAGCACCGAATCCTTTTCCTTCTGGCCCCATTCGATCAGCGCTTCCAGCACGGCGCGCAGGTTGCGTACCGAGATGTCTTCGGACACCAGCCGCTGCAGGATCTCGGCGATCTTCTGCACCGGCATCACGCGCAGCGCTTCTTTGACCAGGTCGGGGAAACGGTCTTCCATCGCGGTCAGCAGGAAGCGGGTTTCCTGGATGCCGATGAAGTCCGATGAATATTTCTTCAGCACGAAGGCCAGGTGCCAGGTCAGCACCTGGTGCGGGTCCAGGAACGGAATGCCGGCCGCGGACAGCGTGGGCGCCAGTGCCGCATCCACCCACAGGGTGGGAATGTTGGGCAGGAAGCGCTTGTCGGTGTCGTACGGCACTTGCAGCGCCTGCAAATTCTGTTCGGTATCGCGCACCAGTACCGCGCCGGGCCGCAGCTTGCCTTGTGACACCGGCACTTCGGACAGCAGGATGTTGTAGGTGTCCGGCGCCAGCGCGTCGTTGAAGCGCAGCTGGATGCCCGGGAACGGCACGCCCAGGTCGAAGTACAGCGCGCGGCGAATCTTGAGCAGTTCGTCGTTCAGTTCGTCGGCATTGAAGCTGCGTTGCAGGGCCGCGGCCACGTCGATCATCAACGGCAGGGTGGGCGCGAATTCGGCGCTGCCGTCGGCGCGCGGCTTGGCCTGGGGCTTCTGGCCGTCGGCGGCCAGCGCCGGGATCTCGGTGATTTCGCCGGTCTTCTCGTCCACCACCTTGCGGGTGCCGCGCAGCAGCACGAAGCCGATGGTTCCCACCACGGCGGCCAGCGCCAGGAAGGTCAGGGTGGGCATGCCGGGAATCAGGCCCATGCCGACCGCGATGGCCGCGGCGATCAGCAGCGCGCGCGGCTGGGCCAACACTTGTGCGCCGATATCCTTGCCGACGTTGGACGGGCCGTCGCCGGTCTGCACGCGGGTCACGATGATGCCGGCGCAGATGGCGATGAACAGCGCCGGGATCTGCGCGATCAGGCCGTCGCCGATGGTCAGGATGGAATACACCTGCACCGCCTCGCCCGCGGTCAGGCCGCGCTGCATGGTGCCGATCAGAATGCCGCCCAGCAGGTTGACCGCCACGATGATCAGGCCGGCGATGGCGTCGCCTTTGACGAACTTCATCGCGCCGTCCATGGCGCCGTACAGCTGGCTTTCCTTTTCCACCACCGAGCGCCGCTTGCGGGCCTCGTCCATGTCGATGGTGCCGGCGCGCAGGTCGGCGTCGATCGACATCTGCTTGCCCGGCATGGCGTCCAGCGAGAAGCGTGCGGCGACTTCGGCCACGCGTTCGGCGCCCTTGGTGATGACGACGAACTGCACGATGGTGAGAATGAGGAACACCACCAGGCCCACGATCAGGTTGCCGCCCACCACGAAGTTGCCGAAGGTCTCGATGATGTGGCCGGCATCGCCCTGCAGCAGGATCAGGCGGGTGGTGGCGATGGAGATGCCCAGGCGGAACAGCGTGGTGACCAGCAGCACCGACGGGAATGACGAGAAAGCCAGCGGCGACGGCAGGTACATGGCCACCATCAGCAGAATGGCGGACAGCGTCATGTTGGCGCCGATCAGCACGTCGACCAGGGTGGTGGGCAACGGCAGGATCATCATGAAGATGATCGAGACGATCAATATCGCCAGGACGATATCGTTGCGGCTGGTGGCGACGGCGACGGCGCGGTTCAGGGCTTGCATGGGGCGGCTCAAAGCGTTTCCGTCTCGGTGGTCGCGGGCGCCGGGGCGGGGCGCAGGGCAACATAGGCGCGCATGGCCGCGGCGGCCTCGTCGCGGCGCGCCAGGGCCTGCAGGGCCTGGGCGCGAATCAGGTGGAACGGCGCATCGACGCCGCCTTGCATGGCCAGCAGGTCCAGCGTCGAGAGCGCGGCGTCGGCCTTGCCGGCGCGCAGCTGCGCCAGCGCCAGCGTGGCGAGCTGGCGCGTATCGGCCAGACCCAGCGTCTGCAGGGCGCGCAGCACCACCGCGGTCTTCTCGGGCCGGTTGTTTTCCAGGTACACGTACGCCAGCAGGCTGAGCAGCTCGCGCGCTTCGGGCGTCAGGGGCATGGCGGCGCTCATCCCTGGTACAACGCGCTGCGGTACATGGCGACCAGGTCACGCAGGCCGGCTTCGTCCTTCAGCAGTCGCACGGCGCGGTTCAGCGCGCGGGCGTCTTCCGGATTGCTGCCCTGGGCCTGCTCGGCCGCCGTGGCCAGGCCGTCCAGCGCCGACTGCAAGGCCTGGCCGAACTTGCCCGGCAGCAGCAGGTCGCGGTTGGCCAGCGGCGGGCGCAACTGGCTGTCCAGGTAGCGATCGGTGCCGGGGGTGTCCAGCAACTGGGCGAGTTGAGCCTTGACGCCGTCGGTGGGCGGGGCCAGTTCCTGGCGGTCCGGCAAGTGCTGGCCGGCGGCTTCGCGGCCGGCGTAGGAAATGCCGTCCAGTCCTCTGTCGAAGGCGTAGCCGTTGATGCGCATATCTGACATGTCTTGGTCTCCGTCCCGGTCAGTCGGCGCGTGCGTCGTCAAGCCAGCGCGACAGGGCGTCCACCGCCTGCTTGAGCGCCGGGGCGTCCGCCTGGGCGGCAGGCAGCCGCGTCACGGCCAGCAGGCGCGGCAGGCCGTCTTGCTCGCGCAGCGCAACCTGCACCGCATAGCCTTCCAGGCGGGAATGGTGGGCCCGCTTCCAGGCTTGCAGCAGGCGCTGCGGGGCGTCGTAGGGCACGGGTTCGGACACGTACACCAATACTTCCTCGCCGGACGCCGGATCGCCGGCCGCCGGATCGCCGGCCGCTTCGATGGCCACCCGGCGGCCCGATTCCAGTTGCAGCGCCACGTTGCCGCCCGGGCCCAGGGCCAGCCCGTCCATGCCGATGTGTTCGCCGAAGGCGCCCAGCGCGCGGTCCAGGCTGTTCATTCGTATTCCTCGTCGATGGCCGCATCCAGGGCCAGTTGCGCCGCGTTCAGGACGGATTGGCGGGCGTCCAGGTCGGGAAACATCGGCACCGGCAGATCCTTGAGCACGGCACGCACGCCGCCCAGGAAAACGATGCGTGCTCCGACCGAGTCCACGCCATGGCCGGACGCCAGCGCCGAAAAGCGCGATTCCGATACCCATTTTTCGTTGCTGACGTTGACCAGGTCCTGCATCAGCCGGTCTGCCGCCAGCGTCGTGCCGTGTTCGCTGGCCAGCTTCTGGCCCAGCTCGGCGCAGCCGTCCAGCACCGTGACGGCCACGCCTAATTGATACAGGTCCTGCATCAGGGCTTGCAGGCGGTCCGGGTTGGTGGACGGGCGCGCGGCGGCCAGGTCCTGGCCCAGCGCCTGGATCAGTTGCTGCAGCCCGCGGGCCACGTCCTTGCCGCCGAACCGTTCCAGCGCCAGGCCCAGGGTCTTGGCCAGCGACGACTCGCCCAGCACCACGTCCTGGTAAGTGCGCTGGAAATCGGCGATGCCACGGGCGTCGTCGGCGTAGCCGGCTGCGGCGCCGATGGTGTTCAGGCTGGCGCGTATCTGCGGACCGCTTTCCAGTTCCAGGTCGGCCAGCGCTTCGCGCAGACCGTCCAGCACGTCTTCGGGCGCGCCTTCGCGTTCGCCCTGGCGCAGGGCGTATTGCAGGCCCAGGTACTGGCGCGCCGCGTCGCCGAACGCCTGGGCCGCCGCCTGGCGCGGGTCGGCCTGGCCGGCCAGCAGGTGGCGGGCCAGCTCGATCAGCTTCTCCTGGGCGTCGGCGTCGTGGGCCTCGGCCAGGAAGGCAACGATGGCTTCGGCGCTGAGCAGTTGCAGCGGCGCTTCGCGGCCGACCTTGCGTTCGGCGTGGTGCTTGTCCTCGGCCTTCTCGGCCATGTGCAGGCTGAGCTCTTCGGCGGAATCCGCCAGCGAGACTTCGCCGTCCACCTTCACCGCGGTCTGGCCCAGCATCGTGCCGACCTGCGGCTGGCCGGACTGGATATCGGCGTCGGCGGTCGAGGACGAGAAAGCGGAAGAAGCGGGCAGGCCGGTATCGATACGGTTCATGGGGACGCGGGTAGGCGGCGGGCGAGAGCCGCGCATGGTCTGGGGTAGTAACGGTTGGGGCGGGAAAGTTCCATCCCGTTTGCAGGGAACCCTGGCGCGGCATCCGTTACGTACACGGGGCAGGCAGCGGAAGCGTCGAAAGCGGTGCTGCCAGGCGGAATTTCAGGGTTAACCCGTGATGGATCAGGGGCGCGCCGCGGGCAGCGGGCACCCGTCAAAGGAGAATGGAATGTCTACGGTTTCCGGATTGGGAGTGGGCAACGTTGCCGGCATGGATCTGTCGGGCATGGACCTGGAGACCGCACTGATGACGGTGCAGACCCAGCGTTCGCAGATGCTGGAAGACGCCTTGCGCCAGCAGCTGGATGCGGTGAACGGCCGCAATGGCCAGATGGCGGGCATGAACGAGGCCATGAATGCCAAGACGGCCGACAACCTGAAGCTGGAGTCGGCCAATGTCAGCCTGCAGGACCAGATCGGCCAGCTGAAAGACCTGCAAGGCCGCCTGTCGGCCAGCAAGTGCCCCAATCCCGAAGGCTGGTATGGCCTGTCATGGGGGCAGGGCGACGACAAGAAGCTGTCGCACGACACGCTGGCCCAGATCAAGGCGGCCGGCCTGACGATCCCGACCGGCGACGACGCGCCGCGCGACGTCGACCGCAACGGCACCATGGACGCCAAGGGCCGGGTCGTGCAGAACTTCGTGGACCAACTGAACGGCAAGATCGCGGCGCTGGAAGCGAAGATCGTCGACAACGGCAAGGCCATCGACGCCAATAAGCAGGCCGTGAACGAGATCAAGTCGTCGCTGGACAACCTGAGCAATACCCAGCAGATGGAAATGCTGCGCTTGCAAAGCCTGACCGGCAAGCGCAACGAGGCCTTCGACGTCATGACCAATTTCCTGAAGAAGATGCAGGAAAGCCGGTCGTCGATCATCGGCAACATGCGCTGAACCTGGGCGCTGGGCGTCGAATAACAGGGGCGGATGATGAGCGGACCGGTAAGCGGCAGCCAGCCCATGCTGGGCGGGGTGAGCCTGGAGAGTTCCAGCGGGGTACGCGGCGCGGACCTGGTGGGCGCGGACCAGGAAACGGCCATGCTGAGCGTGCAGGGTGAGCGCGGCCGCCTGCTGGACAAGCAGATCGAGACGCAGATCCAGGAACTGCGTGCGCTGAACCGCCGGTTGGAGCTGCTCAATACGGTGCAGGCCGGCTTGAAAGGGGTGCAGGCGCAGTTCAACGCCAACGCCAAGCACAACAAGGAATGGGACGACGCCAGCGGCGGCTGGAGCTTTCGGCGGGCCGACGAGATCAACCGGGCGGCCGCCGAGGCGGGCCTGAACCTGGGGTTTTCGTCGGACAGCAATACCTGGCGCCTGTTCGGCCACATGGGCGACATGAAGGAATTCGCCCACGCCTACCTGCCGCCCGACCAGGCCGACCTGCTGGTCAAGTGGCGCGACAAGGGCGACCTGCGCGGCCATTTCCTGGCCGAGACGCTGGTCAAGAAAATGGCCGGCAGCGACGGCTTCATGACGCCCGATTACCCCGGCCAGACGCTGAACCGCTGCCCCGGCGGCATCCGCTACGACTCCGACTATGGCGAGCTGCGCCAGGCCGTGCAGCGGGTGCAGGGGGCCATCGACGAGACGTCCAACCAGCAACAGGACCAGATGCTGCGCCTGCAAGCCCTGACCAACCGCCGCAACGAGTCGGCGGAAATGCTGAGCAACTACGTCAAGAAGATGCAGGACAGCAAGATGTCGATTTCGGAAAAGATTCGTGGAACCTGAGGCCGGGTTCCGTTACTTACGCTGCATCGTCGGTCAACCGTCTACATCGAATCCGGGCAGTCAGCCCGGGCCAGGAGCCCATCTTGAACATGAACGTGAACAGCGCCAACGTCGGCAACGTCGGATTGAGCAACCTCGCCGGCATGGACATCGAGACCGCCCTGATGATGGTGCAGTCCGAGCGCACCAAGCTGCTGGACAGCCAGCTCAAGAGCCAGATCGAGGAAGTGCAGAAGCGCAATGAGATGACCGGCGCCCTGAACGACATGCAGGCCAAGCTGAACGGCATGAAGGGTTCGCTGGAATCCAAGGACGCCAAGCCGGGCGACGTGGTCAAGGGCAACGTCGGCACGCCGACGAACGACGCGCTGGCGAAGGACTACGCCATCCTGGCGTTCAAGCTGGGCATGGACCCGGCGCCCGTCAAGGCCACGCCGATCAAGGATGCCCAGGGCAACGTCACCGGTGCGAACGTCACCGGCCTGCCGACCCGCGAGGGCCTGGAAAAGGCGATCCCCGACCTCAAGAGCAAGCTGGACGCGGCCAGCAACAGCCAGCAGATGGACATGCTGCGTCTGCAAAGCCTGTCGAACAAGCGCAACGAAGCCTTCGACACGATGACCAACTTCGTCAAGAAGATGCAGGACAGCCGTTCGTCGATCATCGGCAACATGCGCTGATCTGCCCCCAATAAATACGCCCACCCCGGAGAACGGCAATGGCCGATACCCAAGAGCAGAACATCCAGGACATCATCGAGCGCGCCGAAGCCGCCGTGCGCGATGCCCAGCGGTCCATCGAGGAATCCGACGACAAGCTGCGCAAGCTGGGCCTGGACCCGGAAAAGGTCCGCTCGACGCTGCAGGCGCAGCCGATGGACGACCGCCAGCGCGACGAGGCCCAGGCCCTGTTTCGCCAGGACATGGAAGCGATCGACCGCGAAGTCGAGCAAGAGGCGGCCTATGCCCGCCAGCGCAGCGCACCGCGCGCCGCCGGTGCCCCGGTCAAGCGTCCGCGCACGATGGTCTGAACGACACGCACCAGGAGCCGCCCGATGACAACCGCCCAGGCGCCGATGACCGGCGAAGAGTACGCAGCGCTGCACGACCAGATCGTCGGCCAGTTGGCCCGAGGCGGCAGCCTGGGCCAGCTCAAGGGCATGACCGCCGACGAATGCGAGGCGCTCTACAGCCTGGGCTATGGCCTGTATGAAAAGGCGCGCTACGCCGACGCGCTCAAGGTGCTGGCCTACCTGGTGTCGCTGGACCACACCGAACACCGTTACCTGGTGGCGCTGGGCGCCACCGCCCAGGCCATGGGCAAGCATGCCGACGCGCTGCAGCAATACATGGCGGCCACCCTGCTGGACCCGCTGGAGCCGGCCCCGGTGTTCTACGCCGCCCAATGCCTGCTGGACATGGGCCAGCCCGACGCCGCGCTGCAATCGTGCGACCTGGCGCTGGCCATGTGCAAACCCGACCGCCACGCCGTGCTGGCCGAACGCGCGCAGGCCCTGCGGACCCTGCTCGCCGCGCGCGGCGCCAAGGAGAATTGACATGATCAACATCAACAACGCCGGCATCAATCCGGCGCTGCTCAATCCCCTGGCCGGTGCTGACGGCGCGCCACCGCCCGCCGCAGGCTTCACCGAGCTGGACGCCACGCAGTACGTGGCCAGGGGCGGCGCGGCCGACAAGCTGGCCGCGCTGGGCCTGCCGCCGCCGCCGGGCAACGCTTCGGCGGGTGTGGCAGAGGCCATGAACAAGCTGATGGCGTCTGCCGACACCGATATGTATGCGGTGATGGCGTTGCTGCAGAAGATCTCGCAAGAGCAGCGCAACGCCGCCCGGGCGGATCGGGCCGCGTCGATGGATGCGCAGACCCAGGCACTGATGTCGGCGGCGGACAAGATCAAGGAAGCGGCCGAAGAACGCTTCAAGGGCGCGCTGGCCCAGGGCATCAGCCAGATCGTCGGCGGCGCCATCCAGGCGGGTGTCGGGCTGGGCGGCATGGGCGCGATGGGCGCATCGGCGCGCATGACCACCACGTCCAGCCCGTTGACGGCGCAGCAGACGGTCACGCAGGCCAAGCTGGACGGCTTTGCCGCCAATTCGTCGGGTATCGGCCAGGGCCTGAGCGGCATGGCCGGCGGCGTGGGCGGCATCGTCCAGGCCGCCTACGACCGCAAGGCCGGCGAAGCCGACGCAGCGCGGGCGCGGCTGGAAGCGGACGCCAAGGTGGCCGAATCCGGCGCGCAGCACGCCAATGACCTGATGCAGCAGATGATGGATGTCATCCGCGACGTTCGCGACAAGCTCGGCGCCATTGAGCAGAGCCGCAGCGAAACGACCCGCGGCATCGCCCGCAACCTCTGAACCCGCCTGGGGAGCCACCACTATGGATATCCGGCCTTCTACCGGCAATGCCGGCCTGCCGCCCGCGCTGGACCCGTCCGGCGCCGGCGCGGTCGCGGGCGCTGCGGCCCAGGCTGCGTTGCAGGCCGCCAGCGGTCTGGACCTGGCCGCACTGGCCTCGCAATGGGCCTCGAGCGTGGCACAGGCGCGCAACAGTGCCGGCGACGGCGTCACCAATGCCAACGGCAAGCCCGCCATCGCGCCGCCGGCGCGGGAATTCTCGGCCTCGGAAATGGTGGACCTGCTGCGCGCGCTGCAAGGCAAGACGCAGGACGCGCAATTGCGCAGCGCCAAGGAAAACATCGAGAACAACCGCATCGAGCAGGCCAAGAACAACGAAGAGCAGCTGCGCAAGGTCGATGAGTGGATCCAGAAGAGCAAGGATGCCGAGAAGGGCGGCATCCTGGGCAAGATCTTCGGCTGGATCGGCGCCATCGTCGCCGCGATTGCGGCTGCGCTGATGGTGGTGGCCGCCGTGGCGGCGACCGCGGTGACCGGGGGCGCGGCGGGCCCGGTGATGGTCGCGCTGGCGGCGATTGCCGTGGCGGGGGCGGTGAGCCTGCTGGCCAACCAGATATCGGCCGAGTGCGGTGGACCCGAAATCAGCATCAGCAATCTGGTCACACAGGCCGTCAGCAAGCTGCTGCAGGCGTTTGGCGTCGAACCTGAAATGGCCGAGAAGATCGGCAACATCGTGGCCGGCGCGTCCATGCTGATGACCGGGGCGATCCTGATCGAACCCGGCGCGCTGGGCAAGATGGCCGGCGCCATCGCGGTGCTGGCCGGGGCGGACCCGCAGACCGCCGGCTATATCGCCATGGCCGTCGGCCTGGCGGCCACGATCACCGTGGGCATCGTGATGGCGGTGGCCACCTTTGGCGCGGGCGCCGTGTCGGCCGGGGCCAATGCCGCGGCCAACGTCGGCTCGCAAACCGCGCGCACCGTCGCCGATTCGGCCAAGACGGCCGGCCAGGTGGCCTCGGGGGTGGCGTCCGTGGCCAAGGGCGCGGGCCAGATCGCCACCGGCGCCGAAACCATCAAGTCGGCCCAGGCGCAAGAGGCGGCCGACAAGGTACTGGCCGACAAGAAGGCGCTCGAGGCCCTGCTGGTCAAGCTGCAGGCGTCGATGGAAGACGAGCGCGAAAAGATCAAGAGCGTGATGCAGGCCATGGATGAGTCGATGCAGATGGTCAGCAAGATGATCAACGCCGCGGCCGACAGCATGAGCCAGGTCACCGCCAATATCGGCAAGCGCGCGATGGTCTGACCCGCGCAACATCGGAACCCACACCATGTCCCAATCTTCCTCCGCAACGACGCGCAGCCCCTTCGGGCAGCAACTGTACGACGGCCTGGCGGCGCTGCCAGGCAGCCAACGGCTGACGGCCGACCAGCTGGAAGTGATCTACGCGATGGCCTATGCCCATGTGGCCCAGGCCCAGTACGCGCAGGCCTTGCCTTTGTTCGCCTTCCTGTCGCAATACGGCCCGACCCGCAAGCATTACCTGGCGGGCCTGGCTTTGTGCCTGCAGATGCAGGCCCGTTTCGAAGAGGCGATCCGCATCCAGTCGCTGATCGGTGTGCTGTTCCCGCCGTCGCCCGAGGCGACCTTGCGCGTCGCCGAATGCCAGCTGGCGCTGGCCCAGTCCGATGCCGCGCGCGAATCGTTGCGGCTGGTGGTGGCGGCGGCAGAGGCCGACAGTGCCTATGCCCAGGCCGGCGCGCGCGCCGCCTCGCTGCTGGCGCTGGCCGAAAAGGAGGTCCGCCCATGAGCGGCAAGCATCATGAACGATAGGGTGGGCGCAGGCTCGGCAACGGCCGTCTCGGGTGAGACGGCTTTTGTACTTGAAGCGGACGACGCGCGTTGCCTGGCCGAAGTCGGCTTCCTGGCGGCGGGCCGCGGCGACGTCGCACGCGCCGATGCCATCTTCCACGCCCTGCGCGCCCTGCGCCCCGGCCGCGCCTACCCCTGGTTGGGCCTGGCGGTGGCGCGCCTGAACGCGGGCCGTGCCGACGAAGCCGTGCGGCTGCTGGAGCAGGGCGAGGCCAGCGCCGCGGGCGAACGCACGCTGCTGGCGGCCTGGCGCGGCCTGGCGCTGCAACTGGCGGGCCGCAACGCCGAAAGCGTGCGCCTGCTGCAGGCTTGCGCCGACACAGATGCCGGTGGCGAGGGCGCCGCGCTGGCGCGTTCGCTGTTGGGATTGCAAACCGATCAAGGCTAGGAAAACCATGGAAATCACCGCGCTTGCCGCCGCTTTGTCGCCGGCGCTGGACTCGGTCAAAGCCGCGCCGGCCGCCACGCCGTCCGAGCTGGTCACCGAACGCTTCAACCAGTTGATGGCCGCGCCCGAGGCGGGCGCGCCGTCGTTGACCGGCCTGCAGGCCGCGCTGCAATCGGCGTTCACGCCCGGGGTCGACGCGGCCCCGGCCACGCTGGGCAACCAGATCCTGTCCAGCCTGCGCAGCACCACCACCGAGTATTCGGAGAAGTGGCAGAACATCTCCGGCCGCCTGGACGCCATGTCCACCGAGCCGTCCATCGCCGACATGCTGCGCCTGCAAGCCGATCTGGTGCAGATCTCGGTGCAGTACGAAATGGTCGGCAAGGCCGTTTCGCGCACCACGCAAAACATCGATACGCTCGTCAGGATGTCCTAATGCACGCCGTTGCCACGTTGTCCCTTCCTGCCGATCAAGGCGCCTCACCGCTGCGGCGCCTGCGCTGGCTGCTGTTCGCCCTGGCGTTGCTGCTGGCCGCCTGCGGTTCGCGGGTCGAGCTGTTTTCGGCCGCCAATGAAAGCGAGGCCAACGAGGTGCTGTCGGTGCTGCTGGATGCCGGTATCTCGGCGCAGAAGGCCACCACCAAGACCGGCGTGGCCGTGTCGGTGGACGGCCAGCAAGTGGCCCGCGCGCTGGACATCCTGCGCGCCCGCGGCCTGCCGCGCGAACGCTTCGACGGCATGGGCCAGATCTTCCGCAAGGAAGGCCTGGTGTCGTCGCCGCTGGAAGAGCGCGCCCGCTACATCTACGCCCTGTCGCAGGAACTCACCAACACGCTGTCGCAGATGGACGGCGTGCTGGCCGCCCGGGTGCACGTGGTGCTGCCCGAGCGCGGCGGCGTCGGCGAGACCACCACGCCGTCCACGGCCGCCGTGTTCATCAAGCATCAGACCGGCTACAACCTGGACGCACTGCAACCGCAGATCCGCAAGCTGGTCACGCACGCCATTCCCGGGCTGACCGAAGACCGCGTGTCGATCGCGCTGGTGTCGGCGCAGCCGGCCGGCGCGGCGGCGGCCGCGGCCAATGCGGCGCGCCAGGCCATGGGTATCGACCCCGGCGAAGGCACGTCCACGACGCTGACCGCGTGGCTGGTGGGGCTGGTCGTGCTGGTGCTGGCGTTGGCCGGCGTCGTCGGCTACCTGCTGTGGCGCTATGGCATGCCCAGCCGCGCCCGGCCCGAGCGCCGCGAACCCGTGTCCGAAGGGCGCTAGCCATGGCGCTGGCGTTGACCGCGCTGGACCGCCGGCTGGTTGAATTCAACCAGCTGCCCAGCCGCACCCTGCACCCCAGCCGCCATGCGGCCTATGCGCCGCCGGCCACGCTGGCGGCGATTGCCGCCGCGCCTGCGCTGGCAGCGGGCTGGCACCGGCATTGGTCGCGCGACATCCTGGATGCCCTGGGCCTGCGCCAGCGACCCGTGATGGACCCTGACCGTCCCGAACTGGCGCTGGCGCTGCTGGCCCCCGACGCGTTGGCGCAGTGCGTGCGCCGGCTGGGTGCTGTGCTGTGCGGCCCGCGGCTGCGCCGCGCCATTGCCGGCGACGAAGTGCGCACGCTGATTGCGGACCTGGGCGCGGACTTGCTGGACTTTACCCGCCGCACCGCCGGGTCGTTGCACGGCGGCATTGCGGCCAGCAGCGCCTGGTCGCTGGCCGAGACGACCGCCGCGGTGGATGCGCTGGGGCGTGACGCGCTGCGCGCGGCCCTGGCCGGCGGCGGCCCCGAATTGGCGCAGCGCGCCGAATTGAAATTGCCCGACCTGCCCGCCGGCCCATCGCCCCTGCCGGGGCAAGAGGCGTTGTCGCTGGGCTTGTCGCTACTGAAGAAAACGGACCCCACATGGCTTTCCTCATTCCCCGCGATCCGCTGACGCCGCGGGCTGCCGCCGGCCGCATCGATCCGGCCCTGCGCGTGCTGCGGGCCGCCGACCACGCGGCCTGGGCGGATGCCGAGCAACTGCTGGCGCAGGCGCGGGCGCAGGCCGACGAGATCGTCGGCGGCGCCCAGGCGGCCTTCGAGGCCGAGCGCGAACGCGGCTACCAGGAAGGCCGCGAATCGGCGCTGCTGGACCAGGCCGAAAAGATGATCGAAACCGTGGGCCGCACGGTCGAATACTTCGCCGGTGTCGAGAACGAGATGGTCGAACTGGTCATGTCGGCCGTGCGCAAGGTGGTCGATGGTTTTGACGACCGCGAGAAGGTCATGGTGGTGGTGCGCAACGCCCTGGCGGTAGTGCGCAACCAGAAGCAGATGACGCTGCGCCTGAACCCGGCCGAAGTGGACACGGTGCGCGAGCAGATCAACGATCTGCTGGCCGCCTATCCCGGCGTGGGCTACCTGGATATCCTGGCCGACGGCCGGCTGGCGCGCGGCGCCTGCATCCTGGAAAGCGAGATCGGCATGGTCGAAGCCAGTCTGGAAGGGCAGATCCAGGCGCTGCGCCAGGCCTTCCAGCGCACCCTGGGCAGCCGGGTCTAGCGATGCGGCAATTCGACTACATCTCGGAAATGATGTCGCTGGCGCTGCAGGACACGCCGACGCTGCGCATCAAGGGCCGCGTCACGCAGGTGATCGGCACCATCATCAAGGCGGTCGTTCCGTCGGTGAAGGTGGGCGAGGTCTGCATCCTGCGCAATCCGGGCGAGAACTTCGAGATGAAGGGCGAGGTCGTCGGCTTTGCCCGCGACGCCGCGCTGCTCACGCCCATCGGCGACATGTACGGCATTTCCACCGCTACCGAAGTCATTCCCACCGGCCGCGCCCACATGGTGCCCGTGGGGCCGGGGCTGCTGGGCCGCGTGCTGGACGGCCTGGGCCGGCCGCTGGACGAAGCCGAACTCGGCCCGCTGGAGGCCAGCAAGTTCTACCCCGTGTTCGCCGAGGCGCCGGACCCGCTCAAGCGCCGCATCATCTCCGAGCCGCTCGAACTGGGCGTGCGCGCGCTGGACAGCGTGCTGACCTGCGGCGAAGGCCAGCGCATGGGCATCTTCGCGGCGGCGGGTGGCGGCAAGTCGACGCTGATGGGCATGCTGGTCAAGGGCGCCGACGTCGATGTGACCGTGGTGGCGCTGATCGGCGAACGCGGCCGCGAGGTGCGGGAATTCTTGGAACACGAGCTGGGCCGCGAAGGCCGGCGCAAGAGCGTGATCGTCTGCGCTACCAGCGACAAGTCGTCGATGGAACGGGCCAAGGCCGCCTATGTGGCCACCGCCATCGCCGAATATTTCCGCGACCAGGGCAAGCGCGTGCTGTTCCTGATGGATTCGGTGACGCGTTTTGCCCGCGCCCAGCGCGAGATCGGCCTGGCGGCGGGTGAGCCGCCGACCCGCCGCGGCTATCCGCCGTCGGTCTTCGCCACGCTGCCCAAGCTGATGGAACGCGCCGGCATGAACGAACATGGCTCGATCACCGCGCTGTACACCGTGCTGGTGGAAGGCGACGACATGACCGAGCCCATCGCCGACGAGACCCGCTCGATCCTGGACGGCCACATCGTGCTGTCGCGCAAGCTGGGCGCGGCCAACCACTATCCGGCCATCGACGTGCTGGCCTCGGCCAGCCGCGTCATGAACGCCGTCATCACGCCTGAACACAAGCAGGCCGCCGGCCGGCTGCGCGAGCTGATGGCCAAGTACCAGGAAGTGGAACTGCTGGTGAAGATCGGGGAATACAAGCGCGGCGGCGACGCGGTGACCGACGAGGCCATCGACAAGATCGGCGCGATCAACCAGTTCCTGCGCCAGCGCACCGACGAACGGGCCACGCTGGCCGATGCCCTGGCGCAGATGAGCGCCATCGTGGGGACGCGATGAACGTCTTTGACGAGCTGCTCGCCATCAAGCGGTTCCGCGAGGGGCAGGCCGAGATCGCGGTGTCGCGCCAGCGCCTGCGCCAGGCCGAGGCCGATGCCGCCCGGCAGGCCTCGGAGCAGGCGCTGACGGATTTCCGCGAAGCGGCCGACAGGCGCGAGCGCGAGATGTACCGCGACCTGTGCAGCCGCGTGGTACGGGTGCGCGAGATCGAACACGTGCTGCAAGGCGTGGCCGGCCTGCGCGAGGGCGAGCGCCAGTGCGAAACCGCGCTGGAACAGGCTGCCCAGCGCCTGCAGGAAGAAAGCCAGGCCCTGGCCGACAGCCGTGCGCGCCACCAGCAGGCGGTGCGCCTGACCGGCAAGTTCGTCGAGCTGGCCAGCATTCACCTGGCCGAGCACCTGAAGGCGCTGGAGCACAAGGAAGACATGGAAATGGAAGAGGCCGCCACGTTGTCGCGCGACCGAGAGGACTGGGAACAGCACGAGGAGTTCGAGCCGGCATGAGCATCGACCGACGCATCGGCCTGGAAACCGCGATACCCCAGGGAACCGGCCTGGCCCAATCCGATGGCCAGGCCCCCGGCCGCCACGCCAGCGACGCCGACCGGCGCGCGTTCGAGCAGGCGCTGGCGCAGGACCCCGACGCCGACGGCAAGCCGCCCGCGGCGCCTGCGGCGGCGACGCCGTTCTCGCTGTTTGGCGCCGGCGCCTCGACCGCGCCCGTGCCTGCCGAGGCGCCATCGTCGGCGTTGGCCGACGCGCTGCTGGGCAGCGCGGAGCAACTGCTGGTGGCCGATGGCAGCCAGGGCCGACGCCAGGTGCGCGTGGAATTGAAGGACGACGTGCTGCCCGGCGTGAGCGTGTCGGTCTATGAAGAAGAAGGCCGCGTCGTCGCCGATTTCGTCTGCGCCAACGAGGCCTCGCGTGAACGCCTGAATGCCATGGCCCGGCCGCTGGCCGAGCAGTTGGCCGACAGCCTGGCGCGGCCCGCGCGCGTGCGCGTCAGCGCCGACGATCCCGAATATCCCTGCCTGGCCGAGACCGACGCTTCGGCGCCGGCTCGTTGACCCCTGGAACCCATGACCGCAAGTCTGCAACATCCCTTGCCGCGCCTGACCGCCAACGAAGCCCGCGCCCGCTCGCTGATCGCGCGCCACGGCGCCGACCTGTCCGTGACGCTGGCGCCGTTGGCCGGCGCCGACGCCGAGCCGGCGCACTGGCGCCTGGGCTTCACGCCCGGCGTGCCCGATGCGCTACGCCAATCCGCCACTCTGTCCGCCGACCTGGAATGGGCCGGGGCGCGCCTGCGCCTGGGCCTGCCTGCCAGCGCCGCCGATGCCTGGCTGGCCGCCCGGCTGCCGGGCATGGAAGCCGACGCGCTGCCGCCCGCGCTGGTATCCACCGCTATCGAGACCCTGTTGGCCGAAGTGGTGGCCGGGCTGAGCGAGGCCTCGCCCGGCGGCCCGGTGCGCGTGGTGGGCCGTGACGGCCCGGCGCCCACCTTGGCGCAGGCCTGGACGGTGGCTGCGCGCCATCCGGCTACCGGCCATACCGTCTACGCCACGCTGGAAGCCGACGGCCTGGGCCTGATGCTGCTGGCCGGCCTGGTGGGCCGCGCCGCGCCCGCCGCCAACGAGATCGACGCGGACGCGGTGCCGGTGCGCATCGCCGCCTGCCTGGGCTGGACCTGGCTGCCGGCCGCGGACCTGCGCGCCCTGGCGCCGCGCGACACCGTTTTCCTGGATCACAGCCTGGTCACGCCCGACGGCGAACTGTGGCTGGGCGCCGGCGGCCAGGGGCTGCGGGTGCGCCGCCAGGATTCCTCATACCTCATCACTCAAGGCTGGACTTCCCTCATGACCGAGACGCCGCAAACCCCGGCCGATGCCGAAGCGGGCGCCCAGGCGCCGCTCGATATCGACGCCATTCCCGTCAGGCTCACGTTCGAATTGGGCGAGCGCCAGATCACGTTGGGCGAACTCAAGCAGTTGCAGCCCGGCGAGACCTTCGACCTGGAGCGGCCGCTGGCCGACGGCCCCGTGCTGGTGCGCGCCAACGGCGCGCTGGTCGGCAGCGGCGAACTGGTCGAGATCGACGGCCGCATCGGCGTGACCTTGCATCGCCTGGGCAAGGCGGGCGCATGAGCGGCGCGGATCCCATCAGCCTGGCGGTCGTACTGGCGCTGTTGGCGCTGGTGCCGCTGGCTGCCGTCATGACCACCTCGTTCCTGAAGATCGCGGTGGTGCTGACGCTGGTGCGCAATGCCATGGGCGTGCAGCAGGTGCCGCCGAACATGGCGCTGTACGGCCTGGCGCTGATCCTGTCGGCCTACGTGATGGGGCCGGTGGTGATGCAGATCGGCGACGAACTGCGTGCCCCGCCTGCCGTGGTGGCGCCGGGCCAGCCCCAGCCTGACCGGCTGGAGGGCATCCTGGATGCCGTGGCGCGCGGCGCCGAGCCGATGCGCGCCTTCATGCTCAAGAACAGCCGCCCCGAGCAGCGCGACTTCTTCATGCGCACCGCGCGCGGCCTGTGGGGCGAGCAGCAGGCGCGCAACCTCAAGCAGGACGACCTGCTGGTGCTGATTCCGTCGTTCCTGCTGTCGGAACTGACCGCGGCATTCCAGATCGGCTTCCTGCTCTACCTGCCATTCGTCATCATCGACCTGATCGTCTCCAACATCCTGTTGGCGATGGGCATGATGATGGTGTCGCCGGTCACGATCTCGATGCCCCTGAAGCTGTTCCTGTTCGTCATGGTCGACGGCTGGACGCGGCTGATCCAGGGCCTTGTGCTGTCCTACGCCTGAGGCCGCCATGGGAACCGTCGACCTCGTCTCCTACATGACCCAGGCGCTGTACCTGGTGCTGTGGCTGTCGCTGCCGCCGATCGCCGTGGCGGCGATCGTGGGCACGCTGTTTTCGCTGTTCCAGGCGCTCACGCAGATCCAGGAACAGACGCTGTCCTTCGCCGTGAAGCTGATCGCCGTGTTCGCGACCATCATGCTGACCGCGCGCTGGCTCAGCGCCGAGCTCTACAACTTCACGATTTCCGTGTTCGATCTCTTCTACAAGATCCACTAGGAGCGACACGCGGCCATGATCTCGGGCATCACCTACGTCGAAGCGAAAGTCTTCCTGGGCACGCTGGCGCTGACGCAGCCGCGGATCCTGGCGCTGTGCGCGATGCTGCCCCTGTTCAATCGCCAGCTGCTGCCCGGCATGCTGCGCTACGCCATCTGCGCGGCCATCGGCATCGTGCTGGTGCCGGCGCTGTCGCCGCGCTACGTGCAGATGGACCCGTCCGCCATCGAACTGGTGCTGCTGGTCGTCAAAGAGGTCTTCGTCGGCCTGGTGATGGGCTTTCTGGTGGCGATCCCGTTCTGGATCTTCGAGGCCGTGGGCTTCGTGGTGGACAACCAGCGCGGCGCCAGCCTGGGCGCCACCATCAACCCGGCCACGGGCAACGATTCTTCGCCGCTGGGCATCCTGTTCAACCAGGCCTTCATGGTGTTCTTTCTGGTGGGCGGGGGCTTCACGCTGATGCTGACGATGCTGTACGACAGCTTCCGGCTGTGGGACCTGTGGGATTGGGCCCCCACGCTGCGCCGCGAAAGCGTGCCGCTGATGCTGGACCAGCTGGGCCGCTTCCTGCGGTTGACGCTGCTGTTCGCGGCGCCCGCGATCGTCGCCATGTTCCTGGCCGAAGTCGGGCTGGCGCTGGTCAGCCGTTTCGCGCCGCAGTTGCAGGTGTTCTTCCTGGCGATGCCGATCAAGAGCGCGCTGGCCCTGCTGGTGATGGTGCTCTACATGAATACGCTGTTCGAGTATGCCGCCGAGGCTACGGGGCAGATCAGTTCGGCCTTGCCGTTCCTGGACAACCAATGGCGGGCGCCATGAGCGGCGAAAAGACCGAACAGCCAACCACCAAGAAGCTGCGCGACGCCCGCCAGAAGGGCGACGTCGCGCACAGCAAGGACTTCACCCAGACGCTGCTGGTGCTGTCGCTGTTCGGCTACATGCTGGGCAACGCCCACGGCATCGTCGAGGCGCTGGGGCGGCTGATCCTGATTCCTTCGACGCTGGTGGGGCAGCCGTTCGAGCAGGCGTTGCCGCTGGCGCTGGACGCGGCGCTGCGCGAGGCGGTGTATCTGGTGCTGCCGTTCGTGCTGATCGTGCTGGTGGTGGGCATGTTCTCGGAATTCCTGCAGGTTGGCGTGGTGCTGGCATTCGAAAAGCTCAAGCCCTCGGCCAAGAAGCTGGACGTGATGAGCAACCTGAAGAACATCTTCTCGAAGAAGAACCTGGTCGAACTGATCAAGTCCATCGTCAAGATCGCCTTCCTGTCGGTGCTGGTGACGCTGGTGGTGCGCGACGCGCTGCCGGAACTGATGGCGGTGCCGCACAGCGGCCTGGCGGGCCTTGAGGCCGGCGTGGGCGGCATGATGCGCACGCTCATCATCAACATCGCCGTCGCCTACGTGGTGATCTCGCTGGCCGATTTCGTCTGGCAGCGCATGCAGTACCGCAAGGGGCTGATGATGAGCAAGGAAGACATCAAGCAGGAATTCAAGGAGATGGAGGGCGACCCCCACATCAAGCACAAGCGCAAGCACCTGCACCAGGAAATGGTGATGCACGGCGCGGTGGCCAATACCCGCAAGGCGTCGGTGCTGGTGACCAACCCGACCCACCTGGCGGTGGCGATCTACTACGAGCCCGGTGAAACGCCGTTGCCGATGGTGCTGGCCAAGGGCGAGGGTGCCCTGGCCGAACAGATGATGCAGGCCGCGCGCGAAGCCGGCGTGCCCGTGATGCAGAACATTCCTCTTGCGCGCGCGCTGATGGCGTCCGCGCAACCCGATCAATACATTCCCAGCGAGTTGATCGAGCCCGTTGCCGAAGTCTTGCGGCTCGTCAGGAAACTGGCTGGCAATCCGGACGCCCCGACATGAACGCACATCCCCTGATTTCCGCCTATGCCACGCGCCACGGCCTGGCACCGTCCGCCCGCCCCGACGGCCGCGTGACGATGGTGATCGACGACACCTATCGGGTGCACCTGCAACCGGGCCGCGACGGCTGGCTGGCCATGAGCGCGCGGCTGTGCGCCTTGCCCGCCAGGAACGCCGGCCGCGACGAGCTGGTGCTGGAAATCGGCAAGCTCGCCGCGGGCATGCTGGCGCGGCATGCCGCCGCCTGCGTGGTCGATCCGCAAGGGCGGGCGCTGTGGCTGCAGCAATCGCTGCGCCCCGGCAGCAGTGAACTGGACCTGGACGAAGCCATGGGCGCGTTTACCAACGCGCTGTCCTTTTGGGCCGGCGCCGTGCGGCGGCTGGCATGAATATGCGATACGGGCGCAGCGCCCGAGGAGAAAGCGTGTTGAAGCGGATGATACTGGCGACCGCGTTGTCGCTGGGCCTGGCGGCAGGCGGGCAAGCCGCGCCGAACTGGCCGAACGTGCCCTATAGCTACTATGCCCGCGATGAAAACCTGCAGACGCTGCTGCGCGAATTTGCCGGCGGCTTCAGCCTGTCGCTGCAGCTTGGGCCTAATGTCACGGGCACGGTCAACGGCAAGTTCAACGCGAATACGCCCACCGAATTCCTGGACCGGCTGGGCGGCGTCTACGGTTTTAACTGGTTTGTCTATGCGGGCACGCTGTTCGTCAGCCGCACCAACGACATGAAGACGCGTTCGGTCAGCGCCATGGGCAGCTCGATCAGCGCGTTGCGCCAGGCCTTGCAGCAGCTGGGCGTGCTGGACCCGCGCTTCGGCTGGGGAGAATTGCCGGACCAGGGCATTGCGCTGGTGTCCGGCCCGCCGGGTTACGTGGACTTGGTCGAGCGCACCGTGGCCGCGTTGCCGATGGGGGCCGGCGGTCAGCAGGTGGCGGTGTTCCGGCTCAAGCACGCTTCGGTCAACGATCGCACCATCAGCTATCGCGACCAGAAGGTGGTGACGCCGGGCCTGTCCACCGTGCTGCGCAACCTGATCACCGGGGGCGGCGGCGGGGCCAACAACGAAACGCTGGCAGCCATCGCCGCGCCGCTGCGCGACAACCCGCCGGCCTTTCCGCTGGTGGGCGGCGACAGCGCCGCGCCGGCAGCCAATGGCGGCGGGGGCCAGGCGCCCGCGCCGTCCGGCGGGGGCAAGTCGGGCCTGCGCCTGCGCGAACCCACGGTGCAGGCCGATGCGCGCTTGAACGCCATCATCGTGCAGGACATTCCGGACCGCATTCCCATCTACCGCAGCCTGATCGAACAGCTGGACCTGCCCAGCACGCTGGTCGAGATCGAGGCCATGATCGTGGACGTGAATTCCGACCTGGTCAGCGAGCTGGGGGTGACCTGGGGCGCGCGCGCCGGCACGACCTCGTTCGGCTACGGCAACCTGGGCCTGGGGCCCAGCGGCGGCCTGCCGCTGGAAAGCGGCGCGGCGCTTTCGCCCGGCACCATCGGCATCAGCGTGGGCAACTCGCTGGCGGCGCGCCTGCGCGCCTTGCAGACCAAGGGGCAGGCCAACATCCTGTCGCAGCCTTCCATCCTGACGGCCGACAACCTGGGCGCCATGATCGACCTGTCGGACACCTTCTACATCCAGACCCGGGGCGAGCGCGTGGCGACCGTCACGCCGGTCACCGTGGGCACGTCGCTGCGCGTGACGCCGCGCCATATCGAAGCCAAGAGCGGTTCGCGGGTGGAGCTGACGGTGGACATCGAAGACGGCCGCATCCAGGAAGAGCGCCAGATCGACAACCTGCCCACCGTCAGAAAGAGCAACATCAGCACCCTGGCCATCGTCGGCAACGACCAGACGCTGCTGATCGGCGGCTACAACAGCAGCCAGAATTCCGAGCAGGTCGACAAGGTGCCGATCCTGGGCGACATCCCGGGCCTGGGCATTCTGTTCTCCAACAAGTCCAAGACCGTGCAACGGCGCGAACGCCTGTTCCTGATCCGCCCGAAGGTGGTGGCAATCAATGGCGAAATGGTGGCCACGCCGGGCGGCGCGGGCACCGGGCCGATGCTCAACGCGACCTGGGGCGGCGATGGCCGCATGACGGCCGGGCAGTACCTGGACCTGGCGCAGAGCCAGCGCACCCGCATCCTGTTCGGGCCGAACGTGGAATTGCGGCGTTCGTCCGGGCCGTTGCGGGCGTCGGAATGGCTGGAAGGCACGCCCAGCGCCGACCCCGTCGCCACGCCCGTGCTCGAAGGCAAGTCCAGCGCGCGGCAGGGGCCGGTGATCCAGATCGAGCCGGTGGCCGCGCCGGGAACGGGCAGGGCGCCGTGAGGATGGGGGCGTGACGAGCGAACGCAGCGGCCGGGACGGCTCGTGCGGCGGCACGGCCGCACGCCGTTCGTGCTCAGTCGTCCAGGTGCAGGCCTTTTTCGGCCAGCTTGTCGCGCAGGGCGGAACGCGCGCGCGACAGGCGGCTGCGCACGGTACCGATCGGCACGGTCAGCAGGGCGGCGGCTTCTTCGTAGGAAATGTCGTCCAGGCCGACCATGAGCAGGATGTCGCGCATGTTCGCCGGCAGTTCTTCCAGCGATTCCTGCAGCAGCGCCATGGTCTGGTTCTGCTCCAGGATGCGGTCGGGGGTCAGGTCATTGGAGGCATGCTCGGCCAGCACGCTGTCGCTGACGAAGTCGTGGCGCCGCTCGGGGGCGCGCGACAGGTAGTTGCGCACCAGGTTCAGCGCAATGCCGTACAGCCAGGAAGACAGTTGTGATTCGCCGCGAAAGCTGCGGTAGGAGCGTGCGGCTTCGACAAACGCCTGCTGGGCCAGGTCTTCGGCCTCGGTGGTGTTGCCGATGTGCTTGATGATGAAGCGCTGCAGCCGGGTGGAATGTTCCCTCACCAGGTCCCGCAGCAGGTATTCCTCGCCCGTGTCCCAACCCGGCCCGTCGCCGTCAGCGCGAATGGGCCGCAGATCCGCTTCCGGGGAAGCGGTTGTGCAATCGCTGGGGTTGGTCATGGAAGGGGAAAAGAAACGTGTATTAAGCTACAAGTTACTACCGGCATGAGGCGAATTATCGCAGCATAGCGGTGTCACAATATTTCGAAAATAGAAATATTGAGGCAAAAGTAGCTTTTTTTTAGTCAGAAATGTAAAGATAAGTAAACCGCTTCGGCGCGGTTTTTCAGCCTGACAATCGGGGACGCAATGCGGCGATGGCAGATGCAATGCCATGAGGACGCCGCGGATGGCAGCGTCCAGGCGTTCCGAATCCCTACGATTTGAGCAGTTCGCGCAGCCAGCCGGCCGCGGTGCCCAGCGCAACCGGGCTTTGGCCGGACTGGGCGGCTTGTTCGAAGCGGGCTTGCATCGCCTGATCCAGCGCGCCTCGGCGGGTGGCATCCAGGCTGGCCGGCGCGATGCCGGCGTCGGCACAGGCCTGCTGGAAAGCGGGTGCGCCATGGGCGGCCGACACGGCCAGCCGCGTCAGGAAATCCACGCCGGAAAGCGCGTCGCTGGACGTCTGCGCCATGTCGAGCGCCAAGGCGACGGTGCGTGCCGACAGCGGTTTTCCGGGGTTGGGCTCCAGGCCCAGTTCGCGCGAAACGGCGCTGGCGATGCCTTGGCCGTAGCTGCGGGCCAGCGCCTGGGCGAACATTTCGGTCGTGTCGACATTGGGCGCGACCCATGCCACGCTGCGGCCGCCGGGCGTGGTGCCCATGCCCAGAACCTGAAGCTTTTCGCCCGCGATGTCGACATAGATGTCTTGACCGCTCTCGGCTGCCTTGGCAAAGGCGTCGAGGGAGACGAATGACGACGAAGGGGTAACCGATGAGATTGTCATGCAGCCAATAAATCCGGCGTGTCCGAAATCCGGCCAGAAAGAGGTCTTAACGGCGGGGTCTGCTTGCCCCTGTGGTTAAGTAACCCCGATGGCGCTTTAGTTCCATCGCCAGGACACGTACGCGAATTTTAAGCTATTGCGAGCGCCCGGACGGGCAGTGCGAAACAGGGCGTTACCGGCTTCGCACGCGCAGCCGTGCGTCATTGCGCCTCGTAGACCTCGTCCGCGGCCAGCAGGATATCGACGGGCGGGTCAAAGCCGATGACCCGCGCGGTCTGCAGGTTCAGCGCGATCTTGGCCGGGTCGATCCACACCTGGCTCAGTTCGCGGGCCTTGGCGCCGTTGAAGATGCGGGCCATCGTCTCGGCGTAGAACAGGCCCACGTACGAGTAGTCCGCCTGGGCCAGGCTCAACAGCAGCCCGTGTTTGACCTCTTCCGACCCCAGCATCGAAAAGCTGGGTACGCGCGCCTGGCGCAGGATCTCGGCCACCGTGTCGACCGACGCGGGCGTCACGCCCCGGTGCACCGTCACGTAGGCCGCATCGATCTGCGGCGCCAGCTTGGCATAGCATTCCAGCGCGTTGCGGGTGGCGACTTCGGGGGCGATGCCGTTGGACGGCGCATTGCACGTCAGCACCTTGAAACCCTGTTCGCGCGCCACCTGTTCCACCGCATCGACCGCGCTGTAGGTGCGGCCTTCGGGGCTGTCTTCATAGACCAGGCCCAGCCGCTTGAACGGCACGATCTCGTGGAACAGGCGCACCTGGCGCTGGTAGCGTTCGGGCTGCACGCGGGCGTGCAGGTTGTCCAGCCCGCTGTCCTGGGCCGAACGGGTGATGCGGGCGCCGACCGCGTCACTGGTCGAGGCCACGATGGTCGGCACTGGCGCGCCCATGCCCGCCATGTCCTGGCCGGCCCAGGTGCCCATGGCGATGATCAGGTCGATGTCCTTCTTGCCTTGCAGCCGCTGCTTGATCGATTCGCGCACGGCCGGGCGCTGGGCGGCGTCGAAATTGCCGGGCTGCCACCAGGCATCGCGCACGAATTCCAGCGTGTCGCTGCGGGTGTTGTCGGCCAGGAATTCCCACATCTGCTTGCCGCTCAGGCCGTCGGGAATGGTGGGCACGGTGATCCAGCCCAGCTTCTGCAGGCCGTCCACGGTCACGCGCAAGGTGCGGGGATATTCGCTGTAGTCGCCGCTTTCGAAATAGCCGATGCGCCATTTCTTGCCATCCGGCCGGGGTACGGGCTTGGTGGGAAACACTTGCGGGGCCGCAGCCGGGGTAGCCGCTGCCGGCGTGCCGGTGGGGGCGGCCGATGCGCCAGACGCCGCGGCCTGGGCCAGGCACGCGGCGGGCGCCAGCAGGGCCAGGCTCAGCAAAAGGGTGGGCAGCGAAGTCTTCATGGGCGGCGGATCACGATCAAAGTGATGTCATCGGATTGTTCCGCGCCGTCGGCAAAGGCCTGCACGTCTTCCAGCAGACGCTTGGCCAGGCTGGCCGCCGGCACGGGGGGATTGGACAGCACGGCCAGCAGGCGCGGATCGCCATACTGCGCATTCTGCGGATTGACGGCCTCGGTGACGCCGTCGGTGTAGCCCACCAGCATTTCGCCGGGCGCCAGCAGCGTCGACAGGCTGCGGTATTCCAGGTCTTCCTGCACGCCGCAGGCAGGGCCGCTGCGGCCTTGCAGCAGCCGCACCACGCCGTCGGCGCCCACCACCGCGGGCGGCAGGTGGCCGGCATTGGCCCATTGCAGTTCGCCCGTGGTCATGTCCAGCACGCCGATCAGCAGCGTGACGAACATCATGTTCGGGTTGTTTTCGGACAGCCGGTTGTTGATCTTCTGCATCATCAACGCCGGGTCGGTCTCGTCCTCGGCGGTGGCGCGGATCAGGGTGCGCGTGACCGCCATGAACAACGCGGCCGGCACGCCCTTGTCCGAGACGTCGCCGATCGCCAGGCACAGCCGTCCGTCGGGCAGCGTGAAGTAGTCGTACAGGTCGCCGCCCACTTCCTTGGCCGGCAGCATCACGGCGTTCAGGTCGATGCGTTCGCGCGTGATGGCCGACAGCGGCACCGGCAACAGGCCCAGCTGGATCGCGCGGGCGATGTTCAGTTCGCTTTCGAAGCGTTCGCGCGCCGTGGTTTCGCGCATCAGGCGGGCGATGTTCTCGCGCAGCTTGCGGTCCATGAACAGGAACGACGACGCCAGCCGGCCGACTTCGTCCTTGTGCTTGGCCGGCAGCGCCGCGATATGCGCGGGCACGCTGGACTCGGCGGTCAGGTCCTGCTCGGGCAGCAGGCGGGCATAGCGGGTCAGCGTTTCCAGGGGGCGCACGATGCGCGCGGCCACCAGCCAGGCGCAGACCAGCGCCACCAGCATCATGCCCACGAAGATCAGCGCCTGGCGGTTCAGCAGTTCGCGCGCCGGAGCGGTCAGGTCGCTCTCGGGCACCACCGCCACCACCGTCCAGCCCAGCGGTGCAAAACGCGCGCTGTCGATCTGCCAGGGACCGTCGCCGCCATCGAAGCGCAGGCTTTGCAGCTTGCCGCCATTATCTTGCCGGGCCAGCAGGGTGCGCAGCGTTTCGCCGCCGCTGTCCTTGGCGTCCAGCAGGCCGGCGCGCGCCTGCGGCGGGGGCACCACCATGCGGCCGTCGTCGGTGGCGATGAAGATGAAGCCCGATTGCGCCAGCGTCAGTTTCGAGAGCGTGTCGCGCACCGAATTCTCGAGCTGGGTGCGGCGGGTCTCGATCTGCTCGATCACGTCCTGGGCGCTGTCCGAAATGGCGAACACCCAGTTCCACGGACGGAAATAGCCGAAATAGGCGTAGCGCGTTTCGCCATCGCCGCGCTGGGCCGATGGCGGCCAGCGATAGATGGCAAAGCCGTAGCCGGACGTGCGGCTTTCTTCGAGCAGCGCCTGCGCCAGCGGTCGGTTCTTGAAGTCGGACAGTGTCGACAGGTCCCGGTCGACCATGTCGGCGTTGCCGCTGGCCAGCACCTGGAAGTCGGCATCGTAGACAAACGCGTAGCGCCGGTCATCCAGCTTCAGGCGGTTGATCCAGGCGCGGGCCATGCCCTTGGCCGCTCCAGGGGTGATGATGCCGCGCTCGGCCAGGTCGGCGTAGGCGCCCAGCGCCGCCGCCACCACCGTGCCGCTCTGCATCAGCTGGCGCCGGCCGCTGCGTACGGTGGATATCTTGTCCGACAGCAGCGCGCCCCAGCGGGCCTCGGCATCGCGCAGCACCAGTTCCATCACGTTGCTGACGGCGTGGCGTTCGCTGTTCATCACCGTGCGCGTGACATTGCGCTGCGTCGTCAGCATCACGAATGCGGCCACCGCCAGGAGCAGCGCTACGACCAGTAGAAAAATCTTGCTACGGAGCGAGCGCAACGACATGGGGGATAGTGGGGGCGGGTGAGGTGATGACGTGAAATAAGATGCAATTTGCATTAATTGTAAATACCATTAGTGCCCGTGTGTAAATACTTTGCGGCGGCGGGGCCCCATGCGTAGCGAACCAATACAAATAGTGCTCGATGGGTTGCGTCGCCGCCCCGTGCTGGAAGTCACATTGGCCTGTCTGGCCGTGCTGCTGCTGGCGCAGGCGCTGATCGGCGCCCTCAGCCTGTCGGCCCTGAACCGGTTGGTGGTGGACACCACTGCCGACCGCGTCGAAGTGGTGGCGCGGCGCGTCGCCGGCAATATCGAAAACGGCTTGCGGCTGGGCAAACCCCTCGAACAGTATTTCGGCCTGCGCGACACGTTGCGCGACGGCGTGGCCGGCTCGCGCGGCGTGCAGGGCGCGGCGGTGCTGCTGGCCGATGGCCAGTCGCTGGCCGCCCAGGGCGAGCTGCCCGAGGACGCGGCCGAACTGGCCCGCACGCTGGACACGCGCGGCACGCCGGGCGCCGGCCAGGCGCGGCGCGGCTCGGGCGCCATCGTGGCGGTGGCCGACGACCGCGTCACCGTCGCCGTGCCCTTGACCGCCGCGGGCGGCAAGGCGGTGGGCGCGGTGGTGCTGTCGGCCGCCAAGGATGGCGAAGCCAGCCGCCGCCTCATCATCGACAACCTGCAGGTATTGCTGATCGTCACGGTACTGGTCGGGTTGGGCCTGGCCGCGGTCTTCAAGTACGTCGTGCCGCTCACTTCGCTGGCTGCCGGCGGCCGTGCCCGCTTCGTGGTGCCGCTGCTGGCGCTCGTGGTGGCGCAGGGCGTGTACGCCGCCTACACCATCCATACCTTTCGCAGCGGCTGGCTGGAAGTCACGCGCAACAACGTGGGGCTGCTGGCCGAAGGCCTGCAACGCGACCTGAACCGCGTGCTGGGCTACGGCCTGGAAGTGGACCGGCTGCGCGGCGTGGACGCGCCGTTCTCGCGGCTGGCCGGCACGTTTCCGGCAGTGGCGCAGATCGAACTGGCCGACCGCAACGGCCGCGTGCTGTACGGGGCCGACGCGCGCGGTCCGCTGGATGTCTCGACGCTGCCGCAGACGCGTCCGCAGCCCGACGACCTGACGCTGGTGCTGCCGCTGGGGGCGGCGCTGGCTGACCCCAAGGCGCATGGCGACCTGGTACTGCGGCTGTCCAGCGACGTGATCGCCGCGGGCGTTCGCAGCCGCGCGCTGGATGCGGTAACGGTGGTGGGCGTGGCGCTGGTGGCCGCGATTGAAATGCTGTTGCTGCTTTCTTTGCTGATGAATCGCGCGTTCGCCGCGCGCGCCACGCTGCCGGATGGATCGCGCGTGGGGCCCGACGACGAATCCGAAGTGGGCCGCATCGCGCGGCCGGTGATGTTCGGCTTTCTGTTTGCCTGGGCGTTGCCGCTGGGCTTTCTGCCGCTGTACGCGCGCAGCCTGTCCGCGGGCGGCCTGGACCTGCCGGCCAACCTGCTGCTGGCCTTGCCGATCTCGGTGGAAATGGGCTGCGGCCTGCTGACCTCGCTGCTGGCGGGCCGCCTGACCGACCGCAAGGGCTGGCAGGTGCCGGTGCTGGCCGGGCTGGGCGTATCGGCGGCCGGCATGCTGGCCTGCGCCGCCGCCACCAATCTGTTGATGTTCAGCGCGGCCCGCGGCCTGGTGGGCCTGGGCTATGGCCTGACCTGGATGGGCCTGCAGGGCTTCATCGTCACGCGCAGCCCGCCGCAGTTCCGCGGTCGCAACATGACCGGCGTGATCGCGGGCCTGTTCGCCGGCCATCTGTCGGGTGCCGCGGTCGGGGCGATGCTGATGGAACAGGTGGGCTTTCGCGCCGTGTTCGCGGTGGGCGCCGTGATGCTGGCCATGCCGCTGGCCGGCGTGCTGGTGCTGATGCGGCCTTACATGGATCGCGGCCGCAAGCTGGCCGCGCAGGCGGCGGGGCGCGCACGCGCGCACTTCTCGGACACGCTGAAGCTGCTGTTCACACGCGATTTCGGCTTGCTGCTGCTGGGCAGCGTGATTCCGTTTTCGATCGCGCAGGTCGGCCTGCTGTCGTTCGCGCTGCCGCTGTACCTGGAAGCCGAAGGCGTGGCCGCGTCCAGCATCGGCCGCGTGCTGATGATCTACGGCCTGTGCGTGATCTACGTCGGCCCATTGATGGGCCGCGTGGTGGATCGCAGCCGCATCAAGAAAAGCTGGATCGTGCTGGGCGGGCTGGTGGGCAGCATCGGCATGCTGGGCCTGTACTTCAACAGCGGTCTGTTGGCGGCCGCGGCGGCCGTGCTGTTGCTGGCGCTGGCCAGCTGCTTTGCCGGCGCTTCGCAGTCGCCCTACATGCTGGCGCTGCCGGACGTGCAGCGCTACGGTGCGGCCGGCGCCACCAGCGTCATGCGCGCGGCCGACAAGCTGGGCCAAATGGCCGGCCCGCTGGTGGTTGGCGCGATGTTCGGCGCCGCCGGCATGGGCGCGGGCCTGGCCGCGACGGGCGTGATCTACCTGTGCGCGACGTTGCTGTTCCTGCTGTTCGCACCGGCCCGGCCGCGCGAAGAGACGGCCTGATGCAAGGAGGGCGCCGCGATGCGTGGGCGCCGGCATTCAGCGCGCCGGGCCCGCGCCGGCCTGCGCCACCGGCACCCGGGCCGACAGGCCCGTCAGCAATTGCGCCGCGATGGTGCCCGCGGACGACGCCACTTCTTCCACCGACAGGCCGTCCGCGCCCCACAGCGTGACGGGCGCGCCGATCGCGGCCTGCGGCACGGGGCCCAGGTCCACCGCCATCATGTCCATCGACACGCGTCCGAGCAGGCGGGTGCGCATGCCCGCCACCACCACCGGTGTGCCGGTCGGGGCATGGCGCGGATAGCCGTCCGCATAGCCGCAGGTGACGATGCCGACCGCCATGTCCTCGGCCGCCAGGAAGGCGCCGCTGTAGCCCACGCCGGCGCCGGCCTTCACGCGCTGCACGCCCACCACCTGCGAGTGCAGCGACATCGCGGGCAGCAGGCCCAGGTCGGACGAAGCGCGATCGGCGAACGGACTGGCGCCATACAGCGCCAGGCCCGGCCGCACCCATTGCGTGGCGGCCGCCTGCAGGCCGTGACGCAGCACGGCGGCGGAATTGCTGGTGGATACCGGGCCCGGCAGGCCGCGGATCACCTCGCGGAACTGGGCATCGGCCGTGGCAACGCCATCGGCCTCATCGGCGCGGGCGTAGTGATTCAGGTGGCCGACTTCGCCGATCACGCCGCGCGCCGCCAGATCCGTGGCGACCTCGAAGGCCGCGCGGTAGTCGTCGGCGCTGAAACCGGTGTGGTGGATATCGCCCGCAAAACGCAGCCACACGGCGGGCCGTTCGGCCGCAGGCGACTGCGCCAGCCATTGCAGCTGCGCCGCATGGGTAATGACCAGATGCAGGCCGGGCGTGTCCAGCAGCAGCGTATCGGCCTGCGAGTACAGGCCGCCGTACACCAGCACCGGGCCGCGCCAGCCCAGCCGGCGGCAGTTGCGCGCTTCGTCCAGGTGCAGCACGGCCAGGCCGTCCGCATCGCGCAGCGCGGGCAGCACGCGCGCCAGGCCGTGGCCATAGGCGTCGGCCTTCACGGTGGCCCACAGGCGCGGCGCACCGGCGGCCGGCAGCGCGGCGCGCAGGCGGGCAAGGTTATGGGCCACGGCGCCCGCGTCGACACGGGCATACAGGGGGCGGGCAATCAATCCTTCTGGACGATAGGGTGCGTTCACGGGCGGCATCTGGGCGTGGGCTGCACGCAGGTACGCGCGCAGTCTATGCATGAGTGACAGATCGACCGGTTTTGTTCGGTACTTTCTGTCTATGCATTACAAGTTGTCGATAGCGCATCTTGATCGGGCGCGCCGGGGGAAGGTCACGCGGCGCGCATGATGAGCGTCAGGCGGTTTTCGTCGCCGTGGCGCAGGTAGCGCAGGTCGTGCAGATAGTGCTGCATCAGCCGCACGCCGTGGCCGCCGATCTCGGCGTCATCGAGCGTTGCAGCCAAAGGCGGAGGCGGGGTCTGGGTGGGATCGTACGGCCGGCCATTGTCGATTATCTCCAGCGATATCCATTCGCCGTCCTGGCGGCAGGCAAGGCTGACGCGGGCGGGGTCCGGGGCAAGAAGGGGATCGTCGAAGGCGTATGAAACGATGTTCGTCAGCGCTTCGTCCAGGCTCAAGGACAGACCGAAACTCAGCTTGGGCGACCAGGTGTCGCGCTCGGCGATGGCCTCGATCCATTGCATGGCGGAGGCAACGGCGTGGGCGTCGGGAACGAGGTCAAGCGTATCGGGCTGAGAGGGCATGGTCGCCTTGCGTTCAGTGGTACACGTGCAGGTGCAAGTATGCCCGATTGCTGGCAGGTGGCGTAACGGACGGCGCTGTCCGGCGTATGGAAGATTGCGTTTGGCTGCGCGGGCGCCTCGCGTATCATCTCGGCATCGCGCCGCCACCCGCATGGGCCGGGACCGGGGGCGCCGGTCACTTATCGGGAACCACTATGAATCTCGCAGTCGAGAAAGTCGGAGAAGTGCTGGTTGTCTCGCCCGAAGGCCAGATCAACAGCGGCAACGCCGCGGGCATCGAAGCCGACCTGCTGTCGCAGGTCGAAAAAGGCGAACGCCGCTTCGTGCTGGACATGTCCAACCTGAACTACATCTCAAGCGCCGGCCTGCGCGTCGTGCTGGTGCTGGCCAAGCGCCTGAAGCAGGGCTCGGGCGCGCTGGCGCTGTGCGCCATGCAGCCGCATGTGCGCGAAGTGTTCGACATCAGTGGTTTCCTGGCCATCCTGACCGTGGTCGACACGCGCCAGGAAGCCGTGGCCAAGGTCGCCTGAGCGACCCCTGGCCAGGCTTTGCCGGGCTCAGCCCTTGCGGTTTTCGTAAGACGTGTCCAGCACGTCGTCTTCGGGCGTGATGATGCCCGGATCGCCAGGTTCTTCGATGGCGCGGCCGCGTCGCGGCATGCCGGCCACCGTCTCGCTCTGATCAGGCATCGGCAGGATGCCGGTGCCTTTGCGAGGGTCGACGGGCGGCGGTTTTTCGGCCGCGGGGGCGGGCGGGGTGGCGGCGGGATCGGGCGTGTTTTTCAACATGGTCTCGGCTCCGGTTGCGGGCGTCCCAGGATGGCGGCGCACCGACATTCACGTCCCATGTTAGGTCCGTGAGCCCGCCATCAGGGGCTTTGCGCTGTCACGTTTGCAAGGGGCTGTTGCAGGGCCCGAACCTTATAATGCCGAGCGCTTCGCAGCGCCTGGTTTCCTCCTTTTTTCCACGCCTACCTTGACCGAATCCGTCGAACGCTCCGTGCATGCCGAACTCGTCGCCGTCCTCGTCGCCGTCACCAACGGCGAACCGCGGGTCCTGACGACCGACGACGCGCGGGCCTTGCCGGCCGGCCCGTTCGAACTGTCCCATCGGTCCTTGCAGGCGGGCTTGCGCGCCTGGGTCGAAACCCAGACGCATCATCCGCTGGGCTACGTCGAGCAGCTCTACACCTTTGCCGACGGCGATCGTTCCGATGAATCGGGCGCGCGCGTCATGTCGGTCAGCTACCTGGGCCTGACGCGCGAGGCCGGCGAAACCGGCGTGGCGCAGGTGGGCTGGCAGGATTGGTACCGCTATTTCCCCTGGGAAGACCGGCGCGCGGGCACGCCCGCCCTGGTCGACGCGCAGATCGTGCCGCGCCTGCTGGCCTGGTGCGACGACACGGCGGAGGCCGCCACCCGCAGCCGCCGGCGCCAGCGCGCCGCCATCACGTTCGGGCTGGACGGCGCGGCCTGGAACGAAGACATGGTCTTGCAGCGCTACGAACTCTTGTTCGAAGCCGGCCTGGTGCCCGAATCCGCCCGCCGCCAACCGGGCGCCGCGGCGGCCGTGCTGCCGGGCGAACCCATGCGCCACGACCATCGCCGCATTCTCGCCACCGGCATCGCGCGGCTGCGCGCCAAGATCAAGTACCGCCCGGTGGTGTTCGAACTGATGCCGGCGCAATTCACGCTGCTGCAATTGCAGCTGGCCGTCGAAGCCCTGGCCGGACGCGGCCTGCACAAGCAGAACTTTCGCCGCCTGATCGAACAGCAGGCGCTGGTGGAAGAAACTGGCGACATGGCTACTGGCACGGCGGGCCGGCCCGCCAAGCTGTTTCGCTTTCGCCGCGACGTGCTGCTCGAACGCGCCATTGCGGGCAGCAAACTGCCCTTGTCCCGCGGTCTCTGACGCGTCACCCCTCCCGACGCGGTGCCTGTCCGGCATGCTGCGCCGCAGCTTGACAAGCAATATGCTCATCTCTAGCATAAGTAGTGCGCATTCCTTGCGCGCCTTTTTTTAACTACTAAATACTCAAAATGAGCATAAAAGGTGAAGTGCCCGCTGCCGCCCGTTTGGCCATTCCCGCCTTGCCGGATGTGATGCTGGAGCCGCTGGTGCGCGCGGCCTTGCTCGAAGACCTGGGCCGTGCCGGTGACCTGACCACCGACGCCATCGTGCCCGCCGACGCCGTGGCCGAGACGCGCCTGGTGGCGCGCCAGGAAGGCGTGCTGGCCGGGCTGGACCTGGCGCGCCTGGCGTTTCGAGCCATGGACCCCACTATCGAATTCACCGTGGCGCAACGCGATGGCGCCGCGCTCGAGCCCGGCATGGAAATCGCGCGCATCCGCGGCAACGCCCGCGCCATGCTGACTGCCGAGCGGGTGGCGCTGAACTTCCTGTGCCACCTGAGCGGCGTGGCGACCGCGACGGCCTCCATCGCCCGCGCCATCGAAGGCCATGGCGCCCGCGTCACCTGCACGCGCAAGACCCTGCCGGGCCTGCGCGCCGTGCAGAAGTACGCGGTGCGCGTGGGCGGCGGCAGCAACCATCGCTTTGGGCTGGACGACGCCGTGCTGATCAAGGACAACCACATCGCCCTGGCCGGCGGCGTCGAAGCCGCGGTGCAGCGTGCCCGTGCGGGCGTCGGCCACATGGTCAAGATCGAGCTGGAAGTCGACACGCTGGCCCAGCTGGAAACCGCGCTGGCGCTGGGCGTGGACGTGGTGCTGCTGGACAACATGAGCCTGGACGAACTGCGCCAGGCGGTCGCCATGGCGCGCGGCCGCGCCATTACCGAAGCGTCCGGCCGCATCACCCCCGACACCGCCGCCGCGGTAGCCGCCACCGGCGTCGACCAGATCGCCGTGGGTTGGCTGACCCACAGCGCCAAGGTGCTGGACATCGGCCTGGACGCCTGAGCCCGGCCCCGCCACGACAGGCAGAAAATCATGAAACGCGCGCTTTTATCCCCGGCCCTGCTCTTGACCCTGGCGCTGGGCGCCTGCGGCAATCCGCCCTCTGGCGATACGCCGTCCGATGCGTCCTACCCGACCCATCCCGTCACCATCGTCGTGACGTTTCCGCCGGGCGGCGGCACCGATCTGCTGGCGCGCCGCCTGGGCGCCAGCCTGCAAGAGCAGTTCGGCCAGCCCGTGGTGGTGGAAAACCGCCCCGGCGCCAGCGGCAATATCGGCGCGCGCATCGTGGCCGAATCGCCGCCCGACGGCTACACCTTGCTGATGGTCAACAGTTCCTTTGCCATCAATCCCGGGGTCTACCGCAACCTGGGTTTCGCACCCAAGCGCGATTTCGCGGCGGTGATCAACGTGGCCTTTGTGCCGTCCGTCTTCGTGGTGCCGGCGGCATCGGCCTTGCGCAACCTGGACGACGCGCTCACTGCCGCACGGCCGGACAGGCCCCTGCCGTTCGCCTCCTGCGGCAACGGCACGCCCCAGCACCTGGCGGGTGAGATGCTGGCGCGCGCCACCGGCGCGTCGTTGCAGCATGTGCCTTACAAGGGTTGCGGTCCGGCGCTGACCGATGTGATGGCAGGCCAGGTGGGGGTGGGTATCGTCACGGCCTCGAGCGCCGCGCCGTTGATCGCGGCGGGTAAGCTGCGGGCGCTGGCGGTCACCTCGCCGCAACGCTCGCCGCTACTGCCCGAGGTGCCGACGGTGGCCGAGCAGGGTGTGCCGGATTACGCGCTGGATCAATGGCATGGCCTGCTGGCGCCGGCCGCCACGCCGCCTGCGGTGGTTGCGAAGCTGAACGCGGCGGTCGCCCGGATCGTGCAGCGGCCGGATGTGCAGGCGTCGTTGCGCGAGCAGGGCTTCACGCCGACCATCAGCTCGCCACGCGCGTTCCAGGACATGATCAATGCGGACATCGACCGCTACACGGCGCTGACCGAGGCGATCGGGCTGCGCGCGGACTGAGGCGGGGATCGACGCCTGGGCCGCAGACCCCGGGCGTCGATGCCACGGCCCTCAACCTGGCCTCAGGCCACCGCCGCGCGGGCGTGCTGTTCCAGCTGTTCCTTCAAGCCGGGCTGCAACTGCAGGCGGCGCGCCAGCTCGTCCAGATAGGCGCGTTCCATGTAGCTTTCCTCGTCCACCACCAGCAGGCTGGCCAGATACATCTCGGCCGCCATTTCAGGGGTCTTGGCCGACTGCGCGATCGCGGCCGGGTCCAGCGGACGGGCCAGCTCGGCCTCCAGCCAGCGGCGGTCCTGCGCATCGGACGACAGTTTGCCCATCTCGGTTTCCAGCAGGGCGCGTTCCTCGGGGCCGATATGGCCGTCGGCCTTGGCCGCGCCGATCATGGCCGTCAGCACCGCCGTGCTGTGCTGCTCGGCTTCGGGCGGGGGCAGGCGGTCCAGCGTCTGCGGCGGCCCGGACGGCGCGCCGGCCTGGTTGCGTTGCCAGTCGCCATAGGCGCGATAGGCCAGGGCGCCCAGCGCCGCCATGCCGCCGTACATGGCGACTTTGCCGCCAATCTTGCGGGCCTTCTTGCTGCCCAGCAGCAGGCCCAGCGCGCCGGCGCCCAACGCGCCGCCGCCCAGCCCGGTCAGGAACGAGCCCTTGCCGCCCGTGGCGCCCTGCACCTTGGTACTGGCGTCGGACAGCAGGCCTTGGCCGGATTGCAGCAATTGATCGAGAAGTTGTCTGGCGCTCATGTGGCCCCCTGGTGAATGCGAATGGTCTTGCGGACAGGAATATCCGACCACGGCCGCGGCAGGAAGTTCAGCTTACAGTCAGAAATGGATGTAGCGCGCCCGGGCGGGCGACCGCGGCGGATGCTACAACCTGGGCAGAGGCGGTGCGCGCGCGCCGCCCGCAACGCAAGGAACCCCGCCCATGACGATCCACGTGCGCCAGAACGCGCCCAACACCCTGCAATTCACCGCCACGGCCGAAGGCCACGACCTGCCGCTGGACATGCCGCAGCCGCAGGGCGCCGGCCCGGACCCGCACGACTATTTCGATACCGCATTGGGCGGCTGCAAGGCCATGACGCTGATGGTCTATGCGCAGCGCAAGGGCCTGCCGCTGGAATCGGTGGGGGTGGACGTGGTGCGCGATGCCGGCGAAGAGCGCAAGGGCATTTACCGCCTGACGGCCAAGCTGACGCTGCACGGCGACCTGACCGACGCGCAGATCGATGAATTGCTGGCCGTGGCCGAAAAGTGCCCGATCCACAAGCTGATGACGGCGGTGGACGTCCAGGTGTCCACGCTGATCGTGCGGCCGGCCTGAACCAAAAAAAAACGGACCCGCAGGTCCGTTTTTTTGTTCTGCCCGAGGCAGGCTGGGCCGACCCAGGCCGGGTCAGGCCCCGTCCGGTATCAGTCTTCCATGCCCGGGACGACGGTCGAGAAGCCCGCGTCCACGTGGGTGATCTCGCCGGTGACGCCAGCGGCCAGGTCCGACAGCATGAAGGCGGCCACGTTGCCGACGTCGTCGATGGTGACGTTGCGGCGCAGCGGCGCCTGGGCCTCGACGAACTTCAGGATCGCCGAGAAGTCCTTGATGCCGCTGGCGGCCAGGGTCTTGATCGGGCCGGCCGAAATGCCGTTGGCGCGGATGCCGCGCGGGCCCAGCGCCGTGGCCAGGTAGCGCACGCTGGCTTCCAGCGAGGCCTTGGCCAGGCCCATGGTGTTGTAGTTGGGCACCACGCGCTCGGCGCCCAGGTAGGTCAGCGTCAGCACCGAACCGTTGCGGCCTTCCATCAGCGGCAGGGCGGCCTTGGCCATGGCGGCGAAGCTGTAGGCGGAAATGTCGTGGGCGATGCGGAAACCTTCGCGCGACAGGCCGTCCAGGAAGTTGCCGGCAATGGCTTCGCGCGGCGCGAAGCCGATGGAGTGCACCAGGCCGTCCAGGCCGTCCCAGCGCTTGGCCAGGTCGGTGAAGGTGGCTTCGATCTGGCTGTCTTCGGCCACGTCGCACGGCAGCACGATGTCGCTGCCGAACTCGGCGGCAAATTCGCTCACGCGGTCTTTGAAGCGGTCGCCCACGTAGGTGAACGCCAGTTCGGCGCCTTGCTGGTGACAGGCGCGCGCGATGCCGTAGGCGATGGAGCGGTTCGAAAGCACCCCGGTGACCAGGATGCGTTTGCCGGCGAGAAAGCCCATGTGTGGTTCCTTTGAATTTTTTCCTTCTGGAGACCGCCTATTTTAAGGAGTTTGGCGGCTCCGCGGACAAAACGGCGCGGCGCCCTGGTGGGCGCCGCGAGATATGACGGGGGGCCGGGTCTCGGCCCCGGACTTCAACCGCGGGCGTTGGTGCCCGGCACGCGCAGCTGGGCGCCGATCTTGAGCGCATTGCCCTTCAGGTTGTTCAGGGCGCGCAGCGCATCCACCGAGGTGCCGTACTGCTTGGCCAGCGAGAACAGCGTGTCGCCCTGGCGGACCTTGTGGGTGCGCACATTGGGACGGGCCGACGCGCCGCGGGCGGCGGGGGCCGCGGCCTTGCCGCGCGGGGCCGGCGTCTTGGTGCTGGCCGGGGCCGAATCCAGCGCGCCCACGGGGGCGGCCAGCGAGGCCAGCTGCACGCCGCCCGTGCCGGGATCACCCGGCACCAGCAGCGACTGGCCCGACGCGACCTTCTGGCGCGAGCCGATGTCGTTGGTTTCGCGCAGCTTGGCTTCGGTGACGCCGAAACGCTTGGCGATCGAGGCGTACGATTCGCCGCGGCGCGAGTGGTAGACCTTCCAGGCGCTCAGGTCGCCTTTGTAGTTGGTCAGGTTGGCGTTGAAGATTTCGACGCGGTCGGCCGGCAGCAGCAGGGTGGGGCCGTGGTCGCCGCGGATGACGGGGCGGTTGAACGACGGGTTCAGGGCCTTGAATTCGTCCAGCGGCATTTCGGCCAGCTTGGCGGCGATTTCCAGGTCGATGTCGCTGTTCTTCTGCACCGTCACGAAGTAGGGCGTGTTGCCTACCGGGGGCAGCGCCACCGCGTAGCGCTGCGGGTCGGCGATGATGTTCTTGATGGCCTGCAGCTTGGGGACGTAGTTGCGGGTCTCGTCCGGCATGTTCAGCGACAGGTAGTCGGTGGGTTGGCCGGCGGCTTCGTTCTTGGCCATGGCGCGCTGCACCGAGCCTTCGCCCCAGTTGTACGAGGCCAGGGCCAGGTACCAGTCGCCCTGCATTTCAAACAGCTTTTCCAGGTAGTCCAGCGCCGCGTTGGTCGAGGCGATGGGGTCGCGGCGCTCGTCGCGCCACCAGTCCTGCTTCAGGTTGAAGTGCTGCCCGGTGGCCGGCACGAACTGCCACAGGCCGGAGGCCTGGGCGCGCGACAGGGCGGTCGGGTTGTAGGCGCTTTCGACGAAGGGCAACAGGGCCAGCTCGGTCGGCAGGCCGCGGCGGTTGATTTCGTCGACGATGAAATACAGGTATTTGCCGGCGCGCTCGGCCATGCGCTGCACCGCCTCGGGGTGGGACGCGTAATAGTCGGTCCACTGTTGCGAGAGGTCGGTGTTCAGGTTGGGGATGGCGAAGCCGCGGCGGATGCGGTCCCAGGCGTCGGCCGGCGGGTTGGTCAGGTCAACCGTGCGGGACGTGTCGCGGGCGATGTAGCGCCCTTGGGAGTTGGTGGTGAGGTTCTTGCTGTCGGGGGATTTGGTTCCTGCGCAACCGGCGAGGACTGCCATCAGAAGTGGCAGAAGGAGTCGGGATAGCTTCATCGGGCGGTCACTTGAATTCGTTCTTCCATTCACGAAGGGAGGCAAAAACCTCTACCGGCGTAGTTTGGTCGCGGCCGGCCCAGTCAATTGCGGCGCGGACGACGTCAGCTTGCTGCGTACGCAAAAACGGGTTGGTCGCGCGTTCCTGACCGATGGTCGAGGGAAGCGTGGGAAGACCTTCTGCGCGTAATTGCTGGGCCCGCTGATACCACTGTTGCAGGGTGCGGTTGGCGGGTTCGACTGCCATGGCCCAGCGCAAGTTCGCTAGAGTGTACTCGTGTGCGCAAAAAACCTGTGTATCTGGCGGTAAAACAGAAAATTTTTCCAAGGAATCATGCATTTGCGCGGGAGTGCCCTCGAAAAGCCGGCCGCACCCCCCCGCAAACAATGTGTCCCCACAGAACAGCACAGGCTGTTTTCCCGCCGCCCGGCCGACGTAGGCGATGTGTCCGGCGGTGTGGCCGGGCACGTCCAGCACGGTCAGGTCCAGGTCCAGTTCGGGGATTTCCACCCGATCGCCCTCGACCAGCGGCACGTCGCAGCGCGGCAGCGTCTCGCGGGCGGGCCCATATACCGTGATGCCGCCAATGCGGGACAATTCCAGGACGCCTCCCACATGGTCGCCGTGGTGGTGCGTGAGTAGAATGGCGCGCAGCTTCAGGCCTTCGCGGGCCAGCCATTGCAGCACGGGGCCAGCTTCGCCGGGGTCGACCACGGCGGCTTGTCCGTCGCGGACGATGGCCCAGATATAGTTGTCGGTGAAGGCGGGCAAAGGCAAGACCGCGGCAGTGCTTTCGCGGCCGCCTGCGGGGGCGGTCAAGGCTTGCATGAGATTCGAAGGAATAAGACGTGGCAGAAGAGACTGCGCCGATTGTAGAACTGGCTGAATGGTTCCAGACGCCGCCCGGGCAGTATGCCCTGGCCTGGGAACGCGCGCAGTTCGACGCGGCCGTGGCGGACGTGTTTGGATATTACGCCTGGCAGGTCGGGCTGGCCGACATGAACCTGCTGCGCGCCAACCGCATGCCCTTCAAGGGCTATGTCGGCACCGAAACGCCCACCCCCGAGAGCATCGCCGGCTGGCAGTCGCGGGTGGTGCTGGCCCAGCCCGAGGCCCTGCCGTTCGAATCCCAGAGCGTTGATCTGCTGATCCTGCCGCACGCGTTCGAATGCGCGGCCGAACCGCACAACGTGCTGCGCGAGGTCGAGCGCGTGCTGGTGCCCGAAGGGCGGGTGGTGATTTCCGGCTTCAACCCCTGGAGCATGTGGGGCGCGCGCACCCGCATGCCCGGCATGGAACCCTGGTTGCCGCAGCCACCGTCGTCGCAAGTCTCGCTGCCGCGCCTGAAAGACTGGTTCAAGCTGCTGTCGCTGGAAGTCGAGCAAAGCCATTTCGGCTGCTACGCGCCGGCCTGCCGCAGCGAAAAATGGCTGCAGCGCTGGGGCTTCCTGGAATCGGCGGGGGCGCGCTGGTGGAGCCTGGGCGGCGCCGTCTATCTGGTGTCGGCCGTCAAGCGGGTGGCCGGCATGCGTATCATTGGGCCCGCCTGGAAGACCAAGCCCAAGCGCGCCCGCGCGGCGTCGGTGGTGGTCAATCGCCAGGCGGACGACGGTTTCGACCGCTCCTGAAGCGGCCCCGCCGGTTTCACTGTGACAGTACAAGGACATACCAGCAGCACCATGCAGGACAACAACGCGAACGACCAGAAAGTGGAAATGTGGACCGACGGCGCCTGCAAGGGCAACCCGGGTCCGGGCGGTTGGGGGGTGCTGATGCGCGCCGGCGCGCACGAAAAGACGCTGCACGGCGGCGAGGCCCAGACCACCAACAACCGCATGGAACTGCTGGCCGTCATCGAGGGCCTGCGGGCGCTCAAGCGCCCGTGCATCGTCACCATCCACACCGACTCCCAGTACGTCATGAAGGGCATGACCGAATGGCTGGCCAACTGGAAGCGCCGCGGCTGGATGACGGCCGATAAGAAACCGGTCAAGAACGCCGAACTGTGGCAGGCCCTTGACGACCAGGTGCGCCGCCACACCGTGTCCTGGCGCTGGGTGCGCGGCCACACGGGCGACCCCGGCAACGAGCGCGCCGACCAGCTCGCCAACCAGGGCGTGGAATCCATCAAACGCGGCTGATCGGGCCGCAATTGGGCCGACGGCGCCCATGCCGCATCGGGATATACCCTGGGTCGGGTGGTTTAGTGCTTTCAGCGCGCTACAGGATTGTTCCAGTATGTAAATCCGGGTGCTAAAGTGCCAAGCCTTATTCCAGATCCAGCGGCGCCGCCCCTGCGGGGCATGCGTGGCGCGCGCCGCGATACCGCCACATTCGCGCATGAAAAAAGCTGTACTGTTGGCCGCCGTCGCGGCCGGGTTGGCCGCGGGGGCCGCGCTTGGCGTATTCGTGCCGCGCTGGCTTGCGCCGGGCGCCGTCGAATCCAAGGCGGCCGCCAAACCGGTGCCCAAGGCCGCCGCCGCGCGGGTCGAGGTCGCCGTCGTCACTGAAATTCCGTTCGCCCGTGGCCTGTCGGCCGTGGGCAGCCTGCGTTCGGACGAGGCCGTCGTGCTGCGGCCCGAAGTGGCCGGGCGCATCCAGTCCATCGAATTCAAGGAAGGCCAGCCCGTCAAGCGCGGCCAGCCACTGATCCGGCTGGATGACTCGGTGCCGCGCGCCGAGCTGGCCCAGGCCCGCGCCAACCTGACGCTGGCGCAGAGCCACTACCGCCGCGCCGTGGCGCTGCAGGGCAAGGGCTTCGTCAGCCAGCAGGCGCGCGACGAATCGGCCAGCACGCTCAAGGTACAGGAAGCCGCCGTGGCGCTGGCGCAGGCGCGCCTGGACAAGATGACCATCACCGCGCCCTTCGCCGGCTTTGCCGGCCTGCGCAGCGTGTCGGTGGGCGACTACGTCAACCAGGGCCAGGACCTGGCCCCGCTCGAAGCCATCGACCCGCTCAAGGTGGATTTCCGGGTGCCGGAAATGTATCTGAGCAAGGTCGGCGTGGGCCAGCAGCTGACGCTGCGCCTGGATGCGCTGCCCGGCCAGGAACGCCAGGGCCTGGTGTACGCCGTCAGCCCGCTGATCGACGCGGGCGGGCGCTCCATCCTGCTGCGGGCCACGGTGGCCAACCAGGATTCGGTGCTGCGCCCGGGCATGTTTGCCCGCGTGCAACTGATGTTCAACCAGGACAAGGCGCTGGTCGCGCCCGAAGCCGCGCTGTCGCCGTCCGGCGAAACGCAGTACGTCTACCGGGTCAAGGACGGCGTGGCCGAGCGCCGCGAAGTCACCATCGGCGAACGCCGCGAAGGCCGCGTCGAGATCCTGACGGGCGTGGCCCTGGGCGACCAGCTGGTGGTGTCCGGCCTGCAGCGCGTGACCGACGGCGGCGCCGTGCAGGTCGTGAACAACGGCGCCTGACGCCACATCCGCGAGCGGCTGCCCCATGCGTATCTCCGAAACCTGTATCAATCGGCCGGTGTTCGCGTCGGTGCTGTCGCTGATCATCATCCTGATCGGCCTGATCTCGTATTCCCGCCTGTCGGTGCGCGAATACCCCAAGATCGACGAACCCATCGTGTCGGTGGACACCACCTACAAGGGCGCCTCGCCCGAGGTGATCGAATCGCAGGTGACCAAGCCGCTGGAAGACCAGCTGGCCGGCATCGAAGGCGTGGACGTGATGACGTCCCGCAGCCGTTCAGAGCGCAGCCTCATCAACATCAAGTTCAACCTGTCGCGCAACCCGGACGCCGCCGCGGCCGAAGTGCGCGACAAGGTCTCGCGCGCGCGGCGCTTCCTGCCCGACGAGATCGACGAGCCCATCATCGGCAAGGTCGAGGCCGATTCCCAGCCCATCATCTACATCGCGGTGGAATCCGGTTCGTACTCGGCGATCCAGACGTCCGACTACATCAACCGCTACATCAAGACGCGGCTGTCGGTGCTGCCGGGGGCGGCCGAAGTGCGGGTGTTCGGCGAGCGCTTGCCGTCCATGCGCATCTACGTGGACCGCGACAAGCTCGCCGCCTACGGCCTGACCGTGCAGGACGTCGAGACCGCGCTGCGCAGCCAGAACGTCGAAATTCCCGCCGGGCGCATCGAATCGCGGGCGCGGGAATTCTCGGTGGTGTCGTCCACCGACCTGCAGACCCCGACGCAGTTCGAGAACGTCATCGTCGCCAACGTGAAGGGCTACCCGGTGCGGCTGCGCGACGTCTCCAAGGTCGAGATCGGCGCCGCCAACGACCGCGTGCTGTCGCGTTTCAACGGCAAGCCGGCCATCAACATCGGCGTCACGCGCCAGTCCACCGCCAACCCGCTGGAACTTTCCAAGGCGGCGCGCGAGGAAATCGTGCGCCTGAACGAGAATCTGCCGGCCGGCATGAAGCTCACCATCGCGTATGACTCGTCGGTGTTCATCGAGCGGTCCATCGATTCGGTGTTCCACACCATCGGCGAAGCCATCATCCTGGTGGTGCTGGTGATCTTCTTCTTCCTGCGCAACCTGCGGGCCAGCATCATCCCCATCGTCACCATTCCGGTGTCGCTGGTGGGCGCCTGCGCGCTGATGTACCTGTTCGGCTTTTCCATCAACACGCTGACGCTGCTGGCCATGGTGCTGGCCATCGGCCTGGTGGTGGACGACGCCATCGTGGTGCTGGAAAACATCTTCCGCCACATCGAAGACGGCATGCCGCGCAAGGAAGCCGCGCTGCGCGGCTCGCGCGAGATCGGTTTCGCGGTGGTGGCCATGACCATGACCCTGGTCACCGTGTACGCGCCGCTGGCGTTTGCCACCGGCCGCACCGGACGCCTGTTCATCGAATTCGCGCTGGCGCTGGCCGGCGCCGTGCTGGTGTCCGGCTTCGTGGCCCTGACGCTCACGCCCATGATGTGCTCGGTGCTGCTGCGCCACCAGAGCAGCCACAGCCGCTGGTACAACCTGATCGAAGGCTGGCTGAACGGCATGAGCAACGGCTACCGCCGCCTGTTGGGCGCATCGCTGCGGCATCGCTGGCTGGTGGTGGTCATCGGCGTGGCCGTGGCCGCCGGCAGCGGCGTGCTGTTCAAGGTGGTCAAGAGCGAACTGGCGCCCATCGAAGACCGCGGCGTGGTGTTCGGCATCGTCAGCGCGCCCGAGGGCGCCACGCTGAACTACACGCTGGACAGCATGCAGGGCATCGAGGGGTTCTACGCGGCCATTCCCGAAGCCAGCGGCAGCCAGGTCACGGTGGGCTTTCCCACCGTCACCGACGGCACCGCCATCCTGCGCCTGAAACCCTGGGAAGAGCGCGGCCGCAAGCAGCAGGCCATCACGCAGGAATTGCAGCCGCTGTTCTCGTCGCTGCCCGGGGTGCGCGCGTTCCCCACCAATCCGCCGTCGCTGGGCCAGTCCGCCCGGTCCAAGCCGGTGGAATTCATCATCATGAGCCAGGCGTCCTATGAAGAGCTGGCGCGCCTGACCGACGTGTTCCTGACCGAACTGCGCAAGTATCCCGGCCTGATGAACCTGGACACGGACCTGCGCCTGAATACCCCCGAACTGCGGGTGCGGGTGGATCGCGACAAGATGGCGGACGTGGGCGCCAATGTCGACACCGTGGGCCGCACGCTGGAATCGATGCTGGGCGGCCGCCAGGTCACCCGCTACAAAGACCAGGGCGAGCAGTACGACGTGATCGTGCAGGTGACCCCGCGCGACCGCGCCAACCCCACCGACATTTCCGGCATCCACATCCGGGCGCGCGACGGCAGCATGGTGCAGCTGGACAACCTGCTTGGCGTGCACGAAGGCGTGTCGCCGCAGTCGCTGAACCACTTCAACCGCCTGCGCGCGGTCAAGATCGACGCCGCCGTGGCGCCTGGCTACGCGCTGGGCGAAGTGCTGACCCACATGCACCAGGTGGCCCGCGAAGTGCTGCCCAACACGGTCGTGACCGACCTGGACGGCCAGTCGCGCGAATTCCGCGATTCGTCCGGCAGCATCTACCTGGTCTTCGCCATGGCGCTGGCCTTCATCTACCTGGTGCTGGCCGCGCAGTTCGAAAGCTGGCGCAACCCTTTCATCATCATGCTGTCGGTGCCGCTGTCCATGACCGGCGCGCTGCTGGCGCTGTATCTCACCGGCGGCACGCTGTCGATCTACAGCCAGATCGGGCTGATCACCCTGGTGGGGCTGATCACCAAGCACGGCATCCTGATCGTGGAATTCACCAACCAGCTGCGCGACGAGGGCAGGGAACTGTTCGAGGCCGTCACCGAGGCCAGCGTGCTGCGCCTGCGCCCGATCCTGATGACCACGGGCGCGATGGTGCTGGGCACGGTGCCGCTGGCGCTGTCGACCGGCGCGGGCGCCGAATCGCGCCAGCAGATCGGCTGGGTTCTGGTGGGCGGGCTGATGCTGGGTACACTACTGACCTTGTTCGTCGTGCCGGTGGCCTACACCCTGATCGCCACCGCACGCAAGAAACCCGGCCCCGCCGGCAGCGCAGCGCATCCCCCGGCCGAGCCGGGCGCCCCGGATGCCCACACGCGGCCGACGTCTGCGGCCCAAGCGTCGGAATAGCTTTATGCGCCAGATCATCTTTGACACTGAAACCACCGGGCTGGACCCGGCCCAGGGACACCGCATCGTCGAAATCGGTTGCGTCGAACTGGTCAACCGGATGGCCACCGGCAACAACCTGCACATTTACCTGAACCCGGACCGCGACAGCGACCCCGAGGCGCTGGCGGTGCACGGCCTGACCACCGAATTCCTGTCCGACAAGCCGCGTTTCGCGGAAGTGGCCGACGAATTCGTGAAGTTCATCCAGGGCGCCGAGCTGATCGCACACAACGCCGCGTTCGACGTGAAGTTCTTCAACGCCGAACTGGCCAAGACCGGCCGTGGCGTCATCACCGAATACTGCGACACGGTCACCGACTCGCTGCTGCACGCGCGCTCGCTCTTCCCGGGCAAGCGCAACTCGCTGGATGCGCTGTGCGACCGCTTCGGCATTTCCAACGCCCACCGTACGCTGCACGGCGCCTTGCTGGACTCGCAGTTGCTGGCCGAAGTCTGGCTGGCCATGACCCGCGGGCAGGACGCGCTGCTCATCGACGTGGACGACAACGACCAGGGCGCCAACGGCGGCATGGTGCTGGCCCGCTTCGACGCCTCCGGCCTGCCGGTGGTGAAGGCCAGCGAGGCCGAATTGGCCGAGCACGAAACCTACCTGGCAGCGCTGGACAAGTCGGTGGGCGGGGAATGCGTCTGGCGCAAAATGGACGCGCCGGCGGCGGTCAACTGAAGTTTTTCACAGGCGACTTGCACACTTCCAAAAAAGCGTGCTAATATTTCGCCTCTTTCGGGGTGGTTAGCTCAGTGGTAGAGCACTGCCTTCACACGGCAGGGGTCACAAGTTCGAAACTTGTACCACCCACCAAAGACCCTCGAAGAACCTGGCCTGGCTGCAAAGCGGGCAAGCGTGATTCGAGATAGCAGTGCAAAGCAATAGAGCCAAAGCAATGAAGCCAACCCCGCGGTTGGCTTTTTTGTTTTCTGCGCCTGCTTTCTACGTCTTTCTTGACGTGGCGCAAGCCACGCGATGGCGCTTGCGCGCTATCGTCCCCGGGGTTGTCTATGATGGAAGCTGAAGTATCGAAGCCGAGATCGACGCTGACCGATCGAAGCTGAAACCCACGCTTCGGGAGACCCTTATGCACCCCAGCACCAACACCATGTTGATCATCATCGTCACAGGCGTGGCGCTCATGCTGGTCGGGTTCGGACTGCGGGACCGCAATATCGGCATGGGCTTGATGGGCATTGGCCTCATCACGGCCATCGGCACGATCATCTACAAGGCGTACATCACGTTCTATTGAGGATCGCGTAGCCCGCGTCGGCCACGCACCGGCGGGCGGGGGCCTGCCGTGTTCAGCCCTTGGGCGCCGCCTGGCGCGCCACCCGTGCCAGCAAGGTATCGAGCTGGTTGGCGAAGGCCTTGCGATCCGCCTGGCTGAACGAGGGCGGTCCGCCCGTATCCACGCCGCTGGCGCGCAATTCTTCCATCATGTCCCGCACCGCCAGCCGTTCGCGGATGGTTTCCGGCGAATAGCGTTCGCCGCGCGGGTTCAACGCCATCGCCCCTTTTTCCAGTACCTGCGCCGCCAGCGGAATGTCGCCGGTGATGACCAGGTCGCCCGCGGCCGCGCGTTCGACGATATGCGCGTCGGCCACGTCGAAGCCGCGCGGCACCTGCACGGCGCGGATCAGCGGCGACGGCGGGGTGTGCAGCGCCTGGTTGGCCACCAGGGTCAGCGGCACCTGCCAGCGCTGCGCGGCGCGAAACAGGATGTCCTTGATGACCCCGGGGCAGGCGTCGGCATCGACCCAGATATGCATCAGCCCAGGGCCTTCTGCAGGGCTTCGGCGACGAGGTCGTTGGTGGTGATGCCGCGTTCGGCGGCCGCCGCGCGCAGCGCGTCGGCTTGCGCCTGCGACAGCTTCAGCGGAAACGGCACCAGGCCGGCGGCCTGGTCCAGCTTGCGCTGCTCGCGGCGGTCGGGCGCCTGCGACGCCGTGCCGAAGCGGTCGGGCGTGGCGGCTTGCTTGAGTTGGCCGGCCAGTTTCAGCGCCTGGTTCTTTTGCAGATCGAATTTATTCATGAAGATTCCTGATTGGGATCGCAATCATAAGCGCAAGCGCGCTCAAGGCTTGCCGGGTTCGGTGGGTCCCGGACGGGGTTTGGGGTGTTCCAGCGCCGCCAGCCCTTCCTCGGCGCCATCGTGCAGCGGCACCGTCAGGCCGCGCCGGGCGGTCGCGACGCTGACCTGCGCGCCCTGGGCCGAGCCGGCCGCCAGCAGGTCCTGGCCGGTCTGGTAGACCGCGCGTACCACTTGCAGGGCCTCGTCGCGGGTCAGGTCGGCCGTGGTCAGCAGCAGCGCGGCCATGCCGACGGTGGCGACCGGCTCGGGCTGGTTGGGGTAGGTGCCGGCCACGATGTCCATCGGCATCAGCGCGCTGTCCTGGGCCGCCAGCGCCTTGACCGCGGCGGGGTCCAGCGGCAGCAGCATCAGGTGCGCCTGGGTCAGCGCGTCGCGCAGCGGCGTCGCGGGCACGCCGATCACCTGCGCGGCCGCGTCGATCGCGCCGGAATTCAGCGCCGATAGCGAACCGGTGAACGTGGCGGGCACGGCTTCGTAGTCGCGGCCGGCCTGCAGGCCATGCGCGGCCAGCACGGTTTCCAGCGTGGCGCGCACCGCCGAGCCTTCGGCGCCCATGGCGATCTTCTTGCCCTTCAGGTCGCGCACATTGCGCAGCCCCGCGTCATCGCGCACGACGATGTGCACCATTTCAGGGTACAGGCTGCCCAGCGCCCGCAGCCCCGTGAAGGGGCCTTGCGCCGCGAACGGGCCGCGGCCCTCGTAAGCCAGCTTGGCCGTATCGGCCTGGGCCAGCCCGACCACCGCATCGCCGCTGCGCAGCAGGGCGATGTTTTCGGCGCCGCCGCCGGTAATGAGCGGCGTGACGCGGATCTGGCGGGCCTGGCCCACGTTGCCCAGCGCCCGCGCGAAGGTGACGTATTCGCCGCGGTCCGGGCCGCCCGCCAGCGGATAACCCTGCTGCATGCGTGCCAGCCTGCCGTTGATGCGGGCGACCGAGCGTTCCAGCTCTTGCTGCACGACATGCTGCGCGGTGCTGGATGCGCTGTAGGCGACCGAATGCGTGATCTGGTCCAGCGTGTCCAGCAGCCGCTGCGTCACGGGCGGCGGCGCGCCGGTGTCCAGCGCCGGGGCTTCGGCGGCCTTGAACCCGGCCGGCGTCACCAAGGTCCAGGCATCGCCGTCCTTGCGGTAAATGGCGCTGGCGTGCGCCACGATGCGGTCGCCCGCCTGGTTGCCGCTGGATTTGACGCCGCTGATGCTGCGCGGGCCGGCGCCCAGCAGGGTCACCAGGGCGGCCGCGCCGGGCTGGTCCCAGGCGCCCAGTGAAATGTCGCGCACCACTTCCAGGCGCAGGTCGTAATAGACCACGCGGCGGGTCTCGCCGGCCGGCGCATTGCTGTCGGCGGCCGAACCCATGCGCTTGATGTCATCGACGCGGAACAGGCCCGCGCCATAGGTGGCGGCCAGGCCGCGTTCGACGTCCGCGCGCAGCGCATCGGTGTCGGGCGCGCGGCCGCAGGCGGCCAGCAGCAGGCACAGGGCCATCAGCAGAATGCGTTTCAGCATGCTCACATCCCCCCCACGAACGGCAAGGAGATCAGGGACGTCAGCACGATCACGTTCAGGATGTCCACCAGGAAGGCGCCGGTCACAGGCACCACGATGAAGGCCTGCGGCGCCGGGCCATGGCGGCGGGTCAGCGCCTGCATGTTGGCGATGGCCGTAGCGGTGGCGCCCAGCGCAAAGCCGCAGAAGGCCGCCGACATGATGGCGGCCTCGTAGTCGCGCTTGAGCAGCCGGAATACCACCCAGGCCGCATACAGCGCGCAGAACAGCGTCTGCACCGCCAGGATCAGCGCCAGCGGTCCGGCCAGCCGTGCCACGCTGGACAGGTCCAGCGTCATCATCGTCATGGCCAGGAACAGCGACAGCGTGATGGTGCCGATGATTTCGGTGGCGCGGTCGTCCAGCTTCAGGCCCAGGCGTTCGCCGCCGTTGCGGATCAGCACGCCGGTCGCCAGGCACCACAGGAAGTTGGGCAGGCTGACGGGCGCGCCTTCCACCAGCGTCGCCAGGAAACCGCCCGCCACCAGGCAGACGAAGGCGGCGGTCATGGACGTGATGAACGAGGCCGCGGTCGACGGCGCCTGTGCGCCGGCCAGGTCGGGTACGTCGTGGCTGCCGTCGGCCTGCGGGTCCAGGCTGCCGCGCAGCTTGTGGCGCCGCATGATCCATTCGGCCACCGGGCCGCCCACCACGCCGCCCAGCACCAGGCCCATGGTGGCCGCGGTCATGGCCAGCGCCATCACGTCCTGGATGTTGTTGACGTCGGCAAAGCGCGTGGCATAGGCCGCGCCCGTGCCGTGCCCGCCCACCAGCGTGATGGTGCCGCCCAGCAGGCCCATCAGCGGATGCATGTCCAGCAACCAGGCCATGCCCAGCCCCACCGCGTTCTGCAGCACCAGGAAGGGAATCAGCGCCAACAGGAACGCGATCAGGCGCGGGCCGCCCTTGGCCAGCAGCTTCAGGTTCGCGGTCAGGCCGATGCAGCCGAAGAACAGCAGCAACAGCGTCGGCTTGATGCTGGTTTCCAGGGCCACCGACACGCCGCCCCAGGTGGACAGCAAGTAGGCGGCCACGGCGAACAGCAAGCCGCCGACGATCGGGTCGGGGATGCTGTAGCGCGCCAGTACGCCGATCCGGGAGGTCAGTACGCGGCCGATGGCAAGCACCAGGCAGCAGGCCAGCAGGGATTGGACTGGGGAAAGCGAAATCATGGATACCTTCGCGCCCCGCGGGGCGCAGTGAATTCAGAGCGGAAATGCACGCGCCATGTAGCTGGCTTGCGGCCCGTAACCTTCAAGCTTGGCCGCCAGGTCTTGCCCGCCGGCGGCAACGGGCGCATAGCCATGGCGGACCCAATACCCCACCGCCGAACCCAGCGACACCAGGCTGGCCCGCTGTAAACCGCACTGCATGGCGCCTTGGGCCGCGGCGTGCAGCAACGCCTGCCCGACGCCCAGGCCCTGGGCCGACGGCGCTACCGCGCAGTCGTGCAGGAACCAGTGATCGGCCGGTTCGGGCAGGGAGGTCAGCGCCGCGTCCAGTGTCGGGGGCAGGCCGGCGTCCCAGGGGTACGACACCAGATAGCCCAGCAAGGCCGATGCCGCTGGCGGCGCGGCGGCCTGAGCCACCCAGCAATGGGCAGGCGCAAGCGTCAGCCGGTTCAGGAAGAAGTCAGCGCTTTCCAGCAGGAAATCCGGGTAGGCCACGGCCTGGACCTGCAGGATGGCGTCGACGTCGCTGGCCAGCATGGGGCGGACTCGATATTGCATAACCACCTTGTAAAACAATAACTTCGCGCATTTTACCGGGCTGGAAAACCAGGGGCGGATGGCATCCGGTCCCCCTGCTTTACGTCCCTTCACATATGGGGGACAGAGATTCACGCGGCTTCATACATTTGGCCCGATCCGCTGCCTAGAATTGGTTGCAGGGGCACCGCCATGGACTACGAAACATTTCATGAAAATTCGACGAGCCCCTGCGCATACTGCTTGCCATACCGTCCCGCATTCCAGTTTTTCAGAGCCTTATGCACATCCAATTCCGGTCCGAGCCCATGGGGCAGCAAGTCCTGACCAAAGCGTTTCCCGTGGAAACGGTCTGGCCGACGGCTGCCGCCAACGTGCCCTACGACACCTGCGTGACTTGCGTCATTCCCTGCCTGAATGAATGCGAGAACCTGCGCGTGCTGCTGCCGTTGCTGCGCAGCCGCCTGGCCGCGCTGTGCAGTGGCTGGGAAATCATCGTGGCCGATGACGGCAGCACGGATGGCACCGAAGCGCTGATGGCCGAATGGACCCAGTACGACGGCTTTCGCTACGTGCAGCTGTCGCGCAATTTCGGCAAGGAAGCCGCGCTGAGCGCCGGCCTGGAAAGCGCCACCGGCGACGTGGTCATCTGCCTGGATGCCGACATGCAGCATCCGCCCGCGCTGATCGAGCAGATGCTGGCCCGCTGGGCCGCCGGCGCCGAGATGGTCTACGCCGTGCGCGAGACCCGCAACGACGAATCGTGGATCAAGCGCACGGGCGCCCGCTGGTTCTACAAGCTGCTCAGCGGCGCCCGCGGCGTCGATGTGCCGGCCCATGCCGGCGACTTCCGCCTGATGGACCGCGGCGTGGTGGATGCGCTCAATGCGCTGCCCGAACGCACCCGCTTCATGAAGGGCCTGTACGCCTGGGTGGGCTTCAAGGGCGAAGCGTTGCCCTACACGCCCGACGAGCGCATGCACGGCAACAGCCGCTTCGGCAACATGCGCCTGGCGCGCCTGGCGCTGGACGGCCTGACCGCCTTCACCACCTGGCCGTTGCGCCTGGTCAGCCTGGTCGGCGTGCTGTTCGCCGTGATCGCGATGGCGTACGCAGGCTATCTGGTGGTCGAATACCTGGTGTCCGGCAATGAAGTGTCGGGCTGGACCACGATCGTGACGGCGGTGCTGTTCTTTGCCGGCGTCAACCTGATTTCGCTGGGCGTGGTGGGTGAATACGTCGCCCGCATCTTCGACGAGGTCAAGGGACGCCCGCTGTTCGTGGTGCGCCGCCGCCAGGGGCATGCTGCCCGTACCGACAAGGCCGCACACTGATGAGCACCGCGATGCAACGCCCGGCGCGCTCCGAATGGACCCCGCCGGCAGGATGGTTCCTGCTCGCGATCGGCTTCTGGCTGATCTTCCTGGCCTGGGTGCGTCCGCTGACGCTGCCCGATGAAGGCCGCTACGCAGGGGTCGCCTGGGACATGCTGCGCAGCGGTTCGCATGCCGTGCCGCTGCTCGATGGCATGCCGTATTTCCACAAGCCGCCGCTGTACTACTGGATGACCGAGCTGTCGTTCACGCTGTTCGGCGTGCACCCGTGGGCCGCGCGCGTGCCGTCGCTGCTGGCGTCCTGGGCCGCCATCGCCGCGCTCTACGCGTTCGTGCGCCGCTATCGCGACGCCGCCAGCGCGTCGATCACCGCGCTGGTGCTGGCCACGCTGCCGTTCTTCTACGGCGGTTCGCAATTCGCCAATCTGGATATGCTGGTGGCCGGCCTGATCACGCTGTGCGTGCTGGCCGCGGCCGATACCGTGCTGCGCGCCGAACGTGGCCAGGCCTATCGCTGGATGTCGCTGGCGGCCGCCGCGCTGGCGGGCCTGGCGGTGCTGGCCAAGGGCCTGATCGGCCTGGTGCTGCCTGGCGCGATCCTGTTCATCTGGCTGGTGTGGTCCCGCCGCTGGCGCGGCCTGGCCGCATTGGTGTGGCCGCCGGCTCTGCTGGTGTTCGCGGTGGTCGCCGTGCCCTGGTTCGTGCTGATGCAGATCCGATACCCGGGTTTTTACGACTACTTCTTCGTCTACCAGCACTTCCAGCGTTTCGCCGAGGGCGGCTTCAATAACGCCCAGCCGTTCTGGTTCTACCTGCCGGTGGTGGTGGGGCTGGCGCTGCCCTGGTCGTTGTGGGGCGGCGGCATCCTGCGCAAGGCTTTCTGGGCCGAAGGCCCGCAGCGCGACCTGCGCCGCCTGGCCCTGGTCTGGTTCGTCGTCGTGGTCGGCTTTTTCTCGCTGCCCAATTCCAAACTGGTCGGCTACGTGCTGCCTGCACTGCCAGCGCTGGCATTCCTGTTGGCCGAAGTCATCGTGGCCGCCTGGCGCCAGAAGGGCGACACGCTGGCGCCCCGGCTGGTGCGCATCTGCGTCGGCGTCGGCGCGGGCATCTGCGTGCTGGCCATCGGCATCGCCGCGCACAGCGCCCGCGGCAGCGCCGGCCCCCTGGCCGCCGTGATCCGCCCGCTGGCGCAGCCCGGCGATACCTATGTGTCGCTGCACACCTATCCGTTCGACCTGGCGCTGTATGCCCAGGCGCCCCAGCCGTCATGGGTGGTGGACGATTGGCTCAATCCGGATGTGCCGGTGCGCGACAACTGGCGCAAAGAACTGTACGACGCCGCCAAGTTCGAACCGCAGATCGGCAAGCAGGTGCTGATCAGCCAGCAGGAATTCGATGCCCGCCTGTGCGCCGCGCCGCAAGGCTCGCGCTACTGGGTCTGGGGCACCAGCTCGGACGGCGGCAACTACCGGGCCCTGCAAGGCTTGCAGCCGGTGGCGACCAGCGTGAAATACGTGATCTGGCAGGTGGTGACGGACGCCGCCTTCAAGCAGCGGGCTTGTGGCGAAATGCCCAAAGCCGGCTCGTGATGAAGGTGGCGACCGCCAAGGCGACAAGAATGAGGGCCAGCAGGATGTCGTAGCGTACCGCCGTTACTCGCAGCAACCAGGCGTAAGCGGATTCATTGATGATGAAGCCCACGGCTGAAATGAAGAAGAAACGGCGGACTGCTATGGTCCAGGGTGTGTGGGAATGTCTGAACGTAAGCCGGTAGTGCCCGCTGAAGGAAACCACGAACGCCACCAGCCAGCCGATGAGGTTGGCCAGGAGCGGCGCGGCGCCCAGGGCCTCGACGCAGGTGACGGCCACGCCCCAGTGGGTAGCGGCCGCTGCGCATCCGACGGCGATGAACAGACTGACTTGTTGAAGCAGGGCGCGCATGTGGGGCGTGTCGACGAAGAATGGCGGGGTGAAAACATGACCAGACGCATAGTGGTCTGCGGTGACGATTTTGGCATGAATGCCGACATCGATGAAGGCATGATTGCGCTGGCCGGCATGGGCCGCCTCAGCGCCGTCAGCTGCCTCGTCCAGGGCCCGACCTTTGCCGCCAACGCGCCCCGTCTGGCGGCGTTGGACGTCGACATCGGCCTGCACCTGAATTTCTCCGAATCGCTGGGCCCGGACGATGCCGACGTGCCGTCGCTGTCGCGCTTGATCCTGCGCGCCTATGCCCGCCGGCTGGATGCGGCCTGGGTCGAGCAACGCCTCGAACGCCAGTTCGACGCATTCGAAGCCGCGTTTGGCGGAGCGCCCGATTATGTCGATGGCCATCAGCATGTGCACCAACTGCCCCTCATCCGCGAACGCCTGCTGAGCCTGCTCAAGCGCCGCTACGGCGCCAACATGCCCTGGTTGCGCCAGACCGCGCCGGGCGCGCTCTGCGGCATTCCCGCCAAGGAATCCATCAAGGCCCGCATCATCGGCGCGCTGGGCGCGGCCGAACTGGGTCGCCAGGCACGCCAGGAAGGCTTGCGCACCAATCGCCGGCTGCTGGGCGTGTATGGCTTCGAAGGCGGCAAGCGGCGCTATGCCGATCTGCTGCAGAACTGGCTGTTCAACGCCCACGATGGCGATCTGCTGATGTGCCACCCCGCACTGGACACCCAGGGCGCCAGCGTCATGGCGCGCCAGCGCCGCGCCGAATACGATGTGCTGGCCAGCCCCAAGCTGGGCGAATGGCTGGCTGCCAATGGCGTGCGCATCACGCGCCTGCCGCTGGTGCTGGCCGGCGCTGCCGCGCGCACGCCACGCACGCCGCGCCGCCAGGCCGCGCCGGGCTAGGGCGCAACGTTCATCCTTGCCGCCTGGTGACGACGCCGCCGCCTAGGCCTGCGTCAGATTCTGCAGCAACCACGCACCGGCCGGCCCCAGCGGCCGCCGGGTCGACCAGACCGCATCCACCCGGATCTGCCGCGGCCAGCCCGGCACCGCCAGTTCCACCAGCTGTCCGCGGCCAAAGCGCTGCAGCATCCAGCGCGGCAGCTCGGCCCAGCCGAAGCCCAGGTTGGCCATTTCCAGCAACATCAGATAGCCGGGCGCCGACCAGGTCGACTGCGAGGGCGCGGGGTCCTTGTCGTCGAGCTCGTAGGTGCTCAGGCGCAGTTCGCGCTCGCTTTTCAAGTGGTCGGCCGTGACGCCCTTGAGCGCGGCCAGCGGATGGCTGCGCCCCACGCACAGCACGATCTCGGACGCATCGCGCAGGCTGGCATGCGCCATGTCCGGCGGGTAGCTGTCCTGCGCCGCCATCAGCCCCAGGTGGGCGCGGCCCTGCTGCACCAGCGCCACCACGTCCTCGTATTCCGCGATCAGGCATTCGAAGCGCAGCGCCGGATAGCGCTGGTCGATCTGGCTGAGCATGTTTTCAAAGGTTTCGGACTGAAACGTGTCCGACAGCACCACGGTCAGGCGCGGTTCCAGCCCGGCCGATAACTGGCTGGCGCTGCGGTTCAGGCGGTCGTTGGCGGCCAACACCTGCAAGGCCTGGGTCAAGAGCACCTGGCCGGCCTCGGTCAGCGCCGGTTGGCGCTGGCTGCGGTCGAACAGGGTCACGTTCAGGTCGACTTCCAGATTGGCGATGGTTTCGCTGACGGTGGACTGGCTTTTGCCCAGTTTGCGGGCCGCGGCGGAAAACGTGCCTTCGGCGGCCACCTGGGCGAAGGTGGCCAGGGATTCCAGGGAGTGGCGCATAAGGGGTTTTTATATCGGTTTTTCCGATGGATATTATCTTTATCGTACCGGAAATATCGTCGAAAATCGCCGGGTTACTCAAGCAACCGACCTCAGGTGGGTCATGACGCAAGCCAAGAAAACTCTCAAAGAACGCTTTTTCCACGCATTCCTGTTCGAAATCCTCGCCATCGGCCTGTGCGCGCCCATCGCCGCCTGGGCCATGGGCAAGTCACTGTTCGAAATGGGCGTGCTGACCGCCGTGATCGCCTGGATCGCGCTGGTCTGGAACATGATCTACAACGCCGCGTTCGACCGGCTGGAAAACCGCCTGGGCATCACCCGCAACCTGCGGGTGCGGGTGGTGCATGCGTTCGGCTTCGAGGTGGGGCTGATCCTGATCGTCATCCCGCTGGCGGCCTGGTGGCTGCAGATCAGCCTGTGGCAGGCGTTCGTGCTGGACATCGCGCTGGTGCTGTTCTACCTGCCCTATGCGTTCTTCTACAACCTGGGTTACGACCGTGCCCGCCCGCGCGTCATGGCCTGGCTGACGCGGGGCGCCACCGACGCGGCCGAGCCGGCCGCCGCCGCTACGCGTCAATGACCTTGCGCGTGAACATCTCCAGGTAGTCCATCAGCGAGTCGGCGCCGCGGATGGCCGCGGCGGCATCGCCCGTGGCGATGCCCTCGGCCATGGCCATGTGGCGCCGCGCGCCTTCCGTAATGTCGCCTTCGTGCTGGTAGGCATACCAGAAGCGGCGGCACTGGATGATCAGCGGTTCCACCGCATTCACCGCCGACACATTGCGACAGGCGTTGTGGCAGACGTGGTCCAGCGATTGGTCGGCCTGCATGTAGTCATCCAGGTTGCCGCCTTCGGCCGCGCGGATCATCTGGGCCGCGCATTCCACGATCTGGCTGCGCTGGGCCGGCGTGGCGCGGCGCGCGGCGCTGGCGGCGATCAGCTGTTCCAGCGCCCGGCGGGTCTGGATCAGGTCCATGTGGTCGGCCAGCTGGATCATCGACACCCGCAGCCCGCGGCGCGGTTCCTGGCGGATCAGCCCGGCCGCCACCATGCGCAGCAGCGCTTCGCGCAGCGGGGTGCGGCCCAGGCCGGTTTTCTCGACCAGGTCGGCCTCCACCACCGCGCTGCCCGGCTGCAATTGCAGCGTGGCGATCATGCTCTCGATCTGGTCGTAGGCGACGTCGGCGGCGCGCCGTTTGGGTTCTGCTCCGGCCATCAATTATTGTTTTCCTTCGTTTTGCGCCACTGCGTGTAGGCCAGCCATTCGCCGACGAACCCGCGCCGGAAGAACGACACGCACAGCACGAAAATCAACCCGATGACGATGGTGACGACATCGCCCAGGGTGGCAAGGTAGTTCTGCAGGCTGACCACCAGGGTGGCGCCCACCACGGGGCCCCACACGGTGCCGATGCCGCCCAGCAGCGTCATCAGCAGCACCTCGGTGGAGGTGGCCAGCGACACGTCGTTCAGCGCCACCAATTGCAGCACCAGCGCCTTGAGCGAGCCGGCCAGGCCGGCGACCGAGGCGGACAGCACGAAAGCCAGCAGCTTGCACCGATCCGTATCGTACCCCAGTGAAATCGCCCGCGGCGCGTTGTCGCGGATGGTCTTGAGCACCTGTCCGAAGGGCGAATGGATCACCCGATACACGAACAGGAAGCCCAGCACGAAGACCCCCAGCGCGAAGTAGTACATATGGGTGTCCGAGCTCAGGTCCACCAGCCCCAGGAACTTGCCGCGCGGGATGCCTTGCATGCCGTCCTCGCCGCGCGTCCACTTCACCTGCACCGCCATGAAGTACGCCACCTGCGACAGCGCCAGCGTGATCATCGCGAAATAGATGCCGGTGCGGCGGATGGCCAGCCAGCCGATCGCATAGCCGATGGCAGCGGCCATGGCCACGCCGCACAGCATGGCCAGTTCGGGCGGCAGGCCGGCCGCGCCGTACAGGATCATCATCTGGCCGGCGGCATAGCCCGCCCAGCCGAAGAACGCGGCATGGCCGAACGACACCAGGCCGGTGAAGCCGGTCAACAGGTTGAAGGCCAGCGCAAACAGCGCGAAGCACAGCACCTTCATGACGAACACGGGGTAGACGACCTGTGGAAAGAACGGCACCAGCAGGGCCGGCACCAGCAACAGGGCCAGGATACGGATCGAAAGCGGGAAGCGGGACACCTTATTTCTCCTTGCCGAACAGGCCCGCGGGGCGCATCAGCAGCACCACCGCCATCACGATGAACACGACCACGGTGGACGCTTCGGGATAGAACACCTTGGCCAGCCCTTCCAGCAGGCCCAGCGCCAGGCCGGTGACAATGGCGCCCATGATCGAACCCAGGCCGCCGATCACCACCACCGCGAACACGATGTTCAAGAGGTTCGATCCCATCAGCGGATTGATCTGCATCACCGGCGCGGCCAGCACCCCGGCCACGCCGGCCAGCGCCACGCCAAAGCCGTAGGTCAGGGTGATCATCACGGGCACGTTCACCCCAAAGGCCTGCAGCAGCCGGGCGTTTTCGGTGCCGGCCCGCAGCAGCGCGCCCAGCCGGGTGCGTTCGAACAGGTACCAGGTCACCAGGCAGAGCGACAGCGACGCCACCACCACGAAGGCGCGGTACGCCGGCAGGAACATGAAGCCCAGGTCGAAGCCGCCCTGCAGGATCTCGGGCGGCTCGTAGCCCACGCCGGAAATGCCGTAAAAGTAGCGAAAGCCGCCCTCCATCATCAGCGCGATGCCGAAGGTCAGCAGCAGGCCGTACAGATGGTCCAGGTGATAGAGGCGCTTGAGCAGCGTCTTCTCTATCACCACGCCGACCGCGCCGACGATCAGCGGCGCCAGCACCAGCGCGGTCCAGAAGTTGACCTGGACGCCGGGGCCCAGCAACTGCGGCAACTGGGTGAAGCCGATCCACGCCAGGAAGGCCGCCATCATGAACTGGGCGCCGTGGGTGAAATTGACGATGTTGAGCAGGCCGAAAATGATGGCCAGCCCCATGCTGAGAATGGCGTAGAAGCAGCCGTTGATCAGCCCCACCAGCAGTTGGGCGAGCAGGGCGGGAAGCGATATGTCGAACATAGTGGGCGGCAGGCGGACACGCGGACGCGTCGGTTTCCAGGAAGGCGCGCAGACAGCGCGCGCCTCGAGCGGGTCGAACCGGCGCCGGGCGAGGCTGCCCGGCGCCGGCCACGCATTACGACTTGTTCAACGGGCAGGCGGCCTGCGGCTTGGGGAACACCTCGTCGCCCTTGAGCACCGATTTCACGTGGTAGTAGTCCCACGGCGCCTTGGATTCGGCCGGCGCTTTCACCTGCAACAACAGCATGTCGTGCACCAGCGCGCCGTCGGCGCGCAGCTTGCCGTTGCGGATCACGGCATCGTTGATGGTCATCTCGCGCAGCTTGGCCATCACGGTCGGGGCGTCGTCGGTGCCGGCCGCTTCCACTGCCTTCAGGTAGGACAGCGTGGCCGAATACACGCCTGCCTGCGAGGCCGTGGGCATCTTCTTGGCCTTGTCGAAGAACTTGCGGGCCCAGGCGCGCGAGGCGTCGTCGAAGTCCCAGTAGAACGCCTCGGTCAGGTACATGCCCTGCGCCTTGGCCAGCCCCATGCTGTGCACGTCCGAGATATAGGTCAGCAGCGGCGCCACGATCTGCTTTTTGGTGATGCCGAATTCATTGGCCTGCTTGACCGCGTTGACGGTGTCGTTGCCGGCGTTGGCCAGCGCGATCACGTCGGCCTTGGATGCCTGCGCCTTCAGCAGGAACGACGAGAAGTCGTTGCCGGGGAAGGGGTGGCGCGACACGCCGACCACGCTGCCGCCGTTTTCCTGGATCACTTCGGTGGCGTCTTTTTCCAGCGAGTGGCCGAAGGTGTAGTCGGCGGTGATGAAGTACCAGGTCTTCTTGCCTTCCTTGACCAGCGCGCGCGCCGTGCCGGCCGCCAGGGCGTAGGTGTTGGTGGTCCATTGCGCGTTCAGCGGCGAGCATTTCTCGCCCAGGATGGCCGTGGACAGGCCGGCCGACGGCATCGTCACGCGGTTCTTCTGCTTGGCGATCTCCATCACGGCCAGCGCGGTCGACGCGGTGGGAAAGTCGGTGATCATGTCGACCTTGCCCTGGTCGAACCATTCACGCGCCAGGTTGGCTGCAACGTCGGGCTTGTTCTGGTGGTCGGCGGCCACCACTTCCACGGGCTTGCCCAGCACTTTGTTGCCCATTTCCTCGGCGGCCATGCGGGCCGCGATTACGGAGCCGTTGCCGGCCAGGTCGGAATACACGCCCGACAGGTCGGTCAGCACGCCGATCTTGACGACGTCATCGCTGATGCCGCCCTGGGCGTGGGCCACGCCTGCCAGGCCAAGGGTGCACAACGCTGCTGCGATTCGATTCAATTTCATCTGACTACGCTCCGGATAGGAATGGGGGAACTGCGGTCGGAAAACCACGGGACACTGCAACGACGGGGAACTGCGCGAACTGTCAGATGCCGAGCAGCGCGTTCAGCCGGTCTTGCGACTGCTGCACTTCGGCGCGGTCGATCACGGCGGCCACCTGGCCGTGCTCGATGACGTAATGGCGGTCGGCCAGGTGCTGGGCGAAGCGGAAGTTCTGCTCGACCAGCACGGTGGTGTAGCCACGCTCTTTCAATTGCCGGATCACCCGGCCCAAGGCCTGCACGATCACGGGGGCCAGGCCTTCGGTGATTTCATCGAGCAGCAGCAGGCGCGCGCCGGTGCGCAGGATGCGCGCCATCGCCAGCATCTGCTGCTCGCCGCCGGAAAGCCGCGTGCCGGGGCTGTGGGCGCGCTCTTTCAGGTTGGGGAACATGGCGTAGATCTCATCGATCGACATGCCGCCTGGCCCCACCGAGGGCAGCAGCATCAGGTTTTCCTCGGCGGTCAGCGACGCATAGATACCGCGCTCTTCCGGGCAGTAGCCGATGCCCTTGCGGGCGATCTTGTGCGGCGGCAGGGCGATGGTTTCCTGCCCCATCACCTTGATCGAGCCGCTGCGGCGTCCGACCAGCCCCAGCACGGACTTCAAGGTCGAACTGCGGCCCGCGCCGTTGCGGCCCAGCAGCGTCACGCATTCGCCCGCCCGCACGTCCAGGTCGATGCCGTGCAGGATGTGCGATTCGCCGTACCAGGCGTGCAGGTTGCGGATTTCCAGCATGGCCTGCGATGGGGCGGCGCCCTGCGCGGCAGTGTCGATCGCCAGGGTCTCATTCATCTTCCGCTCCCATGTAGGCTTCGCGTACGGCCGGGTTGGCCGCGACCTCGGCATACGGCCCTTCGGCCAGGATTTCGCCGCGCTGCAGGACGGTGATGGCATCGCAGATGTCGGCCACCACCTTCATGTTGTGTTCCACCATCAGGATGCTGCGGCCCGCGGACACCTGCTTGATCAGGTGCTTGACCCGATCCACGTCTTCGTGGCCCATGCCTTGCGTGGGCTCGTCCAGCAACAGCAGTTCGGGTTCCAGCGCCAGCGTGGTGGCGATTTCCAGCGTGCGCTTGCGGCCGTAGGGCAGGTCGCCTGCCGCCACGTCCAGCTGGCCGCGCAGGCCGACCTGGTCCAGCAATTCGTCCACGCGCTGGTGCAACCGCTCCAGCGTGCTTTCCGAGCGCCAGAAGCAATAGTCCACGCCCAGCTTGCGTTGCAGCGCCACGCGCACGTTCTCGCGCACCGATAGTTGCGGGAACACGGCGGAAATCTGGAACGAACGCACGATGCCGCGGCGCGCGGTCTGCGCCGGCCGTTCGGCGGTGATGTCCACGCCGTCGTAGACGATCTCGCCGCGCGTGGGAACATGGAATTTGGTAAGCAGGTTGAAGACCGTGGTCTTGCCGGCCCCGTTCGGTCCGATCAGCGCATGGATCGCCCCGCGCCTGACGCTCAGGTTGACGTCGTTGACCGCCACGAAGCCGCGGAATTCCTTGGTAAGGCCCCGGGTCTGAAGGATGATGTCGCTTTGCATGGTGTCCGAGACGCTGCGGGAGGACCGCGCGGCCTTCGCGGGCCGCGCCTGTCCTTCGTCCGGGGCTGGGTGGCTTACTTCGACTGGTATTGGCGCGGCCGCTTGGCCAGTTGCGCCTCGATGATGGCGGTGCAGCGCTCGCGTTCGGCGCCCACCAGCGGCAGGCGCGGGCGGCGTACGTGCTCGTTGCCCACGCCGGCCAGCGTTTCGGCCAGCTTGATGTTCTGCACCAGCTTGGTCGAGACATCCAGGTGCAGGAGCGGCGTGAACCACTGGTACAGCGCCAGCGCTTCCTGCCACTTGCCGGCCTTCATCAGGTCGTACAGCGCTACGGTTTCGCGCGGGAAGGCCGTCACCAGGCCGGCCAGCAGGCCGTCGGCGCCCAGCGCCAGGGCTTCGAACGACAGGTCGTCCACGCCGATGAACAGCTGGTAGCGGTCGCCCAGCGCATTGCGCAGGTCGGTCACGCGGCGGATGTCGTCGCTGCTTTCCTTGATGGCCACCAGCCACTTGCAATCGGCCAGCTCGGCCATGTGCTCCGGCTTCAGGTCCACCCGGTAGGCCACCGGGTTGTTGTAGATCATGCAAGGCTTGGCGGCGGCTTCGGCCATCGTGCGGATGCTCTGCATCGCTTCGCGCGAATCGGCCACGTAGATCAGCGACGGCATCAGCATGAAGCCGTCCACGCCCAGCGCCACGGCTTCCTTGATGAAGCGCAGCGCTTCGCGGGTGCTGGTCTCGGACACATTGGCCAGCACCGGAATGCGGCCGGCGCTGACTTCCACGGCGCAACGCGTCACGGCCAGCTTTTCTTCCAGCGTCAGGGTGCTGGCTTCGCCCAGCGAACCGCAGGTGACAAGGCCATGTACGCCGTTGTCGATCAGGAAGCCGAAATGCTTGCGCATCGCTTCGAAGTCGAGGGTTTCGTCGGCATGGAACTTACTGGTTACGGCAGGAAAGACGCCCTGCCAACGCACGTTACTCAACTTGGTTCTCCTCGTAAGGCCGGCGCCGCGAGGGGGGAGCGGCGGGCAGGAGAAAGTCTAATATCGGTTAAATATATTTAGAAGATATTTTGATTTGGGAGTTTCCCGAGAGCGGGTTTTCCCCGGGGCAGGTGATAGAAGGGAACGCGGCGGCAGGGCGACGCCCGCCGCCCCAAGCGCGGGCGGCTCAGCCCGACTTGCGCTGGAACGCCCGGCTGGCGTCCTGCATGAAGGTCTTCACGGCCTTCTCGTACTGCGCGCCGCTGCGGAATGCGCCCGAGTGGGTGGCGCCTTCGATCTTGACCAGCCGCTTCAGGTCCGGTGCGACGTTGCGGGCGGCGGCATACAGCTCGTCGCTCATGGTGTGCGGCACCACGCGGTCGGCGGTGCCATGCATGAACAGCATGGGCGTGTGCAGGGCGGCCAGCTTGTCGACCGAGTCGAACGGCTGCGTGACCAGAAGGCCGGCGCCGGGCACCCGGCCCCACTTCATGGTCGCCAGCATGGCGCCGATGCTGGTGAAGCTGGATTCGACGATCAGGCCGGCGAAGTCGGGCTGTTCCGGCCGCGCGGCCAGGTCGATGGCGATGGCGCCGCCCAGGCTGTGGCCGTAGACGAAGCGGCGGGACGCGTCCGGCTGCAGCCGCGCCAGTTCCTTCAGCCCGGCCATGGCGTCTTCCAATGCACTGGCCTCGGACGGCAGGCGCGGCGTCGACGCGCCGAAGCCGCGGTAGTCGATCGCCAGCACCGAATAGCCCATGCGGGTCCAGCCGTCGATGCGAAAGGCGCTGCCGTTCAGGTTCCAGCGCGCGCCATGCAGATACAGCACGGTGGGCGCATTGGCCTGCGGGCTTTGCCAGTACCAGGCGCGTACCTTGTCGCCGTTGGCCAGCGCCAGGTCATACACCTGGGTGCCCGTGGCAGGCTCGCGCCACCAGGTCTGGGGTTCGGATTGCGGCGAAAAAATGGTCTGCCGCTGCCAGGAATCCAGCTGCGAGCAGCCAACCACGCCGGCGGCGGTCAGCAGGGCGGCGCCGAACAGGCGGCGGTAAGTGAATCGGGGCAGGGCAGGCATGGAGAATATGACTCGCGCGAACGGATGCGGTTCCGCCGGCAGCTTACAACGCGGCCCGGCAGCCGATCGCATCAAGCCGTATCTGGATGCATCTCGCGGGCCAGCGCCAGCCAGGCCTGCGCGGCCTGCGACAGGTAGCCGCCACGGCGCCACACCAGGCCCATCTCCCAGTCCGTGCGGGCATCGCGCAGCGGCACCTGCGACACGCCCGCGCAGCGTTCCTCGTCGGCCTTGATGCGCGGCAGGAAGGCCACGCCCAGGCCCGCCGTCACCAGCGCCACGATGAAATCGATCTGCCCGCTGCGGGCCGCGACGGCGGGCGCAAAACCCGCTCGCAGGCAGGCGTCCTGGATGATGCGGTTCAGTGCAAAGCCGCTTTCGAACAGGATGAAAGGCGAATTCCGCAGGTCGGCCAGGCCGACGGATGCCGCGTTGGCGCAGGGGTGGTCGGCGGGCAGCAGCGCGATCAGCGGCTCGCGCGCCACCGGCTGCCATTCGAAGTTGGCGGATTCTGGCCGCAGCGAGGCGGCCAGCTCGATGTCGCCGGCCATGACCATCTCTTCCAGCCGGTGGCCGCCGTGTTCCAGCAGGCTGATCTCGATGCGCGGATAACGGCTGCGAAAGCGCGCAAACATCGGCGCGAACAGCGCGTTGCTGCCCAGCGGCGGCAGGCCCAGGCGCAGCGAGCCGCGCGCCAGGCCGCGCAGTTCGTCCAGCTCGGCGTACAGATCGTCGCGTTCGGCCAACATCTTCACGGCGCGGCGATAGACGATATCGCCGGCTTCGGTCAGGCGCGGCGGCTGGGCCTGGCGGTCCAGCAGGGGCATGCCGATTTCGTCTTCCAGCTGGCGCACGGCCTTGCTGACCGTGGGCTGGGTGGCGAACACCGTCTTGGCCGCCTGCGAAAAACCGCCCTGGCGAACCACCTCCACCAGCGCGCGCAAGGTACGCAGATCCATGGTTATGCCTATATAGAATAGAGTGAATTCAACAAATTCATTTTATCTATGGCGTGCGCAGGCGTAAAACGTTTCCATCCGCTGGAATCGCCCCATGTCACCGCTGCTCTTGCTCCCCACCCGCACCCCCGTCCGATTGCGCAGCCTGCTGCGCCGCAGCCGCGTGCTGCAGATCACCCTGCTCATCCTGTTCTCGCTGCTGGGCCAGGCGCTGGCCAACGCCGCCGGCCTGCCGGTGCCGGGCGGCGTCATCGGCATGGCGCTGGTACTGGCGCTGCTCGCCAGTGGCCTCTTGCGGGTGCGCAACGTGCATCGCGGCGCCAACTGGCTGCTGGGCGAGATGCTGCTGTTCTTCGTGCCCGCGGTGATGTCGCTGCTGGATCACCGCGAATTCCTGGGCGTGCTGGGCTTGAAACTGCTGGTGATCATCCTGGTGGGCACCGCGCTGGTCATGGCAGGCACGGCGCTCACGATCGATCTTTGCTACCGCTGGATGAATCGCCATGCGGGCTGATTTCAACCTGCTGTTCTGGCCGCTGGCGACCGTGCTGGCCTACGTCTGCGCGCGGTTGTTCTACCGCCGTTATGCCTACTGGTGGACGTCCACGCTGGTGGTGGCGCCGGCCTTGCTGCTGGTCCTGGCTCTGGCGTTGCACACGGGCTATCGCGACTACATGTCCGGCTCGCACTGGCTGATGATGATGCTGGGCCCGGTCATCGTCGCGTTCGCGCTGCCGCTGTACGAGCAGCGCGCGCTGATCCGCCGCTACTGGCCGGTGCTGGTGGCCGGCGTGGCGGTGGGCAGCCTCATCGCGGGCGCCAGCGCCTGGGTGTTGGGCAGCCTGCTGGATCTGCCGCCCGACCTGCGCCTGAGCCTGCTGCCGCGGTCGGTGGCCACGCCGTTCGCCATTGCGGTGTCGGCGCACGTCGGCGGCGTGCCGGACCTGACCGCGGTATTCGTGATTGTCACGGGCGTGTTCGGCGCAGCCATCGGCCAGTTGATGCGCGGCTGGCTGCCCTTGCGGTCGGCACTGGCGCGTGGCGCACTGTTCGGCATGGGCGCCCATGGCGCCGGCACTGCCAAGGCCCGCGAACTGGCCGCCGAAGAGGGCGCCGTGGCGGGCCTGGTCATGGTGATGGCGGGCTTGTTCAACGTGCTGGTCACGCCCGCCGTAGTGGCGGGTCTGCTGGCTTAGGCGCAGCGCCGGGTCGGGTTGGCCGGCCGTGGGGCGCGGCGCCGACGCCGGGTAGCCATTGACGGGTCAGTGCAGCGCTTCGAGCACCACGGGGTACAGCGAGGCCACCAGCAGCAGCGCCATGCCGATGTTGAACGCGCGGATCGCCCAGGGCTTGTGCAGCACGCGGCGCAGCGCCGTGCCGAACGTGACCCAGATGCCGATGCTGGGCAGGTTGACGATGCCGCACACCACGGTGGCGATGACCAGGTTGGCGAAGAAACCGGCCTGCGGCGTATAGGTGGCCACCACGCCCACCGCCATCACCCAGGCTTTGGGGTTGACCCACTGGAATGCCGCGGCCTGCAGAAAGGTCAGCGGCTTGGCGCGGGCCTCGCCTTCTTCCATGCCGCCCGAATTGGCGATCTTCCAGGCCAGGTACAGCAGGTAGGCGGCGCCCACGTACTTCAGCACCGTGTACAGCACGGGCACTTGCTGGAACACCGAGCCCAGCCCGACGCCCACCAGGAAAATCATCAAGGTAAAGCCCAGGTTCACGCCCAGCAGGTGCGGCATGCTGCGGCGAAAACCGAAATTCAGGCCGGACGAGGCCAGCATCACGTTGTTCGGGCCGGGCGTGATCGAGCTGACCAGGGCGAACAGCGCCAAGGGGCCCAGCAACGACAACGAGGCAAGCGGCACATCGGCCAGATTGGCGGGGAACAGCGTCATTTCTTGACTCCAACGATCGCGCGGCGTCCGCCGGCGATGACAACGATGACGGCGGCGGCAAACAGGAACGTCGCCAGGTCCACCGATTCACCAAAAAACAGGGCAGCGGCCAGTACCGTCAGGAACGGTTGCAGCAGCTGGATCTGGCCGACGCGCGCGATGCCGCCCGCGGCCAGGCCGCGGTACCAGGCAAAAAAGCCCACGAACATCGACCCGAACGCCAGGTAAGCGCAGGCCCAGACCACGTTCGCGCCGGGCCAGGCAGCCTGCTGCCACGCCATCCAGCCCACCGGCACGGCGATCACCGGCGCACTGACCGCCAGCGCCCAGCAGATGGTGCGCCAGCCGCCCAGGGTGCGCGCGGCGCGGGCGCCTTCGGCATAGCCCATGCCGCCCAGCACCACGGCCAGCAACAGCCAGAAGTCGCCCACGGCCAGCGTGCCGTGTCCCTGGCGCAGGGCGAACGTGCACACCAGCGCGGCGCCCACCAGGGCCCAGGCCCAGAACGACGGCGATGGCCGCTCACCGCTGCGCCAGGCCGCGAAGGCTGCGGTCGACAGCGGCAACAGACCGTTGAACACCGCGCCGTGCGACGACGACACGCTCTGCATGGCCAAGGTCGAGGCCAGGGGCCACCCCACTACGATGCCCACCGCGGCCAGCAGCACGCCGGGCCACTCCCGGCGGTCGGGCCGGCGGCTGCGCGTGATCCAGAGCAGTACCAGCGCCGGTACAGCGGCCAGCAGCGCGCGTCCCAGGCCCACCAGCAAAGGCGGCAGTTCGGACACCGCCACGCGGGTCATCGGCAGGGTCAGCGAAAAGATCAGTACGCCCAGGAAGCCATAGCCATAGCCCTCCCAGGGCGACGCCACCGGCGCGGCGGGCGCGGTCTGGGGCGACGGGTACAGCACGGAGGGGCGCATGGAGATCATCCAGAAAACAGGGTCCCATGGTCGCCTACTTGCGGGCCTGGGGCATTGCTGTCACTCTACGCATAGTTATCGGTACAGTACCGGTACACTTTGGCATATCACTTTAACCACTGGCCTGGTGAAATCCCCATGACAGTTGCTTCCCCCTCTATGCCCTGGCAGCCCGTGCGCCAGGCCGACGCCACCCTGGTGGCGCAATTGGCCGACGGCCTGGCCCGCCGCATCGACGAGCAGGGCCTGCGCCCGGGCACCCGTCTGCCGTCCATCCGCAAGATGGCCGAGCAGTCCGGTGTCAGCCGCTTCACGGTGGTGGAAGCCTACGACCGGCTGGTGGCGCGCGGCCTGGTGCAGTCGCGCCGCGGCGCCGGCTTTTTCGTGCGCGCCCGCAGCGGCCCGTTGGCGCCGGCCGCCACCCAGGTGGTGCAGCCGTTCGCGGCGCCCGCGCGCATCGACGTGGCCTGGCTGCTGCGCAGCATGTTCCGCGCAGGCGGCGGCCCGGGCATGCCGGGCGGCGCCGGCCTGTTGCCGGCTGAATGGCTGGACCCGGACATGGTTGCCGGCGCCGTGCGCGCTGTCGGCCGTTCGGTGCGGGGCCAACTGGTGTCGTATGGGCATCCCCAGGGCTTCGCGCCGCTGCGCCAGCAGGTCGCCGCCTCGTTGCAGAGCGAAGGCGTGCCGGCGCACCCCGAACGCAATCTGCTGACCACCAACGGCGTCACCCATGGCCTGGACCTGATCGCCCGCCACCTGGTGCAGCCGGGCGACGTGGTGCTGGTCGAAGACCCCGCCTGGTTCGTCATCTTCGGCCGCCTGGCCGCGTTCGGCGCCCGCCTGATCGGCGTGCCGCGCGGCCCCAATGGCCCCGACGTCGCGCAGCTCGAGCAATTGGCCGCGCAGCACAAGCCCAAGCTGTTCATCGTCAACAGCGCGGTCCACAACCCCACCGGCCATACCTTGTCGGCCGGCGTTGCCTACGACATCCTGCGCATCGCCGAGCGCCACGATTTCATGGTGGTCGAAGACGACACCTACGGCGACCTGCACCCCGGCGGCGCCATGAAGCTGGCCGTGCTGGACCGGCTCAACCGCGTCATCCTGGTCAGCGGTTACTCCAAGATGCTGGCGGCCAGCCTGCGGGTCGGCTATGTCGCCGCCAACCCCGACATCCTGCAGAAACTGGCCGACCTGAAAATGCTGGCGGGGCTGACCTCGCCCGAGCTGGGCGAGCGGGTGGTGCACCGCGTGCTCATGGAAGGGCAGTACCGGCGCCACATCGAGCGCGTGCGCCTGCGCGTGGACGAAGCCCGCCAGCGCTGCGTCAAGGGGCTGCTGAAGCTGGGCCTGACGATTCCGCACGAGCCGCACGCCGGCATGTTCGTCTGGGCCGATTGCGGCCGCGACAGTGAAGCGCTGGCCCGCGCCGCCGCCGACCGGGGCATGCTGCTGGCCCCGGGCACGTTGTTTTCGCCGTCGCAGGCGCCGTCCACCATGTTGCGCTTTTCCGTGTCCATGGCGGACGACCGCGGCGTCTGGAGCGTGCTGGAAAAACTGTTCGCCTGAAACCGCCCCGACAAGCAATAATATTTAGCTGTCCCCATCAAGGAATCGCCATGTCCGCACCCATCAAGCCCCTTACCGAGAACTTCGCCGTCGCCCCGCAGCTGGGCCCCGACGACATGGCCGACGTGGCCGCCGCCGGCTATAAAAGCGTCATCATCAACCGCCCCGATTTCGAAGGCGGCCCCGACCAGCCCACCGCGGCCGACGTCTCCAAGGCCGCCGCCGCCGCGGGCCTGAAAATCGAATACCAGCCCGTCGTGGGCAGCGCCATGACCGCCGCCGACGTGGTCCGGTTCGCCGAGCTGCTGCGCACCCTGCCGGGTCCGGTGCTGGCGTACTGCCGCACGGGCACCCGCTGCACCAACCTGTTCGCGGCCGCCCAGCAGCTGGGTTGACGCGCATCAAGCCCCCCAGGTTCGCTTGATGTGAACCTGGCGGGTTTCCGGTAGCATGGAGCTTCCTCTCAAACAGGAGCAGGCAAGATGTTCAAGAAGATCCTGATTCCCACCGACGGCTCGCCGCTGTCGGCCCAAGCCGCCAACGCCGGCATTTCCTTCGCACGTTCCGTGGGCGCCGACGTCGTCGCGCTCTACGTGACGCAGCCTTTCGCCGCCACCATCGGTTTTGACGGCATGGCCGCCGCCTACGCCATCACCGACGAAGACTACGAAAAGGCCTCCGCCGAACAGGCCGACAAGTACCTCAAGCAGATCACCGACCGCGCCGACACCGGCGGCGTGAAGGCCGAGGCGCGCGCCGTGTCCAACTTCAACGTGGCCGACGGCATCGTCCAGGCCGCCGCCGACGCCGGCTGCGACCTGATCTTCATCGGCAGCCACGGCCGCAGCGGCCTGTCGCGCCTGCTGCTGGGCAGCGTCACCGCCAAGGTGCTGTCGCTGGCCAGCACTGCCGTGCTGGTCTACCGCGTCAAGGAAGAAAAGAAGTAATCGCCAAAGCGTCAGGCGGCTGTCAGGCCGCCCGGCGTTGCCAGGCCGGAAACCTGGCCGATGCATGGCTAAGCCCCTCGTCTTGCGAGGGGCTTTTTTCATGCCCGGCCCGCCGCGCGCGCCATCCCCTATGGCGCTTATGGCTAAAGCTTGTAAACGCGCCTGCGGCGCGTAATATTTACGGATAAGTGCGGGCGCGATTTCGCAACATCCCGAGCACACCTCTCACGCGGCATGGCGCCCGCCGCGGCAGCGTCCGGTCGGACCCTGCCGTTCTTCCTGGTGATTACTGCAAGGAACGAGGCCATGACTCGCAAGACGCCTATCGAGCTATACCGGAACATCGGCATCAGCGCCCACATCGACGCGGGCAAGACGACGACCACCGAGCGCATCCTCTTCTATACCGGTATCACCCACAAGATCGGCGAAGTGCACAACGGCGCCGCCGTGATGGACTGGATGGAACAAGAGCAGGAACGCGGCATCACCATCACGTCCGCCGCCACCACGGCCTTCTGGAAAGGCATGGCTGGCAACTATCCCGAACACCGTATCAACATCATCGATACGCCGGGCCACGTCGACTTCACGATCGAGGTCGAACGCTCGATGCGCGTGCTGGATGGCGCCGTGATGGTCTACGACGCCGTGGGCGGCGTGCAGCCGCAATCCGAAACCGTCTGGCGCCAAGCCAACAAGTACCGTGTGCCGCGCCTGGCGTTCGTGAACAAGATGGACCGCGTCGGCGCCGACTTCCTGCGCGTGCAGCGCCAGATACACGAACGCCTGAAGGGCGATGCCGTGCCGGTGCAGCTGCCGGTGGGCGCCGAAGACGGCTTCGAAGGCGTCATCGACCTGGTCAAGATGAAGGCCATCATCTGGGACGACGCCAGCCAGGGCGTGCGCTTCGAATACCGCGACATTCCCCCCGCGCTGCAAGCGCAGGCACAGGAATGGCACGACAAGATGGTCGAGAAAGCCGCCGAGGCCAACGAGGCGCTGCTTGAAAAGTACCTGGGCGGCGAAACGCTTACCGAAGCCGAGATCAAGCAGGGCCTGCGCCAGCGCACGGTTGCCAACGAAATCGTCCCCATGCTGTGTGGCAGCGCGTTCAAGAACAAGGGCGTACAGGCCATGCTGGACGCGGTGATCGACTACCTGCCGTCGCCGGTCGACGTGCCCGCCATCAAGGGCCACGACGAACGCGACCACGAAATCGAACGCCATCCCACCGACAAGGAACCGTTCTCGGCGCTGGCCTTCAAGATCATGACCGACCCCTTTGTCGGCCAGCTGGTCTTCTTCCGCGTGTATTCCGGCGTGGTGAAGTCCGGCGACTCGGTCTACAACCCGGTCAAGGAAAAGAAGGAACGGCTGGGCCGCATCCTGCAGATGCACGCCAACGAACGGCGCGAGATCACCGAGGTCTACGCGGGCGACATCGCCGCGGCCGTGGGCGTCAAGGACGTCACCACGGGCGACACGCTGTCCGATCCCGCGCACGTCATCGTGCTCGAACGCATGGTCTTTCCCGAACCGGTCATTTCGCAGGCGGTCGAGCCCAAGACCAAGGCCGACCAGGAAAAAATGGGCATCGCCCTGGGCCGCCTGGCGCAGGAAGATCCCTCGTTCCGCGTGCGCACCGACGAAGAATCCGGCCAGACCATCATTTCGGGCATGGGCGAGCTGCACCTGGAAATCCTGGTCGACCGCATGAAGCGCGAGTTCGGCGTCGAGGCCACGGTGGGCAAGCCTCAGGTGGCCTACCGAGAAACCATCCGCAAGACCTGCGACGAGGTCGAAGGCAAGTTCGTCAAGCAGTCCGGCGGCCGCGGCCAGTACGGCCACGTCGTGCTCAAGCTTGAGCCGCAAGAGCCGGGCAAGGGCTACGAATTCGTCGATGCCATCAAGGGCGGCGTGGTGCCGCGCGAGTTCATCCCCGCGGTGGACAAGGGCATCCGCGAAACGCTCAACGCAGGCGTGCTGGCGGGCTACCCGGTGGTGGACGTCAAGGTGACGCTGTTCTTCGGCTCGTACCACGACGTCGACTCCAACGAAAACGCCTTCAAGATGGCGGGTTCGATGGCCTTCAAGGACGGCATGCGCCGGGCCGACCCGGTATTGCTCGAACCGATGATGCAGGTCGAGGTCGAAACGCCCGAAGACTTCACCGGCAACGTCATGGGCGACCTGTCGTCACGCCGCGGCATGGTGCAGGGCATGGAAGACATCGCCGGGGGCGGCGGCAAGGTGGTGCGCGCCGAGGTGCCGTTGGCCGAGATGTTCGGCTATTCGACCTCGCTGCGTTCGCTGACGCAAGGCCGCGCCACGTACACGATGGAGTTCAAGCACTACGCCGAAGCGCCGCGCAACGTGGCGCAGGAAGTCATCGCGGCCCAAGGCACGGGCCGTTGATCGGCAACGGCCGGCAGCGTAGCCGCTGCCGGCCGCCCCGGCTTTACGCGGGGGCGGCGGCCGTCGCGGCGCGGGCGCGCAGCCGCGTCGACGCCAGCTTCACGCCCAGCAGGATCATCACGAAGCCGTAGGCGTGGAACAGCTGCGGCGCCTCGCCCAGCAGCGGCCAGGCCAGCAGCGCGGCATACACCGGCACCAGGAACATCGACAGGCCCGCCGTCGCCGGTCCGGCGCGGCTGATCAGTCGGCCATAGACGTAATACGCGCCCAGGCTGGGCACCACCGCCAGAAACAGCAGCACCGCCGCCAGGCGCGGATCGGTCCAGGGCGGCGTGGCACCGGCCGCAGCCTCGATGCCGGCAAACGGCGCCAGGGCAATCACGCCGCCCAGCATCATCGTCGCCAGGCGCGCGCTGTCCGGCACCGCCGGCAGCGTCAGGCGCTTTTGCAGCACCGTGTAGAACGCCCAGCCGGTGGCGGCCAGCAGCACCCACAGGTCACCCTGGCCGAACGCCAGCCGCGCCAGGGCGTGGGCATCGCCGCGCGTCAGCACGACCAGCACGCCGCCCAGCGCCAACGCCAGGCCGGCCGCGCGCAGCGGCGGCAAGGGCTTGCGCCACAGCAGGGCTTCCAGGAGCGCCACCAGGATCGGGCTGCAAGAGAAGATCAGAGCGATGTTGGTGGCGCTGGTGGACTGGGCGCCGATGTATTGCGGCGCCACGGCCACGCCCATGCCCAGCACCGCCAGCGGCAGCAACGCGGGCAGGCCGCGCCACAGGGCCTGGCGATGCCGCAGCAGGGCCGGCGCAGCCAGCGGCAGCAGGATCAACAAGGCGATCAGCCAGCGGCCGAAGGCCAGGAAAACGGGGGGGAGGGCGGCGTCGTGGGCCCAGCGGGCGGCCACCATATTCGAGGCGAATAGCGCCGGTGCGGCCAGGAGCATGGCGGTGCCGGACAGGCCCAGGCCGGTTCTTGCGGGTACTGCTGCTGCGTGAGACATGATTTTCCGCCGCGCGGATCGACGCGCGGCCTGCTGCGAGAGACGCCCGGCGCGGGCGCCGGGTTGTGCCGCGGCGCTTCACGCTGGATACGACGGGCGGGGTAATGCCCGTCTTGCTGGAAAGTCTACGGCCAGGCCGGGAAAATAGGTTTCCTGTTTCCCGTCAGATTGCGTGAAAAAGGAAAAGGCTTATCCTCTAAAATCGTCTTTTGCAGGGAAATTCTCTTCTACGGATCCGCCGCCGTGTCCACCGCCCCGAAAATCGACGAAACCGACCGCAAGATCCTGCGCGCGCTGCGCACCGACGGCCGGCTCACCAATCTCAAGCTGGCCGAACAGGTCGGCCTGTCGCCCACGCCGTGCTGGAACCGGGTCAAGGCCCTGGAAGATGCCGGTGTCATCGAAGGCTACGCGGCGCTCTTGAACCAGAAGGCGCTGGGCCTGCCCGATACGGTCATGATCGAGGTCACCCTCGAACACCACGATGACGACACCCTGGCGCGCTTTGGCGACGCCATCACCCGCTTGCCGCAGGTGGTCGAGGCGTTCCTGGTCACCGGCGAATACGACTACCTCATCAAGGTGGCCGTGGCCGGTACCGAGGGCTATGAGGAATTCCTGCGCAAGCGGCTCTACAAGCTGCCCGGCGTGCGGCACAGCCGCTCCACCTTCGTGCTCAAGCGCCTGAAGCACACGCCGTCGGTCGAACCCTGACGGCGCGGGCGGGCCTGGCGGCTGACCGCCGCGCACAGGCCGATGATCGGCAACCCGCCTAGCCGCGCAGAAAGGCTTCGATGGCGCCGTTGAAGGCGCGCGGATTGCCCAGGTTCATGCCGTGCGACGAGCCCGCGATGGTCACGCGTTGCGACTGCGGCAGCCATTGTTCCAGCGTGTCGAGCAGGGCCGGGTAGGGCGCAGGGCTGAGCGCGCCGCCGATCAGCAGCGTGGGCAGCGCAATCGATCCGATCTCGGCGGCGCCCAGCGCGGCCGGCGTTTCGCGGGCCTGGCCGAACAGCGTGCCGACGTTGTCGCGCACCATGTCCTTGAACCACGGCACCATGCGCTGCCAGGTGTCCGGCCCGGTCACCGTATCCACGAACAGCGCCAGGCCTTCCTCGATGGCGCCGTCGCGGATCAATTCCAGCGCACGCTGGCGAAAGCCGCCGCGCGCGTCATCATCGCCGGGCAGCGCCAGGCCGGGGTCGGCCAGCGTCAGGCTGCGCAGCGCGTCCGGCCGCGTCAAGGCGGCTTCCAGTGCCACGCGGCCACCACGCGAGTGGCCCACCAGATGGGCGGGTTCGCCCGCCACGCGATCGATGAATTCCAGTACGTCGGCGGCATGCTGGGCTACCGAGAAGCCGTCGCCTTCGCCATCCCAGGTCTCAGGCCAGTAGCGCCGCAGGCACACCGCCAGCACCCGGAACGAGCGCCCCAGCGGCGCCATCTGCGATTTCCAGTAGCGGCTGTCAGACAGCGAACCGTGCACCAGCACCAGGGGCGCACCCTCGCCGTATTCGGTGTAGGACAGGGCGTAGCCGCCGATTTCGGCGGTCTGCAGGGGCAATACGGGTTCGGAACGCATGGGGTACGGGTAGGAAAAGCCAGGCCCGCATTTTAGGCTGATACACTCATTTCCCGATTTCTTCCCTACGAACGGAGTCCGCCCGATGTCATCCGCCACGCTCGCCGAGCTTCCCGAGTCCGCCCAGCGCGTCGCCCGCCTGCTGCAGCAACTGGGCCACGACAAGCCCGTGGTGGTGCTACCGCAAACCGGCAAGACCTCGGCGGAAGCAGCAGCAGGCCTGGGCTGCGAAGTGGCGCAGATCGCCAAGTCGATCATCTTTCGCCGCGCTTCCGATGACGCGCCGGTACTGGTGATCGCCAGCGGCATCAATCGCGTGGACGAGGCCAAGGTGGCGGATCAGGTCGGCGCACTGGCCAAGGCCGACGCCAAGTTCGTGCGCGAAATGACGGGCTACGCCATCGGCGGCGTCTGCCCCATCGGCCACGCCGTCAAGCCGGTCATGCTGCTCGACCAGGACCTGTTCCAGTACGACAGCCTGTGGGCCGCCGCAGGGCATCCGCACGCCGTGTTCAACCTGACCCCGCAGCAACTGGCCGCCATGACGGGCGCGCCCGTGGCCGACGTGGCGCTGCGCGCCTGAGACGGCGCAGGGCGCGCGGCTCGGGCGCGTCATTTTGGAGCGGGCGGGCAGCCTGAATCCGGCTTCACCCAGATCGCGTCAGTGCGGCCGCGCTTGCAGGTCGTCGATCAGCACTTGCAACCGGCCGCGCGAGCAGGCCTCGACCCGGCCCTGTACGCCGTATACGGCCGCCAGCGCGGCCGGCGTGATCACCTCGGCAGGCGCGCCAGCCGCCACCAGCCGGCCGCCATGGATCATCACCGCGCGGTCGGCGTGCTGTAAGGCCACGTTCAGGTCGTGCAGCACGATCACGGTGATCAGCCCGTGGTCGTCGGTTTCCTGCTTCAACAGCCGCATCACATGGAACTGGTAATTCAGGTCCAGCGCCGATAGGGGTTCGTCCAGCAGCAGCACCCGTGGTCGGCGCACCAGCGCCTGGGCCAGGCCCACCAATTGCTTCTGTCCGCCGGACAGCGCATCCAGGTAGTGCAGGGCCAGGTGGCCGATGCCCAGCCGCTCCAGCAGGCGGTCGATATCGTGCAGGCTGGCCGGCGGCCCCACGGCCTCGCTGGCGCGAGCCGCCACCAGCACCGACTCGAATACCCGCAGGTGCACCGCGGCAGGCAGGCTTTGCGGCAGGTAGACCAGGTGCCGCGCACGCGTGGCGAAATCCAGGTGCACCAGGTCCAGCCCATCCAGCTTCGCGTGGCCGGTACGCACCCGTATCAGGCCGGCCAAAGCCTTGAGCAACGTCGACTTGCCGCTGCCGTTCGGGCCCAGCAGGGCGGTGACTTCTCCCGCCTTCAGATCAGGCAGCGACAGGTCGTGCAGCACGTCCGCGCCGCCATAGCCGGCGCTGATGTGGCTGACCGCCAGCGCGGGGTGCGGGGCAGGCGCCGCCGTCACGGCATGCTCCGGCGCAGCACCACCGCCACGAAAAAGGGAATGCCGATCAACGAGGTCACGATGCCCACCGGCACGATCACGCCCGGCGCCAGGTTCTTCGATGCCACCGACGCCAGCGACAGGATGACGCCACCCACCAGGGCGCTGCCCGGCAGGAAAAAGCGGTGGTCTTCGCCCACCAGCCGGCGGGCGATATGCGGGGCGATCAGGCCGATGAACCCGATCGTGCCGACGAAGGCCACCGCCAGCGCCGACAGCAGGCTGACGCGTGCCAGGGCGGTCACGCGCACACGCCGCACGTCGACGCCGAAGCTGGCCGCGCGTTCTTCGCCCAGCCGCAGCGCCGTCAGCTTCCAGGACTGCCGCATGGCCAGCGGCAACGCCAGCGCGAATGCCAGGCCCAGCGCGGCCACCGTGGTCCAGCTGGACCGCGACAGGCTGCCCATGGTCCAGAACACCAGGTTCTGCAACGCCTCGGCGCTGGCCGTGAACTGCACCAGCGACACCAGCGCATTGAAGGTGAACACCATGGCGATACCGAACAGCACCACGCCGGATGTATTCATGCCGCCGCGGCGCGCCACGAAATCCAGCAGCAGGGCGGCCAGCATGGCAAACAGGAATGCATTGCCGGCGATCAGCCAGCCGTCCGGAATGCCGGGGATGCCCAGCCCCAGCACGATCGCCAGCGACGCGCCGAAGGCGGCGGCCGACGACACGCCCAGGGTGAAGGGGCTGGCCAGCGGGTTGTTCAGGATGGTCTGCATCTCGGCGCCGGCCAGGCCCAGCGCCATGCCGACCAGCGCGGCCATCAGTGCGTAGGGCAGCCGGATGTCCCAGACGATCACCCGCAATGTCGGGTCGGCCGAGTCCGGCCCGGCCAGGGTGCGCCACAGCTCGCCCCAGCCCAGGCCCGAGGGCCCCAGGGTGAAATCCAGCAGCAGCCCAATGAAAATCGCCGCCAGCAGCAGGGCGATGAGCCCTGCGCGGCGGCGCAGGATGTGCCGGTAAGCGGCGACCGCGGATGCGGCGGCGGCCATTACTGCAGCAGTTGCAGGCGGCTCTTGGCCGTGCTGGCGGCCGGTGCGTTCGGGTAGTCGCGAACAATGCGCTGAAGCGTCGTCTTGGCGGCGGCGCGGTTGTTCATTTCGATCTGGCTGCCGGCAATGACCAGCAGCGCATCGGGCGCGCGGCCGTTGTCCGGGGCCTTCTGCACCATGGCGTTCAGCTGTTCGATCGCGCCCTTGAAGTCCTTCAGGGCGTAGCGGCTGCTGCCCAGGTAGAACTGGGCACTGGGGGCCAGTTGGCTGGCGGGGTAGAGCGCGGTAAAGGCGGCCAGCGATTCGGACGCTTCCTTGTACTGGCCCTTGCGGAACAGGTCGATGGCGCCGTCATAGGCGGCCTGCTCTTGCGGATCGCCGGCGGTCGCGCCCGGCGGGTTGGCGCCACCCGCGGCGCCGCCCGGTTTGTTGGCGCTGGGCTGTTGGCGCGACACCAGCTCGAGCTGGTCACGCAGTTGGGCAACTTCCTGCTGCAGGGCTTGAATCTGGTCGGCCAATTGGAGCTTGGCGCGTTGGCTCTGCTCGTTCTGCTGCTGTACTTGCTGGCGCAAATCCAGGATGGCCTTGCGGGCCTCATCATCGGAAAAAGCGTGGGCGGGCGCCGTCAGGGCCGCAAGCACCAGGCCGGTGGCCGCAATCAAAGGACGCAGGGACAGAACGTTATCGCGCATGAAAATTCCCGGGTATAAAAACAAACGTCGGGACGGCCGGCTGACCGTCCCGACGCGTGGTGGGGCACTTAGCTATACGGAAAGCTTAACGCTGATATTCGATATCGGCGCGGCGGTTTTCCGCAAAGTCGGCTTCCGACGTACCAGTCGCCTTCGGCTTTTCTTTACCAAAGCTGATGGTCTCGATCTGGTTGTCGCTGACGCCCAACAGGGTCATCATGCGACGCACTGCGTCGGCACGGCGCTGGCCCAGGGCCAGGTTGTACTCGGCGCCGCCGCGTTCGTCGGTGTTGCCTGCGATCTTGATTTTCTGCTGCTGGTGCGAAGCCAGGTAACGGGCGTGGGTTTCCACCAAACCGCGGTACTGGTCGGACACCGTGTAGCTGTCGAAGTCAAAGTACACCGAGCGCTGTTGCGCCAGGATGCTTTGGGGGTTGAAGGGATCAAGGATCTGGCCAGAGGCCGATCCTTGGCCAGCGCCTCCGCCCTGACCCGCTTTATCGTCGAGAGGGACGGAGCTGCAAGCTGCCAGGGTGGCGGCCAGAGCGGCGATGGTTAGGCTTTTGGCAATGCGCGACTTCATGATAGTTCCTTTGCAAAGAGAGTCACACGTGTTATCGGGTAAATGGGCCCCAAGTCGGTTCACGTATTTCCCCGTTCAGTACCGAAAGCGTTTGTCGTACGCGGCCATCGCTCGAGACGCCAGCAAGCACGCTACGGCCATTTTGGATGGCGGCGTAAAGGACTTGCATGCCGTTCGGCGCGAAGCTTGGCGACTGATCGTCACGACCATCGGTCAACAAGTTCTCCGAGCCGGAGGACAGGTTCAACGATGCGATCCGGAACGCGCCGTCGCGTCTGGCAACGTACAGCAACGTCGATCCATCGGGGGAAATTCGGGGTGAGATGTTGTAACCACCATTAAACGTGAGGCGGCGAGCATCGCCACCGTCCAGGCCGGTTTGATAAATCTGCGGCCCGCCGCTGCGGTCACTGGTAAAGATAATGGAACGGCCGTCTGGCGTAAAGCTCGGCTCGGTGTCAATCCCGGGAGAACGCGTAACTCGCTTCATATTCGAGCCGCCGGCCGCGCTAACGATGTAAATTTGCGACAAACCGTCACGCGTCAGAGCCACGGCCAGCTGGGTGCCGTCGGGCGACCAACCGGGGGCGCTGTTGTTGCCCTTGAAGTTGGCGACCGGCACGCGGGCGCTGGTGGCCAGGGTGTGAACGTACACGACCGGCTTGCCGGATTCGAAGCTCACGTAGGCCAGCTTCGAACCATCGGGCGACCAGGAGGGCGAAATGATCGGCTCGCGCGAACGCAGGGCAACCTGCGGGTTCTGGCCGTCGGCATCAGCCACTTGCAGTTCGTAGGTCGGGCCTTGCTTGAGCACGTAGGCAATGCGGGTCGAGAACACGCCGCGCACGCCGGTGATCTTTTCGTAGATGCGGTCGGCGATCTGGTGGGCCACGCGGCGCAGTTCCTGCTCGGTGCCCGAGAACGCCACGCCGTCCAGCTGGCCCTTCTTGACCGTGTCGGCCAGGCGGTAGCGCACGTCGTAGCGGCCATCGCTGCCGCGCACGATGCTGCCGTAGGCGATGAAGTCGGCGCCCTTGCCGCGCCAGTCGTCGTGGGCGATGGGCGAATCGACGTTCAGGCCCGAACCGGCGGCGCTGATCAGGCGGAACTGGCCCGTGCGGGTCAGGTCGGCGCGGATCACTTCAGCCAGGGCACGGCCATGGGTGTCATCCACCGCGAAATCGGCGATGGCGACCGGATATTGGGTGGCGCCGGTACCCGAGATGTCGACACGAAGCTGCGCCTGGGCGGGCTTCATGGCCATCAGGCAGGCCAGCGCGAGCAGCAGCAGTCCGAGTCCGTACAGTCGCCACAGGGCGGGTTGGGGGGCTCGTCGGCTAGGGGCGGGAGTCATAATCAGCAATCTCCTGTCTATTAGTACATGCTGTACTCACCGTAGATACTCGGTTCGTAGCGGCCATTAGAAGGTTTCGGGAACGGGTTGCAGCGGCGGATGCCGCTTTCGATTGCGCGGTCAAACGCGGGAATACCCGAAGATCTGGTAATCGTAACCGCAGTGACCTTTCCGTCTGAGGTATTCAACTTTACTTGGTATTCGGCCGTCGGGTTATCGGCGCCGCTGCGAGGCGGGGTCGGATAGGCCACGCCCGGCTGCACGCAAGCGCGCACCTTGGCGCCGTAGCCCGCATCGCGGCCACCCGCGCCACCCGTCTGGTTGCGGTCGGCGGTGCCGCCGGGGATGCCGGCTGCGCCCAGGGCGTCGTTGCGGAACGCGTCCTTCAGCGCCTTGTCGGCGGCGGCCTTCTTGGCGGCTTCTTCCTTGGCCTTCTTTTCGGCGGCAGCCTTCTCGGCAGCGGCCTTGTCGGCAGCGGCTTTTTCCGCCGCCGCCTTGTCCGCAGCCGCCTTGTCGGCCGCGGCCTTGTCAGCGGCGGCTTTTTCGGCGGCCGCCTTCTTGGCGGCGTCGTCCTTGGCCTTCTTTTCGGCAGCGGCCTTCTCAGCCGCGGCCTTGTCGGCGGCAGCCTTCTCGGCAGCCTGGCGTTCCTGCTCCAGGCGCTTCTTTTCCTTCAGTTCGGCCTGCTTGCGCTCGTCTTCCAGGCGCGCCTTTTCCTTGGCGGCCTCGGCGGCCTGGCGAGCCTGTTCTTCCTGCTCGCGCTTTTTCTTGGCTTCCTGCAGCGCGATTTCCGGATCCACTTCTTCGGTCTTGGGCTGGACCTGGGGGTCCGGCTTGGGCGGTGGGGGCGGGGGCTCGGGCGCTTTTTCAGGCTCGGGCTGGGGCTGCGGCTTCGGTTGAGGCTGCGGCTTGGGCGGTTCCGGCTGGGGCTTGGGCGGGGTCGCGTCCGGCGACACGCCGTCGGCCCATAGCTGGACTTCCACGGGGCCCGGGGTCTCGGTGCGCCAGTTCAGGTTGAAGATCAACACGGCCAGCAGCAGGGCGTGCACCAGCAACGCCAGGATCAACGCGATCCGGTTGTCGTTGTTGGGCGGGGTGGCCGGCGGGCCGCTGTGGTGTCGAATGATGGGTGGCGTCATGAGCGTTGCAAGCCGGCAGGGCCGGCGGAGGGCGTCGCGTTAGCGTTTTTTCGCGGGGGCAGGCTGATTGCCGCCGGCGGACTGGTCCACCAGCAGGCCCAGGCGGGTAATGCCATTGGTACGCAGTTCGTCCATGACCTTCACGACCGTCTCGTAGGGCACCTTGCCGTCGGCGGCGATCACCACCGGCGTTTCGGCGGTGATGCGCGAGCGCACCTGCGCCACCAGTTCGGGGCGGGCGATGTCCTGCAGGGTGGCGCCGGGCTCGCGCATGCGCAGCGCGATCTTGCCGTCTTCCGAAATCTGGACTTCCAGCGGTTTGACCGGCACGTCGGATGCCGCGCCGACCGAAGGCAGCTGGATCAGGCCCGGCGTGATGAGAGGCGCGGTCACCATGAAGATGACCAGCAGCACCAGCATCACGTCGATGTACGGCACCACATTGATGTCGGCCTTCATGCGGCGGCCGGACCTGCCGCGCGAGCTTACCGAGGGCATTAGCGCACCTGCCGTTGCAGAATGTTCAGGAATTCATCGACGAAGCTGTCGAAACGGATCGAGATGCGGTCGATGTCGTTGGTGAAGCGGTTGTAGGCGACGACGGCCGGAATGGCGGCGAACAGGCCGATGGCGGTGGCGATCAGCGCTTCGGCAATACCGGGGGCCACCGAGGCCAGCGTGGCCTGCTGCATGTTCGACAGGCCGATGAAGGCGTGCATGATGCCCCACACGGTACCGAGCAGGCCGATGTACGGCGATACCGAACCGGCCGAGGCCAGGAAGTTCAGGTGCGATTCCAGCGCGTCCATTTCGCGCTGGTAGGCCGCGCGCATGGCGCGGCGCGGGCCGTCCAGCAGGGCGGTGGCGTCGCTGCCGGCGTTGCCGCGGCGGGCCTTCAGGAATTCGGTCATGCCGGCATCGAAGATGCGGGCCAGGGCGCCTTGCTCGTCGCGGCGCGAGGCCACGGCCTGTTGCAGCATGGACAGGTCGCCGCCCGACCAGAAGTCGTCTTCGAAGCGGCGGGTCTGGGCGTGGGCGCGCTTGATGGCGAGCCGCTTGGCGAAGATGTACGTCCAGGACATGATCGAGATGCCCAGCAGCATCAGCATGATCAGCTGGACGGGCACGCTGGCGTGCGAAATCAACGAAAGCAACGACATGTCGTTGGTGGCTTGCATGGTTATTCCTGAATTGATTCCAGTTTGGCGCGGACGTCGGCCGGTAGTTCCACCGGCCGCATGTTGACGGCATCGACGCAGCAGACTTGGATGTTGCCTTCGGCAAGCAGTTCCCCGTCCCGTTCTGCGCGCTGCGCGAAGTGTATCGAAGCGCGGCCCAATTTTGTGACCCGGCTGCGAATAGTTAGCAAATCGTCCAGTTTGGCGGGTTTGCGGTAGGACATGTCCAGCGAGCGGACAACGAACAGGCGTTGCTCGCCGGTGGCCAGGTCGGATTGGTTGACGCCCAGGTCGCGCAGCCACTCGGTGCGGGCGCGTTCCAGGAATTTCAAGTAGTTAGCGTAGAAAACCACCCCGCCCGCATCCGTGTCTTCGTAGTAGACACGGACTTGCAGGCGGGATTCGGCGGACTTCGGATCGGTCACGATGCGGGCTTCGATAATGCGGGTCGGGACGCGAAAAGTCCGTAGTTGCTTTAGGGTTTACAGCGTGTCGAGTTTCGTCAGCACGGCTTCAAGCGCGGACTCTACCGGAATCTTGGCCGCTTCGGTTTCCCGACGGGCCTGCAATTCCACCACACCGTCGTTCAATCCGCGTTCTCCAACTGTTACGCGCAGCGGAGCGCCGATCAGTTCCCACTCGGCAAACATCACGCCGGGGCGGGCATCGCGGTCGTCCAGGATGACGTCCACGCCGCGCGCCAGCAGCGATTCGTACAGCTTCAGGGAGGTGTTACGCACGGTTTCGCTTTTGCCCCAACCCACCGGGCAGATCACCACTTCGAACGGCGCAATGGCACGGGGCCAGATGATGCCGCGGGCGTCATGGTTCTGCTCGATGGCGGCGCCGACGATGCGGGTCACGCCAATGCCGTAGCAGCCCATCTCCAGGGTGGCCGGCTTGCCGGTTTCGTCCAGGAAGGTGGCCTTGAGGGCTTCGGAGTACTTCTTGCCCAGGTAGAACACGTGGCCCACTTCGATGCCGCGCTGGATGGACAGCGTGCCCTTGCCGTCCGGCGACGGGTCGCCCGCGACCACGTTGCGCAGGTCGGCCACGAGCTCGGGCTCGGGCAGGTCGCGTCCCCAATTTACGCCCTGGATGTGGAAGTCTTCGCGGTTCGCGCCGCAGACGAAATCGGCCATGTTGGCCACGGTGCGGTCGGCAATGACGTGCACCGGGCGCACGGTGCGGACCGGGCCCAGGTAGCCCGGCTTGCAGCCGAAGTGCTCGACGATCTCGGTTTCCGTGGCGAAACGGAAGCCGGCCAGGCCCGGCAGCTTGCCGGCCTTGATTTCATTGAGTTCGTGGTCGCCGCGCAGAAGCAGCAGCCAGACGTCGACCTTGCCCTTTTCGCCGTCGGTGGCCAGGACGATGGACTTCACCGTCTGTTCGAGCGGGATGCCCAGCAGGCGGGCCACGTCTTCGCACTTGGCCGCGCCCGGGGTGGCCACGTCGGCCATCGCCTGGGTGGCGGCGCCGCGGGTGGGGTACAGGCAGGGCGCCTCGGCCAGCTCGATGTTGGCGGCGTACTCGGAATCGGCGTTGTAGACCAGCAGGTCTTCGCCGGTGTCGGCGATGACCTGGAATTCATGGCTGCGGGTGCCCCCGATCGAGCCCGTATCGGCGGCCACGGCGCGGAATTCCAGGCCCAGGCGGCCGAAAATGCGCATGTAGGCGGCGTACATGATGTCGTAGCTGCGCTGGGCGCCGGCTTCGTCGCGGTCGAAGGAGTAGGCGTCCTTCATGGTGAATTCGCGGCCGCGCATCAGGCCGAAGCGCGGGCGGCGTTCGTCCCGGAACTTGGTCTGGATGTGATAGAAATTCAGCGGCAGCTGGCGGTAGCTGTGGATTTCATTGCGTGCGATGTCGGTGATCACCTCTTCCGAGGTCGGCTGCAGCACGAAATCGCGCTGGTGCCGGTCCTTGATGCGCAGCAGTTCGGCGCCGTATTGCTCCCAGCGGCCCGATTCCATCCAGAGCTCGGCCGGCTGGACCACCGGCATCAGCAGCTCGATCGCGCCGGAGGCGTTCATTTCCTCCCGGACGATGGCCTCGACCTTGCGGATGATCTTCAGGCCCAGGGGCATGTAGGTGTAGATGCCGCCCGCGAGCTTGCGGATCATCCCGGCCCGGGTCATCAGCTGGTGGCTGGCGACTTCGGCTTCGGAAGGGGCTTCTTTGAGGGTGTTGATGTGGTAGTTGGATGCGCGCATGTTTAAAGGTGGCAGCAGATACGTATAATCGACTGTAATTGTATTGAATTCGGTGGGGGTGGCCCATGCTTGACCGCGAAGGCTACCGCCCCAATGTCGGCATCATTCTCGTCAATAGCAGAAACGAGGTCTTTTGGGGCAAGCGTATCAGGGAACATGCCTGGCAGTTCCCTCAGGGTGGCATCAAGTACGGCGAAAGCCCGGTGCAGGCCATGTATCGCGAGCTCCATGAAGAGGTGGGCCTAAAGCCCGAGCATGTCCGTATTTTGGGGCGTACACGCGATTGGTTACGTTATAACGTGCCCGATCACTTCGTCCGGCGTGAGTGGCGTGGCCACTATAAAGGACAAAAACAGATTTGGTTCTTGTTGCGCCTGGTGGGACGTGACAGCGACGTGTGCCTGCGCGCGACGCAGCATCCGGAATTCGATGCCTGGCGCTGGAGCCAGTATTGGGTGCCCCTGGATGCCGTCATCGAGTTCAAGCGAGACGTCTATACCCAGGCGTTGAACGAGTTGTCAGCAATCCTCTTTCGGCGTCATCACGAAACCCGCTACCTGCGTCAGCGCGTGCATGGGCAGCGGGCGGCAGAGAACTTGCCCGAAGGAACGGACGGTCATGCGCATATTGTTGGTTGAAGATGAACGGGACATGGCGTCCTGGCTCATGCGCGCGCTTGCGCAAAGCGGGTTCGTGCCCGATCACGCGGCCGATGCCCGCACGGCGGAAGCCTTCATGGCGGGCACCGAATACGATGCCATCGTCATGGACCTGCGCCTGCCGGACAAGCACGGCCTGGTCGTGCTGCGCGAAATGCGCAACCGCGACGACCGCACGCCCGTCCTGCTGCTCACCGCCCAAGGCGCGCTGCAGGACCGGGTGCGCGGCCTGAACCTGGGCGCCGACGACTTCCTGACCAAGCCGTTCGCCCTGGAAGAACTCGAAGCCCGCCTGACCGCCCTGGTGCGCCGCAGCCGCGGCCGCCAGCATCCGCGGCTGCAGTGCGGCTCGCTGTCCTACGACAGCGAAAGCCGCGCCTTCACGCTCGATGGCTCGCTGCTGTTCCTGACCCCGCGCGAACACGCCGCCCTGGCAGCCCTGCTCACCCGCAGTGGCTACCCCGTGGACAAATCGCAGCTGTTCGGCAAGGTGTTCACGCACGACAGCGAGGCCAATCCCGACGCCATCGAAGTGGTGCTGCACCGCCTGCGCAAGAAATTGGCCGGCAGCGACGTACGCATCGTGACCGTGCGCGGGCTGGGCTACATGCTGGAAAGCGTCGCCAGCGAAGCCGCCGACACCTGATCGGTCCCCGTGAGCCTCCGGATCCCTGGATTGCCGCGGGTCGGCATTCGCGCCCTGCTGATCATCCTGCTGCTGCCCGGCGTGGTGGCGCTGCTGGTCATCGACAGCCTGAACGACTACCGCACCCTGTCCGAGATCACCAACGAGGCCTACGACAGCGCGCTGGTCGAACCGGCCCGGGTGCTTGAAAGCAGCCTGGAATTCACGCCGGACGGCTCGCTGCAGGTGGCTACGCCCCTGTATGCCCAGGTCATGCTCGAATCGCGGGCAGGGCTGCGCAAGTATTTCCGCATCGAGCAGATTGATCCGCCCCTGCCTGACGAATCGCCCGTGCCCGCCGAGCAGGGCAAGACCCTGCTGGGCATGCCCGACCTGCCGCGACCGCCCACCTGGCCGCGGGCCAACGGCATGCCGGTGTTCTACGACGGCGTCTACCGCAACGACCCGGTACGGGTCGTGTCGGTGGTGCGCGACCTGTATTACCAGGGCAATCACCGCCAGGTGCTGGTGCTGGTCGCCGAAAGCACCGGCAAGCGCATCGAGGCCGAAGACAGCGCCCGGCGCCAGGAAATCCTGCGCGACGCCCGCATGCTGGCGCTGGTCGTGCTGCTGGTCTGGTGGGGCGTGTCCTGGGCGCTCAAGCCCCTGCGCCGCCTGCGCGCCGATATACGCAACCGCCGGCCCGACGACCTGACTCCGCTGGACGCCTCGCGCGTGCCGGGCGAAGTGGCGCCTCTGGTCGATGCCGTCAACCACCACATCGCCCGCTACCGGCGCGTGCTCGAAGAACAGTCGGGCTTTCTGGCCGATGCCTCGCACCAGTTGCGCACCCCGCTGGCCATCATGCTGACCCAGGCGCAGTACGCGCTGCGCGAACGCGACCCCGCGCGGGCGCAGGAAGGCTTGCGCGCCATCGTCGACCAACTGGGCCGTACCCGCCGCCTGACCGAACAGTTGCTGTCGCTGGCGCATGCCAACCAGGCCGATCCGCTGCCGCGCCAACTGCTGGACATGAACGCCGTCTCGCGCGAAGTGGTGCTGCAATACCTGCCGCTGGCGCACGAAAAGCAGCAGGACCTGGGGTGGGTGCAGGCCGTCAACGAGCAGGGCCAGGAGGTCGGCGCGCCCGTGTCCGGCAACGAGGCCGAACTGCACGAGGCCTTGTCCAACCTGGTCCACAACGCCATCCACTACGCACCCGTGGGGGCGCGCATCACGGTTTCGGTCAGCCGGGTCGACAACCGCGCCGAAGTCGCCGTGTCCGACAACGGCCCCGGGCTCGAGCCGCTTCTGCGCGCTCGCGCCTTCGCCCGCTTCGAGCGGGTCGGCACCGACAAGCCGGTGGCCTCGTCCGGATCGGGCCTGGGCCTGGCGATCGCCCGCGCCTACGCCCGCCGCAACGACGGCGACATCGAGCTGCGCGACGGCGAGTCCAACGACCAGGGCGGGGTGGGCCTGGCGTCCGTGCTGTGGCTGCCCTTGGCCCCCACGGTGTCGCAGTATCCGCGTCCCACCGACGTCGAGTTCACGGGCGAACAGTAGATTTGTCCAACTCAGCTTTCATTCTTTCCTCCTAGCCATCATTGCCGAAGCGGCCTGTTTCCATCAGGGATAACCCCTGGATTCAGGAATGCGACAGCGCATAGAAAGCGGATTAGCAGCTTGCTTCCGTAATCTGCGAGCCGGTCTGTCGTAAAGGGCCGGGTGGCGCTCGATCTGAGCGGCGCCTCAAGGGCTGCACGGCCCTGCTTCAGGAGGATGGAAGTGCAAAAAACAATTAACAGAAAGGACTACTACGGCGGCGCGCTGATGGTCCTTATCGGATTGGGGGCGATTTACGGTGGTACGGACTATCACATCGGATCGCTCAGCCACATGGGCCCGGGGTTCTTTCCCGCGGCATTGGGCGGCCTGCTGGCGCTGACCGGAATACTGATCGCGATCTCCGCGCGTTCGGGCGAGGCGACCCCGCCGGCGCCGGGCGACGGCCACGCGCATGGCCTGCCGGATTTCCGCGGCGGCGCCTGCATCCTGCTGGGCACCCTGGCGTTCCTGGTGCTGGGTCACTGGGGCGGCCTGCTGCCCGCCACGTTCGCCATCGTCTTCATTTCTGCCCTGGGCGATCGCAAGAACACGATCAAGCAGGCATTCGTACTGTCGCTCGGCATGTCCGTCATCGCGGTGGTGGTTTTCTGGTGGGCGCTGCAACTGCAGCTGCCGCTGTTTCGTTGGGGTTGAAGCGCCATGATCTCTCAATCTTTGATGGACCTCTGGTACGGCTTCGGCGTCGCGTTCCAGTTCCACAACCTGATGTGGTCGTTCTTCGGCGTGCTGGTGGGCAACCTCATCGGCGTGCTGCCCGGCATGGGCGCGCTGTCGGCCATTTCCATCCTGCTGCCGCTGACCTACGTGATGCAGCCGGTGCCCGCCATCCTGATGCTGGCCGGTATCTTCTACGGTTCGCAATACGGCGGCGCCATTGGCGCGATCCTGCTCAACCTGCCTTCGCATCCGCCGCACGCGGTGACCTGCCTTGACGGCTATCCCTTGACCAAACAGGGCAAGGGCGGAACCGCGCTGGGCATCACAATGATCTGTTCGTTCTTCGCGGCTTCGGTCGGGATCATCGTCATGATCTTCGCTTCGCCCTTGCTGGTCGAAGTGGCGTTCAAGTTCGGTCCGACCGAGATCTTCTCGATCATGCTGCTGGGCCTGCTGGCCGGCGCGACCATGTCGCGCGGCTCGCCCCTGAAGGGCGTTGCCATGACGCTGTTCGGCCTGATGTGCGGCGTGGTGGGCACCGACGTCAACACCGGCACCATCCGCTTCTCGTTCGGCCTGCTCGACCTGTCCGACGGCCTGGAACTGGTGGCGATCTCGATGGGTCTGTTCGGCGTGGCCGACTTCCTGATGAGCGTCAACCGCATGACCATCATCGGCAGCGGCGCCAAGCTGCGCCTGCGCGACATGCGGCCCAGCAAGCAGGAACTGAAGACGGCCTTCTGGCCCATGGTGCGCGGCACCGCGGTGGGCACGCTGTTCGGCGCCATGCCCGGCACCGGCCCCACCATCACCACCTTCGTGGCCTACGCGCTGGAACGCAAGATCTCGAAGACGCCCGAGAAATTCGGCACCGGCATGATCGCCGGCGTGGCCTCGCCCGAAGCGTCGTCGCACTCGAAGACGCAGGTCGACTTCATCCCGACGATGAGCCTGGGCATTCCGGGCGACGCCGTGATGGCGCTGATCCTGGGTGCGCTGCTGATCCAGGGCATCCAGCCCGGCCCGCAGCTCATCACTGAGCATCCGGACATCTTCTGGGGCCTGATCGCCAGCTTCTGGGTCGGCAACGTGCTGCTGATGGTGCTGAACGTGCCGCTGATCGGCGTGTGGGTCAAGCTCTTGCAGGTGCCGTACCGCTACCTGTTCCCGTCCGCGCTGTTCTTCATCGCAGTGGGCGTGTTCAGTACGCAGAACAGCCTCTTCCAGATCTGGGAAGTGCTGGCCTTCGGTGTGATCGGCGCCATCCTGATGACGCTGGAATTCTCGGTTGCGCCCATCCTGCTCGGCTTCGTGCTCGGCCCCATGGTCGAAGAGAATTTCCGTCGCGCGCTGCTGTTGTCGCGCGGTGACCTGGCGGTGTTCGTGCAGCGCCCGATCAGCGCCTGGTTCATCGGCGCCAGCGCACTCTTGATCCTGTTGCAGGTGTGGGCCTTCCTGCGCCGCAACAAGGGCAAGAACAAGCCGCAGGTCACGCAGACGGCCTGATCCGGCTGGCGGTACCTGATGTGCGCACGGCCCGGCTTTCATGCCGGGCCGTTTGATTTACGGGCCGCCTTGCCGCATGCTTGTGGTTTATCCAGCCCGCACAGATCACCGTCATGCACATACTCTTTGCCTGCCCCCTGCACGATCCCGATGTCTGGGTCCCGCGCCTGGAAGCCGCCATGCCCGGTTGCCGCATTTCCGTCTGGAATCCCGATGGCCCGCCGTCGGGCGCCGAAGTCGCCCTGGTCTGGCGGCCGCCGGCAGAACTGTTCAGCCACGAAACCGGCATCACCACCTTGTTCAATCTGGGCGCGGGCGTGGACGCCTTGCTCAAGATGCCCGAGATTCCGCCGCAGGTGCGCATCGTGCGTCTCGAAGATGCCGGCATGTCGGTGCAGATGGCCGAATACGCGCTCTACGCCTTGCTGCGCGTGTCGCGTGATTTCCAGGCCTTTGACGAAGCCCAGGCGCGCCAGCATTGGGATACGCGTGAAGGCACGCGCCAGGTGGACTGGCCGGTCGGCGTGCTGGGCCTGGGGCAGGTCGGCGCGCGCGTGGCGCAGACACTGGCCGAATTCGGCTACCCCGTGGCGGGCTGGTCGCGCACGCCGCGCGATATCCCCGGCGTGCAGACGTTCTCCGGGCAGGACGCCTTGCCGGCCTTCCTGGCCCGCACGCGCTTCCTGGTCAACGTACTGCCGCTCACCCCCGATACCCGCGGCATCCTCAATCGCGACACGCTGGGTCAGTTGCTGCCCGACGCGCATCTGGTCAACGTCGGCCGTGGCGAACATCTGGTCGAAGAAGACCTGGTGCAGATGCTCGAAGAAGGCGAGATCGCCGGCGCCACGCTGGATGTCTTTCACACCGAGCCGCTGCCCAAAGACCATCCGTTCTGGCGCGATCCGCGCGTGCACGTCACGCCGCACATCGCCGCGCGTACCCTGCGCGACGAAAGCATCGAGCAGATTGCGGCCAAGGTAGCGCTGTTGATGCGCGGCGAGCCCATCACGGGCGTGGTCGAACGCTCGCGCGGTTACTGAGCAGGCAGCGCAGTGCCTTGCTTTTCCAGCCGTTGGTAGGTGGCGGGCAGGCGCTGCGACAGGAAATCCAGCAACGTGCGTACCGCGGGCATCATGCCGCGGCGCGACGGATAGATGCAGTGCACGATGCCTTCCGGCGATTGCCACTGCGGCAGCACCGGCACCAGCTGGCCGCGCCGCAGTTCTTCGTGCGTCGCAATCGAGGGCAGCAGCGCGATGCCGCGGCCGCGCACCGCGGCCTCCACCAGCACGATGAAGTCGTTGCATGACAGCTGCGGCTTCAATTCGACGTGCACCTCTTCGCCCTTGTCATTGCGCAGGGGCCAGCGCACTTCGTTCTGCGGATCGCTGAAGCTCAGCGTGGTGTGCGAGGCCAGGTCCTGCGGCGTATCGGGCGTGCCGTGGCGTTGCAGGTAGCCGGGGCTGGCCACCAGCGTGCCACGCGCCGTGCCCAGGTGGCGCACCACCAGTTCGGCATCGGTATCCAGTTTGGTCCGCACGCGCAGCGCCAGGTCTACGCCTTCGCGGATCAGGTCCACCCGGCGGTTGGTCACCAGCAGCTGCACCGAAATCGCCGGCCAGGCATCCAGGAATTCGGGCAGCAGCGGGGCCAGCACATCCTGCGCGATCGACACCGGGCAACTGACGATCACCGGGCCGGACGGTTCGGACTGCAACTGGCGCATGGCGTCGTCCGCCGCACGGGCCGACGCCGCCATTTCGCGGCAGTAATGCAGATAGCGTTCGCCCGCGGCCGTCAGCCGAAGCCGGCGGGTCGTGCGTTGCAGCAGCCGCACGCCCAGGCTTTCTTCCAGGTGGGAAATGCGGCGCGACAGGCGCGATTTGGGAATATCCAACGCCCGGGCCGCCGCGCTGAAGCCGCCCTGCTCGACGACTTGGGAGAAGTAGTAGAGGTCGTTCAGATCTTGCATGATTGTTCTATGTGTGGAACGAGTAGTTCATCATACAGGGGTTTATGTGATCAATTAAGCGATCTACAGTGAGGCCATGCATTCAGGACCTGCCCCATCCGCGCGGTCCCCACTGGAGATTAAGACATGAAGACCCTGGTAATCCTTTCCTCGATTCTCGGCGACCGCTCGCACAGCAAGCAATTGGCCGACCACCTGGTCGCCCGCGTCAAGCAGGCCGAGCCCGCCGCAGTCATCACCACCCGTGATATCGGCGCTGCGCCGCTGCCGTACTTCGATGGCGCCACCGCTGGCGCGTTGTTCACCCCGGCCGACGCACGCACGCTCGAACAACAGCGCATCGTCGAACTCAGCGATACGCTGGTGGCCGAACTGAAGGAAGCCGACCGCATCGTGTTCGCCGTGCCGGTCTACAACTTCAACCTGCCCGCGCAGTTCAAGAGCTATCTGGACTACGTGGCCCGTGCCGGCGTCACGTTCCGTTATACGCCGGAAGGCGTGCCCGAGGGCTTGGTGAAGGGTAAGCAGGTGTTCGTGTTGACCGCGCGTGGCGGCAAGGCCGAAGGCACCCCGTCGGACACCATGACGCCGTACCTGCGGCAGATGCTGGCCTTCCTGGGCATGACCGACGTCACCTTCATCGCCGCCGAAGGCATGGCGATGGGCGAGACCGCTGCGCTGGAAGGCGTGGCGCTGGCCCGTGAGCGTATCGACGCGCTGCTGCAAGCGCCGGCCTCGGCCGCGCAGCAAGCGGCCTGAATGAAAAATGCGGACCCAAGGGTCCGCATTTTTTTCAAGTCGGCCGGATCAGTCGCGCAGGCGCTTGATCAGGCTGGACGTATCCCAGCGGCCGCCGCCCAGTTTCTGCACGTCGCCGTAGAACTGGTCGACCAGGGCCGTCAGCGGCAGGCGCGCGCCGTTGTGGCGGGCCTCGGCCAGCACCAGGCCCAGGTCCTTGCGCATCCAGTCCACCGCGAAACCGAAGTCGAACTTGTCGTCGACCATCGTGCCGCCGCGGTTTTCCATCTGCCAGCTCTGGGCCGCGCCCTTGCTGATCACATCCAGCACCAGCTTCATGTCCAGGTCGGCGGCCTGGCCGAACGCCACCGCTTCCGACAGGCCTTGCACGATGCCGGCGATGCAGATCTGGTTGACCATCTTGGCCAGTTGCCCGGCACCGGGAGGGCCCACGCGGGTGACCGCGCGGCCGAAGGCCTGCGCCACCGGCTTGATGGCATCGAACACGGCCTGTTCGCCGCCGCACATGATGGTCAAGACGCCATTCACCGCCCCGGCCTGGCCGCCGGAAACCGGTGCGTCGATGAAATTCAGACCCAGGTCCTTGGCTTGTGCGTAGAGCTCGCGCGCCACGTCGGCCGACGCGGTGGTGTGGTCCACGAACACGGCGCCCGGCGCCATGCCCGAGAAGGCGCCGTCAGGGCCCAGCACCACGCTGCGCAGGTCGTCGTCATTGCCCACGCAGGCAAACACGATCTGCGCGCCCGCCACGGCCTCGCGCGGCGTCATGGCGCTGTGGCCGCCGAATTCCGCGGCCCAGGCCTGGGCCTTGGACGGCGTGCGGTTGTAGACGGTGACGTCGTGTCCGGCGCGGGCCAGGTGGCCGGCCATGGGCAGGCCCATCACGCCCAAACCGAGGAATGCGACTTTCTGGGCCACGACCGCGTCGTAGCTCTTGGTACCGATCGATGCCATGCAGGGGACTCCGCAGAGGAAAGGAAAACCTGAGGCAGTAACCTTAACGCAATCAAAAGCCGGCGGCGAGTCCATCGCGACGGCTGTCGCTGGCGCTGACGTAGCCATCGACCGCCGGGTCGCCCAGGCGCCAGATGAACTGGCCCGAGCCGAAGTCCATGTAGGGGTCTTCGATGCCTTCCAGCACGTGGCCGCGTGCGCGCAGGCCGTCGGCCACGGAAGGCGCCATCGAGGGCTCGACGTCCACCGCCAGCCCCTGGTTCCATTTCCAGCGCGGGGCGTCGCAGGCCGCCTGGGGCTGCTGCCCGTAGTCCAGCATGCGCACCAGCGTCTGCACCTGGCCCTGCGGCTGCATGTTGCCGCCCATCACCCCGAAGCTCATCACTGGCGCGCCGTCGCGCATCAGGAAGCCCGGAATGATGGTGTGGAAAGGACGCTTGCCGCCCGCCACGACGTTGGGATGATCGGGCAGGGTACTGAAGCAATGGCCGCGGTTCTGCAGGCTGACGCCCGTGCCCGGCACCACCACGCCCGAGCCGAAGCCCATGTAGTTGGACTGGATGAAGCTCACCATCATGCCGTTGCGGTCGGCGGCCGTCAGGTAGACCGTGCCGCCTTGCGGCGCATGGCCACAGGCGAAGGCCTGCGCCACATTCGGGTCGATCAGCCGCGCGCGTTCGGCCAGGTAGTCCGCGCGCAGCATCTGCGCCACGGTCAGGCGCATGTGGCGCGAGTCGGCCACATGGGTATAGACGTCTGCGAACGCCAGCTTCATGGCCTCGAGCAGCAGGTGCTGGGTCTCGGGGTGGTCGACCGGCCTGGATGCCAGGTCGAAATTCTGCAGGATGCCCAGCGCGATCAGGGCGGCGATGCCCTGGCCGTTGGGCGGAATCTGGTGCAACGTATGCCCGCGGTACAGCTGGCTGATGGGCGTGACCCATTCGGGCGCGTAGTCGCGCAGGTCGGCCAGGGTCAGCGCCGCATCATGGGCCTGCGCATGCGCCACCAGCTTGTGGGCGGTTTCGCCTTCATAGAAATCACGGCCGCTGCTGGCCGCAATGCGCTTGAGCGTCGCGGCGGCACCTTTCAGCACGAAATGCTCGCCCACGTGCGGCGCGCGGCCGCGCGGCAGGAAGTGTTCGGCAAAGCCCGGTTGCGGCTGCAGCACGTCCGCTTGCGCAGCCCACTTCTGATGCACCATCGGGCTGATGGCAAAGCCCCGCTCGGCATAGTCGATCGCGGGCGCCAGCACATCGGCGAACGCCATGCTGCCCAGCCTTTCATGCAACGCGGCCCAGCCGGCCACGCAGCCAGGCACCGTGACGCTATCCCAGCCACGGGTCGGAATCGCACCCTGGTGGCGGCGGCGGAAATAATCCAGGTTCCAGCCGGCGGGCGCGGGGCCCGAGGCGTTCAGGCCATGCAGCTTGGCGCCGTCCCACACGATGGCGAAGCAATCCGATCCCAGGCCATTGCTGACCGGCTCGGTCAGCGTCAGCGTGGCCGCTGCCGCGATGGCGGCGTCCACGGCGTTGCCGCCATTGGCCAGGATGCGCAGGCCCGCCTGCGCCGCCAGCGGCTGCGAGGTGGCCACGACGTTGCGCGCGAACACCGGCGTGCGCGTGGTGGGATAGGGGTTGTTCCAGTCGAAATTCATGTCGAATCGTCGCGTGGGGTAAACCCGTAGCTTAACGTAGAAGATCGACGTTGCCGCGCATCCTGTAGCGCGTTGTAATTATTAGTAGCTTTTGCCGTGCCAAGCTTACCGTTGCGGCGTAGCGGGCGGGCAAAGAAAAACCCCCGGCAAGCCGGGGGTCTGGAAGGAGTCTGCAACCGCTGCCGCGCGGGCAGCGGTCAAGGCATCACTCTTCTTCGACGAAGGTCTCTTCGCGCTTCTTGCGGATGGCCGGCAGGGCCACCAGGATCACCAGGAACACGGCCACGGCCAGCAGCGATGCCGACAGGGGGCGCGTCACGAAGGTGCTGAAATCACCACGCGACAGCAGCAGGGCGCGACGGAAGTTCTCTTCCATCATGGGGCCCAGCACCAGGCCCAGCAGCAGCGGGGCGCCTTCGCACTTCAGCTTCGACCAGACATAGCCCACGATGCCGAACATGGCGGTCGTGAAGATATCGAACGAGTTGTAGTTCAGCGAATACACACCGATCGTGCAGAACACCAGAATCGCCGGGAACAGGATGCGGTAGGGCACCTTGAGCAGCTTGACCCACAGGCCGATCAGCGGCAGGTTCAGCACCACCAGCATCAGGTTGCCGATCCACATCGAGGCGATCAGGCCCCAGAACAGCTCGGGGTGGCTCGTCATGACTTGCGGGCCGGGCTGGATGTTGTGGATCGTCATGGCGCCGACCATCAGCGCCATCACGGCGTTACCCGGGATGCCCAGGGTCAGCAGCGGGATGAACGACGTCTGCGCGGCGGCGTTGTTGGCCGATTCCGGGCCAGCCAGGCCGGCCGGGTGGCCCTTGCCGAAGCGTTCCGGATTGCGCGAGATCTTCTTTTCCAGCGTGTACGACGCGAACGACGACAGCACGGCGCCACCGCCCGGCAGGATGCCCAGGGCCGAACCCAGGGCCGTGCCGCGAATGACCGCGGGATACGATTCCTTGAATTCCTGCTTGTTGGGATACAGCGAGCCGATCTTGTCGGTGATGTCGACGCGGTTTTCCTTCTGCTCGAGGTTGGTCATGATTTCGGCAAAGCCGAACACGCCCATGGCCACGATGGCGAAGTCGATACCGTCTTGCAGTTCCGGCACGCCGAAGTCGAAGCGGGCAACGCCCGAGTTGACGTCAGTGCCGACCATGCCGAGCAGCAGGCCCAGGATGATCATCGAGATTGCCTTGGGCAGCGAGCCCGAGGCCAGCACCACGGCGCCGACCAGGCCCAGGCACATCAGCGAGAAGTACTCGGCGGGGCCGAACTTGAAGGCGACTTCAGCCAGCGGGGGCGCGAAGGCGGCCAGCAGCAGCGTGGCCACGCAACCGGCAAAGAACGAACCCAGGGCGGCAATCGCCAGGGCGGCGCCAGCACGGCCATTGCGGGCCATCTGGTGACCGTCCAGCACGGTCACCACCGCGGACGTTTCCCCTGGCAGCGCCACGAGAATTGCCGTGGTCGAGCCACCATATTGGGCGCCGTAGTAAATACCGGCCAGCATGATCAGGCCGGCCACCGGCGGCAGCACGTACGTGATCGGCAGCAGCATGGCGATGGTCGGGACGGGGCCGATGCCCGGCAGCACGCCGATCAACGTACCCAGGACGCAGCCCAGCAGCGCGTACAACAGGTTCTCGGGCGTAAACGCCACCGAGAAACCCAACATCAGGTTGTCAAACAATTCCATGACCGGTTGCTCCTTAGTTCATGCCCAGAAACGACGGCCACAGCGGGAAAATCAGCCCCAGCCCCTTGACGAATGCGAGATACGAGAACACCACCAGGAAGATGCCGTTGGCAACGGCGACCTTCAGGCTGAACTCGTGGCTCGCCAGGCTGCTGATCACAACCAGGATGAACACCGAGATATAGATGCCCAGCAGCTTGAGGACCAGACCGTAGATGACCACGGATCCGACCACCAGCAGGACGATGCGCCAGTCGAACTTGTCGACGTGGGTCTCCTGGGCCTTCTTGGACAGCGAGCCAAGCAGCACGATGGCGCCCAGCAATGCCAGAACAATGCCTAGCCAGAAAGGAAAATACCCGGGGCCCATCCGGGCGGCAGTACCCATTTGGTAGCTGCTGGCTTGCCAGGCGAATCCCAGTCCAAGGGCGATGAACATCACCCCCGACCAGAAGTCCTGTCGATTGCGTAGCTGCATGATTGGTTGGCTCCTGTTTACAGCATGTAGATAAAAAAGGGCTTGTGATCTGCCAGACGGGCCGAAAGGCGAGTGACAGGCACAAAAAAGGCACGTCGCGGTGCCTTGGGTCTTTTGAAAGCGTCGGCGAGGCTTCTTGAAAGGCCGAATGGTAATGGACGCCCGCGGCGATGCAAACCCTGTAAGCTCGGTGAAAGCCTGGGGTTTTCCCTAGAATTGGGGAACTCCCGATCCCCAGATGTAACGGGGCGGGCAGATTGATGGCGTTTTGAAAGCTAAGTGAAAGTTTATAGAAAGAAATGCGAAAGCGGACCGAGTCGATCCGTCGAATTCCAGGCGCGCGGGACTTTTCTAGTTGGTCCTGATCGGTTATGTTGCCGGCCGCTGGAATGACAGCTGCATTTCCTACTGAATATTGCCGTGTTTCTCACCTTGCGTGAAGAGGCCCGATTCCCACCTGGATGGTTTACGATAGCGCCCATGCTGCAAGACCTAGACCAACTCGCCGCCCGTATCGGGCAACTGGTGCAACGCACCCGGCACCTCCACGCCGAGCGCGATGCTCTGCGCGCGCGCCTGAATGAATCCGAAGCCGAACAGCGCGTGCTCAAGCAACGCGCTGCCGAGCGCGACGCCGACATCGCCGCCTTGCAGCACAAGCTGCAAGACAACGACGGCGCCGTCACCGCGATGCTCGAGCAGGCACAGAAGGCCGAAGTGGCCCTGCGCGAACAGCTCGCCCGCGAAACCGCCGAGCGCCACTCGCTCGAAGCGCGTTTCTCCGCCCGGGAAACCGAGCTGCAGGGCAGCCTGCAAGTGCGCGACACCGAACTACAGCGCTTGCGCGCGGCCGCTGCCTCGGCCCGCGAGCGCATCGACGCCGTCCTGGCCCGCTTGCCGGGTGCGCCGTCCGGAGAGCAACACTGATGGAACGCGTTGACGTAACCATATTGGGGCGCGACTACTCGCTGGCGTGCTCCGCCGAAGAAAAGCCCACGCTGATGGCCGCCGTGCGCCACGTCGACCAGCTCATGCTGCGCATCCAGGGCACCGGCAAGGTCTCCAGCAACGAACGCATCGCCGTGATGGCCGCGTTGCAGGTCGCTGGCGAGCTCCTTGCCATGAAAGCGCCCGATGGTCCGCTGGGCGGTTTGGCGGTCGGCGACTTCAAGCGTAGAATTGAGGACATGAACGCAGTCCTCGACGATGCCTTGTCGGGCCAAGAAAAACTGCTCTGACGTTCATACGCGGTTTTCAACAGTTTTTTCAGTATTTTCAGTTTGTCCCTGCCGTGTCCGTGACTTGGCCATACATTCTCTGAACCTATGTCTTATGGCATATTGGTTGCGGGAGTGCAGAGCTGGCGTGATTGTCTCTCGTAGATGAACCCAAGGCTCTTCGGAACGCGACCACCTTGAACCTCAGGGTTCGAGATGCCGGCCTAGACGGCACAGGCGGGGCATCTATCCCAGCGGACCTGCCACGAGCGCAGGTCCGCGTCGGGCGCCTCCCCATCGTCCTCCCTCATAGGACCAGTCCATGTTCAAACACCCCGTTTTTTCGCTGACCAAACTTGGCGCGGCGTGCGCAGCCGTGGCCGCTCTGTCCATGGCACAGCCCGTGTTCGCGCAGGCGCAGACGCCCGCGCCGACGGAAGCCACGGCCAACCGCTCGCCCGAGTTGACCCTGCAGGCGACGGCCTCGTCCGAGGTCAAGCAAGACACGGTGCGTATTTCGCTGTCCGCCGAGGTCGAAGCCGCGGATCAGCCCACGGCCGGCCAGAAGCTGACCGCCATGCTGGACGACGTGGCCAAGCGGGCCCGCGATACCAAGGGGGTGGATGTGCGCACCGGCAGCTTCAATGTCTGGCCCAATTCCAGCAGCGGCAGCAAGGTGTCCAAGAATGCCGGCTGGCGCGGCCAGGGCGAGATCATCCTGGAATCCAAGGACTTCGCGGCTGCGGCCGCGCTGGCTTCCAAGCTGTCCGACAAGACTGCCATTTCGAACATCAGCTTTTCGCTGTCGCGCGAAGTGCGCGAAGCCGAAGAACGCAAGCTGCTGAAAGAAGCCGCGCAGGCCTTCAAGGACCGCGCGCTGGCGGCATCGAACGCCTTCGGTTTCTCGGGCTACCGCTTGAGCAAGCTTGAGCTGGGCGGCTCGGGCGGCGTCACGCCGATGCCGCGCATGATGGGCGCGATGGCCAAGGATGCCTCGGGTGGCGCCGGCTTCAGCGCGGACGTCCCCCTGGAAGCGGGAGACGTCACGGTCAGCATCTCGGTCAACGGGACGATCGTTTTGCAGTAAGAATGAACATGATGGCGCCCAGGGCGACCATCGGCAGGGACAGCCACTGTCCCATGCTCAATCCGCCCGCGAGCAGGCCCAGGAAGTTGTCCGGCTCGCGGGTGAATTCCACCAGGAAACGGAACGTTCCGTAGCCCATCAGGAATACCGCGCTCACCTGCCCCAGCGGGCGCGGCTTGCTCGAAAACCACCACATCAGCGCGAACAGCACGATGCCTTCCAGGCCCAGCTCATAGAGCTGCGACGGATGGCGCGGCACGCCATCGCCGCTGCTCGGGAACACCATCGCCCATGGCACGTCGGTGGGGCGGCCCCACAGTTCGCCGTTGATGAAATTGCCCAGGCGGCCAAAGCCCAGTCCCAGCGGGATGAGCGGTGCGATGAAATCGCTGACTGCGAAAAACGGCAGCTTTTTCTTGCGGGCGAACAGCAACATCACCAGGATCACCCCGATCAGGCCGCCGTGGAACGACATGCCGCCTTCCCACAGGTACAGCACTTCCAGCGGGTGCGACAGGTAGTAGCCCGGCTTGTAGAACAGCACGTAGCCCAGTCGCCCGCCCAGCACCACGCCCAGCACGCTGTAGAAGATCAGGTCTTCCAGGTCGCGTACGTTCAGCGACGTGGTATGGCCGCGCGTGATGCGGCGCCGGCCCAGGAAATACACCAGGGCGAAGCCCAGCAGATACATCAGCCCGTACCAATGGATAGCCAAGGGCCCGATCTGCAGGGCAACGGGGTCGAATTTTGGATATTGCAGCATGTTCCGCCCGACACAATGAAGTTGAATGATAATAACCGGCGAGCCTTGAAGATTCGCATGCGAGCGAGCCAGGCCACCCTCCCGGGCGCGGCCGCCATGTCCGCGCCCTGACGGCCGACAGGAGACAACAGACCATGTCGCACAACGAACGTTCCCGCCATATCACCCACGGCGTCGCCCGGGCGCCCAATCGCGCCATGTATTACGCGCTGGGCTACCAGGAAGCCGACTTCGAGAATCCGATGATCGGCGTGGCCAACGGCCATTCCACCATCACCCCCTGCAACAGCGGCCTGCAGCGCCTGGCCGACGCCGCCATCGAGGCCATTCGCGGCGCCCGCGCCAACCCGCAGGTATTCGGTACGCCCACCATCTCGGACGGCATGTCGATGGGCACCGAAGGCATGAAGTATTCGCTGGTGTCGCGGGAGGTCATCGCCGACTGCATCGAAACCGCCGCTCAGGGCCAGTGGATGGATGGCGTGGTGGTCATCGGCGGCTGCGACAAGAACATGCCCGGCGGCATGATCGCCCTGGCGCGCATGAACGTGCCCGGCATCTACGTCTATGGGGGCACCATCAAGCCGGGCCACTACAAGGGCAAGGACCTGACCATCGTGTCGGTCTTCGAAGCCGTGGGCGAGTACACCATGGGCCGTATGCCCGAGGCTGACTTCAAGCAGATCGAGAAGTGCGCCATCCCCGGGTCGGGCTCCTGTGGCGGCATGTACACCGCCAACACCATGAGCTCGTCCTTCGAAGCCATGGGCATGAGCCTGCCGTACTCCAGCACCATGGCCAACGAAGACGACGAAAAGGTCGTGTCCGCGGCCGAATCGGCGCGGGTCCTGGTCGAAGCAGTCAGGCGTGGCCTGCGCCCGCGCGACATCATCACCCGCGAATCCATTGAGAACGCCGTCTCGGTCATCATGGCCACGGGCGGCTCGACCAACGCGGTGCTGCATTTCCTGGCCATCGCGCATGCCGCCGAGGTGCCCTGGACCATCGACGATTTCGAACGCATCCGCAAACGCGTGCCCGTGCTTTGCGACTTGAAGCCTTCCGGCAAGTACGTCGCCACCGACCTGCATCGTGCTGGCGGCATCCCGCAGGTCATGAAGCTGCTGCTCAATGCCGGCTTGCTGCACGGCGATTGCATGACGATCACCGGCAAGACCATCGCCGAGACCCTGGCAGACATCCCGGATGCGCCGCGCGCCGACCAGGATGTGATCATGCCGCTGGACCGCGCCCTGTATCCGCAGGGCCACCTGGCCATCCTCAAGGGCAATCTGTCGCCCGAGGGCTGCGTGGCCAAGATCACCGGCCTGAAGAATCCGGTCATCACCGGGCCGGCGCGCGTCTTCGATTCCGAAGACGACGCCATGGCCGCCATCATGGCGCGCCAGATCAAAGACGGCGACGTGGTGGTGATCCGCTACGAAGGTCCCAAGGGAGGGCCCGGCATGCGTGAAATGCTGGCGCCGACCTCCGCCCTGATCGGGCAGGGCCTGGGCGAAACCGTCGGCCTCATCACCGACGGCCGATTCTCCGGCGGCACCTGGGGCATGGTCGTGGGCCACGTGGCGCCCGAAGCCTTCGTAGGCGGCCCGATCGCGCTGATTCGCGAGGGCGATTCGGTTACCATCGATGCCCACAAGCTGCTGTTGCAGCTCAATATCAGCGACGAAGAAATGGCGGCTCGTCGTCAGGCCTGGGTCCAGCCCAAGCCGCGTTATAGACGCGGTGTGCTTGCCAAGTTCGGCAAGCTCGCCAGCACCGCGAGCCGTGGGGCAGTAACCGATGCATTTGATACGTAGTTTGTGGGTAGTCGCCGCCGGCCTGCTGGTCGCCGGTGGGGCGCAGGCCCAGACCACCGGCCTGGACCTGGCCAAGAGCAAGGCCTGTATGGCGTGCCACCAGGTGGACGCCAAGCGCGTGGGCCCGCCGCTGGCCAGCGTGGCCGAGCGCTATGCCGGGCAGGGCGACGCCATGGTGGATTACCTGGCCGGCAAGATCCGCGGGGGCGGCCGCGGCGCCTGGGGCGCCGTGCCCATGCCGGCGCAAACCCACGTCAGCCCTGAAGACGCGCGCCTCCTGGCCGAATGGATCTTGTCGCTCGCGCCGCCCAAGCAGTAGTCTTATCGTCTTCTAGAAAGGAATCGTCATGGCAGAACAACCTTCCCCGGGCAATGAAGTCGCCGTTCTTGGCGGTGGCTGCTTCTGGTGCGTCGAAGCGGTCTTCGAGAATCTGCGCGGCGTCAAGAGCGTGCTGCCCGGCTATAGCGGCGGCCACGTGGACAACCCCAGCTACGAGCAGGTCTGCGGCAAGGACACCGGGCACATCGAAGTGGCCCGCGTCGAATTCGATCCGGCCGAGCTTTCCTACAGTGACCTGCTGCGCGTCTTCTTCGCCACCCACGACCCGACCACCCCGGGCCGCCAGGGCAACGATATCGGTCCGCAGTACGAATCGGCCATCTTCTGGCAGAACGACGCCCAGCGCGAACAGGCCGAAGCCGTCATCGCCGAAGTCGATGCGCAGAAAATCTACGATGCGCCCATCGTCACCAAGGTGTTGGCACCCGCCAAGTTCTGGCAGGCCGAAGACTATCACCGCAATTATTTCGCCCTGCACCCCGAGCAAGGCTATTGCCAATTCGTCATCGCGCCCAAGGTGGCCAAGTTCCGCAAGCAGTTCCAGGACCGCCTGACGAAATAACACCGGCGAAAAAAAACCTCACGCAAGGTGAGGTTTCAAGGCCAGCGCGCGGCGCAAGACGCCGGGCGCTGGAGGGGGAAGCGGTCAGTCGACGTTTTTCACCACGCCGCGGCGCATCTGGTCCAGCTCGATCGACTCGAACAGGGCCTTGAAGTTGCCTTCGCCGAAACCGTCGTTGCCCTTGCGCTGGATGATCTCGAAAAAGATCGGGCCGATCTGGTTTTCGGTGAAGATCTGCAGCAGCAGTCCACCGTCGGGGGCGCCATCCAGCAGGATGCGGTTCTTCTGCAGGCGGGCCACGTCTTCGCCGTGGTTGGGCAGGCGGCGGTCCAGCAGCTCGTAATAGGTTTCCGGCGTATCCAGGAACACTACACCGTTGGCGCGCAGCGCCTCGATGGTGCCGTAGATGTCTTCGGTGGCCATGGCGATGTGCTGGATGCCTTCGCCGCGGTACAGGTCCAGGTATTCCTGGATCTGGCCTTTCTCTTCCGTGCCTTCCTCGTTGATCGGAATGCGGATATTGCCGCAGGGCGACGTCATCGCCTTGGACTTCACGCCCGTCACCTTGCCTTCGATGTCGAAGTAGCGCACTTCGCGGAAGTTGAACAGGCGCTCGTAGAACTCGGACCATTCGGCCATGCGGCCCTTGTGCACATTGTGCGTCAGGTGATCCACCAGCGTCAGGCCCGCGCCGCGATGGTTCAGGTCGGCCTGCGCGTTGTCCGGGTCCACCGGCACGAAGTCCACGTCATAGATGCTGATGTCGCCGATGCCGCCGTGGCCTTCCTTGCCCTGCCAGCGATCCACCAGGTAGATCAGCGAATCGCCGATACCCTTGATGGCGGGAATGTTCAGTTCCATCGGGCCGCTGTGCGAATCGAAGCCCCAGGCGCCCAGTTCCAGCGCGCGCTTGTAGGCGGCCGCGGCATCTTGCACGCGAAAGCCGATGGCACAGATGGACGGGCCATGCAGGCGGGCAAAGCGCTGGGCGAACGAATCGGGTTCGGCGTTGATCAGGAAGTTCACGCCGCCCTGGCGGTACAGCGTCACGTCCTTGTGGCGGTGCTTGGCGATGGCCTTGAAGCCCAGCAGTTCGAACACCTTGCGCAGCGCGGCGGGGTCCGGCGCGGCGTACTCGATGAATTCGAACCCGGCGGTGCCCATCGGGTTGTCCCAGGGTTGGAAAGCGCTGCTCATAGGTCTGCTCCCTTGAATCGTTGTGCGGTCGACTTGTTCTCCAAGTCCAGGATGAAGATTGTAGGGAGGAACCGCAGGCAGACAATTGCAAACATGTCGCGAAAGCGGCAAGGTTGGGCAATAATATTGCCGAAGATAAAACATCTGGGGCTAAATATGTCTGACTTGGAGCTTGATAGGACAGATCTAAGGATTCTGGCCGAGTTGCAACGCGATGGCCGGCTCAGCAATCAAGAGCTGGCCGACCGCGTATCCCTGTCGCCCAGTCCCTGCCTGCGCCGGGTCCGGCGCCTGGAAGAGAAGGGCTTCATCAAGAAGTACGTGGCGCTGATCGACGCCGAAAAGGTGGGGCTCGGTCTGCTGGCGTACGTGAACATCCGCCTGAACAAATACAGCGGGTCCAGTCACGCCCCGATGAGCGACTTCGCCCGCGACGTGCAGCTCTGGCCCGAGGTAGTCGAGTGCTACGCCATGTCTGGCGACATGGACTATCTGCTGCGCATCCAGGTCGCTGACCTGGCCCACTTCTCCAAGTTCGCCATGGACACCTTGATGCGCCACCCGGCGGTGGTCGACATGCGATCCTTCTTTGCGCTTCAGCAAATCAAGGAAACCACCGAACTGCGGCTGTAGTCCGTGGGGGCGAGGCAGGACTTTCGCGTGCTCTATATAAGAGGGCCGCAAGGGTGGCGAACATAGGGAGGGCAGACCAGGTCGGCACTCCTATATAGAGAGACGCGCCTTACCTATATAGAGGGAACTGTCCGTGCCAGACTGCCCCTCTATATGGAGGAGAAGCTACAGGAACCCCAGGGTCTCAAGGGGTGCGTCCCCCGAAAACATCATCTTTCTGCAAAGTGGGTGTCATCCTGGCGTGACAAGCCAAAAATCTGTGCTATAGTCTCGCTCCTTCGCAGTTCAAGCAGTTTTGTGAACCGCGAAGCCAAGCAAGTGCAACGGATCTGGATGCCTCGGCAAGACAGATTTGCCGCAGGGCTCCAAGGCGATGAGTGGGTCAGCAGTTTGTGACCTGATTCTCGAACCAGCAGTCAGCGGGTTTTGCAAAAGATGGTGCAAATCAGGCAGAAGCCAGTTGCACAATCTGCAAAAATTGTGCTATAGTCTTGGGCTTGGCTGGTGACAGCGAATCAGGGTTTACCCGGTAGGGTGGTCTGAATCAAGTTGCTAGCCGACTGGGCGGTAACCAACCTCTGGGGTTTCCCGGGGCTGCTGGAAAGTGAAGTGATTCACCGGATAGCGGGGTTGCAAGATAGGGTGCAAATTAGGCAAAAGCCGGTTGCATAATCTGCAAAAGTTGTGTTATAGTTTCAGGCTTGGCAGTTGCCGAAAAGTTAGGGTTAACCCTGATGTTTCGATAGCTGCTAAGGCGAGACCTGAAGGGGTCGAGTGGCAAGGCGGTGAAGTTGAGTTGAAAAACGAAAGTTTTAAAGCGAAACGAAGCTGACTTGACAAACGATAAAAACTTCTTCATAATCTCGTTTCTCTGCTGCAACGACAGCGACGACGCGAAAGCGAAGTTAGCCGAAGTTGAGGGGCAGATAGCAGTAAGAAGTAAACGCAGTACAGAATTTAGCAGTGCCGCTCTTTAACAATTAAACAACCGATAAGTGTGGGCGCTTGATGCGGGTGCATAGTGACTTCGGTCACAAGCACAATGAAATCAAGTGCTCACTAGAAGTGAAGTACCTTAGACGTCAAGTTTAAGAACATACCTCACTTCCTTTGAGTAGCGACGTATGACTCGACCCTTTCGGGGGTTA